>JBALWH010000011.1:0-108222 GCA_036960175.1 Motiliproteus sp. | reverse complement strand
TTCGAAGAAAGGGCTACCCATTGGGTGGCCCTTTTTTTTATGCCTCCCGTTTAGAGCCTGATGTAATCCTCCCTTTTTTAGCGGGTGCCAAAAGTAGAGGTTAAGCCACCATCAGAGGGGGCCTGCCGCCGTTAGCTTTGTGCGGTCGCTCATGATTGTAAACCACGCTGCAAAGGTTTGGCTAAGGTATTCGGCCGTTACTAGGCACGTTTCTTGGCTGATACCGGGCAATACGGCCATAAATTATTTACCGCCACCCTGTATGTTCGGTGCCTGGGTTTCTGAGTGTTGGGCTCTTAGTTTAACGTTAGGTTTGGGCTTTAGGTAATAGTGTCTTTACTTTAATATTGGGGGTTTCAATGAACCGTAAGGGTAGCTAGGGCATCATCATCTATGAAGTCCTTCAGGGCTAGAACGACATTGTGTTGTCCCTATTCGATGTGTCTTCTGGCATGCTTTTCGTAGCAATCATTGCAAAGAAAACCATTTTTATAGGGATGATTAAAATAAAAATTATGAGATATCAGCATCGTAATCTGTTCAGGTTATTGTTGGTGGTGTCGCTAATTGCAGTCACTTTCCTAGCGACGACGGGGCAGGCTATCCCTGTTCTCGATTCGGTCTGGGATAAAGCTAAACATTTTTTTGCTTTTCTGGTATTGGCCGGGCTTAGTGACTTCAGTTTTCCAGAGCGACGATTTAACTTTTTTAATCTGCTTCTTTTAGTTGTGTATGGTTTGTTAATTGAAGTGGTTCAGTGGTATTTGCCCTATCGTTATTTTTCGTTGCTGGATGTATTAGCTGATGCCCTTGGCGGGTTTTTCTACCTGTTCATGGCGAAGGCTTTACTGCCTATCAAGTCGAGGCTGTGCGCTGGATAAGCGATATGTTTGAATGATTGATATTGGTAGGGGTGCTCACCGCAATGGCTCAGTGACGATAGTAGAGGTTAAGCCACCATCAGAGGGGGCCTGCCGCCGTTAGCTTTGTGCGGTCGCTCATGATTGTAAACCACGCTGCAAAGGTTTGGCTAAGGTATTCGGCCGTTACTAGGCACGTTTCTTGGCTGATACCGGGCAATACGGCCATAAATTATTTACCGCCACCCTGTATGTTCGGTGCCTGGGTTTCTGAGTGTTGGGCTCTTAGTTTAACGTTAGGTTTGGGCTTTAGGTAATAGTGTCTTTACTTTAATATTGGGGGTTTCAATGAACCGTAAGGGTAGCTAGGGCATCATCATCTATGAAGTCCTTCAGGGCTAGAACGACATTGTGTTGTCCCTATTCGATGTGTCTTCTGGCATGCTTTTCGTAGCAATCATTGCAAAGAAAACCATTTTTATAGGGATGATTAAAATAAAAATTATGAGATATCAGCATCGTAATCTGTTCAGGTTATTGTTGGTGGTGTCGCTAATTGCAGTCACTTTCCTAGCGACGACGGGGCAGGCTATCCCTGTTCTCGATTCGGTCTGGGATAAAGCTAAACATTTTTTTGCTTTTCTGGTATTGGCCGGGCTTAGTGACTTCAGTTTTCCAGAGCGACGATTTAACTTTTTTAATCTGCTTCTTTTAGTTGTGTATGGTTTGTTAATTGAAGTGGTTCAGTGGTATTTGCCCTATCGTTATTTTTCGTTGCTGGATGTATTAGCTGATGCCCTTGGCGGGTTTTTCTACCTGTTCATGGCGAAGGCTTTACTGCCTATCAAGTCGAGGCTGTGCGCTGGATAAGCGATATGTTTGAATGATTGATATTGGTAGGGGTGCTCACCGCAATGGCTCAGTGACGATATTTGTATTGTCGTCGGTTATGTAGCTCTTGAAGTACTGAAAAAAATCGTTGAGACCTTCGAGAATTAATTACTTTAGTTTTTTTATGAGAGTTTTTACCGAGATTATGCATGACTAAGTTCAAAGCCTTTCTGCTCCATTTTTCGCTGAGTCTATCGATTTTCTGTGCAGTCACGTTGTTGGTGGCGCTGATTTGGTATCCTTCCATATATCTGGAGACGTCCGGGGTGTGGAAAGCCATGCAAATGGTTGCCTTGGTGGATGTGGGGCTGGGACCTTTGATGACATTGATTCTGTTCAAAAAGAACAAGCCCGGTTTGAAATTTGATCTTAGTGTTGTGGCGATTGTGCAGGTGATAGCTCTTTGTTATGGAGTGTCGGTGCTCTATTCACAGAAACCGGTATTGACCGTATTCCATGACGGATTTTTTGTTTGCCTTAATCAACAACAGGTGGACTATGCTGTCGTAGATCTTTCTCTGCTTAATTCTCCAAACCACCCAGTCGTTGTAGCTGTGCTTCCGCCGTTGACCTTAGAACAGCTGCAAGATTGGCAGCAACGGTCTCTGCAGTTACCCCCGGGATACCCGAAGCATCCAGGCTTTGTGTATGGCGATGCTATGGTTGCATATCCGGGTGAGTCTCTGGCCACGGTGTTAGAAGACGAATGGGACCTTAGTCGGCAGATAGTAATGGATGAGGCAGATGGAAAGGTTTGGCAGTCCTATGAAAGAGAATATGGCACTGATGCGAATCACGCTTTCTTCCCGCTGACCTGTGGGTTCCATCAGTATATGGTCGCGGTAAATGCGCTGAGCGGACAGTTTGATGAGGTTCTTGATATCTCCTTTATAAATACTCAACGAAAGCGCTTAATGCCTCGATAACGGGGTACATATAAGGATTTGTGTTTATGTATAAGCTCTGTTTCTTCGTACCTAAGGCTCATCTCGAAACAGTAAAGGAAGCGCTTTTCAGTATAGGTGCGGGAAAAATAGGCGCCTATGATAGCTGCTGCTGGCAAACTGAAGGAATCGGCCAGTTTCGTCCTTTAGACGGCAGTCAGCCTTATATAGGTCAACCGGGGCAGGTCGAACAAGTTGTGGAATCTAAGGTGGAAATGGTCTGTGAGGATGGTCTTATCCAGCAGGCGGTCGATACCCTGAAAAAGGCTCATCCTTATGAAGAAGTGGCCTATGATGTGATCCGTCTGGAAAGCATCTAACAGTCGTCAGCTTTAGCTCTGGTCAGCGTCTGGTCTTTTTCTGTTTAGATCGATATGGCGTAGCGGAAATACCCCCTTTTTACGGTCTTCAAAATAATACCTAAGCGCTGTGCTGATTGTTTCAAACGCCAGTTCATTCCAGGGGACTTCAGTTTCATCAAAAAGTCGCGCCTCCAGGGTTTCATCTCCTGCAGAAAAACAGGGCGTCGTCATCGAGGCTAGGTAAATCATCTGGATCTGGTCGATCGAGATAATGCTGGTGAGCGTGTAGAGGTTGCTTATAACAACCTCCGCACACGCTTCCTCACGGGTCTCTCTGATCGCCGCTTCGCGAGTGCTTTCGTTGTTCTCCATAAATCCGGCAGGCAAAGTCCAGAGGCCCCTGCGTGGTTCGATGTCGCGCTTACATAGCAGCACTTTATCTTCATGGGCCACTAGGCAACCTGCAACTATTTTCGGGTTCTGATAGTGGATCTCTCGACACTCGCTGCAGACAAAGCGGTGGCGGTTATCGCCGGCGGGGACTTCGAGGTGCACCTTTGAGCCGCATTGGCTGCAGAATTTCATCGTGAATGGCGTCTCTTGTTAAGTGAGCAAACAGTAGTTCTCAACATTTGTATTCTATCAGGCTATCATCTACGACAAATATCATAGGGATCAAGTCCAAAAGGTAAACAAATGCTTCACCCAAAAGAGGATGTGTTGAGTCTAATAGAGTCGCGACTTGATCGTTATCAGCCGCGTACTATCTGTCATGAGCGTCCCCAGGCGGGGGTTCTGCTGGCGTTGACTGATGACCCTATTGACCCCCGAGTTATTTTGACCCTGCGTGCCCATACGCTTTCATCTCATCAAGGTGAAGTTGCGTTCCCTGGGGGTAAAATGGATAAGGGCGACCTGTCTATTGAAGTGACCGCGCTACGGGAGGCTCATGAGGAAATTGGCTTGCATCCCAGTGATGTTCGCGTGGTATCGCAATTGGCTCAGTGTGTTTCAAAGCACGGCTTGTTGGTTACACCTTTTGTCGGGATTGTTTCGGATCAGCAGGAATTTGTGGCCAATCCTGACGAATTGCATAGTGTGTTTTCAGTTCCGTTGCGCTTTTTTCTCGATCCGGATGAGTTGTCTTATGATGAGTTTCATCATCAGGGTGCGCTTATGCGTATGCCCTGCTACCACTATCAGCAATATCGGATCTGGGGGCTGACAGCCTATATTTTGGTGGAGTTGCTGAACTATGGTTTAGGTGCAAAGATCCCGTTGCAGTCTCGGCCGAAAATGAACAATAAGGAAGGGTAGGTATGATCTATCAAATAGATAATCTGTGCGCTGAATTTAAAAGCGATAGCTATTTTGTGGCGGACAATGCCAGTGTTATTGGCTCTGTTGTAGTTGGTCATCAGGTTAGTATCTGGTTTAACGTAGTCATTCGAGGAGACAACGAAACCATTACTATTGGCGACGGTAGCAATATTCAAGATGCCTCGGTGTTGCATACTGATCCCGGCTATCCTTTGTTTATTGGCCAAGGGGTCACAGTGGGGCATAAAGCTATGCTGCATGGTTGTGAGGTAGGTGATAACTCGCTGATAGGCATTAATGCCGTGGTGCTCAACGGTGCCAAAATTGGCCGTAACTGCTTGATTGGTGCTAACTGTCTGGTGCCTGAAGGGATGGATATTCCTGACGGTTCTCTGGTGGTTGGTTGTCCTGGAAAAGTGCGCCGTAGCCTCAGTGAAGAAGAGGTCGCTGGCCTGCGCCAGAATGCTGAACACTATGTTGAGAATATGAGAAGGTTTTCAGAAAACCTCATCAGAGTGGATTAATTAACCGAGATGGAAAATATAATGCCAGAACAACCGCCCGTTCAATCACCCTGTATCGGCGTTTGTGCTCTAAACGAGCAAGACGAATGTATTGCCTGTGGCCGTCATGTGGTGGAAATTGGTGAATGGGGCCTGTTGGATAGTGAGCAGCGCAAGGCCGTTCTGGAGCGAATAAAGAACAAGCAGCAGGGGACGCTAGGATAGCCCCCTAGGTCTCTTTGCTTGCTCTCTTATCGGATACTCGGGCCATCTTGATCAGGTTGTCTCTAATCTGAATGGTTTCGATGCGATAACCATTGATATCGAGACAGACGTTGCAGCCGGGAATGAACTCGAGTGTTTCGGTGATCAAACCGTTGAGGGTTTTTGGGCCATCGACAGGCATATTCCAGTCCATGGCCTTATTGATATCCCGCATCGTAGCGGATCCATCGATAAAAAAGGTGCCGTCGTCCTGTGGGTGAATATCCTGGTTTTCTACTTTACGGCTGTCAGATAGTTCGCCGACTATTTCTCCCAGAATGTCTTCCAGTGTGCAAAGGCCCTGTATATCGCCGTACTCGTCGACGACCAGGCCGATGCGTTTGCCTTCTTTCTGGAAGTTCAATAGCTGGGTCTGTAGTGGTGTGCTTTCAGGAATAAAGTAGGGCTCTTTGGCTTCCTGTAGCAGCGCAGCCTTGCTCGGCTCGCCGGATTTCATTACTCGTGCCATGTTGCGCAGATGTAGAATGCCAACGACCTGGTTAATATCCCCCTTATAGATAGGTAGACGGGTATGTTCGCTGTTGGAAATTAACTCCAGAATAGTGTCCAGGTCGTCTTCAAGATCGATGCCGACCGCTTCATTTCGGGGGATCATAATATCCTGAACCGTCACTTCTTCCAGTTCTAGGATGCCCAGCAACATTGATTGGTTTTTCTGTGGCAATAGAGCACCGGCTTCGTTAACGATTGTGCGCAGCTCTTCGCTGCTGATGTGGTCGTGATTTTGCCCCTCAGCTTTTACCCCTAAAATTTTCAGCAGACCGTTAGTGATACCGTTGATCAGCCATACAGCAGGGTAAAGGATAATTAATAGGGGCTTTAAGATTACCGCAGCGGGAAAAGCTACACGCTCGGGGTGCAAGGCTGCTAGAGTTTTCGGGGTGACTTCAGCGAAAATAAGGATAATTAGTGTCAGTCCCAGGGTCGAGATGGCAACGCCTGCATCGCCCCATAGCCTGACGGCCAGCACGGTTGATATCGATGCTGCGGCGATGTTGACCAGATTATTGCCGATTAGGATTACACCGATCAATCGATCAGGCCGGGACAGCAAGTGGCTGGCGCGAATTGCGCCGCGATGCTTGTTTTTTACCATATGTCGCAACCGATAACGGTTGAGAGACATCATTCCGGTTTCGGAACTGGAAAAAAAAGCGGAACAGAGAATAAGAAGGAGCAAAATTCCCAGTAGGAAGCTTATTGATGCGTCGTCCAAGACGAGGGTGACCTTTAATGGCAATCGGGATCAAAATTGTGGTGCCTTGCTGATTCGCTGTCAAGGCGCAAGTATTGAAATCTATTGGTAATCATCTGAAAAATACTGCGATCAGATCATTTTAGAGCAATACCTCTATCGCAAATTTGCTACCGAAGTAAGCGAGCATCAGGAAACAGAAGCCTCCGAGGGTCCACCGAACGGCTGCAATACCGCGCCAGCCTCGTTGGTGGCGTCCCCAAAGGATGATGGCGTAGATGACCCAAGCGATGATAGATAGGACCGTTTTGTGCACCAGGTGTTGAGCAAAAATATCATCGATAAATATAATGCCAGTAATTAGTGAAACGCTCAGCAATAGCTGGCCGGCCCACTGCATCTCAAACATTAGTTTTTCCATTAGCTGCAATGGTGGCAGCGCATTGACGATGCCGCGGGTGTGGTGGTGTTTAAGCTGGTGATCCTGCAGGGTAACTAGAATGGCCTGAACGGCGGCGATGGTAAATACGCTGTAAGCCAGAATAGAGCAAAGGATGTGACTGATAATGCCTATGCTATAAGGCTTGGATTCGGCAGTGGTTGGGGCCAGTGTCGCCAAAATGACCGCAATAGCTGCTAATGGAAACAGAGCGACAAAAAGGTTTTGCAGCGGTTTTCGGATGCTGCTGATCAGTACGAGACCGGCGATTAGCCAGGCGATAAGGGAGGACACCGGAAAGAATCCCAGTTGAATTCCATCGCCGGTATGTAGAACGATATATACCGCATAGGTATGCAGCAGCACGGCAGCTGTCCCAGTGATCATTACCAGCTTGGTATGATCGTTTCGACTGCCACTGAGAGTGGTCGCCTGTACAGCTCCAGAGGCTAGATACAGAACGGCGCAAAAAAAACTGATAAAAATCAAGCTCATTGTATCTAACTATTCTAATGCGGAAATTGGACCTAAGTGTGTCACAAAAGTGTAGAGGATTGAATAGAAGCATGATGATCAGCTTGGGTGCATCTGAAATTCAATGCTTATCGTTGATGAGTAGTGTTGAGGATGCCCGTTAGGGTATAATCTTGCGCTGTTCGATTGCCCGGTTTTAGTTAGGAGTTTATTAATTCACCATGTTTGATAATCTGACGGATCGCTTGACCCATGCACTGAAATCAGTGACAGGGCAGGCCAAACTTACCGAAGACAACATTAAAGGTACGCTGCGCGAAGTGCGTATGGCATTGCTGGAAGCGGATGTCGCGCTGCCCGTTGTTAAAGAATTTATCAATGGTGTTAAAACCCGAGCCGTTGGTCAGGAAGTTAGTAAAAGCCTGACGCCTGGGCAGGTGTTCGTGAAAATTGTCCAGGAAGAACTGGTCAAGGTCATGGGCGCAGCCAATGAAGAGCTGAATCTAGCCGCTCAGCCTCCGGCAGTGGTAATGATGGCTGGCTTGCAGGGTGCGGGTAAAACCACCTCGGTAGCAAAGCTGGCTCGTTGGTTAAAAGAGCGCAAGAAAAAATCGGTGCTGGTGGTGTCAGCTGACATCTATCGCCCTGCTGCGATCAAACAGTTGGAAACGCTGGCGGCCGAGGTCGGAGTTCATTTTTATCCTTCCAGTACTGATCAGAATCCTGTGGATATAGCTCAAGGCGCGATCCAACACGCCAAGATCAAGCATTACGATGTAGTTATCGTTGATACCGCCGGGCGACTGCATGTCGATAGCGATATGATGGACGAAATTCGTCGTTTGCATGCTGCTATAACACCGGTGGAAACGCTATTCACCGTTGATGCCATGACAGGTCAAGATGCGGCTAATACCGCCAAAGCCTTCAATGACGTGCTGCCGTTGACAGGTGTGGTGCTGACCAAAACCGATGGTGATGCCCGTGGGGGTGCTGCTTTGTCGGTTCGCCATATCACCGGTAAACCAATTAAATTTCTGGGTATCGGTGAAAAAACCGATGCCCTAGAGCCATTTTACCCGGATCGTGTCGCTTCCCGTATCTTGGGTATGGGGGACGTGCTCTCCCTGATCGAAGAAGTCGAACATAAGGTCGACAAAGAAAAAGCCGAAAAACTTGCCAGTAAAATCAAAAAGGGCAAAGGCTTTGATCTTGAAGACTTTCGTGATCAGTTGCAGCAAATGAAAAATATGGGTGGCATGGCGGCGATGATGTCAAAGTTGCCCGGCATGGGGAAAATGGCGCAAGCAGCGGAAAGTTCTGGTGCTGAAAAAGGGTTGATGCAGATGGAAGCGATCATCGGTTCTATGACCCCTCAGGAGCGGCGCTACCCAGATGTGATTAGTGGTTCACGTAAAAAACGTATCGCCATGGGATCCGGTTCTCAAATTCAAGACGTGAATCGAGTGCTGAAACAGCACAAGCAAATGCAGAAAATGATGAAGAAGATGGCTGGCAACGGAATGGCCAAAATGATGCGCGGTATGAAAGGAATGCTACCGCCGGGAATGGGTGGCACTATGGGGGGCGGTTTCCCCGGTGGACCAGGCGGTTCTCCTAAGCGTTAAAGTATTTATATAGTATTTGTAAGAAGTCTATTTTGATGGTTATGAGTGCCTAAACTTATAGCTGCAAAAGCTTTCAAAGGGCTGTGTATTCGCGTAGAATCACCGCCCTTCATGTATTAGGTCTCAGTTGCGCGCGTCCTGACTACCAAAGACTGTAGTCGGATGAGCGTGTTTCTGAGAAACAACAATCGTGGGCGATATTAAAACCCACTCGACAATAAAGGGATCGATGCCAATGGTAGTTATTCGATTAGCACGTGGGGGCTCTAAGAAGCGTCCTTTTTATCACATTACGGTAGCCGACCAGCGTAACTCTCGCGACGGTCGCTTTATTGAGCGCGTTGGGTTCTTTAACCCTGTTGCACGTGGTCAGGAAGAGCGTATGCGCGTAGACCTTGAGCGTATTGCTCACTGGCAGGGCAAGGGTGCTCAGGCTAGTGACCGTGTCGCTACTCTGCTGAAAGAAGCAGCTAAGACCGCCAGTTAATTCGTTTGTCCAGTTAGTCACTTTAAAGGGTAGTCAGAGAGGCAATGAAAACGGTTCAACCGGAAATCGAACACCTGGTCACTATGGGCAGGATTACATCGCTTTACGGCGTAAAGGGATGGCTGAAAGTCTATTCCCATACGGAACCGATGGAAAATATTCTCAGTTACGCACCTTGGTATATTCAACGCGATGGCCGTTGGCAGATCGTTGAGCTAGTACAGGGTAAACGTCATGGCAAAGGACTGGTTGCCAAGCTGGTAGGTTGTGATGATCGAGAACAGGCCAAAGAATTCTGCGGTACTGATATCTCCATCGACCAGAGGCAGTTGCCAAACCTGAAAAGTGAAGATTATTACTGGCACCAACTGGAAAAATTAAATGTAGTAACCGAGTCCAATGTTTTGCTTGGCCGGGTAGATTATCTGATTTCAACAGGCTCCAATGATGTGCTGGTTGTAAAAGGCACTAAGGAGAGTATCGACAAGCAGGAGCGATTGATTCCTTACTTGCCGGATCAGGTAGTCAAAGAGATTAACCTCGAAGAAGGTATTATTCGGGTCGATTGGGATCCGGAGTTTTAAATTGTGTGGGTTGGTGTAGTAACGCTGTTTCCAGAGATGTTCCAGGCGATTACCGAATATGGTGTCACTGGGCGAGCATTCCGAAAGGGTCTTATTAATTTCGAGTGCTGGAATCCGCGCGACTTTACACTGGACAAGCACCGTACTGTCGACGACCGCCCTTATGGTGGTGGGCCGGGAATGCTGATGAAAGTTCAGCCGTTACGGGATGCAATCCGTGCGGCGAAAGCAGCAGCAGGACCAGAGGCGAAAGTGATTTACCTTTCTCCTCAGGGTCGAACGCTTGATCAGCAGGGAGTTCGCCAGCTGGTCAGTCGAGAAAAGATGGTATTGGTGGCAGGCCGCTACGAAGGAATCGATGAGCGGCTGCTGGAAAGCGAAATTGATGAAGAGTGGTCCCTTGGGGACTTCGTACTCAGCGGCGGCGAATTGCCGGCAATGGTCTTTATCGATGCGGTTTCCCGGTTAGTACCTGGAGTGCTAGGGCATGAGGATTCAGCGAGTGAAGACTCGTTTGAAGATGGACTGTTAGATTGTCCTCATTACACCCGGCCAGAAACAATTGACGAGCAGCAAGTACCTGATGTGTTACTTAGCGGTAACCACGAGGAAATACGGCGCTGGAGACTGAAACAACAGCTCGGGCGTACCTGGAAGAGAAGACCGGAATTATTGGACGGTCGGGAACTGAATAGCGAGCAGAAATGTTTGCTAAAAGAATTTATCCGCGAAGCTAAAGAATCTAGTTAAGCGTTTGATAGTTAAGCGGTTTTAGTTTAGGAGCAAATGATGAGCAGCAAAAACCTGATCATTCAGCAGATCGAAAAAGAACAGATGGACAAGCAAATACCTGATTTTGGCCCCGGTGATACCGTGGTTGTTCAGGTTAAGGTAGTTGAAGGCACTCGTGAGCGTCTGCAGGCATTTGAAGGCGTTGTTATCGGTAGACGTAACCGCGGCCTCAACTCTGCATTCACCGTGCGTAAGATTTCCCACGGTGTTGGCGTTGAGCGTACTTTCCAGACTTTCAGCAAGGCTGTCGATAGTGTTGCTGTAAAACGTCGCGGTGATGTTCGCCAAGCTAAGCTGTACTACTTGCGTGACCTGTCCGGTCGTTCTGCACGTATCAAGGAAAAGCTCGCCAAGAAGTAATTGGTAGTTGGCTTTTGCTAGAAAAGGGCGGCTTATGCCGCCCTTTTTTGTTATAACCCTCCGTCATGATTGCAAACATCCGAAAGCCCGTAACCCCCTATCCTGGCCATAAACTCGTTGAGGCTTATCTGCAGGTATTGTGGTTGGAAAAAGGCTTAAGCGATAATACCCAGGCGGCTTATCGTCGCGATATTAAGGGGTTCTCGACCTGGCTTGTTGGCGCTCATAAATCTCTCGAACGCGCCCAGCGTGGCGACCTGCTAGCCTATCTAAGTCACCGCAATAAAAACCGTATTAGCGCTTCTTCCAGCGCTCGCATGCTGTCCTGTCTGCGCGGCTTTTACCGCTATTTGTTGGCCGAAGGTATCGTTAGTGAAGATCCCTGCCTGCAGGTGGATAATCCCAAGCTAGGTCGACCATTACCCAAAGTTTTGACTGAGGAAGACGTGGAGGATTTGCTAGCGGCTCCCGATCCACAAGATCCCATCGGTTTCCGCGATAAAGTTATGTTGGAGCTGATCTACGCCACTGGACTGCGGGTTAGTGAATTAGTGTCTTTGGAATTATCCCAAGTAAATTTACGTCAAGGTGTGGTTAGAGTCAGCGGTAAGGGTGGTAAGGAGCGGCTGGTACCTATTGGCGAGATAGCTATAGATTGGTTGATTCGTTATATCCGTCAGGGTCGGCTGATGTTGTTAAGTGATTTCTCGAGCGAGGTGCTATTTCCCAGTAAGAGGGGCACGACCATGACGCGGCAGACCTTCTGGCATCGGGTTAAGCATTATGCTCAATTGGCGGCCATCGATAAGCCTATTTCCCCTCACGTCCTCAGGCATGCGTTTGCTACCCATTTACTTAATCACGGGGCGGATTTAAGAGTGGTTCAGTTATTATTGGGACACAGTGACTTATCTACCACACAGATCTATACCCATATCGCCCAGCAACGCTTGCAGTCTTTGCATCAGCATCATCATCCGCGAGGTTGAGCTGAACTACTGCGGATAACTGTGCTCTAATGGGCCAGTTGTGCTTTTTCTAATGAGGTTATGATGAGATTTTCCACTCTGCTTGTTCCCGCTTTTGCTCTGCTGCTCAGTTCTTTTGTTCAGGCTGCTGGCGATTATGAACATATCCGTTCGAAGATTGCTTCGGTGGTCGGCCAGGTTTCCATTGTTGATATACATCCATCAGGTATTCCGAGTCTGCTGGAAGTCGAGTTTGCCAATGGTCAGGTGGTTTACGCTAGTGAAGATGCGAGCTACATCCTTGATGGAACCCTTTATCAGATACAAGGTGATCGAGCGGTGAATATTCGTAAGGAGCGGGTAGAGGCAAAATTACAGCCTGTCCGTCAGGAAGCTATCTCCAGGCTGGCTAATGAAGATATGGTGGTTTTTTCCCCTCAGGGTGAAGTCCGGGCCACTATTTATGCCTTTACAGATGTCGATTGCGGCTATTGTCGAAAGCTGCACAGTGAAATCCAAGCTTATAATCAGCTCGGTATTGAGATTCGCTACCTGGCCTTTCCGCGAGCAGGCGTTGGTTCTAATTCCTACGATAAGATGGTCGCCATCTGGTGTGCCGATGATCGGCAGCAGGCGATGACCGACTCTAAAGCCGGGCGTTCGATTGAAATGAGGACCTGTGATAACCCGGTGGCGGACCAGTACGCATTGGGTAGTCGTCTTGGTGTCACCGGCACGCCTTCGTTGATCACCGTTGATGGTCAGATTATGCCGGGCTATATGCCTGCTCCTCGTCTGGCCGCAGCACTGCAATTGAATTGATGGTTAGTGCAGTCGGAAAAAGCCCTGCTGGTGCGGGGCTTTTTTATGTCTGTAGATTGGATAATGAGTAATTATTCAAGGCTGGATTATTTAATTTGAAAATTATTTGAACCCTTTTCTCGCTAGCTTGTGACCTACGTTTCGAAACCCAAACAACAATGGTTTTAAACCGATACAGACAAATGTCACAACGAGGAAATAATCATGAAAAATATGCTGATCAAAAAAACTTTACTTGCTTCCGCTGTAACTGCTCTGGCACTGACTGCCGCTGTCGCCGAAGCTAATCCTTGGGGTTACGGTTATAACAACGTTGGTTATACCAATAGCTTTAACCGTACAGCGAAAACAGATGTTGATGTTGATGCCAGCACCAAAATCAATCGTGACTACCGCTTGAACTACAACCTAGATAACAGCTCTCGCACTAAGTTGAACAGTAATTTCAAGTCGGATTACAGCTACGATTACCGTAAAGATGATATCAACGCTAACCAGAATATGAATCAGTTCCGTGCTTATAGCTCTGGAGTGAATCAGAACTCCTTTAATGCCGGTGCCGCCACGGGCCACAGCATGAATCAGTCTCAGGGTGCTACTTCGGTTGGTAGTCTTGTCTCTGAAACCAGCACCAGTAAGCATAAGGGACACAGCGTTCTGTCTCCGACTTACTCTTCCACTTACGGTTCAGTGAGCAAAGGCAACATGTATGGTAGCCAGATCGGTGGCATGCAGTCTGGGGCTCAGCTAGGTGATGTCGCAAACGTGCAGAGTAACGCTCAAGGCCAGCAAGCGACTTCCGCTGTCACTAGTACTGACTCTGTTTCCAACACCGCGAAGAAGTAATAAGCGTCAACTTATGGTCTTAACGAACCCCGGCTCTGGTCGGGGTTTTTTATGTCTGCTGTTAAAAAGTTTGAACCCTTGTTTATGACCTTGTTACTCACGGTATACAGTCAGAGTTAGTAACGCTTTGGCTGCCTATGAATGATCAGAGGAGATTAACCATGAAGATGAAAATCATACCCATAGCCCTGGCTATCTCGGCAGCGTTGTCTCTGCCGGTAATAGCGGATACGACGTCGGCCAGCGATAGCTTTAATCAAAATCGCAGCACTGCAGTTGCTATTGATAACAGTCGTGAGCTGAATCGTAATGTCGCGGTGGATAGTCGCGTTGATACTAGTCGCACGATCAGTAACAGCTCCAGTACTGACCTGACTCGACAGTACCTGATGAGTCAGCAATATCGCAAAAGTAATCAGCAGCTCGAATCAAACCGAAATTATAGCAGCGGTGTTGGTCAGGAGGCCGGCAATCAGGGCGCTGCTACAGGACATAGCATGAATCAAAATCAAGGCAGCGTCAGTGTTGGCAGCCTGGTGACTGAAACCCATAGTGACAGTCAGCGAGGAGCTTCCGGGTCCGGCAGCTATTGGCAGTACGCCCCGCAGAGTAACAATCTCTCTGTGGCCGGTGATAACTATGCTCCTGTTAGTCTTTCCAATATCAATGCCAACGGCGGCAATATTCATATTGGCGATATTAACAAAGGCAATCTTTACGACAGCCAGATTGGTAATAATCAATACGGCGCCCAAGGTGGTGGCGTTGCTAATAGCCAATCTAATAGTCAGCAGCAGGATGCAGATAGCTCGGCTACCAGCAGCGATAAAGTCAGCAACTAGTGCGGCTTAGGTTAAGAGGATTTTGACGATGAAACGATTAATCACAGTAATGTTGCTGGCAGTGTTCAGTGTCACCGCTATGGCCGAAGCGACTGCGCCCGCTGAGGCTGCAGTTGACCCGGTGATGGGGCAATTGCAAAACCTGCAGCAGATGCGCCTGCGTCTGGAGCAGGATATGGCGGACTATCTGGGCAATGCTCGGGCTAACATTGGACTCCGCCCGGTGCAGGCAGCTGCTGCGCCGGATCTGCGAGAAATGCGTCAGGATGTGGCGGTCAATATGGAGCGGCTTGAGGATCGTTTCCGTTGTCTGGATGTGGATATCAAAGGTAACAACGGCAACGTGGTATTGGTGTGTGGTGACAACTACGGACCTGTATCGACCAACAATCAGCAGGCATTTGGTGCTGATCTGAATGTATCGGGAGGTGCACAATGAAACTTTATATTGAACAGGCTATTTTGGCCCTGATGATAGTCACGGGCTCGGTGTCACTTGCTGTCGCAGAGGCAGAAATCGCGATTCATGACGGCGCCGGCCATCAGGGTCATGGTCATCATAATGTAGGGGTGGCCTTGGTGGTTACTTCCAGTGAGCGTTTTGATCCACTGGTTCAACGCTTGATGGCGAAGCATCAGCTTGCTCAGCATCCTGTCATTGATGAACCTAAGTTTCTGGTTATTCCTCATGAGGGTGATGCTGAGTTGACGGAAATGCAGATCCGCTATCTGGAAAAATTACTAGATAAGGTGGATGGCACTGAAGAGTGATGGCGGCTCAGATCTGCCGATTCAGTTACCGGGTGAGGTTTCGGTAGCTGAATATTTTTGGATTTTTTCACTAGAACTTTGAACCCTTCTGTTCAGTCCTGCCACCTACCGGGTAAGACGATGGGCCAAGCCATTTCTGGCCATCAAAATAGAATCCTCAGTACCCGGAGAAGATCTCATGAAACTCAAGCATTTAGTAATCCTTCCTATGATCGCTTTGTCCTTGGTGGGCTGTAAGAAGCAGATTGTTAAGTCAGACGTCACTCAGCAAGAGCGCGCGGCAGTGCATTGCAGTGGTCCGAAAATGCGGGTGGCAGTACTTCCCGTCGGTGCTACCGGTAAGCTGGGGGCTTTTGAGGGCTTCGATATAGGTGAGGCGATGGCGGCTCAGCTTACCACCGCCCTGGAGCAGACTGACTGTTTTGTGGTTACTGACCGCATGGCGCTGTCGCATATTTTACGTGAGCAGGAGTTAGGGCTGGCCGGTGTTAGTAGTCGCGAAACGGCGCCTGCTGCGGGTCGTGTTATTGGTGCGCAGGTATTGGTTAAGGCGGATATTACCGAGTTTGAGCCGCAGAAAGAAAGCGGAGGAATTAATTTTGGCTTTGCCTCTGCAAAACTACCCTTTGGTATTCGCCTGGGCGGCAGCAGTGGTAGCAGTCATGTCGCTATCGACCTGCGTCTGCTGGATGCCAGTACTGGTCAGGTGCTGTTTAGTCAGCGTGTTGAAGCAAGCTCTAAATCACAAGGTCTTTCTCTGGGCTTGGATTTCAAGCAGATCTCTGTGGGTGGGGACAAGTTCTATAAGACGCCTATGGGGCAGGCCACTCGTGTTGCATTGAACGATGCGGTGTTTTATGTAATCAAAGGCACTCGTCAGGTTCCATGGCAGGGACAGGTCGTCAGTACTCGTGGTCAGAACATCTTTATCAATGCGGGTGGTGATACCGGTATCAAGGTTGGCGACGTGTTGCAGGTATCTGCAGTGGCTGAGGAATTGGTGGATCCTGATAGTGGCGTCACTTTGGGTAAAGTTGAAAATCAGCTGGGCCGCATTCAGATTAAATCGGTGCAGGATAAGTTTGCTATCGCGGCGCTGCTGGACACCTTTACACCGCAGCGTGGTGATATTATTCGTTACTGATTTTTCGATGACAGAGTTTATTCCAGAAAAGGCCTGCTCAGCAGGTCTTTTTCGTTACGGCAGAGGTCGACTAATGGGTGGCAAAAATTGATGCTAGAGATTGTAAGGCGTTAACATCGAGCAATTATTTCATTCTGATGTTAGCTGGTGCTAAGCTCTAGGAGCCAAGTGATCGTCCCATAACAATAGGCAAACGAGAATTGCGTTTATGAATTTAGAGAAGGTGGTCGTCGGTTTTTTTGTTGTTCTTGCTCTAGCCCTTAATGTCGTCTTTGTTATTGGCGATATCGCAAATCCAATCCATCACAATGTCTGGGTTCTCACCATCGCTATTTTGGTTAACCTGATTGCGGCCGGTCTGAAGCTGGGAGATCGTTCTCAGCTGGGGGCGATATTGCTGTCTTCGGCGTTAGTCGCCAATCTGTTGTTGATATCTGCTCGTTTAGTGTGGGTGGTTAATGCCGATGCAGCTGATCAGCAGGTTAGTAGTGAGCAGATGGTATTGATTGTTTCGCTGGCCACTGGTGCGCTGATAGCCAATCTGGTATCCGTGCTCACATTGGCGGTAGATACGATTATTTCGCGTCGTTAACAGCTGTTAAACGGAGGCCGTCATTCATGGCGACTACCTCGGATCTGACTCGTGTTACTGCCATTGTGCTGCGCTATATGCGTGGCCCAATTTTACTGCTGATCGTCGTTTACGGCCTGGGCATTACCGGCATGTCGCTGATTAAGGGGCTTGATGGTGAGCCCATGAACCTCTTTCATGCATTTTATTTTTTCACCTACACCGCCACGACCACCGGATTTGGTGAACTTCCTTTAAGTTTTACGGATACACAGCGCCTATGGGCCATTTTGTGCCTGTATATGGGGGCGATTGCCTGGCTCTTTGCCATAGGTTCCATCATTAATTTGGTCCAGAACCCTCATTTTAGTACAGCGGTGGCTGAGCGACGGTTCGCGCGCACTGTTAAGGCCCTCAAAGAACCCTTTATTATTATCTGCGGGTTTGGTGATACGGGGAGTTTACTGGCCCGAGGGCTGAGCGATAACCAGATTAATGCGGTGGTGATCGATAGTGACTCCGAGCGCATTAAGGCGTTGGCGATGCGTGATTACTGGGTGAATATGCCAGGGTTGTGCGGAGATGCGGGAGTGCCTCAGCACTTGGTTGATGCGGGTGTTAAGCACCCTATGTGCCGGGCAGTGGTGTCTTTGATACCTGATGAGGAGCTGGATCTAAAAATTGCGGTGATGACCCGGTTTTTGAATCCAGATGTGCGGATTATCTGTCGAGCTACCGAAACCATGCAGCAGGATCATCTGCGCTGCCTGGAATCGGTATCCATTATCGATCCCTTCGAACTCTTTGGTGTGCAGTTGCGCACCGCCGTCACAGCGCCAAAACTGCACAGCCTGAGTCAGTGGTTGGTGGGCGCTCGCGCAATAGACCTACAGCAGCGATCCAACGTCCCTCTTGGTGATTGGATCTTATGCGGCTATGGTCGGATGGGGAAAAGGATTTATAAGCATCTGAATGGTGATGATATTTCTACGGTTATCATTGATCCTGAGCTGGAGGATAATGATCTTTCAACGTTGACCATTAAGGGTCATGCTGATCATCAGAACCTGAAGCAGGCCGGTATAAAAAACGCGGTGGGGGTGGTGGCTGGTACTGATAGTGATTCTAGAAATTTGCGTATTTTGTTAAGTGCCAGAGTTCTGAATCCGGATATTTTTATGGTGGTGAGACAGAATCATCATGAGAATGAAATGGTATTCAATGCCGCCAACGTCAGTCTTAGTATGCAGCCCAGCTTACTGACTGCGCGTACCATACTGCTGCTTTTAATTTCGCCCCTTATTCATCAGTTTTTAGAACATCTGCGTTGTAGTGATGGCGAACTGACCGATCGAATAGTGGCGCAGCTGTCTCATATTCTTGGCAATCGAAAGCCTCACCTGTGGACTAAAAAGCTGTGTGACGTCGGTGCCGGGGCGATTCAGGAGCAGCTTGATAGAGGGAGGGTGTTGAGACTGGAGGATTTGGTTCGTAATCCGGAAAATCTTAATGATTCCCTGAGTTGTTTGCCGTTGGTGTTGCAGCGAGGAGAGCAGGTGATGATGCTACCGGATCTTAAGGAGCACGCAAGGCCTGGCGATTTAATTGTTTTTTGTGGCGATACCCGCAGTCAGCAGCTGTTGGACGCGAATTTGAACAATGTTTATACACTTCATTATCTGATCACTGGTGTGGAGCCTCCACGGGGTTATCTTTTGCATTGGATCTGGAAACGCTGGCTTGCCCCTGAGGCTCAGGCTGCCAAAGCAGGGGTTGGCAAATAGGTGTTTGTCGGTGCTGTCAGGCCAGTCGAGGATTAGGATCTAGCGACATAATCAGGTGCTTGTAGTGGACCGGCGTCTTTTCAAACTCAAGTCCCAAGCCGAAACCTTGTTGGTCGTCTAGAGGCTGGCTGTGCAGGGTGTTAGCCCAGAGCTTAAAAACACTGCGTTCAGGTGGGCTGGGAGGGCTTAATTCCATTAGAATATGGACGCCGGCTGGTAGTCGCTTATTGGTCACTATACTGGCACCTCCGCTGGAGAGGTTCGACGTATTAACTTCCATTTGGTGTCCGTCAGGTAAAACCAGCAGCGCGGACAGTCGTTTATTATAGCGAGGGTGTTGGCGGCGCTCAGCACTCATGGTCAATCCTGAAAAGATCGTAATAATTCTTAATGTTATAGGTTTTATTGTTATCGTCCTTTGCTAGAAGGTCCAGAAAAAACTGTCGTGAGGTTGAAAAAACTATGCAAACACTGGATTTAAGCCAGTTGGTTAGTTGGCTGGGGCTGTTTGGTATAGCTGTGTTCGCGATTTCCGGTGCATTGGAGGCCGCTCGAAAAGAGATGGATATTCTCGGTTTTATGTTAATTGGCAGTGTTACCGGGCTGGGTGGGGGAACACTTCGGGATTTGTTATTGGGGCGCTCACCCGTTTACTGGGTCGAGCAGCCCGTCTATGTTGCTGTCAGCTTGTCGGCAGCGGTCATTACCTATTTTCTGGTGCCCGTCATTGTGTCCCGTTTAAAGGCGCTGATCTGGATGGACGCTTTGGGACTGGCATTGTTTTCTGTGACCGGAACTAAGATCGCCATTGATGCGGGAGCCTCTCCACTGATCGCCATTTGTATGGGGGTGATGACGGCGTCTTTTGGAGGCATTATTCGGGATGTGCTTTGTGGTGAGTCTTTGGTTCTTCGTCAGCGCGAACTCTATGTCACCGCTACAGTGGTTGGATCGCTGGGTTATCTGTCTTTAAAGTGGTTTTTATTGCCTGATTCTGTGGCGCTTATTGGCGGGTTGTTTGCGGCATTTAGCTTGCGCAGTGCGGCGATTGTGTTTGGTTTATGTCTGCCAGTCTATAGAGCGCCCGATTGATTTTTGTTCTCTATTTGTCGAGTCTCTCGTGGGATCTGTAGAGGTTTTTAAGAAACTCTATAGAAAATGTTTTTTTGCTCATTATTGCCCACTCCGGCGATGGTTTTTTGCTACAATGTGAGCCATTTTTTGGCGCGGCTGCGGATGACTCCAGCTCGTGCATCTTGAAGACGATCAGCAAAGGGCTGTGGGAATGGGTTTAAAACCAGTAAAAGTAGGTATCTGTGGTCTTGGTACTGTCGGTGGCGGTACTTTTAATGTCCTTAAACGTAACGAAAAAGAGATTACACGCCGTGCTGGTCGTGTGATTCGCGTCGAGCAAATTGGCGCACGGCGTGAGAATCCGGCCTGCGACACCACCGGGGTTCAGATTACGGATGATATTTTCGCCGTTGCTAAGAATCCTGAAGTGGATATCGTTGTTGAGTTGATCGGTGGTTATGATATTGCCCGTGAACTGGTCCTGGCTGCCATTGAAAATGGCAAGCATGTCGTTACGGCTAACAAGGCGCTGATCGCCGAGCACGGTAACGAAATTTTTGAAGCGGCTCAGCGTAAAAATGTGATGGTCGCTTTCGAAGCCTCTGTTGCCGGTGGTGTTCCTATCATCAAAGCTATTCGTGAAGGCCTATCTGCTAATAAGATCAATTGGTTAGCAGGCATTATTAACGGAACCGGGAATTTTATTCTTACCGAGATGCGTGATAAAGGCCGTGCGTTTGATGATGTGTTGAAAGAAGCGCAGGACCTGGGGTATGCCGAAGCGGATCCTACCTTTGACGTCGAAGGTATTGATGCGGCTCATAAGCTGACCATTCTAGCGTCTATCGCCTATGGTGTGCCTTTGCAGTTCAGCAAAGCTTATACCGAAGGTATTAGCGGCATTACCACTGAAGACGTGACTTACGCAGAGGAGTTTGGTTATCGTATCAAGCATCTAGGTATCAGTCGCCGCACTGAGCAGGGCATTGAGCTGCGCGTGCATCCGACACTGATCCCAGAAAAGCGTCTGCTTGCCAATGTTGATGGCGTCATGAACGCCGTCTTGGTTGATGCAGATGCGGTTGGTTCAACCTTGTACTACGGTGCTGGTGCCGGCGGCGAACCAACAGCTTCCGCTATTATTGCTGACTTGGTCGATGTCGTACGTACCATGACTGCGGATCGTGATAATCGAGTGCCTCACCTGGCGTTTCATCCGTCCCAGCTGTCGGATCTTCCTATCCTGCCGATGGACGAGGTTCGGACTGCCTATTATCTGCGAATGAGTGCGTTTGATCATCCAGGTGTTCTGGCGGAGATTACTAGTATTCTGTCCCAGCAGAAAATCAGCATTGATTCCATCATTCAGAAAGGAACCCGTAAGGATTTGGTACCAGTCATCATTCTGACCCATGAGGTTCAGGAAAAGTGCATGAATGAAGCGATCAAGCAGATCGAAGCGCTGGCTAGTATTACGGGTAAGGTTACTCGCATCCGTGTTGAACAGCTGGATGCGAACTAGGAGAGCAGCATGAAGTATATCTCTACTCGGGGTCAGTCTCCGGCGATGAATTTTGAAGAAGTTTTGCTGGCAGGGCTTGCTCCTGATGGTGGGCTTTATGTGCCAGAAACTTTACCAAAATTCTCCCAGGAAGAGATTGCTTCCTGGGCTGGGTTGTCCTATGCGGATCTGGCCAAGAAGATCATCGCGCCTTTTGTTGCCGGTACTATTCCTGAGGATGATCTAAACGCCATCATCGATGAAACCTACGGTGTTAGCGGAGAGAATCCGGTGTTTGCTCATGATGCAGTAGCGCCGCTTAAGCAGTTAGATTCTAATCTTTGGCTACTGGAGTTGTTTCATGGGCCGACTCTGGCCTTTAAAGATTTTGCGCTGCAGCTGCTGGGCCGCCTGCTGGACTACGTGCTGGAAAAGCGTGGTGAAAAAGTGGTTATCATGGGCGCTACCTCCGGTGATACCGGTTCGGCCGCCATTGAAGGTTGTCGTCGTTGTGCCAATGTGGATATCTTTATTCTGCATCCCCATAATCGGGTGTCCGACGTGCAGCGTAAACAGATGACGACCATTATGGGTGACAATATCCATAACATCGCCATCGGCGGTAACTTCGATGATTGTCAGCAGATGGTTAAAGATAGTTTTGCCGACCAGTCATTCCTCGGCGGTCGCAAGCTGGTGGCAGTAAACTCGATTAACTGGGCTCGTATCATGGCTCAGATCGTTTATTACTTCCATGCGTCGCTGTCCTTGGGCGGCCCCCATCGCGAAGTTTCATTTTCAGTGCCTACGGGTAACTTTGGCGATATTTTTGCCGGCTACCTGGCGCGGGGGATGGGCTTACCGATCAAGCAGCTGGTGGTTGCTACTAACTGTAACGATGTCCTTCATCGCTGTATAAGCAACAACGACTACTCCAAGCAGGAGCTGGTGCATACGCTGTCGCCAAGTATGGATATTATGGTCTCCAGTAATTTTGAGCGTCTGCTGTTCGATCTTCACGATCGTGACGGCGATTTGGTCAATGATCTGATGGGACGTCTGAACAAAGAAGCGGTATCTATTGATCCGGCACGTTTAGACAAGGCTCGTGAATTGTTCGACAGCTACGCTGTTGATGATGAGCGTTGTGTTCAGGTGATTGCTGATATGTTCGAGCGCACCGAGGAGTTGCTTGATCCACATACCGCTATTGGTGTGGAGGCAGCTCAGCAGTGTCGTCGTGACGCAGAAACGCCAATGATTGCCTTGGCCACCGCTCATCCGGTTAAATTCCCGGATCCAGTGGTTAAAGCGGGTTGTAAAGCGCCGGCCCTTCCTCATCACCTGGAAGACCTGTTCGACCGTGATGAGCGTTATGAGGTGCTGCCTAAAGACTTGTCTGTAGTGCAGGCATTTATCAGCAAACACGTTAGTTAACTGACCCCCCAAAGCCCCGCCTAGAGCGGGGCTTCTATTTGCCATGGATGATCTGTTCTTCTGGCTTTCCAAAATGTTCTGGGCTGTTACTAGTCCCGATCACTTGCTGTTGTTTATGTTTACCTTCGCGGTATTGCTTAGTGCTTCCAGTAAAAAGGTAGAAATTCCAAGCCTCCAGCGCCGCGGCCGGGGTTTGTTATGGGTGTCTTTGCTGCTGACCTGGTCGATTGCCGTTTATCCTTTTGGGAATGTTTTGTTGCTGCCGTTGGAGCGTCAGTTTGTGCGACCGCCACTGCCTTCTGAAGAACAGCTCGCTGGGGTGATTGTATTGGGCGGATCAGAACATCTGCGCAATAGCCTTGAGTGGAGCAGCCTTGAAACCAATGAGGCTGCAGAGCGTTTGTTAGTGATGTCCGAACTGTTGCGTTATTACCCTGATGCCGCTTTCATCTATAGCGGCGGGTCTAGCTCCATCAGCGATCAGACTATTCGCGGGGCTGATGTGGTTAAAGTCTACCTTCAGGGATTGGGGCTCGAGAAGCGGGTGATGTTTGAGCGAAATTCTCGAAATACCTATGAGAATGCACTATTCAGCATGCCTCTGATGAAACCGCGTAAATCGGCTAAGTGGTTATTGGTGACCTCTGCATTCCATATGCCTCGTGCGGTCGGAGTGTTTCGCCGTCAAGGGATTGATGTGCTGCCTTATCCGGTGGATTTTCGTTCGAGTGCTCACCAGAGCTTCCATTTCGATCTGGCCAATAATCTCAGTGGGTTCAAAGGGGTGTTGAGGGAGTGGATTGGTCTGCTAGCGTACAGATTCACGGGTAAAACGTCTTCGCTCTTGCCATCGCCAGTCCCCATGTTAGTTGTCTCCCCGGAATCCAATAATGAATAAGCTCATCGTCCGTCGTAATAATGAATATCCTCTCAATGAGCCTTCTTTGCCGCCGCTTCTGCAACGTATTTATGGTTCGCGTGGTATTCAGAATACAAAGGAGTTAGAGCGAACGCTGAATGGACTGGAATCTTATCAGGCCATGAAAGGCATGCCAGAGGCGATTGCCGAAATAGCGGATGCGGTGGTGAGCGCTAAGCGCATACTGATTGTCGGCGACTTCGATTGCGACGGGGCGACTAGCAGCTCGCTGGCGGTATTGGCATTACGGGCTATGGGGGCTGCGTGGGTTGATTTTCTGGTGCCTAACCGATTTCAATTTGGTTACGGCCTCAGCCCCGAAATTGTTGCCGTGGCTGCGCAAAAATCTCCAGACCTACTGATTACGGTGGATAATGGGATTTCCAGTATAGAGGGTGTTCAGGCCGCCAAAGAGCTCGGCATGCGGGTGGTAGTTACCGATCACCACCTGCCTGGAAAAAGCCTGCCGGAAGCGGATGCGCTGGTTAATCCCAACCAGCATGGATGTGATTTCCCTAGTAAAAACCTCTGTGGCGTGGGCGTTATTTTCTACGTAATGAGCGCATTGAGGCGGGAGCTGCAAGGGCGTAATTGGTTTCAGTCTCAGGGCCTGGAAGTTCCAAACATGGCCTCTTACTTGGACCTAGTGGCCTTGGGTACGGTGGCTGATGTGGTGTCTCTGGATCAGAATAATCGCATCTTGGTAGAGCAAGGGCTGCGGCGTATTCGGGCGGGTGCGGCTCGCCCCGGAATTCTTGCGTTGCTGTCTGTTGCCGGTCGTGATCATCGCAAACTAGTGGCCTCGGATCTGGGTTTTGCAGTGGGGCCGCGTCTCAATGCTGCCGGCCGTCTGGAAGATATGTCTATCGGTATTGAATGCCTGCTGAGCACAGATGCAGATGCAGCTAACGCACTGGCTTTTCAGTTGGATGAGTTGAACCAGGATCGCAAGCGCATTGAACAATCGATGCAGGACCAGGCTCTGAATATCTTAGATAACATGGCATTGGCAGGCGAGGCAGAGATGCCGGCAGGGCTTTGTCTGTTTGATGCCAGTTGGCATGAAGGCGTTATCGGTATTCTGGCGTCGCGTATCAAAGAGCGTCTGCATCGCCCGGTTATCGCCTTTGCGCAGGCCGAGGGAGGCATGATTAAGGGGTCTGCCCGTTCTATCCCCAAACTACATATTCGTGACGCACTGGATGCGGTCGCTGCCCGCTGCCCGCAGCTGCTAAGCAAGTTTGGTGGTCATGCAATGGCTGCGGGAATGAGTTTGCGTCGAGAAGATCTTGATGCCTTTAGCCAGGCCTTTGATGAAGAAGTGCGTCGCCAGCTTAACGATGACGATTTTCAGGCGCGGATCGAATCAGATGGCGAGTTGGCAGCTAGTGAATTGAGTTTGGAAATGGCGCAGCAGTTAAGGGATGCGGGGCCCTGGGGGCAGAACTTCCCAGAGCCGCTGTTTGATGGTGTCTTCAATATCGTGCAACAGCGCATCGTTGGTCAGCGGCACCTTAAGTTGATGTTGGCTGAGCCGGGGAGTGGTCATTGTGTGGATGCTATCGCTTTTAATGTGGATACCGATGTCTGGCCCAATACTAGCCAGCAGGCTAGGCTGGCCTACAAACTCGACATCAATGAGTTTCGTGGGCGCACCAGTGTGCAGTTGATGGTGGATTATCTGGAGCCTTGTTAGCTATTCCCAACAATCATCATCCTCATCATCCGGTTGGCTTTGATGCTGTACCGGGATGACAATCTCAAAACCAGCGCCTTGGCCTTCCGTGCTGACGCACTCGATACTGCCATTGAGTAACTGTGTGATCAGGTTATAAACTAAGTGCGTTCCTAGGCCGCTGCCACCACCGGCCCCTCGTTTTCCGGTTACAAATGGATTAAATATCCGGTGCTTGATCTGTTCTGGTATGCCTCGGCCGTTATCTCGATAATGAATCAAAATATTGCCACCGTTGCGTTCAATATCGATATTGATCAGGCCGTCGCCTTTGCTCTCGAAGCCATGAATAATAGAATTACTGATCAGATTGTTATAGACCTGGATAAGGCTGTCCGGATAGCTGACCATCCTTAGCCCCGTATCGCAGTTGATGTCGATTTTACAATTGGATTTATCTATTTCGGGCTTCAGTAAGGATATGGCCTGTTGCAGATTTTCGCTCAGGTTGAACGGCCGAGTTTGTTCGTTACCCTGGTCGACAGCGATCTGTTTGAAACTGGTGATTAGTGTCGAGGCTCGCTGCAGATTGATGCTAATTAACTGGCTGGCTTCGCAGATATCACGACTAAATTCGTCGGCACTGACTTGGGTGAGAGTGCCTTGTTTAAGATTGTTTTTAAAATCTTCAGCCAGATCATTGATCAATGAGGAGGAGGTCAGACTATTGCCAACGGGGGTGTTTATTTCATGGGCGACTCCCGCCACCAGTTCACCCAGCGCCGCCATTTTTTCTGATTCGACCAACTTATCTTTAGTTGCCGTCAATTCCTGCAGTGCTGAGGACAGTCGGTCATTGGTGTGCTTAAGGGTTGCGGTGCGGTATTGGACCCGCTGTTCTAGCTCTTCATTCAATTGCTGAAGTTGTTCCTGAGCTTGCTTTTTGCCGTTCAGCTGGGTCCGAATGTTATTCCTCATTTCGCGAATGGTGTTGGCCAGTTGATCGATAGCGTCAGACTGGTCCTGTGGTTTTGGCGCCTTTTCTAGTTGTAATTCATTATCAAGGTTGTCCAGATCTAGGTGCTGGGTATAGCGGGATAGGCTGTTGAGGTGGCGTACTACCAGCAGGTGGACGATAACCAGGATGCAGATCGATACTAGGAAGGTTTTTATCGCTTGGCTACCGAGGATAACCAGAAACTTTTTTAACAAGCGGTCATAGACGTTATCCAGGGTCGCCCCCACTTCCAGTCGGCCCACCAGTGTTTGATTGTAAAACAACTCGAACTGGCGAAAAATGGGGAACTCAGAGGCTTTGTTGCCGCGGTAAAAAACAGATTCTTCTTTGTTGGCGACAATTTCAGTGATCGATGTAAAGCCGATATCGGGAAGCTTCATGATACCGTCGAGCTGAATTCCAATCTGATCCTGGTCTAGCTTCCAAAGGCTCGAAGCCAGAGAGTCCAGATAGCCCGCCTCAATGGACTGGATGCCCTTTTCGATGTTGCTGATATCGTTTTTATAATCCCAGTATAATTGTACTGCGGTGCTGAGCACTGCCAATAAAGTGCTGCACATGAGTATGTAGATCAGCAGTCTATAGGAAAGCAGATTCTGCTTGCGGTGGGATTGCCAGTTTTTGAGCGCTTTCAGCATGCTAAGCCTTATACTTCATAGTGGGACTCTGGTGGGCAACATACTGATGGTCAAGGAGTTGTCTGAGAGCATTGATGATCATCAAGTAAATTATGTTCGTGTACGTTAATTATAGGAAATACTTTAACTAAGCTAGAGCAGAATGGAATTCAATCTATTACTATTAGGTAGGTTAGCTGCAATAGCATAGCTGACTATATCAGAGAGCATGATGTTCTAGTTCATGTTTTTCAGCGCGTGATAGTGTCTTGTGGAGTGGGCTGAATGGAAGATGAGTTGATTTTTTCCGATGAGAGGGATGCATTACCGGATCTGATGGGTGAACCCTGGAAAGTATTGATCATCGATGATGAGAGTGAAGTTCACAAGGTTACCAAGCTCGCCTTGAAACGGTTCGTATTCGATGGCCGACCGCTGGAGTTTATAAGCGCCTATTCTGGGAGGGAGGCCAGAACTTTACTGAAAACCCTCAGCGATGTGGCAATTATTTTGCTGGATGTGGTGATGGAGACCGAAGATGCGGGTCTCGAGCTAGTGCATTTTATTCGTAGGGATATGCAGAACGAAACCAGCCGAATCATTTTGCGAACGGGGCAGCCGGGTCAGGCGCCAGAGCGTGAAGTTATTCGTGAATACGATATCAATGATTATAAAGCCAAGACCGAGCTGACTTCCCAGAAGTTGTTCACCCTTATGCATGCCAGTCTACGTTCCTACCGGGACATTATGACGCTGGAAAAGAGCAAGCAGGGCCTGGAGAAAGTTATCAACGCCTCTAGAGGTGTTTTTGAGCAGCGAGCCTTTACCTCTTTTGTTAGTGGTGCCATGGAGCAATTACTATTATTGCTTCGCCTTGATGGCTCTTCCATCTATACCTACGATTCGCTAGCGCTGCAGGTTAAGGACACTGAGCTAAAGGTCCTAGCTGCGTCCCATGATAATGAGATGGGAGTGGACACCATAAAAGTGTCTCAGCTACCGGACAAAATGAAAGGGATTATTTCTGAAGCTATTGAGACCAAAGCGAATGTTTTTCATGACAGTAGCCTAGTTATCTACTGTGCCAATATCACACTGACAACGTTGTTCTTTGTAGAAGGGGTGCGTAGTCTCACCGAGATTGATCGCAATCTGTTGAGCCTGTTTACCGAAAATATCGTAGTCGCACTAGAAAATATTCGCCTTAATGCCGTTATTAAAGAGAGTAATAAAGAAGTTATTTATCGTCTTGGCGAAGTGATTGAAACTCGTTCAGAAGAGACCGGGTATCACGTAAAACGTGTGGCGCTGTACAGTGAGTTGTTAGCACAGTTGGTTGGCCTTTCTGAAGAAGACGCAGAGGTTATTAAACAGGCCTCACCACTGCATGATATCGGTAAGGTAGGCGTACCTGATGCGGTGCTCAATAAACCTGGGAAACTGGACGCAGCGGAATGGGAAGTGATGAAAACTCATGCCCAGCTGGGGCATGATATTCTTCAGGGGTCCGGTAATCAGTTATTAGACATTGCCGCTGAAATTGCTGTTAGCCACCATGAAAAATGGAACGGCAGCGGTTACCCTAATGGACTGACAGAAGAACAAATTCCTATGTCTGGCCGTATTGTTGCATTAGCCGATGTGTTTGATGCAGTGGGTAGCTGGCGTTGCTATAAAAAGCCTTGGCCGCTAGAGGATATTTTGGAGCTGCTTAAAAAAGGGAGTGGCGAGCACTTTGATCCACATTTGGTTGACTTGTTTTTTGATAATTTTGATAAGTTTATGGAAATCAGAGATCAATATCGTGATGATCGGCGTTCGGTATAGTTGAGTTAAATTCAGTAAAAAAAAAGGACGCATGGCGTCCTTTTTTGTTTGTTGTTGTCTTTTCTACATGTTGGGGTAGTTAGGTCCGCCAGCACCTTCTGGAGTCACCCAGACGATATTCTGTGAGGGATCTTTAATATCACAGGTTTTACAATGCACGCAGTTTTGAGCATTAATCTGTAGGCTGCTCTCCCCCTGTTCGTTCTCCACTACTTCATAGACTCCAGCAGGGCAATAGCGCTGCGCTGGCTCATCATATAAAGGCAGGTTGCGCTCCATTGGAATAGCAGGATTCTTTAGCGTCAGGTGGCAAGGTTGATTCTCTTCATGGTTAGTATTGGAGAGGAATACAGACGATGGTTTGTCAAAACTGATGACCCCGTCGGGCTTGGAATAGCTGATCTTAGGGCATTCGGCGGCTGGTTTGAGCTGGGCGAAATCCTCAGTATTGTCATGTAGGGTGATTGGTAATTTGCCTTTAAACCAATTCTGATCAATATAGTTGAAAGCGCCGCCCATGAGGGTGCCGAACTTATGCATGGCTGGGCCAAAATTACGTGAACGATAGAGTTCATCGTAAATCCAGGATGCTTCAAAAGAGGTGTTGAACTCAGTGAGTTCAGCGCCTCTCGTGTCGCCATCGGCAAAAGCCTTCATTACCGATTCGGCTGCCAGCATACCGCTCTTCATCGCGGTGTGAGTACCCTTTATTTTTGCGAAGTTGAGAGTGCCTGCGTCGCAGCCTATCAGCAGTCCGCCAGGGAAGGTCATCTTCGGTAGCGCATTAAAACCGCCTTTGGCGATGGCGCGAGCTCCATAAGAAACTCGCTTGCCGCCTTCCAGGTATTGCTTAAATACCGGGTGGTGCTTCATGCGTTGCATTTCGTCGAAGGGGCTTAGATGGGGGTTGCTGTAGCTGAGGTCAATGATCAGCCCCAGTACCACTTGATTGTTTTCGGCGTGATAGAGAAAAGAACCGCCACTAGTGTCCTTAGCAAGAGGCCACCCGGCACCGTGGAGGACAAGACCTGGTTGGTGTTTAGCGGGATCGATATCCCAGAGTTCTTTGATACCGATGCCGTAGTGTTGAGGGTCAGCGTCGCGGTTTAGGTCGAACTTTTCCATCAATTGCTTGCCCAGATGCCCACGGCAGCCTTCAGCGAAAAGGGTGTATTTGGCATGCAGTTCCATGCCTGGCATAAAGCTATCTTTGGCTTCTCCGTCGGCACCAACACCCATATCTCCGGTAGCAACACCTTTTACCGAGCCATCTTCGTTGTATAGAATTTCAGAGGCAGCAAAGCCGGGAAAAATCTCCACGCCCATGGCTTCGGCCTGTTCTGCCAGCCAGCGACATAGGTTGCCCAGGCTGATGATGTAATTGCCATCATTGTGCATGGTTTGGGGGACAAAGCTGTTGGGTATTAACGTGGCTTTGTCTTCATTCTTAAACAGATAGATTTCATCGCTGCTGACAGGGGTGTTCAGTGGTGCGCCCATGGATTGCCAGTCGGGGAACAGCTCGTTCAGAGCCTTAGGTTCGAAGATGGCTCCAGATAATATGTGGGCGCCAACTTCAGAGCCTTTTTCGACTACGCAGACCATTAATTCCTGGTCATTTTCCTTGGCCTGTTGCATCAGGCGGCAGGCTGCGGATAGCCCTGCTGGGCCGGCTCCGACAATGACGACATCAAACTCCATCGCTTCGCGTTCCACGGGGCTATCTCCTATGTTTTAAGTGCTATGAACTATTGTTGAGTTCGGTTGTTATTGTAGTAGCTAAAGTTGATAGGAAAATATTATAGGGGTATTCCCTAGTTAGTATCAATAATTAATTGCGATATGTTTTTCCGAGTGTTAAGTTGTAAGGGTATTTACCTAATATTATCAGGACTTGCTGCTCTGGTTGTTAAGAATCTAAATACTAGTATTTCTTCGGTCGGGCAGCAGGTTGTTACATGATGTTTATCTAACAAAAATGATGGGGGCCCTATGAAGGTTCTGGTAGCTGTTAAGCGAGTGGTTGACTACAACGTCAAAATTCGCGTCAAGAGCGATGAGAGTGGTGTGGATCTGGCTAATGTAAAGATGGCCATGAACCCGTTCTGTGAGATTGCTGTGGAAGAGGCTGTTCGTCTGAAAGAAAAAGGCGTAGTCGATGAAATTATAGTGGTTTCCATGGGGCCAAAAGCCTGTCAGGAGCAGATCCGCACGGCGCTGGCGTTGGGAGCTGATCGGGGTATTCAGATCGAAACCGATGAAGAGCTGGAATCGCTAGCGGTCGCTAAATTGCTTGCCAAGGTGGTTGAAGAAGAACAGCCGGGATTGGTTGTCTTGGGTAAGCAATCCATCGACAGTGATAATAACCAGACTGGCCAGATGCTGGGTGCTATCACCGGTATGCCTCAAGGCACTTTCGCCTCCGAAGTTAATATGGCGGATGGCGTCGTTGAAGTAACTCGAGAAATAGACGGTGGGCTGCAGACGCTATCTCTTAAATTGCCTGCCATTGTGACTACCGATTTACGCCTGAATGAACCTCGCTACGCGTCTTTGCCGAATATTATGAAGGCCAAACGCAAGCCGTTGGATGTGAAAACTCCAGCCGACTATGGTGTCGATGTTAGTCCTCGTCTAAAAACTCTGAAGGTAGAGGCTCCTGCCCAGCGTGAAGCTGGAATTCTGGTGTCCAGTGTTGATGAGTTGGTGGATAAACTGAAGAACGAAGCAAAGGTGATCTGAGATGGCTATTTTAGTTATTGCTGAACATGAACATGGTGTACTGAAAGATGCGACTCTGAATACCGTTGCTGCCGCTCAGCAAATTGGTGGTGATATTGATGTTCTGGTTGCGGGTAGCGACTGTGGCGCTGCCGCAGAATCGGCGGCAAAGGTCAGTGGCGTTAACAAGGTGTTGCTGGCTGATGCTGAGTGCTACAACCACCAGTTGGCGGAAAACCTGTCGCTGCTAGTGACGGAATTGTCTGCGAGCTATAGCCATATTCTGGCGCCAGCGACTACCACGGGTAAGAACTTTATGCCGCGTGTTGCCGCTGCTTTGGATGTTGCCCAGATTTCCGACATTATCACTGTTGAAAGTGCTGATACTTTTAAACGTCCTATCTACGCTGGCAATGCCATTGCTACGGTGCAGTCCGGCGATAGCGTCAAGGTTATTACGGTACGAACCACTGGCTTTGACGCCGCTGCTACCGAAGGCAACGCTACTGTGGAAGCTATCGGTGCAGTCCATGATGCGGGTGTTTCTTCTTTTGTGAAAGAAGCGTTGGCGAAATCCGATCGTCCAGAATTGACCAGTGCTAGGGTAATTATCTCCGGTGGACGGGGTATGGCTAACGGCGAAAATTTCCAGATGCTTGAGCGTGTTGCGGATAAATTGGGTGCTGCTGTCGGTGCTTCTCGTGCGGCTGTGGATGCGGGCTTTGTACCGAACGATATGCAGGTCGGTCAGACCGGTAAAATCGTTGCTCCTGAGCTTTATATCGCGGTTGGTATTTCCGGTGCGATCCAGCATTTGGCAGGGATGAAGGACAGTAAGTACATCGTTGCTATTAACAAGGATGAAGAAGCACCTATCTTCCAGGTGGCGGATTACGGCCTGGTGGCTGATTTGTTTGATGTTGTTCCTGAATTGGAGCAAAAGCTGGGCTAGCTACCTGAGCATTGCCTGTGTAGTTTTTTGCGCATTATTTACCCGGTCATATGACCGGGTTTTTTTATGTCTGCGTTCATGTGCTGCTTGAGCATCTGCGCTAACCAGTTCGCGTCTAAATATCTTTATAACTCCATTTAACTCTATATAAATTAATGGCTTGTTCTCAGTCGTTGCGGACGAATTCGATCCTCTGTGGGTATCGTTACAATTCGTAACTTTACGTTTACGTAAAGGGTTGATATCTTGATTTGAAAAATACAAGAAGACAATGTTATGGATCTTTCACTGACAGAAGAGCAATTGCTGATTCAGGAAACAGCTAGGCGTTTTGCGGAGTCTGAGCTGGCTCCCAAAGCAGAGCAGCTGGATCAAAGTAAAGATCGAGAAATCATAAAAAGTCATTGCCGGCATCTGGCGGAACTGGGTTTTATGGGACTTAACGTGTCCAGCGAATACGGTGGTACCGAAGCCGGACCTATCGCTTTCAGCCTGGCTATTACCGAATTGGCAAAAGCCTGTGCCTCCACTGCCGTCACCGTCTCGGTTACCAATATGGTGGCGGAAGTTATTCAGGCCATGGGTAGTGACGAGCAAAAGCAACAGTATCTGCCGCCGCTTTGTGATGGTCGCTGGTTGGCGGGTAGTTTCTGTTTGACTGAATCCGGGGCGGGATCAGACCCTAGTGGTATGCGAGCCCAGGCGATAGCTGATGGAGACGACTGGGTCATCGATGGCGTTAAACAGTGGATTACCAGTGCCGAGTTTGCCGGTGTCTTTGTGGTTTGGGCAGTCACCGATCGGAATGCAGATAAAGGTAAAGGCATAACCTGCTTTTTGGTCGAGGCAGATAATCCTGGTGTTAGCGTGAGTAAGGCCGAGAAAAAAATGGGCCAGCATGGGTCGGCGACCAATGAGGTGGTGTTCGATGGCTGCCGTGTCCCTTCCGCCGCCATTCTGGGTGGGTTGAATCAGGGCTTTAAACTAGCGGTGACAGAGCTGGCTGGTGGCCGAATTGGCATCGGTTCTTTGGCCTTGGGTATCGGTCAAGCGGCTATGGCTTATGCCGTTGAGTACGTTAAAGAACGCAAGCAATTTGGTAAGGCTTTGGCTGGTTTTCAAGGTTTGCAATGGATGATTGCCGATCGCATGACGGAGCTGGAAGCAGCCAGATTATTGCTGATGAGTGCTGCCAGCAAAAAACAACAGGGGCTGCCTTATGGCACCGAGGCTTCGATGGCAAAGCTCTTTGCCTCGGAAAAAGCCAACAAGGCCTGCTATAGCGCGCTGCAGTTGCTGGGTGGCTATGGCTACATGCAGGAATACCCGCTGGAGCGTTACAGTCGTGATGTTCGCATTACTTCTATTTACGAAGGTACCAGCGAAATTCAGCGGCTGATTATCGCCAGGGATGTGCTTAGCGACCATGGTCGCTAGCAGGAGTATGTAGATGGCTACTCCTCTAAATGGACTGAAAGTTCTCGATTTCAGCACTTTGTTACCCGGACCTTATGCCACTCAGATGATGGCGGATATGGGAGCGGATGTGTTGCGGGTGGAATCATCATCCAGGCTCGATCTGGTGCGGCAGATGGAACCGCAGATCGACGGGCAGTCGGCGGTCTTTCATTACCTTAATCGTGGCAAGCGGTCATTGTCTTTAAATCTAAAGCATCCGGCGGCAGTTGAAATAATCCAGCAGTTGGTGGCCGATAGCGACATTCTCATCGAACAGTTTCGCCCCGGTGTGATGACGCGCCTGGGATTAGGTTACCAGCAGTTACGCAGTTACAACCCGAAACTGATCTATTGCTCGATTACGGGGTTTGGTCAGGATGGTCCGCTGGCAGATAAAGCGGGACATGATATTAACTACTTGGCCCGCTCCGGCATTAGTAGTTACCTCGGTCGCCGGGATCAGGGCCCTTTGCCATTGCCGACGCAATTGGCAGATATTTCCGGCGGTAGTCAGAATGCTGTGATCGCGATTATGGCAGCAGTGTATGAGCGTCAACGCACGGGGCTGGGTCAGAGTATTGATATCAGTATGACGGATAGTTGTTTTGCTCTGAATGCCTTGGCCGGTCCTGGTGCATTGCAGACGAGCCAGGCACCAGAGCCCCAAGATCATTTCCTTACCGGTGCCGGCATTTATGACTATTACCAGACGGCGGACCAACGCTACCTCTCTGTCGGTAGCCTAGAGCCGCAATTTCGTCAGCGCCTCTGTGATGCCATTGGCGAGAGTCAATGGGTCAGTCTTAAAGACCACGAATTAAAAGCACGAATGGTCACGCTATTTTTGAGTCAGCCATTGGCTCATTGGGCGCAGCTATTTGAGGGCGTTGATGCCTGTATAGAGCCCGTTTTGAATCTCGATGAAGCTGCAAAATCGGAGTTGTTCAAGCAGCGCCAAATGCTCACGCAGGTCGGTGGGGATAAGGGGCATCAGCAAATTTCAAGTCCGTTTAAATTTGCTGGTGAGCGTCCCCAAGCAAAATCATTAGCGCCCGCTTGCGGGCAGCACAGCAGAGAGGTTTTTAACCGGCTGGGCTATGGCGCTGGGGATATCAAAGTATTGGAACAACAGGGCGTTTTTACCGCGCCGGACTCATTCGAAATTAACAAAAGAATAGTAAGAGGAGCATCGTGATGGGGAGTGATTATCAGCAGTATCTGCAGGAATTTTCGGTAGCCAGCATTGAGCAGCAGTTGATCGGTGATCTGGAATCTGGATTCAATGCGTGTCAGGAAATCTGCGATCGCTACGCCGAGGGTCAGCGCATCGCATTACGCTGCCAGGCGCTAGATGGCAGTATCAGCGAGCATAGCTTTGCGGAGCTTAAAGAAAAGTCGGCTCAATTCGCCAATTATCTCAGCGAGGTCGGAGTGGGTAAGGGGGATCGGGTGGCAGCATTGTTGCCTCGGACTTCTGAGCTCATGGTCGTTATTTTGGGTACTCTGCGCGCCGGAGCCGTGTACCAGCCATTGTTTACCGCTTTTGGATCAGGCGCTATTGAGTACCGCACCGAAAAGGCGGGAACCAAGCTGATAGTGACTGATGCGGCTAACCGTCATAAGTTGGATGATGTCAAAAATTGCCCGTCGGTTCTCAAGGTTGGTGAAGAGTTCGAGTCTGCCGTCTATGGGCAGAGTAAGGAATTCGAGCCGGTGATTATTGCTGCAGATGAACCTTTCCTGCAGATGTTTACCTCTGGTACTCAGGGGAAGTCGAAAGGCGTGGCAGTGCCTGCCCGTGCTTTGCTCTCCTTCTATGTCTATATGCGCTATGCCATTGGCCTACGGCCGGAAGATCAGTACTGGAACGTTGCCGATCCGGGCTGGGCTTACGGTTTGTATTACGCCGTCGTCGGGCCTTTGTTGCTGGGAAATACCACGCATTTCAATGAGAGTGGCTTTACCGCCGAAAATACCTTTGAATTTCTCAAGCAGCATAAAATCACTAACCTGGCAGCGGCGCCTACTGCTTATCGGATGCTGATGGCCAATGACCATCTGCTTACCGGTGATGAAAAATTTAGTCTGCGCGTTGGCAGCAGCGCCGGTGAACCATTGAACCCTGAGGTTATTAACTGGATTGATCGTAGTTTGGGTTGCCCAGTGATGGATCATTATGGTCAGACTGAAACCGGTATGACCGCCTGTAATCATCATGAATTGGAGCACCAACTGAGAATCGGCTCCATGGGGTATTCCATGCCAGGGCATCGCGTGGTGGCTTTGGATGAGAACTTTGAAGAGGTCGGCGAAGGAGAGACCGGACAGCTAGCGGTGGATACGGAGCAGTCACCATTTTTCTTCTTTCAGGGTTATACCTGGGATGAGAAGAACGCCTTCCATGGTAAGTATTACCTGACTGGCGATGTGGTACAAAGTCATGGTGATGGTGCCTTTTCATTCGACGGTCGCGATGACGACATTATCACTTCTGCCGGTTATCGCATTGGGCCCGCGGATGTTGAAAGCACCTTGATAGAACACGAGTGTGTGGCCGAAAGTGGCGTAGTGGCTAAGCCGGACATTCAACGAGGTTCCATCGTTAAAGCGTTTGTGGTGTTGAAGCAGGGTTATGATGCCTCGGAATCCCTGGCAGAAGAGTTGAAGCTGTTTGTTCGTAAACGCCTGTCGACTCATTCTTTTCCGCGGGAGATAAATTTTGTCGAAGAATTGCCAAAAACCCCAAGCGGAAAAATACAGCGTTTTATTTTACGTAAGCAGGCAGAAACCGAAGTTGTTGCCTGAGGATAAGGCCCCGAAGTGGCTGTTATTAGTACTCTGGGTTTTAAGTACTCTGGATTTCAAGTGCTCTAGGATTTAAGTGCTATAGGATTAAGTGCTATAGGATTAAGTGTCCTAGGAGCTTTTTAGGAGCAGCGTATGGCTAAGATGACGATCGAAGAGATGGAGCTGTTCTTGCGGGAGCATTTCCCGCAGGGGTTGAACTATGGCCGTGTGGATTCGATTAGCCCGTTGGGGGCTACCTTGCGCCTGACCCCTACAGAAGCTCATTTGCGTCCCGGTGGTACCGTTTCCGGCCCTGTCATGATGGCGTTGGCAGATGTGGCGATGTATGTGGCATTGCTGGGTGAGATCGGACCGGTCCCACTGGCGGTGACCACCAATCTGAATATTAACTTCCTGCAGCGGCCTTTAGCCGATGCTGACATTCTGGCGCAGGCGAAACTGCTAAAACTAGGTAAGCGCCTGGCCGTGGGGGAGGTGACATTGTGTTCAGAAGGGGAAAAGATGCCGGTGGCTCATGTCACCTGCACTTATTCAATTCCTCCCAGTGATGACATTACAGGCTAGCCATATCGATAGGCGTTTAGCGCTTATTCCATCCCCTTAATAATCTGCGCCTGATGAACGAGTTCCGGTAGATTCTGGGCGTTCATTTTCGACATCACCCGAGAGCGGTGTACTTCGACGGTTTTTGGGCTGATATCCAGGGTTTCTGCGATCAGTTTGTTGGCCATGCCATTGACCACCAGCTCCATAACCTGTTTCTCGCGTTTACTGAGGGTTTGCCAGTAGCCGATAACTGTACTTTTAGCAGCGGTTTCAAGCTGCCACTCGGCAGATATTTTCAACGCCCGGTTGACGTGGTCCAGCAATACCTGGTCATCAAAGGGTTTCTCAATAAAGTCTAAGGCGCCATTTTTGATCGCCGTCACTGCCATAGGTATATCGCCGTGACCGGTGATAATAATAATGGGGATGCGGTAGTTGCGTTCATTTAGCTCCTGTTGCAGGGCCAGGCCGTTGATGCCTGGCATACGGATATCCAGCAGCAGGCAACCGGATTCCCCCTGGTAGCCACTGAGGAATTTCTCTCCTGAAGAAAAGCTCTTTATTTTGTAGCGACTTGAGTCCAGAAGCCAGGTCAGAGAGTCGCGGAAGGCATCGTCGTCGTCAACGACAAATACGGTATTAGTGGAGGAGTTCTGCATATCCATACTCATCTATTTTCCCAGGGGAAGTCGGATTGTAAATGTGGTTCCACCACCATCGGCGGGCGTGGCCAAGAGACGTCCGCCATGAGCCTCGATGATCGTCCTCGATATCGATAGTCCCATCCCCAAGCCATTTTCTTTAGTGGTAAAGAACGGCTCAAATAGCTGTTCAAGCCGCAGCTGGCTGATGCCACTGCCATGGTCTTGTACGTCAATCAGCAGTTGACCGGGTTTTTGGTGGGTTTGTATTTTGATTATTTTGTCATCTAGGTCGCTGGATTTGTAGGCTTCCATGGCGTTACGTAACAGGTTCAGTATCACCTGTTCTATCTGCACCTTATCAGCGAGGATGATGGGGTCTTTGTCGTCGAGGCGAAAGCGGAATTTAATGTCGGTGTTTTTTGCTTCCTGTTCTAGAAATTGTGCGATCTCAGTACAGACATTGTTAATACTAAAATTCATGCGCTGGTATTCGGTTTTTTTAACGAAGCCGCGTAGACGCTTGATGATATCAGCGGCTCTCACTGCCTGTCGGGCGATTAATTCCAATGCGTTGCTGACGTCTTTGGCGCGACTCATGGTGCCTTCTTCGATGCGCCGCAAGGACCCGCGGCTGTAGTTCAATATGGCCGCGAGAGGTTGATTGATTTCATGGGCCAGGCCTGAGGCCATTTCTCCGACAGACATCAGTCGGGAGATATGGGCCATCTCCAACTGGTGGCGCATGGATTCTTCCTGGGCCTTTTTCTGATCGGTGATATCGCGACCTATGATGGAGAAATATTGCAGCTCTCCTTCCTCGGATTTGTGGGCAATTATCTGTTGAATAACAGCGATGCGATCCATCATCGAGTCGGGAGACAACATAATCTCTCCCCGCCAATTGTCAGAATTTATTACCTCGGGAAAGACCTTGTCGATCATATATTGATAGCTTTCGCGGCTGACCAATTCACCAAGGTGCAAGGTCGGAAAACGGCTCTTGTCGATATTCATGGTTTTCTGTGCGGATTCATTCAGATAGTTGATCTGATGACTCTCGTCGCTAAACATCACTAGGTCGGAGGAGGCTTCAACCACCCGTGCCAGTCGGGTCATGGTTTGTTCGGCCTGGACTCGCTCGGAGACATCACGAGATACGCAGAGGATCTCTTCCAGATTGCCGGTTTTAGGGTCGCGAATGGTACGGCTGGTAGTTTCCAGCCAGATATAGTGGCCGTCCTTGCACTTAAAACGGTAGCGGCTGGTATAGACCCCTTCGCGGTAGGTGACGCTGCTGCCGCGGTTGATCCAGCTGTCTTTGTCGTCGGGGTGAAACAGATCATAGGCGGACATGCCGATGATCTCGTCTGAGGTATAACCGAGAATTTTTTCCACCACCGGGTTGGCATCGATAAAGCTGAAGTCTTCAGGGGAGTGGCGTGAGATCAGGTCGGGAGATTTCTCCGAAAGCTGTCTATAGCGGTCGAGTGGGGTGTAGTCATCATGTCGATTCATTAGGGTTATTGTCGGAGGTTCAATGCACGGTGTCCAGTAGTAGCTGGCAGGCGTTTCGGGCAAATGTTGCGATTTAGACCAATACCCTAGTTGATTTATTAGGGAAAACCCTTAATATGGCTTTCTTAATTGAATATTGGATCTATGCTAAATCTGATCAGTTCAATCGGAACCGACCAATCAAACATACATGGATACACCGAGAGGGTAGATATGCCGCAATCAACCAGCAATCCCTACGAACATAATATGGATCAGAATTCCGCCAATTATGAACCTTTGAGTCCGCTGACCTTTCTTGAGCGGGCTGCTTTTGTGTATCCGAATAAAACGGCGGTGGTGCATGGTGATGTACGCCGTAATTGGACTGAAACCTATCGCCGTTGTAAAAAGTTGGCCAGTGCTTTAAACAAGCGTGGCTTAAAAGCGGGTGATACGGTTTCGGTGTTGGCACCTAATCTACCGGAACATTTCGAGGCGCATTTTGGTGTCCCTATGTCGGGTGCCGTATTGAATGCAATCAACACTCGTCTCGATGCTGAAACCGTGGCCTTTATTCTGCAACACGCGGAAACCAAGGTGCTGATCACCGAGCGTGAATTTTCTGACGTCGTGGCCAGAGCCCTAGAGTTGGTCGATAACAAGCCATTAGTCATCGATATCGATGATCCCAGCTATGAGGGTGGTGAGCTGGTTGGCTCTATGACCTATGAGCAGTTGCTGGCAGAGGGTGACGAAGATTATGACTGGCAGGGGCCTACGGATGAATGGCAGGCGATCAGCCTGAATTACACCTCTGGCACCACCGGTAACCCTAAGGGTGTGGTGTACCATCATCGCGGGGCTTATCTGAATGCCATCAGTAATGTGATGTCCTGGGATATGGGTATGCACCCCACCTATCTCTGGACCTTACCAATGTTTCATTGCAATGGATGGTGCTTTCCCTGGTCCGTAGCCGCTGCTATCGGCACTAATGTGTGCCTGCGTCAGGTGCGCCCCGAACCGATCTACAAACTTATTAAATCTGAAAAGGTGGATCATTTTTGTGGTGCGCCTATCGTACTGAATATGCTCAATGGCGCTGCTGCTGAACTTAAAGCGGGCATCGATCATGAAGTCAAAGTAATGACTGCCGGTGCTGCGCCTCCGGCGTCGGTTATTCAGGGCATGGAAGAGATGGGCTTCAAGGTGACCCATGTTTACGGCCTGACCGAAACTTATGGACCCTCCGTCATGTGTGCTTGGCACGACGAATGGGATGACAACAGTATCGAACAGAAAGCTAAGCTGAAATCTCGTCAGGGTGTCAGAGCACCTATGTTGGAGGGCTTGATGGTGGCTGATCCAACGACGCTGGTGCCAGTGCCTAAAGATGGTAAAACCATCGGCGAAATTTTTATGCGCGGTAATCTGGTGATGAAGGGTTATCTGAAAAACCCCGTCACCACCGAGGAGTCCTTCAGTGGTGGCTGGTTCCATTCTGGAGACTTAGCGGTATGGCATGAAGATGGCTATGTCGATATTAAAGATCGTTCTAAGGATGTGATCATTTCCGGTGGTGAGAATATCTCCAGTATCGAGGTTGAGGATGTGCTTTATCGCCACCCGGAGATTCAAGACGCCGCGGTGGTTGCCCGTCCCGATGAGAAATGGGGTGAGACCCCCTGTGCTTTTGTCACTTTGGTGGAAGGCTCAGAGCTGACTGAGCGTGAGGTTATTCAGTTTTGCCGGGACAATATGGCGAACTTCAAAGCCCCTAAGTCAGTGGTCTTTGGCGGCTTGCCAAAAACATCTACCGGTAAAATCCAGAAGTTTATGCTGCGTAGTCAGGCTAAAGAACTGGATAGCTAATCGACCATGGGGAGGCTACCGGCTTCCCCCCGTTTTCTGGTCGTCGTTAAAATAAACTCTAAGCAGGATTTGATGTTATGGCTGAGTACAGAGCCCCAGTCGCCGATATGAATTTTATTCTTCAACACTTAGTGGGCATGGATAAAATTGCCGAACTGCCCGGTTATGAAGAAGCCACTCCTGACATGGTAGCGGCGATACTGGAAGAAGCCGGTAAGCTCTCTGCTGAGGTGATTTCTCCTATTAACATCGTGGGTGATCGCACTGGCGTCGCTATCGACGAGAACGGGCAGGTGCCGACTCCTGAAGGCTTCAAAGAAGCTTATCAGCAGTATGCCGAGGGTGGTTGGGGGTCACTGCAGTTTGATCCTGAATACGGTGGTCAGGGCATGCCGCAAGTGTTGGCAGCCAACGTCATGGAAATGTGGCAGTCGGCTAATATGTCCTGGGGACTCTGTCCGTTGTTGTCGCAGGGTGCCATCGAAGCCTTGGAGTCCAAGGGTAGTGACGCGCTTAAGCAACGTTATATCCCTAAGCTGATATCCGGCGAGTGGACCGCGACCATGAATCTGACTGAGCCTCAGGCGGGTTCCGATCTGGCGGCTCTGCGTAGTCGTGCCGAACCTGAAGGCGATCATTTCCGTATTAAAGGGCAGAAGATTTTTATCACCTGGGGCGAACACGATATGGCGGAGAATATCGTTCATCTGGTGCTGGCTCGTTTACCGAATGCTCCGGCTGGTGTGCGCGGTATCTCATTGTTTTTGGTTCCTAAGTATCTGGTTAACGAGGATGGTTCTCTGGGGACTCTCAATGACTGTGGTGCGGTATCTCTGGAACATAAGCTTGGCATTCATGCCAGCCCTACCTGTGTGATGAGCTTCGGTGATAACGACGGCGCTATCGGCCATCTGATTGGCGAAGAAAATAAAGGTCTGGCCTGTATGTTCACTATGATGAACAACGCCCGTCTCGGAGTGGGGCTTCAGGGCGTGGCCATTTCAGAACGGGCTTACCAGCTGGCCGTTGACTACGCCCGAGACCGGGTGCAGAGTCCGGCACCCGGTTGTAAAGAATCGAGCGCCATCATTCGTCATCCTGATGTCCGTCGTATGTTGATGACTATGCGCACCTTGACGGAGGCAGGAAGAGCCTTAGCTTATGCCGCCTATGGTAGCCTTGATCATCAATTACGGGGTGAAGATCAGGCCCGGCATGAAGCGCGTGTATCGCTGTTAACGCCAATCGTTAAGGGCTGGTGCACCGAGACCGCCCAGGAGGTCACTGGGCTCGGAGTCCAGGTTCATGGGGGTATGGGCTTTATCGAAGAAACCGGTGCGGCCCAACATTATCGTGATGCTCGTATTCTTACTATTTACGAAGGCACTAGCGGCATTCAGGCGATGGATCTTGTGGGTCGTAAAACCCTGTTCGATAAGGGCGAAGCCATGGATGCGTTGCTGGCTGAAATGCTGGATAGCGTCGAGAACGCGCAGCAGGGTTCTGATCGTCTGCAGGTCATTTCCGGAAGTTTGCTTTCGGCTATTGAGGTATTGGGGCAAACTCAGCGTTATCTGTTGAAGGCATCCGATGCGGATATAAACCTGGCGGGCAGCTTGGCCTTCAACTACATGATGTTGGCGGGCACCGTTTGTGGTGGTTGGCAGATGCTGAAGGCAGCTCAGGTTGCTGAGCGACTGTTATCTTCTGAGGATACTGATCCGAATTTCTGCAACGCTAAATTGATTAGCGCAGAGTTCTATATGGATCAGGTTCTGCCTCGTTACCTCAGCTATGCGGCTGCTGCCATCTCTGGCAGTGAGTCGACAATGCTGTTGGATGAAGAGTTGTTCTGATCATCCACACGGAGAGCAGTCATTAAGTTGGCTGCTTTCTGTCGTCGGTCTCTCCTCGATAAATACGTGAGTAAAAAACTGCAATATAGCTGTCGAACGTTTGAATCTTTTTCCCCCCTCATTTTTTCTTTGGGTTGCGCTTGGTCTGCTCTCCTAGATGGAAAATCAATAGCAAGGATCCACTCGTTAGATTGTTGCTGATTTTTTTGCTGCTGATCACTACGTTGGTAAATGTCGGTGGTAATATCCGTACCTATCAGGTTCCTAGATCGAAGTGCGATCAACACGAGAAATAGAACGAGGTATTGATGTCTTTGCACAGAACTATAGCGGCAGCGGCTATGAATGTCGGGAGAGTGATCGCTTCGTTAGCCCTATTGATGCTGGTTGCCTGCGGCGCCAATATGCCGAAAAGTGGGTATGGTATAAACCACAACGCTGCAGATTATCTGCACATGCAGCAATTGCAGCAGCCTCTTGTTGAACGCTTCCAAGTTTGTGCGGAGCAGGGCTGCGATAGTCTATCTACACTCAATTTTGGTGAGCAAGAGTGGGGGCAAATTAAAGCGCTGTTTCAGCCTGCACCAACCGCGGCTGAGCAGGAACGTAAGCAGATAGCCAGGGCAGTAGCGTTGATGGAGACGCTGGTAGGGAGCAAGAACGGCACATTGAATGACCGAAGTAGAAACAGCGGCTTGTTTTCAGGCTATCCACAGTTAGATTGCGTGGCCGAATCGGCCAATACCACCGTGGCTTTAATGCTGTTGCAACAGCAGGGGATATTGCAATATCACCAAGTAATCTATCCCTATCATAGAGGCTTCTTCTCCTTCCAGGCGGCGCACTACTCTGCCGCCATTGAAGAGATAAACACACAACGGCGCTATGCCGTAGATTCTTGGTTTTTTGCCAATGGTGAGTTACCGGTGATAGTGCCAGCCCAGGATTGGAAAGAGGGTTATGATCCGGGCTAGCGGGCGAGCTACCGTGATTTTTTTAGCAGTAACCCATGATCAATAGCGACAAATTTAGACGCTGCGTTGATGAGTGACCGGGCGGTAAGCTGCGCCACCCCATAAACTTCCACCGGAATCTTTAAATCCCTCCTGACTTTATCGACGAGTAAGTCAAAATCACCGTCGCCAGTTGCCAAAACCACCACCTCGGAAGCTCCCGCATACTCCATTACGTCAAGAGTTATGCCGACGTCCCAGTCTCCTTTCGCCGATCCGTCTCGTCGCTGAATATAAGGTTTCAGCTTGACCTCAAAGCCGATGGCTTTAAGTATATTTTGAAACTGGCGCTGTTTTTCATCGCCACGGTCGATGGCGTAGGCAACCGCTTTCACCACTTTTCGATTCTGCGTGGTTCGGGCCCAAAATTCATTAAAATCGAAATTACATTGGTGGGCTTGGCGGGTGGTGTAGTAGATGTTCTGGACATCCACAAAGATCGACACTTTTTCCATAAAAACTGCTTTTATTATCAGACGGTTACTAAAGTGGATAGAGTGCCGTTAAATGGCGTACTCGGCAACTCAGTAAAACCCGTATAATAGCACCCTCTGTTAATCTATAAGCGTATTTTCAATGACTGCCATTTATCCCCTTAGCCATCTTGGCGATATCCCCGTCGAAACTTTTCTTGCTGAATACTGGCATAAAAAACCGTTATTAGTGCGACAGGCCTTTAGTGATTTATCGCTGCCGGTAACAGCAGATGAGCTGGCAGGGCTGGCCTGTGAAGAGGGGGTGGAGTCGCGTTTGCTGGTGGAAACGCCGGCAACAGGGGATTGGCAGTTACGCCACGGACCTTTTGCGGAATCAGTCTTCGCTGAATTGCCAAAGGAATGTTGGACGTTGTTGGTGCAGGCGGTGGATCATTGGGTGCCGGAAGCCGCAGACTTTGTCGAACAGTTCCGCTTTATTCCCAGTTGGCGAATGGATGACCTGATGATCAGCTATGCGGCTAAGGGTGGTGGTGTTGGCCCTCATTACGATAACTACGATGTGTTTCTGCTGCAGACGGAAGGGCAACGGCGTTGGGATATTGGTGGCTGCTACGATGAAGGCAGCGAATTTGTGCCTGATAAGCCGGTGCGTATTTTGAAAAATTGGCAACCAGAGCAGAGTTGGGTGCTTAATCCCGGTGATATGCTTTATTTGCCGCCCCGAGTTGGCCATAACGGTGTTGCTGAAAGCGATGGTTGCATGACTTATTCGGTGGGTTATCGGGCTCCCCAGAATGGCGACATGCTGATGCACTTCGCCAGTTATTGTGCGGGCGGTATGACGGACGAAGATCGTTATGCCGATCCGGATCTTAGCCTTAGGTTAAGCAGTGGAGAGATTTGTCATTCTGACCTGGAGCGGGTGCAGTCACGGCTGCGTCGGTGGATCGAAGATCCCCAGAAAATCTCTGAATGGTTTGGTCGTTTTGTCACCGAAGCTAAATACTCAGAACAGACTCACGGTGAGTTTGAGGCCTCTACGTCAGAACTGTTGTCCATGTTACAACAGGGTCGGTCGTTACGCCGCACAGAAGGGATACGCTTTGCCTACAGTGATTGCGCGGGGCAATTGCAGTTCTTTGTTCATGGTGAAAACTTTGATTGCTTACCGTCGATGCGTAGGTTGCTGCAGTTACTGAGCGATCACAATCAGTATCAGCCTGAGCAGTTGCTGCCATGGTGCGAGAACGCTGATTCTGCCGCTCTGCTACGTGATCTGATCGAACGTGGTTGGCTGTATTTCGAGTAAATACTTGATTGTTATATTGAAAGCTTTGGTGGCGCTGATTTAGGCAGCTTTGGGGTTGGACTAGCGTTAACCCCCGCAGTAGACTTGCCGATCAATTTGCGACCAGATTAGTGTCTGAAGGAAGAATTACTCGCTTATGTTTTGGCGCCCGAGATCTATTTTACAACTCACGTTAATTGGTTTTTTTGTCGCCGTGGCGCCTTTGTGTGTGGCTATTTTCTATACAGTGCAGGCCTTTGACCAGTTGTCTATCAATAACAGTCGTATGACCCACAATCTGGTGGATCTGACCCGGTCGAACCAATTATTGCAGTCCGATTTATGGAATCTGGAACGCCAGGCTGGTCAATACGTAGCTCTGGGTGATAACAACTTGCTGAAGGTATTCGAACAGGGCTACCAGCAGGTGTTGGTTCAATTGCAGCGACTTGAGACGTTGGTGGATAGTGAAAGAGGTTTTTACCTGCTACCACTGCATGAATCGCTGGAGCGGACCCGGGTAGCGATGCTGGCGCCACCGCCGCTTTTTAATGGCGAGGTCGCACTGGGGTTGTTTGATCAGATCAGTACGCTGGCTCTGGATTTTCGAGCGGCTAGCCAGACCTTTGTTGATCAGCAGTTACAGCAACAGGTGAAGGAGGCTCAGGAAATCAAAGCCTCTTTGTTACTGATGGTTATCTCGCTGGCGCTGGTGACGCTGCTTTCTGCACTGTTTTTTATCTATTGGATTAACCGCCCGGTGCGTCAGATAGAGAGGGAAATAAGGCAATTGGGCGGCGGTGACCTGACCCGTCAAATTCGTATTTCCGGGCCCCAGGAAATGCAAATCCTGGGGGAGCGTCTGGACTGGCTGCGTAGTCAGTTGCATGAGCTGGACGAACAAAAGCAACAGTTTCTTCGCCACGTTTCCCATGAGCTTAAAACCCCCTTGGCTAGCCTGCGCGAGGGTGCAGATCTGTTAGCAGAAGGGGTTGTGGGAGAGCTGGAACCACGGCAGCTGGAGATTGTCTCGATACTGCAACAAAACGGTCGTGAGTTACAGCGACTGATTGAAAATCTGCTGGACTACAATCAACTTCTCTATCATCGTCGCCTGAATTTAGAGTGGGTCGATATTGAAACCATTTTGCAGGAACTTCTGGCTAGTTATGCGATCACTATTGAGCACAAATCCATAACCTTGGACTTTAACTCAACGTCTTGCCGTTGGTATGTCGATGCACCAAAAATCAGAACCGTGCTGGATAATCTATTGTCAAATGCTGTGAATTATTGCCCCGCTGAGGGCCAGATCGATATCCGCCTACATGTCAAGGACCTACAGCTGTGTTGCGATGTTTGCAACAGTGGTCAAGGGATTTCAGAAGAGGATAAAGCACGGATCTTTGACCCTTTCTATCAGGGCAAAAATAGTCGTAGCGGTGCGATCAAAGGCTCTGGCATTGGTTTAAGCGTGGCACGGGAATGTGTTAATGCTCACGAAGGGGCGTTAGAGTTGATCGCAGATGATGAACTGTCGGTATGCTTTCGGCTGCAGTTACCGCAACTGGAGGTATGTGAATGAGAACTCCGTTAATGCTGATGCTGTTAACCGCATTACTAACCCTGCTCAGTGGCTGCCAGCATATCAAGTCACAAAATGATTTGGCTACTGAGCAGATAGTTGTGGTCGAAAAACAGCGGCAGCAAACTCTTAGCCAATGGCTGCAGGACATTCAGGACGTTATGGCGATGAATCAGGAGCAGCTGCAGCAGCAATTAAAAGACCAGGGCGTTGCTAAACCTGCTCAGGCTAATGAATTATTTCGTTACGTGCTGCTTAACCAGCAGTTAAAAGACCGTCTCGGGTGGATTCGGGCCAGAGATGGTTTACGGCAGTTAAAGCAATATCCGGTAGTCTCTGGTGAATTGCAGGTGTTGATTGATGTTCTGTTGCAGCATAACCAAGCCATGATCAATGCAGATGCCCGGGATAGCCGGTTGCATGAAGCGTTTTTACAGAGCCAGGATCAGCAGCAAAAAATCACCGAAGCCTTGCAACAAAGTCATCGGCAAACCCAAGAGTTACAGCAGAAGATAGAAGCGTTGACGTCCTTGGAACGTAATATGAGTATTCGTCGTGCATTAACGACGGATGCCCCGAAGGAGCCTGCCAGTGAGTGAGTCAATGGCGAAATTATTGCTGGTTGATGATGATCCCAGTCTGATGCGTTTATTGGTGTTGCGTCTGGAAGCGGAACGCTATCAGGTGGTCACTGCGTCTAGTGGTCAAGAAGCCTTACAGGTATTGCGCACTGAGGAAGTCGATCTGGTGATCAGCGATTTGCGCATGGATGAGATGGATGGGCTGGAGCTGTTTGAACAAGTTCAGCACTTCTATCCGGGTGTCCCGGTTATTATATTAACCGCTCAGGGCACCATCCCAGAGGCAGTCGCAGCCACCCAGAAAGGGGTCTATGGGTTCCTGACCAAGCCCTTCGATAAGACTGAGTTATTGCGACAAATAACCCAGGCATTAGCCTCATCTCATGGCAATCGTTCGATTCAGGCAGACCGGCAATGGCGCCAACATATTCTTTCTCGTAGCGAGATGATGGAGCGATTATTAGCCACCGCAAAGCAGGTGGCGGATTCTGACGTAAGCGTATTAATCTCTGGCAGTAGTGGCAGCGGTAAAGAGCTGCTAGCACAGGCGATACACCGGGCCAGTGTGCGAGCGGGTAAACCCTTTATCGCGATAAATTGTAGTGCCTTGCCGGAGCCTTTGCTTGAGTCAGAATTGTTTGGGCATGTGAAGGGAGCCTTCACCGGCGCTGTCAGTGAACATCAAGGATTGTTTCGGGCTGCCGATACAGGAACACTATTCCTTGATGAAATCGGCGACATGCCTGCTGCGTTGCAGGTGAAGTTGTTGCGGGTTCTTCAAGAACGGCAGGTACGCCCGGTGGGCAGCACCCGCAGTTTTTCGGTGGATGTTCGGATTGTCTCCGCTACCCACCAGGATCTAAATAAGAATATGGCTGAGGGTAGTTTTCGTCAGGATCTATATTACCGACTTAATGTGGTGAACCTGAAACTGCCGGACTTGGACGAGCGGGCAGAAGATATTCCCCTGTTAGCCAATCACTTCTTGCGCCAGACGAGTAAGGGGCAGGGTGGTCGGGTGAGTTCATTTTCCCCTGATGCTATTAACCTGTTGGTGGGGGCCTCTTGGCCGGGTAATGTCAGGCAGCTGGAAAATGTGGTGCAGCAGACCGCGGCTTTATCTGCGACCCGAGTGATACCAGCCAGCCAGGTTAGGCAGGCACTGGCAGAAGAATCCGGTTATTTGCCGTCTTTTAATGATGCCCGCCATCAGTTTGAGCGAGATTATCTAGTTAAGGTGATGCGTTTGACGGACGGCAGTGTTTCCCAAGCAGCACGCTTGGCGCAGCGTAATCGGACAGATTTTTATAAGCTGTTGCAGCGGCATGGGTTGAAGGCAGAAAGCTTCAAATCTAATAAGTAGATTTGTTGTCTGTTGGGAACTACAGATAGATGAATACCAGAGTGGTTAAAAAAGCGGCAATTGTTGGCCGCTGATGTCTACTAACAGCGGCAGTTATGATGTGTTTTTTAGAGAATCTAGAGTTGATTCAGTCTGTTTAAGCTGTGTTTTCGTATGAGTTGTTACCTTGGAACTGGCGTTGTATCCAAAATGAGACACAGTAACCGCTTGATATGCATGGTTTTTGTGAATTCGCAAAATTTACTGTCTCTTTTTAGATACCTTCTAGGTATTAAATGCCTGTCGATAGAGTAGTATATTCATCATTAGATTTCTAAGTGTCTGATTTTTATGCTTTGATAAAAGTTGGACCGTATTTTGCTGTATAGAAGCTAGATTGAGTTGCATCGATTAAAAATATATTGATAGAACGGTAGCCATCGTTATTTTGGCAAATCCATAGGCAGGTGTAATTGTGTCAATTAGTTTTGAAATATCAAAAGACCCCGTGCTGTTGGAACGTTATTATAATATTCGAGAAGAGTGTTTTCGGCGGGAACTAGGGGTTCGATCATTTGACGGTGGCGAAGATGTTTTCGATCTAACCGGAAAAATTCTAATCGTTAAAGATGGAGAGCTTTGTATTGGGGGTGCCCGTTTATCAAGTAGCACCTCAACTAACCCCGGACTTCTTCCAATGGAGAAGAACGGTTTTTTGATTTTAAGAGAATTTCCTGAAATTGCTCACTCAAATAAGGGCTATTGCCAGTGGACACGGTTGGCTCTGCTACCTGAATATAGAACCACCACAATGTTGCGTATGATGACCCAGGTAATGATCAATGAAGTGATCAATCAAGGCTATAGCTATTCATTCGGTATTTCTGGTTTGAATCGCTCCCGACTTTATCGACGCCTCCACCAAGCTGCAGGATATAACTATGAAATCCGCAGAGATGTGAAAATTCAGGAAGAGGGCGCTTTTGCAGGTCTTGAGCATTTGCTTTCTATTGGCTATCTGGAAAACACCGCCGATCCACTGGTTGCACGCTCCAGCAGCCACCGGGAATCACTGACTTCACGGCCGGTCCAGTTACGTATTGTTGCCTAGCGTTCGCTAAAACTAAAAAAGGCAGTCTAATGGCTGCCTTTTTGTTACGGGTTGTTTTATTATTTCATCTTCTTACCATGTGCTTTGTCCCAGTTGCCTTTGAAACGCGCAACCCAGTAGTCCAGCACGTTATCTACCATCTTTATATTCTTGGCGCCCTCGGCAACGCTTTCCTTGTCGGACTCACGAGCGTCGATAATTGCTGCCACCAGCTCACCGCTGACTGAATCAAACACTTCCGCTTCAAGCGATGCTTTATAGACAATGATTTCTTCGCCCTGAGTGCTGGCAGCAGCAGTCTTACCGGCTTCGATTAAAAGTGCAATGGGAATGTAGCCGAAGCCGCTACGCTCAGGGTATTTACGTTCGATACCGGTTATGGCTGAACGAATCAGCAGTACGCCTTCACCGGCTTCGGTAACGACAGGATACTCCGGCTCAAAGGCGGCCTTTATCTTGGCCACCAACTGGTCGGTGATATATTTTAATTCGTCAGGATTTATACCCTGATAGCTGGCGTTCTTTCCGTACCAGATCTCGGGTGGCACCAGCATCAACTTGTTGTATTTCGCCAACTCCTCTAAAGATTTTCCAGGCTTCATATAGACCTGTGCACCGTCGCTCCAATCCCGGGTTTTGAACCCTTCATAATTGCTCATAAAGCCGGATTTGGGCGCAGTAGGGTTGGACTGGCAGCCTGTGATAAATAGCGCACTAAGCAGAACGGCACCTAGAGTTTTAGATATTTTCATTATTCACCTCTTTCTCAGGATTCGGCCTTGGCCACCTGAACGTTAAAGAAAACAGCATAGAGAACTGGGACTACGATCAGGGTGAGGATGCTGGCAAAGGTCAGCCCTCCCATGATAGTGACTGCCATCCCCTTAAAGAAATCATCAGCCAGCAACGGGATCATCCCCAGCACGGTGGTACCGGCAGCCATTGCTACCGGACGGGAGCGAGAAACAGCAGAATCCAGTATGGCTACGATGGGTTCTTTGCCTTCGGCTAACTCCAGATTGATCTGGTCAAGCAATACAATGGCGTTCTTAATCAGCATCCCCACCAAACTCAGGGCTCCCAGCAAAGGCATAAAACCAAAGGGCTCCTGCACCAGTAGCAATCCGGCGGAAACACCAATCAGTGCTAAAGGTACCGTCAGCCAGATAATTAGCGGAATTTTTAGAGAGTTGAACAAAATAATGCAGACCAATACCATGATGCCAACGGTAACAGGCATAAAACCTGTGAGTCCTGCCTGAGCATCGCTGGAATTCTCGAATTCACCGCCCCAGGTCATCTCGTAGCCAAGAGGAATTTCAATCGCTTCGATATCAGATTTGATGCGCTTCAGAATGACACTGGCATTGCCAACTTTAGGTTCTGCACCCACTGTGATAGTGCGTTTTCGGTCCAATCGGTGAACCAGTGAGTCCTCCCATTGGGTGGAATAATTAGCCACCACTTGGTCGATCGGCAGGGCCTTACCGGCTACTTCGCTCCAGATCTGGATATTGGATATCTCGCTGATGTCCATCCGCTCGGATGCAGGTGCTCGGGAAATAATTGGCAGGAGTTCGTCGTCTTCCCGATAGATACCTACCCGGCTACCGCTGAAGTTGGTATTCAGCGCATCGTTAAGATCGGCTCTGGTGATGCCAGCAAGCTGGGCCTGGGTTTCGGCTATGTGTGGGCGTACCAGCTTGACTCGCTGGCGCCAGTCATCACGGATAGAGATAAGACCTCCGTCACGATACATGATGGCTTTGGCTTGCTCGCCTAGTTCTCTCAGCACATCTGGGTTGGGGCCGGAGAAACGAGCCTCAATGGCCGATCCGCCGCCGGGGCCGAGTTTGAATTTTTCCATTTTCGGTTCGGCGTCTGGAAAGGTCTCAGCCAGATAATCGGCGTACTCAACCATCAGGGTGTCTATGTCCTGGTAGTCATGAACGTTGACCAACAGGAAGGCGTAAGAGCTATTCACTTTTTCTGCTGCATAGGTCAGTAGGAATCGAGGGGCTCCGCCACCGACAAAAGTGGACACCGCATCAATACGTTTATCAGCAAGCAACTTGGCTTCAAGTAGGCGTACATCTTCGTCAGTTTTGCGAATGTCCGATCCCTGAGGCAGCCAGTAATGCATCATAAACTGGGGGGTGGTGGATTTCGGGAAGAAGCTCTGCTCTATTTTGGTAAAGCCCCAGACAGAAACTGCCAGCATTACTACCATCAATATCAGGGTCAACCAGCGCAGCTTTAAACAATAGATTAGAAAACTGCGATAACCCCTGAAAAAGGCGCCATCGTAAGGATCATCAGGTGCATCTCCATTGGATTCTTTGACCTTTAAAAATGTGACGCAGAGCAATGGCGTAATCGTAACGGCAATGACCCAGCTCAAACCTAAGGAATACAGCAAAACCTGAAACAGTGAGCGGCAGAATTCTCCGGTACTGTCCTGAGAAAAGCCGATGGCGCCAAAGGCCATAATGGCGATGACAGTGGCGCCCAGTAGCGGCCACATGGTTTGTGCTACCACTTTTTTTGCGGCCTGCAGACGATCTTCGCCAGCCTGTATACGAATTAATATGCCTTCGGTGACCACGATGGCGTTATCCACCAGCATACCCAGAGCAATAACCAGGGCTCCCAGGGATATTCGTTCCAGCGCCACCCCCTCGTTTTTCATCAGGATAAAGGTGCCAATCACCGTTATCAGCAGTATCACGCCGATTAACAGGCCACTGCGTACGCCCATAAACAGCAGCAATACCACAATAACAATGGCAATAGCTTGCAGCAGACTGACGACAAAGTTATCGATGGCCCGGACCACCGAATCGGACTGCATCACAGTGATATTGGTTTCCAGTCCTACCGGAGTTAACGCTTGCAGTTCTTGCAGTCGCTCCATCACAGCTTCACCCATAGTGACCACATTACCGCCGGAGATGGTGGATATGCCCATGGTGATGCCGGTACGACCATTGAAACGCATGAGCTTAGTCGCTGGAGTTACATACTCTCGTTTCACCTCAGCAATATCCTGCAATCGGATTAGATTATTGCTGCGATTAGGGATCAGCAGATTGGCGATGTCCGCGACCGCATTGATGCCGCCTTGGGGCTGAATGCGGACGTAGTCCCGGCCCACTTTTACTTTGCCTGCCGGGGATATCAGATTTTGCTGTGATAACAGGCCGTAGACCTGCTCCTGGCTGATGCCTAGCTGGGCCATCTTGCTGCGGGAAAATTCTACGTAGATGGCTTCCTGCTGATCACCCCAGAATGCGATCTTGGCGACGTCATCGACTAATAGCAGTTCCCGTTTTACAAAATCTGCGTGGTCTTTGATCTCCTGATAGCTATACCCATCACCGGTAATCGCAAAGAGGATGCCGTAGACATCCCCAAAGTCATCATTGACCACAGAGGGACCGGCTCCGGGTGGAAGGCTTGTCTGCGCGTCTCTGACCTTGCGACGTAACTGTTCCCATATACCGGGCAGCGTGTGCTTGTCATATTTCTCCTGCATCTCGACGGTAATAATGGAAGCCCCTTCCATATTGTAGGAACGAATCTCCTTTACCTGCGACATCTTCTGGATAGCCGTTTCCAGCATATCGGTGACTTCTTGCTCCACTTCGATGGGGGTGGCGCCAGGGTATTGAGTAATCACCAGCGCTTCTTTGATGGTGAATTCAGGGTCTTCCAGCCGTGATAACGATTGGTAAGAAAATAGCCCGCCAAACAGCAGCAGGAAGGTGCAGACCCAGGTAATAGTGCTGTTGCGGATAGAGATTTCAGCGATATTCATTTCAGTTCGCCCCTACCTTGCCTTCAAATAGGCGAACTTTCTGACCGGCTTGCAGGTAGTGAACGCCAGCGGTGACGATACGTAGGCCCGGTTCCAAACCGTCGATGATTTCTATTTGGTCAGCCCCTAGCGTGCCTACCTTAACCGGCTGTCGTTTCACTGTGCCGTCTTGATAGACCCATACAAATTGCTGTTTTGAGCCACTGGGGTCGGCAAACACAGCCGTTGCCGGAATCGTAATCAGGGGGATTTCGGTGGTGACCTCAGCATTAGGGGTGACGATGACATTCACACTCATTCCGGGCAGTACATTGAGATCCTTTGGCGCAGGCATAGTCATTACATATTCAAAGGTCTGGGTGTCGGGATCTGCTTGCGTGGAGAATTCCTTAATGGTCAGAGGGAAGGTCTTTTCTGGGAATGATTCAATTTGAGCAACGATAGTCAGACCTGTTGGACGACCGCGTGATTTTCCCTGAACGATCAGTTTTTCCGGTACCTGGATAGCGATATCCAAGGCGCTGTTATCCTGCAAACTGAGCACTTTCTGCTTAGCCTGAATGTCCTGGAAATTGTCGACATAAAGGGTGGCGATGACGCCACTAAAGGGGGCCTTTAGGCTGGTGTCTTTGAACGCCTTGCGTGACTTTTCGACATTGGCGGCGGCTACATCCCGAGCAGCGCGGAGGCGGTCGACATCGGCTTCTGAAATCAGTCGCTTCTTGAAAATCTCTGCAGCACGACGGAAATCAGCTTTGGCGCGGGTGTATTCGGCGTCAAGACCTTTTAAATCGCTGCGATAGTCCCGCGTGTCCAACTGCGCCAGTAAGGTGCCTTTTTTTACCTGCTGTCCGGTTTTGATCGGCAGTTTTGTCAGAGCTCCAGCCACCTGAAACGCCAGATCCACTTCGTTGCTGGCTTCCACCTTACCGGGGAAGGAGCGGGTACGATTAAGTACAGGCTCTTCGACAATCGTGGTTTTTACCGGGCGGATAACCTCAGCTTTTACTTGCTGCTTTTCTTCACAGCCGCTAAGTCCGAGTACTAGGGTGGTACCAAACACGATAGCTAATGGCAGGTTGGTTGGTTTGGGGAATGTCACTGACATAGTCGCTCCATGCAGACGTAATAGGACGTATTTGATTCGCTGGCATTGCTGTAGCCCTGCTAAATGAAGGGTTACATTAATTAATAATGTTGAACTAATACTGTAGCTCTAATTGACCTTTTTTCCATTTAATCAGGGTTATAGCGCTTATAACCGGCAGTCATTAGCGCCGCTTTTAAAATGCCTGTTAAATATTTCGAAACGATGACGATGACGATGACGATGACGAAGGGGTTAGGAAACGCTTTTGTTCATCCGTATAGGCAACGAATTCAGACATTTAATAAAGGGTTTAGGATATGAAAATCAGACAGTGGTTATTAGTTATGTTGTTTTCCAGTTCGGCGGTCATGGCGAACACTGATAATAGTGAGAGTAACGCTGAAGCATTTAAGCCGAATCCTATTATGGCGATGTCCATGGCGATGGATATTGAACAAAACCGGGCTAAGTTGCGCTTCAATCGATTGCAGTTGTTAGAGCAGAAAATGCAGTTAGAGGCTGAACAGGATGGCGCCTTCTGGGAGATCTATAGTGATTATGTGATTGCCATGGAGACGGTCAATGACCGCGTCTGGAACCAGATCGTGCAATACGCTGAGGCCTATCATCAGGGCAAGGTCAGTGACGACATGGCACTGGCGCTGCTAAATGAACATGGGGTGATAGATAGCCAGCGACAATTACTGCGCCAGCGTTTTGGTAATCGCTTTCTGGAAGTGCTCAGTCCACGGCAGTTAGCCCGTTTTTTCCAGCTTGAACACCGCATGGACGTGCTGGTGAGCTTGAGTATGGCGAAACAGATTCCTCTTATCGAGTAGCAGTGAGGGTTGCTGATTAAGGGATGACTCATCTATGCTGTGAAGCGAATAGCTCAGGTGTATAAGGAGATTCCCTTGAATCCGGATCAGTTAAACCGTATCGATCTTAATCTGTTGGTGGCCTTTAATGCGCTGATGGATGAGCGTAATGTTTCCCGCGCCGCTGAGCGTTTGCATGTGACCCAGCCGGCCATGAGCAAAACGCTGCAGCGACTGCGGGGTCTGTTTAACGATCAGCTGTTTATACGCACTCCCAAGGGGTTGGACCCGACCCCCAAAAGCCTGGAATTGCATCCGCTCATAGTCAGAGCACTGGATCAGCTGATCAAAGTTCTGACCCCTGCGGAATTTACACCGGCGAATCTTGAACGCAGCTTTAGCATTGCAGCTGCCGACCCCCTTTCTGCGTTATTTATACCCAAATTAATGGAACAGCTGGTAGAAGAGGCGCCTGGAGTGCATCTGAAACTGGTTCATTACAGTGCTGACAGTATTCAGGCGCTGTCTCAGGGCACCGTTGATTTTGTCTGCGGCGTTATGAGCGACAATCTGCCTGCTGGGATTCACGGACGTCAGTTGTCTGAAGATCATACCTGTATCTTTGTGCGTAAAAATCATCCTTTTGCTGACAAAGGGGAGATCAGCACCGAGGAAATGGTCCAGTACGGTCATATCAAACCCTGGTTCAAGGGGATAAATGATCGCGGCCCCATGGATCTTTATTTGAAAAGTCAGGGGCTGCAGCGCACTATTAATCTGGAAGCTTCCCATTTCATGACCATCCGACAGGCGCTATTGCAGAGTGATAATTTCTTGGTTGGTTTTAAATACACCTGGTGGAACTTGTTGGGCTTAGACTCAGTGGTGCCCCTGGAATTTAAAGAGTTTGATACCAAGGCTTTCACTACCAATCTGTTCTGGGACGAGCGCAATCACAATGATCCGGCCTCGAAATGGCTGCGGGAACGGATTGTCAGCATATCCACGGAGGAAGTAGAGCGTATGAAAGAGAGTCAGCAGGCGACAGAAGAATAGGGCAAAAAAGGTTCGATAACTCTCAGGCATAGCGGTCATAAGTCCGACTCATTGGCTGGGCTTCAGCCCGCTCTATAAAGTACTCCCATCGACTTACAGATAGGAGTAACACCATTGATTAATTCATCTCGATTGGCTCTAAACAGCGCACTATTACTATCTCCCTTGCTGGTATCCTCGGCAGCTTTTGCTGACCAGAGCTCACAACAATCAGAATTTAGTTTAGGTTTGGGAGCTACGGTCAGCGATAGCCCCTATCGTGACTACGACAATGATCCTCAAGTCATTCCGCTGATTAATTACCGGTCCGGTAATTTCCATGTGCGCGGCACAGAACTGGGGTATCAGGTCTATAAGGGTACCGGCAGTATCGAAGTGATCGGTAATCTCAATACCCTGGAATTTGATCCTGACGATAGTGATTCGCTGTCTTCATTGGATGAACGGGATATGGCCTTCGAGGCAGGCGTCCGCTACCGTTTAGAAAACCTCAGCATTACCGCATTGACGGATATTTCCGACACTCACGAAGGTGAGCGGGTCAATATCAACTACGCTTTTCCCTTGGCTGGCAATGATCAGCAATCAGGACTCACTCCGGCTGTCGGTCTAGACTGGCAGAGTGATGACTACAATAATTATTACTACGGTGTCAGCGCTGCAGAATCTGCCCGTAACGGCGGTAGTATCGGCACCTATGACGCCGACTCCAGCGTTAACCCCTATATCAAGGTCGATGCTTATTATCAGATAGCGCCACAGTGGACTGCGGTGGCCAATGTTCGTTATACCTGGCTGGACGATAATATTTCTGACAGCTCCATGGTCGACGATGATCGTGAGGCTCGCGCCAGTGTCGGTTTGAATTATAAGTTTTAAAGTGCGGTAAGTTTAGGAACCTGCGAACAAGTCTCTTGCGCCTCTGTCTTTCAGAGAGATTGGAGATCAAGGCAGCGATTGCAGACATACTGGTTGTACGTCGAAAATCGTTAACACCGAGATCCGGTCTCTCTGAAAGCTCCGAAGGACGGGCTCTAGAATGGCCACCTGCTTTGTCAGACCGTTTGAAAAGGTCCAGACATTTCACTGCACGGTCTTTCGCACATCTGGCCATTCTAGATCCCGCAGAGAACACACTGGACTTATTTCGCAGGTTCCTTTATTGCTGAGTCTGAGTTTCTGGCATAATGCGCCTTTTTTAAGGCTCCACGGGAACTCAGATTATGGCGATTAAAGAAGCGATTGTTCATTTCATCGAGCGGCAGGACGGTGAACAAACTAACATCTCCCAGCGCCGCTCATTGCTGACCCTGAATTCGCCATTGGAAGGGTTGATCAGCAAAGTCGTTGCTGCCTACAACAACCGTTCCGGAAAAATCTACGGTGGTTTTGAAACAGACCCCCAGCAATTCCCCTTCAGCGGTTGGTTGCAGCAATACCTGAATGGCGAGATCGACCTGGTGCAGTTCAGCGATCACAGCCTCAAACATTTCAAATCACTGCTAGATCAACAGGCCGAATCGGTCACCGGCTATCTGTTGTTTTCTCGCCAGCGTGTGCTGGAGCAGGAACAACTTATCATTCTGCTACTCAGCACCAGTCCGGCGGTCATTATTGATGATGAGTTGGAACTCAATGATGCCCGGCATCTGGATCTGGGTAAGGTACAGATGGGAGTCAAAATTAATCTGGATGAGTGGCGCCAGGAGGGCAGCAGTCAGTACATATCCTTCGTAAAATCCCGCAGCGGCAAAGAGCTGAATGAAAGTTTTAGACAGTTTATCGGTTGTACTGAAGAGTTGGATGCTAAGGAGCAGACTCAGACCCTGCTGAAGGTTTTTAAAGACTATTGTGACCAGTCCTACCCAGATCAGGGCAAAGTTTCCGAAGTTAAGCAGAAGGCTTATGAATACTGTAATGAGCAGGTAGAATCCGGTGAGCGGGTGCAAATAAAGGAACTCTCTGTTGCCCTGGATACTACTGATCCGGATAAGTTCTTCAACTACGTGTCTGAGCACGATAGTCCATTGCAGAGTAATATTCCGGCCGATCGTAGTGGCTTGAAGAAATTTGTTCGTTACAGCGGATCGATGAAAGGAATCAGTATCAGTTTTTCCGAAATGTTATTGGGTGAGCAGGTGGTCTATGACCCCGATACTGATACGCTGATGATTCGTGGCACGCCTCCTACGCTTAAAAAACAGCTCAATCGCGGCAAAGATAAAGCGTAGGTGCTGAGATAGCGGGCCTAGGCTTTCCCTTAAAGTTGAATTATCCTTTACCGCATAAAAGCCTATACTGCGGCACTTCAACCGTCTTATGGGTTGTTTAGAGGACAGTATTTATGGACAAATTTGTATTCGATGACAGCCTGAAATTGGGCGTTTCCCTTATTGATGAGCAACATGGTCTTTTTATCGGCTATATCAATGACACTTGGGAGGCTCTAGAGCGGAAAGACTCTAAGGACGAATTTTTACATATCCTCAATCAGTTGATGGACTATGTACTGGTGCACTTTTCTGACGAAGAAGAGCTGATGAAAGAGTTCGAATATCCTGGGTTGATAGAGCATCGACAGAATCACAGTCGTACCACCGATGAACTATTCGGTTTTGATGTGCGCTTGATGAGCGATGATCCGGAAGCCGCCAAGGCCTTCCTGGATTTCTTGGCCGACTGGCTACGCAATCATATCAACGTGGTGGACCGTGAACTGGCTGCCTATCTCAAAGACAAGGGTTGCGCCTGAGACTAGGGCGCAGCGGCGGTACCTCCACAGCAACACAATCTTTCCTTTGCCTTCGGTAGCAACCTGAAGCTGCTTGGTACACACTTATTCTCGGCTTTGTCAGTATCTATTGGAGCCAAGGTTATGAGCAAGCGTGTGCGGGTGGCTCTGCTCTATGGACGAGACAAGGCAGACAGCGTCGTCAAACCGATGATGTTGTAGCTATCTTGCCTGATCGGAGATGCCAATGAGCGCAAAGACTATTCCTGAGATTGTTCCTGAGGCTATTGCCGAGACTAATGCCGCTGCAGAGAAGCTGCTGGTACTGAAAAATCTGCATAAAAACTTCGATGTTGGCAGTCGCTCACAAACCGTATTAAAAGGCGTGGATCTGACCCTGTCCCCCGGTGAAGTGTTGGTGCTGCTGGGTGCTAGTGGCTCAGGTAAATCTACGCTATTGAATCTGATCGCCGGGCTTGAATATCCGGATCAGGGGACCGTGACTATTGCCGGAAAATCCATCACCGAATTGAGTGAGCATCAGCGCACGCTGTTTCGGCGTCAGCATATTGGTATCGTCTTTCAATTCTTTAATCTGATTCCCAGTTTGACGGTGATGGAAAACCTGCTGTTGCCCTTGCAGCTGAATAGGATGTGTCAGGATCAGCAACCGATCCGTGAGCTACTCGGGCAACTGGGGTTGCTACACATTGAGGATCTCTATCCCGAACAACTGTCCGGCGGTGAGCAGCAGCGCGTGGCCATCGCTCGGGCATTGGTGCACCAACCCTCGTTATTATTAGCGGATGAGCCCACCGGCAGCCTCGATAATAGTAATGCCGAGAAAGTCTCACGGTTGCTTTTTGATCAGGTACGGCAACGGCAGCAGAGTTTGATCTTGGTGACTCATAATGAACGTCTGGCAGCCCATGGGGACCGGGTGCTGCGTTTAAATCAAGGCCAGGTTGAAACAGAACAAGCCGCTAATCAGGATGCGGGACTGTAGTGGTGGGCCTGCGCTTATTGCCACCATTATTACTGCAGGCCAATCTCGGTTATTTTCGTAAACACCCTTGGTTGCTGATGTTTGCCCTGCTAGGAATAATGCTCGGCGTGGCTGGAGTTTCCGGGGTGGAAATCACCAACTACAGTGCCCGGAAAAACTTCGACATTGCTAATGAGCAACTGCTGGGTCAGGCCAGATATCGGCTCAGTAGCGAGCAGCCTATTGCCGAATCGCTGTTAACCCAGTTGCGTGAACACTGGGGGGTAGAGGCTGCGCCGCTGATCAGCCGTCATGTGCGGCTGCATAATGACACTGGTCCGGTGGTGCAGTTGTTGGGCATTGATGTTTTTCAACTGCAGCGCTTTGGGCCAATGCAGGAGGTGCCGGTTTCCGACGGATTTCAGCCGCGACAGCTACTGCTAGAGCCTGCCAGTGTGCTGATCGGGGAGATAAGCTATCAACGACAACAACTCAAAGGCGCCGAATTAACACTGTTTACCGATAGGGGTGATCGGCCGGTGAATATTATTGGCCGCATTGGGGCCGCAGATGATAGTCGCTTCAGTTCGCTGTTACTGATGGACATTGGCCGGGCTCAGCAGTTGTTTAATATGGCCGGAAAAATTGATCATATTGAATTGAATATTGATGACGATAAGGCGCAAAAAATTCGCCAATGGGTACCTGCTGGCATTCAGTTAGTCAGCGTGCAGAAAAGTCGTGGAGCCACTGAAAACCTAACCGAAGCCCTCCACCTTAATCTCAGTGCAATGGGGTTATTGGCCATGGTGGTCGGGGTGTTTCTGGTCTACAACACCTTGTTCTTTTCCCTGGTGCAGCGCCAGCAGTTGTTCGGACAGCTGCGAAATGTCGGAGTCAGTCAGCGCGAGTTAATTACCTATCTACTGTTAGAACTGCTGTTGATCGGCAGTATTGGTACTTTGCTGGGCTTGCTGGCAGGGCTGTTGTTGGCAGACCAATTGCTGGTACTGGTGACCCGCACCATTAACGATCTTTATGCGGTAAGCCCGATCGAAATCCTACAGTTGCAACCTTGGCTGATACTGAAGGTAGTTGCGGTTGGGCTCGGTGGTGCACTGCTGGCGGGTCTAATGCCGGCGTTGCATGCAGTAAAAACATCGGTCCGTAGCAGCCAGAGCCGAGTGCTGCTGGAGCGTAAATCCCGGCAGTTAAGTCAGCGCTTACCGGGCCTGTCGGTGTTGTTATTGTTGCTGGCTTTGGTGCTCTATTATCTGCCGCAAACTGGCATTGTCGGTGGTTATCTGCTTGTCACTGCCTTGCTATTGGCCGGTGCCTGTCTGATGCCGATGTTGGTGAGCTATAGCTGTCGTGGCTTGGCCGCCATACGCAGCCCGCAGCGGGGGTTGGTTTTTTCCATGGCGCTAAAAGACACGGAACGAGGACTGAGCCGCACAGCCGTCGCGTTAATGGCGTTAATGGTGGCCGTTGCTGTGACGGTATCGATGAGCCTGATGATTGGTAGCTTCAGATCCACCCTGGATCTGTGGTTAAAGCAGCGACTCAACGCCGATATCTATATCTCCCCGCAGACGCGTTTGCCCGATGATTACCGTTCCCTAGCACCGCAAATTTGGCAATGGTTGCAAGATCAGCCGGAAATAGAAACGCTAGCCTCCTATCAGCGTGTCAGCACTGAAACTTTAGGTCGGCAGCTGCAACTCTTTGCCAGTGACTTACCTCCTCAGGCGCAGTCGGGCTATCGTTTTAAATCTCGTTTTAAGCATCGATTTAAAAGCACTGACGTGCAACAGGTTTGGCAGGATTTTCAGCAGCCAGGACATATTCTGATTAGCGAGCCTTTGGCAAATCGCCATGGGCTTTTTCGAGGGGATAAGATCCCTTTGATGACCCCCTTAGGGGTAGAGGAATTTGTCATCGCCGGCGTCTATTTTGATTACGGTGACAGTAATGGCCGGGCGATTCTAAGCCCGCAGAACTTCTCCCGTTACTGGCATTTGAAACCCGGTCGAGTGGCGGGCCTGTATCTGAAACCTGAGGCTGATATTCAGTCGCTGCTGAATCGAATCAGGCGGTTGCCAGAGGCTGATATGCTGCGCATCAGTGAACGTCGTGGGGTGCTGGATCGATCGCTGGAAATATTTGAGCGCACATTCCTAGTCACCGATGTGCTGCGGTTGTTGGCTTTGTTGGTCGCCTTTGTCGGCATGCTATCGGCGCTGATGGCGCTGCAGCTTGAGCGGCAGCAGGAGATGAAATTGCTGCGCGCAGTGGGGCTTAGTCTAAAGCAACGGGTGCTGTTGCTGAGCTATCAGGGATTACTGATTGGTTTGCTGGCGGGTATCGCCGCTGTGCCGGTGGGTATGTTGCTGGCCTGGGGTTTGATTGAAGTGATTCAGTTGCGGGCGTTTGGCTGGACTCTATTTTACGAGTTAGAGTGGCAGTCGTTGCTTCAGGCTCCAATATTGGCGGTGACAGCGGCCTTGCTAGCCTGTGTTTACCCCGCCTGGAAACAGTATAAAGAGCATTCCAGCGTTCCTGATCAGATTTTGAAATCACCGCCCTCTGGGAGGCTCCAATGACTCGAGTGGGGATTGCCGTTGCGGCTTTGTTAGCGCTGCTACTGCTAATTAGCCCCTGGCAGGACGAGAACCCCAAGTCGGGCGAATCGACATTGCGGCTGGCGGAATTGATGGGGGCCAAGCAGGACGTAGAGGGCTATCTGACCGCCCGGCCAGGGCCAATATTTACTTTCCCCAAGGATCATTGGCAGCATCAAGGCTACCAGAATGAGTGGTGGTACCTGACCGCCAACCTCCATGATCGCAATAATCCGGACATCCGTTTTGGCGTGCAGCTGACTGTGTTTCGTTTTGCCTTGGCAGCAGATAGGGAAGAAGACGCAAACCCTTGGCTCAGTCCTAATATGTATATGGCCCATTTCGCCATCACTCATGTGGCCGATAATCAACACCGCGCCAGTGAGCGCTTCAGTCGTCAGGGACCGAACTTGGCCGGGGCTAAGGCGATGCCTCAGGGTGATCAAAGCCTAGCGATGACGCGTATCTGGTTGGCGGACTGGCAGCTGCAGTCGTTAACGGCGGATGATCTGTTTCCGATGTTGCTGCAGGCTGCCGATGGGGATAAGCAGATAGCAGCTAGCCTATCGCTAAAGGCAGTTAAACCGATGGTGCTGCAAGGTGAACAAGGATTCAGCCGCAAGAATCTTGAGGGCGGCGGGTCGTATTACTACTCTTATCCCCGGTTAACCATTGCGGGCACCCTAAACTGGGATAAGCATGAGTTTGAGGTATCGGGGGAAGGCTGGTTTGATCATGAGTGGAGCAGTAACAGCCTGGCGCCTTATCAGGCAGGTTGGGACTGGTTCAGCCTGCAGCTGCAGGACGGCAGTGAGTTGATGTATTACGGTTTTCGTAACCATGACGGCAGTGACGGCTTAAAATACCTGGCCCGGATCAGCGCCGAGGGTGAGAAAATATCGCTGGATACGGAACAGTTGGACGTCACAGCCGTTGACCAGTGGCATAGCCCTGATGGTACAGTTTATCCCTCGGGCTGGCGCTTAAAATTGCCGACGCAAGGGCTGGATCTTTATATCGAACCAAGGGTTAGTGACCAGTTAATGGATCTCTCGGTACGCTACTGGGAAGGGGCAGTGAAGGTGTCTGGCAGCCATCAGGGCAGTGGCTATGTAGAGTTGGCGGGCTATAAATAGTCGTCCTCTACCGTCACTGACAGACTAAAATATCAATAAAATTTGAACAGGTAGATTGATGTTAGAGCACAAATTCAGAGTTGTTGTTTGTGGTTTTTTGCTGATGCTAGGCAGTTCGATATTGATGGCAGCGCAGCCCGCTGAAGAGCGCCCGCTGATATTTGTGACTCAAGATTTTCCTCCATTCAATTATCTTGAGGAGGGACAGGTCAAAGGCGCTGTGGTGGAACTGATTGATCTGGTTTGCAAGGACATGCAACGTCTCTGTGAACACCAATTACTGCCCTGGAATCGTGCCCAGTCTAGAATCAGACAGGGGGTTGCAGACGGGATCTATACCATTGGTCGAAACCCGGAGCGGGAGCAGTGGCTGCTATTCAGCCCAGCTATTTTGACCACCGAATACGGTTTTTTCGTCCATCAAAATAATCCGATTCAAATTAATGCTCCTGAAGATATCCGTGATTATCAGGTGGGGGTATACGGTCCGTCCAACTCCTCGAGATCACTACAGGTTTTTCGCGGTGATAAAGTTGTTGGTGGCAATACCGTTAAGGATCAACGCCAGCCAATCTTTAAGATCTACATGACGCCGAATGATGAAGCTGGTTTTCGACAGCTGCCTATTGGCCGCATTGATGCGGTCTATTCCAATCGAGATGCCGGTTGGGCGATGATTCGAAAGCTGGGCCTGAGTGATATTCGTTACAGCAGCAGTCAAAAAAGCCTCGATTACTATATTGGTTTTTCAAAACAGTTTGCTGATAGGGATGCCGTTAATGAGTTTCAGCAAAGCTATCTGAAGTTGCTCCGACAAGGCGCAGTGGCACAAGTACTGGCACCATACAAGTTACAACCGAAATTATCTGATTGATTACTCCCAACCTTTTCGGTTGTCATGGATCAAAGGTTGTTCAAAAAATGCGGATCTGAGTCACCTTATTTTGATACTGGTATAGACTAAAAATAGGAGTCAAAGATGGCTTGCTTGCAGCTCATTTCGACGCTGTTTCTGGAGTGACGATAATCCAGCAAGCATCTTTATAGAAGGCCGCGTCGGAGGGAGTTATGGTTCAGCATTTCTGTCATTCTTGTGGTATTTCACTGGCAACCGTGCCGGGAAGCGTTGCACCTTATTGTAGTTATTGTGTCGATCAGCCAGGGGTTCTTAAATCCAGGCTCACGGTGAAAGCCGGTATCGCCCAATGGCTGACCAGTTGGCAGCCGGGGGTGGATGAAGCTGAAGCCGAACGGCGGGCTGAGAACTATATGCAGTCAATGCCAGCCTGGGCCAATCAGTCCGTTGAATAGTATATTGTTAGTGCGCTTTGTCAGCCGCCCAGAGGGTATTGAGGCGCTGATCCCGGCCGCAACTATAACGGTAAAACTTATAGCGAATAGGGTTCTTGCGGTAGTACTGTTGATGGTATTTTTCCGCCGCGGTAAAGGTGCTGGCAGCACTGACCTCCACCGCTATCCTATCGGTGAATTGAGCGTTTTTTTGTAGTGCCTGTTTAGATGCATCGGCTTGTGTTTTTTGCACTTCACTGTGATAAAAAATACCGCTGCGGTATTGGTCACCGCGATCGCAGAACTGACCGCCTGGATCGATAGGGTCGACGTTTTTCCAGAATATTTTCAATAAATCCCCGTAGCTGATTTGCTTATCTTCAAAAGCCACTTCTACCGCTTCCGTGTGTCCGGTTCCGCCATTGGATACCTGAAAATAGGTGGGGTTTTGGGTGCTGCCGCCAATAAATCCTACCCGGGTGGAAACCACCCCGATAATACCGTCAAAGGCGTGCTCCATACACCAGAAACAGCCTCCGGCAAAAGTGGCTTTGCTGACATCGGCAACGGCGATATGAGAAGAAAGAGCAAGGCAAAGGCTAAGTGTCAGAACGACTGACTTCATGGTTTTCTCCGTTATAACCATTGGCGATAGATTCAGTTATTTTTTTGACTGCGAAGGGAGGAAAAGGTTTAAGCAAAATCTGCCCTGATTAGGAAAAAAGCCCTTGGCCTAGGCTATGCTAATAGTCTAGTTAGGAGTATCCATGGATATAGCAGGTTTTTCGATTGGGCAATTGGTCCATCATCGGTTGTTCGATTATCGCGGAGTCATTATTGATGTTGATCCGCAGTTTATGCTCTCTGAAGAATGGTATCAGCAGGTAGCCAAAAGCCGCCCCGACAAAAATCAACCTTGGTATCGAGTGCTGGTTCACAACGCCGTGCATGAGACCTATGTGGCCCAGAGCAACCTGGAGCCAGAAACCGATAAGGATGAAATTAATCATCCTGAGGTAGATAACTACTTCGATGCTTTTATTGATGGCCATTATCTGATGGTGCGACGAGCCAATTGACAGTATTGAAGATGAAATCTGTGCTGCAGTTACGCTATGCTGGGTCATTAGCAGCAACGGTCTAGGTACGAGAGCATAGATGAGTAAAGAGAAAAGTCAGTTAAAAATTCTGCTGTTGCAGATCAGAGATGAGCCTAACACCCGTCGCGAAGAACTGGAAAGCTTTGCCCAGTACAGCGACTTGGCGGTGGAACAGTTCGATATTCTTAATGTGTTTGATACCCCGGAGTTTGATCAGTCAGTGCTGGCGGGTTACGACGCGCTTTATGTCGGCGGTTCCAGTGAAGCCAGCGTACTTGAGCCAGAAAACTATCCCTTCGTGATTCCCGCCCAAGCGTTATTAAGAGACTGTGTCGAACTCAAAATGCCGGTGTTTGCCTCCTGTTTTGGTCACCAGTTGGCGGTGAAAGCGTTGGGGGGAGATATTGTCCATGATGAACGGGATTTTGAGATGGGTACCATTCCGATTTATCTTAATGATGTTGCTGCTACGGATACTCTTTACCGGGGGGTCAGCGATGGGTTTATAGCGGTATCGGTACATCGCGAGCGCACCACTGAACCACCCCAAGGCTGCACGCAGCTAGCCTTCACCGAATCCTGTTGTCATTCCTTCAAAGTCGATGGAGCGCCTTTCTGGACTACTCAATTCCACCCGGAAGTAGATCTTCGGGTCTTGATTGAGCGCCTTACGGTATTTAAGGATAAATACACAGAGGGTGATGGCCATCTGCAGCGAGTACTGGACTCTGCTGAGGAAACTCCCGAATCTAATAATCTGCTAAAGAGTTTTGTCGATAGGGTGTTGATTGGGGCTGAAGGGAGGGATTAAAGACTGGAACTTATTATTGCTGAGTTGAGTGAAGTTCGGTCAGCCTATCAGATCAAGGCTTAACAACCACATATGAGAGATGTTCTGTTTTACAGGCAAAAAATTCCGCCACGCAGAAGTGTAACGGGGCTAATCTGCGTAGAGTTTGAGTGCTGCAGATTATAGGCTGTACTCATCGGTAATCTGTTGCAATGTCCTGAATTGGGGGGCTGGAGCATGCCTCTATCTAAGCTATCTTGATGCTTTCGTTTTCCCCGGTCTACGTCTTTTTTGCGTCCTTGATCTTTTTATTGTGGTCGGCAATATCCTGAGGGTCCCATCCGCTGGAGTTTTGGTTTTGGAGGTCGTCTAGCTCTTTCTTCTTTCTCTCATAATTTTTCGCGCGTTGAATCGGCATCGTTTCTTTAGACACCAACCAGTCTCTGCTCGTACTGCTCTTCATGCTATATCGGCGACAGCAGGTTATTGAAACCATGTTGTCGCTTGCTGCTATAAGGCAACTCAATATATTTGAAGATATCACTGAGCGCTTTTTTACGAGTCGTATGGAACTGTCTCCGGGGGGCGAAAAGCTACAACTTAACAAACAGTTGGGCGTCTACATAAAACTGGTCGATTCATCATGCCGCTTTACAAACTGGCAATAGCGCATCAGAATCTTGGCGGCTTGCTGAGCTCTTATGAGGCTGGACAATCCACCCTAATCAGACAGAGATGCCTTTTTATGAATCCAATGGCCTTCGATAAAGCGATGAAACTGTTTCACAAAGCGGAACGGTTGGTGCAAAGAGGTAGGCCGCTGGAAGCGGTGCTTCTATATCGAAAGGGGTTGAAACTGCTTCCTGATAATGCAGATGTTTTAAATAATTTTGCTAATCTACTGACCAGCCTTAATCGTTGCGATGAAGCGGTCGAGGTATTCAAGAAAGCGATCCAGATCGATCCAAAATCTGCGCATACTTACGCCAATTTTGGTAGTGCATTAGCCAGCTTAGGAATGTTTCAGCAAGCCATTGAGAAGTGCCAGTGTGCGCTTGAGGTTGACCCCACGTTTGTACAGATTTATGGCCAGCTCGGCTTCTGGCTATCTAGCCTTGGCCAAAATAAATTGGCGTTGGAGTACCTACAGCGGGCCATGCAGCATCTGCCGCACGACCGCTGGATCTACACACTGTATCTGTTAGCGCTTAATTATAGTGATGACTTGGAGCCTCATGAGCAGTTTGAAGCCCATGCTCAATGGTATCGAAATTTCTTTGTAGATAATTTCTATTTCCAACCTAGCTTTGTTGATCAACTAACATGCGATCGTCCGCTCAATATTGGTTACCTATCGGCAGATTTTCGACATCATTCGGTGGCGTTTTTTATTGAACCCATCATTCAGGGACATGACAGGACAAAGATTAAATGTTTCTGTTACTCCAATAACACTCGGGACGATGAAGTTAGTAAACGGATTAAAAAAGGGGCTGATGTTTGGCATTCGGTTGCTGCGCTGAATGATGAGCAACTGTATGAATTAATCCGTAAAGATAAGATTGATATATTGGTCGATTTAAATGGACACACCGGAGGGAATCGTTTGGCGCTCTTTGCAAGAAGACCTGCTCCTATACAGGTGACCTATCTAGGGTATCCAAACACAACGGGCATGGAGGTGATGGATTATCGGATTACAGATGACTTATCTGACCCTTCACCCAGCGCGGATAGCTACTATTCCGAAACGTTGATTCGCTTAAAACAAGGTTTTCTATGCTACTCGCCACCAGGGGCAGCACCCACTTCTTCCAAGCCTCCAGTACTGGAAAAAGGGTGGGTTACTTATGGTTCTTTTAACAATGTTGCTAAACTCTCTCCGACTACAATCAACCTCTGGGCTCGTGTTCTAAAGCAAACACCTCATTCTCAGCTTTTGCTGAAAGGTAAAGCGTTCAACGACCCACAAACTCGAGCATATTTCGTCAAACAATTCGAGGATCAAGGGGTTGCTGGAGAGCGTCTTCGCCTTATCGGACATGCGAAGAGTTTTGAACAGCATATGGCTCTATACGATGATATCGATATCGCTTTAGATACTTTTCCTTATCATGGTGTGACTACAACGTTTGAGGCACTATGGATGGGGGTTCCTGTTATTAGTCGTATAGGTAACACGCATGCATCAAGAGTGGGTAAAAGTATTTTGTCGGTGTTAGGGCTGGATGAGCTTACTGCCGATTGTGATGATCATTTTATTCGTATAGCGACACTCCTTGCTGAAGATAAGTCTCGACTTCATGAGTACCGGAAAAACCTAAGAGGCCAGCTGCAAAGTAGCCCCTTGATGGATGAACGTGGTTTTGTCGCAAAGCTTGAAGAAGCGTATCGATCTATATGGCAAGCATTACTGGATAGGAAAGCGGGTTCGTAAACGAAGAGTGAGCGAGGTTCGGTTTTTAAATATACCTGGCTTTTTTTAAGCATCACTTTATTAATCTTGTTAAACGATTTGAGCGCCTCTCCGTAGAGGTCTGACTTCCAGCATTCATGGAGTGTAATCTACAAGTGCTGGACAATGGCTCCTAGTTCCCCCCGGAAGTAGATCTTCGGGTCTTGATTGAGCGCCTTACGGTATTTAAGGATAAATACACAGAGGGTGATGGCCATCTGCAGCGAGTACTGGACTCTGCTGAGGAAACTCCCGAATCTAATAATCTGCTAAAGAGTTTTGTCGATAGGGTGTTACTGGCGGGATAAATGATTCGGTTCGACTAGGGTTGAGAGGGTTTTACAAGTTGATATCTACAATTTCAGATATCAACTTGTAAGTGTAACCGCAGGATCTTATCTACAGCTCCGCGTTGTGATAGATGTTTTGCACGTCATCAAGGTCTTCCAGCATCTCAAAAAACTTTTCGAACATGGGCATGTCATCAGCGCTGATCGGTGCTGTGTTTTGTGGCAAGAACTGAATTTCATCTACCTGGAAATCGATCTCACCAAAGGTCTCGGTCAAGGCTGTTTTGGCCTTGAAATAGTCCGTGTGAGGGGCAAACACAGTGACTAATCCGTCTTCATTTTCAATGTCGGAGACATCAACATCGGCCATCATCAGTGCTTCGAGAACGGCGTCTTCGTCATCGTGTTTAAATGCCAGGATAGCGCTGTGATCAAACATGTGACCGACACTGCCTTGGGTGCCAATCTTAGATTTGGTTTTGGTAAAACACTGGCGTACATCGCCGAAGGTACGGTTAGGGTTATCGGTGAGACAATCGATAATAACCATGCAGCTGCCTGGACCATAACCTTCATAACGGGCGGTGAAAAAATCTTCACCGCCGCCGCCTTTGGCTTTGTCGATGGCTTTGTCGATAACGTGGGTCGGTACCTGGTCTTTTTTGGCTCGTTCAATCAGTCCTCGCAACGCCAAGTTACCATCGGGTTCAATACCTCCAGCTTTGGCGCAGACGTAAATCTCGCGTCCGTATTTGCTGTAAACCTTGGCTTTGGCATCAGATGTTTTGGCCATTGATTCTTTACGGTTTTGATAGGCTCTGCCCATGACGAGGTCCCGTTGGAAGTGATAAAAATGCAGATTTTACTAGGGACCCTCCGATCAAGTCCAATGATCTATCATAATAGTGTGACAGATCGTTAAATCGCTGCTGTGATTGGCGCATTCCAAGAGCTCTATCTAAGGAGCCCAAGGGATCAGTTCATGCCTCATTGATCTTAAAAATTGTTGGAATATGTCTGAATTGTATTTCTGGCGGCTAGCGGATCATTTCACCCTTGCGGGTTGAGGTCGGGTTCCAGATCGGCCCTTAATTTCAAGCATATCCCCTGTGCACGCAGGATAGTTCTAAATAGAGTTGAGTTAGTGGGCAGATCGGTCCATTCTGCTTCGCAGTTTTTGTGAACCTAACGTTAAGGAGTCGGTAAACCATGTGGAACAATTATGGAATAGCACTGGCTGCTGTGATGGCTCTGTTGCTGGCAGGCTGTGATAATGGCAGTACCACCAACCTGTCAACTCAGGATCCTGATTTCGCCTACGAGCTGGATACCTGGGCAGAGAACTCTGAAGTCTATGAGTTCACGATGCAATCCAATCCTAATCAGGCCTGTATTATGTTGATGCTGGATAGCGGTAAGGCGATGGCGATGGATTGTTTTCCTAAGGGAACTACAGGCCCAGAGGCTAGGCTACTACCCCCAGACTTCATGTATGAACTGGATACCTGGGTTGAGAACTCGGAACTCTATGAGTTTACCCCGCGTTCAAATATCGACTACGCCTGCCTCATGTACATGCTGGATAGTGGTAACGACATGGATCTCAAATGTCGTTTAAAAACCGTTAAGGCCGGTGCCGTCGTTCCGACTATGACGTCTGTTCAGTGATTATTATCTGACTGATTTATTATAGGCGCTTTGCCTCGAGCAAGCGCCTGTACTTCCCCGCAAGAAACTACCTTCATACGTATTTATCACCGCAATCGGCCAGGTATCAATTGCGCCAAAATATCGCATTTGTAATTGGCACAGACTCTGCAATATTCCCCGTTAGATGCCAGATACTGGATAGATAATCGACAGGGTGCATTTTTACGGTGCGCGTGAAGTGTCTTTTATGGATCGCTGGCACTGATACGGTGCAATGGTGCCCGTACGAAGAGTTGTGTACGTAATGCCAGCTTCCCAGAAAATATTTAAAGTTCGCCGTCATTACAACAAGTGGGTTGCTAACCAGACACTTGAAGATTACGCCTTGCGGTTTACCGCACAAAGCGCGCGAAAGATGAGTATCGAGCGCGTGGCAAAAACCGCTCTGGGTGCCACTGCTTTTCTGGCGCTGGAGGGGTTGGCCGCAGCGGTCACACTCAATTACGGTTTCACCAATACCGTCATTGCCATGATTACGGTATGCCTGGTCTTTTTTATTACCGGCTTTCCCATCGCCTACTATTCCGCCAAGCATGGTCTGGATATCGATTTGCTCACCCGCGGGGCGGGCTTTGGTTATCTGGGCTCTACTATTACCTCGCTGATTTATGCTTCTTTTACCTTTATATTTTTTGCCATAGAGGCGGCAATACTGGCATCGGCTCTACAGGTGTTATTGGGTATTCCGTTATCGATTGGCTACTTTCTATCGGCGGTTGCGGTGATCCCGATCGTTACCCACGGTATTACCGCTATCAGTAAATTTCAGTTGGGCACTCAGACCTTATGGTTGCTGTTGCAGTGTTCAGCCCTGGTTATCGTGGTGGTCTATGAGTTCGATAAGCTCGATGACTGGTCAACCTACAGTCCAGAATCGGTGTCTGGTGCCGGTCACTTTGATATCGTGCTTTTTGGTGCTGCGGCGTCGGTGTTCTTTGCCTTGGTGGCGCAGATTGGCGAGCAGGTTGATTACCTGCGCTTTATGCCGCCGAAAACCACAGAGAATAAAGGACGCTGGTGGTTCTGGTTGGTTCTGGCTGGCCCCGGCTGGGTGATTGTCGGTCTGATTAAGATGCTGCTGGGGTCTTTTCTGGCTTATCTGGCTATCACTCAGGGCATGGCTTTTGAGCAGGCTGCCGATCCCACCCATATGTACCAGCGGGTGTTTAACTATCTGACCCATTCGCCACAGATGTCATTGGTGCTGGCGGCGCTGATGGTGATTATTTCGCAAATGAAGATCAACGTGACCAACGCTTACGCAGGCTCCATCGCCTGGTCCAATTTCTTCTCGCGCCTGACCCACAGCCATCCGGGACGAGTGGTATGGCTGGTATTTAACGTCACCATTGCTCTGTTGTTGATGGAATTGGGTATCTATCAGGCGTTGGAGGCGATCCTGGGGATTTTTGCCATAGTAGCGGTTAGCTGGCTGGGGTCTCTGGCGGCGGACTTATTGATCAACAAGCCGCTGGGGCTCAGTCCTTCCTATATCGAGTTTAAACGCGGACATCTCTACGATATTAATCCGGTAGGCACAGGGTCGATGTTGGTGGCCAGCAGCTTGGGGATGCTCAGCTATCTGGGAGTGTTTGGTGAGGTGGCTCGGAATCTCAGCCACTTTGTCAGTCTATTGAGCTGTTTTATCTGCGTGCCTTTCATCGCTTGGATTACTAAGGGACGTTACTACCTGGCACGGCAGTCTCCAGAGCTGTTGCCGCTGATTGAACTGAACTCTCAGAATCAGGATGCTAGCCAGCCGCAAGTACTCACTTGCGGTATCTGTGAAAACAGCTTCGAGCAAGAAGATATGAGCTACTGCTCCGCCTACATGCAGCCGATCTGCTCGCTCTGTTGTTCGTTGGATGTGCGTTGTCTGGAAAGCTGTAAGCCGCATGCGCGTTTGTCTAATCAGGTGATTGAGTTTCTGTATCTGTTCCTGCCGCGCAAGGCCGCGTCCATGGTTAATTCCAGGCTTGGGCGTTTTATGGGGTTGTTGCTGGCCTGCAACCTTCTGAATGGTGCTTTGATGGCGGTGGTATACCGGCAGATGAAACCGGCCACGGAAGCAGAAGCGCTGTTGCTGGGGCAGACCATCTGGACCTTGTTTTTCACCTTCCTCATCGTTTCCGGGGTGCTTACCTGGCTATTCCTGCTGGCTCATGAGAGTCGTGTGGTGGCGCAGGAAGAGTCAAATCGGCAGACCAAAAAGCTCACCATGGAGATCGAGGCACACAAAAAAACTGACCTCGAATTACAGCAGGCGAAAGAGCTGGCAGAGCGCTCAAATGATGCTAAAAGTCGATATTTAACGGGTATCAGTCATGAACTTCGAACACCGCTGCAGTCGATTCTTGGCTATGCTCAGTTGCTGTCGGAAAAACCCGAGACCCCCAGCCAGCATCGTAATGGCCTGGAAATTATTCACCGCAGTGGTCAGTACCTCACCGATCTGATTGAGGGCTTACTGGATATTTCCAAGATCGAGGCCGGTCGGCTGGATCTGTATCGTAGCCGGGTGCAGTTACCGCAGCTGATTGAACAGCTGGCCAGCATGTTCCGTATGCAAGCCGAGGCTAAGGGCATCGTTTTTAAATGCAGCGTTCACGATGCCTTGCCCAACGTCATTATCACCGATGAAAAAAGGCTGCGTCAGATTCTGATTAATTTGCTTTCCAATGCGGTGAAGTACACGCCAGAGGGGCAGGTAAATTTCGACATTCACTACCGCAATCAGGTGGCAGAATTTAGTATCACCGACACCGGTCCGGGTATTCCTCCCGATCAGCTAAAGCGTATCTTTGATCCCTTTGAGCGGGTTCGAAATGCCGATACTGCCAATCTTCCGGGAACCGGTTTGGGGCTGACAATCGTAAAGTTGCTGACCGAAATTATGGGCGGCGACCTGCAGGTCGATAGCACCCAGGAATCAGGTAGCTGTTTTAAGGTGAGCCTGATGCTGCCCTGGGTTAACAATGCCGAGGTGTTTGAAGATCGACGGCAACAAATCGCTGGCTATGAGGGTTATGAGCGCACTATCTGTCTGGTTGATGATGATCCTATATTGCGTGGTTTGTTATCTGACCTGTTGAACCCCTGCGGATTTAAGACCCTCGAGGCCCACGATGCAGAGGCCTGTCTGGCGTTGCTGGAGAAGAGTCAGCCGGACCTGTTTCTGCTGGATGTGTCCATGCCCGGGATGAACGGTCTGGAACTGGCTCGAGCGCTGCGGCAGCGCCAGCTCCAGGTGCCGATTATTATGCTCTCGGCGGATGCTCAGGAGCATGACCGAGATCCGCAATATCAGTCTTCTTATGATGACTATCTGGTTAAGCCTGTGAGTAATCATAAATTGCTGGATAAACTGGCTCAGCACCTGAAGCTGGAATGGACCTATCAGGAAATGGCTGCAGCGATACCAGCAGTGACCTTTAAGCCGGTCGTTGCGGGTCATATGGCTGCGGGTCATATAGCTGCCTCGTCTGAACAAATCACAATTCCTGACCATAGTTTGATTTTGGAGCTAAAGGCCTTCGCGGAGATGGGATACCGCAAGGGGGTGCAGGAAAGTCTGGCCCGTATTGCCGATGAAGCGATTCTCTGTGGGGTGACCCAATCCCATCTGGAGCAGCTGTGTAAAAACTTTCAATTCGAACAACTCGCCCATTGCCTGGAGCAAAAGCAGTCATGAATAGCCCGTGCCGCAACGACATTGTGCTGGTCGTAGACGATTCGCCTGACGCCCTTAGCCTGATCAATGATGCGCTGGATGGTGCGGGGTTGGATGTGTTGGTGGCACTGGAGGGGCGCCAGGCGCTGACGGTGGCTCGTCGCATTCGCCCGGATATTATTCTGCTGGATGCCATTATGCCCAATATGGATGGCTTCGAGACCTGTCGCGCCCTGAAAGCTGATCCAGAACTGGCTTCCATCCCGGTTATTTTTATGACCGGCCTGACGGAAACCGAAGATGTGGTGCGGGGCCTAGAATGCGGCGGGGTCGACTATTTGACCAAGCCTATTAATCCACACGAGTTGCTGGCGCGGATGAAGGTGCATCTGTCCAATGCCCGCCTCACCACCAGTGCCCACACCGCTCTGGACAGCACCGGCCAGAATCTGGCCACGGTGAACCAAGATGGGCAGATCCGCTGGGCCACGCCGCAAACTTATGCGCTGTTGGCGAAGGCCAAGGTCGATAGCCACTGGCAACAAACGCAATTAGCGTCGCAACTGCAACGCTGGTTGCAACACCAGCCGGAACTCAATCAGCAGCTGACACTGACCGATCTCGACTACCCCCTGGCAGTGCGCCTGATCAGTCATCAAGCCGATGGCGAGAAACTACTCAAGCTGATCGATGGCGGCCGCCCCACTGGTGCTTCCATGTTGAAAGCACAGTTATCACTGACAGAGCGGGAATCCGAGGTGCTCTATTGGATTGCTAACGGCAAGACCAACCGCGAAGCGGCGGAAATACTGGAGATGAGCCCTCGTACTGTTAATAAGCATCTGGAGACAATCTTCCCCAAGCTGGGGGTAGAAAACCGCACCTCAGCGGCGGGGGTTGCTTTGAAGTTAATGGTGACTGAATAATCTTTGTCTGGGCTTATTGGAGCACTACAGTTTCTGAATAGTTCTCCTTTGGGAGGGGGGCTTCGAATTTGGTACTTGAAATTTGTGAGGTACTTCAGATTTAGGAGACCCTTAAATTTAGGAAAAACTCCAAACCATTCTTTTATCGCATTCATACAGGTTACTGCGTTCTGCAGGCATTCTGAAATAGCGTCTTAATGTTTCATATACGTCAAATGACGTACCCCCCTATGTGAATCAGCGCATATCTGTTGCCTGTCTAATTATCAATAATTGAATCTGACTTTTAGGCCCGGAGCAGGCTTGTCAGGCAACGACCCAGTTGCACAAAGTGCTGACTCCGATCCCATCACAGTGGTGCGTTACAGGCTTGAATGACCTTTGCGCAACCTCACGAATGAAGGAAGGAAACGTCATGAAAATTAGCAAGATGGCAGCAGCGATAGCACTGACACTGAGTGCTTCTGCAATGGCTACCTCAGCACTGGCTGCAGACACGATTAAAGTGGGTGTATTGCATTCATTATCAGGCACCATGGCTATCAGTGAGACCACTCTGAAAGACACCATGCTGATGTTGATCGAAGAGCAGAACAAGGCCGGTGGCTTGCTTGGCAAACAGCTGGAAGCGGTTGTTGTTGATCCTGCATCTAACTGGCCTTTGTTTGCGGAAAAAGCCCGTGAGTTGATTGAGAAAGATAAGGTAGACGCGATCTTCGGATCCTGGACCTCGGTCTCTCGTAAGTCTGTATTGCCCGTTATCGAAGAGCTGGATAGCGTGTTTTTCTACCCGGTGCAGTATGAAGGTGAAGAATCTTCCAAGAACGTTTTCTACACCGGTGCTGCGCCCAATCAGCAAGCCATTCCTGCCGTTAACTACCTGATGAATGACCTGGGTGTGAAGCGCTGGGTGCTGGCGGGTACGGACTATGTTTACCCACGCACTACCAACAAAATTCTCGAGGCGTACCTGAAGGCTAAAGGCGTTGCCGACGAAGATATCATGATCAACTACACCCCCTTCGGTCATTCCGATTGGCAGAGTATTGTTTCTGATGTGAAAAAATTCGGTTCTGCCGGTAAGAAGACAGCGGTAGTTTCCACCATCAATGGTGATGCTAACGTGCCTTTTTACAAAGAGTTGGGTAATCAGGGCATATCATCGGCAGATATTCCGGTTGTGGCTTTCTCTGTTGGTGAAGAAGAGTTGTCGGGTATCGACACCAAACCTCTGGTCGGCCATTTGGCTGCCTGGAACTATTTTATGAGTGTCGATTCTGAAGCCAATGATGAATTTATCAGCAAGTGGCAGAGCTATATCAAGGATGACAATCGGGTCACTAACGACCCTATGGAAGCGCATTACATCGGTTTCAAAATGTGGGTAGAAGCGGTTAAGAAAGCCGGTACTACCGATGCGCCTGCCGTACAGGAAGCCATCATCGGTGTTGCTGTACCTAACTTGACCGGCGGTTTTGCGACTATGGCCCCTAACCATCACATCACTAAGCCGGTGTTGATCGGTGAGATCCAGGACGACGGTCAGTTTGAAGTGGTCTGGTCAACTTCCGGTACCGTCTTGGGTGATGCTTGGTCTGACTTCCTGCCTGGTTCTAAGGATCTGATCTCCGATTGGCGTGCTCCGCTCCATTGCGGTAACTACAACGTCAAAACAGCCAAGTGTTCTGGTCAGAACTTCTGATCGAAACTGCTGATAAGGGGTGCTGATTTTAGTACCCATTAATCCACCGATTAATAGCCACCGTCTTTCTGGTTTTAGCAAGCCAGGGAGGCGGTACTGATCTTCCTCATTTTTATCTATTCCGGCGACGAGGCTGGGATAAGGAAACCTCTGGCATGGTAATACTCTCGTTTCCATATCGATGGTTCGCCACTGCGTTGGCAGTGATGCTGCTGAGTCTGTCCGCTGCCGGGATTTCATCCTCAGCTTATGCCGACAGTAATTTCGATCAGGGTATAACACTGCTGGCGGAAAAGAGCTTCGACAAAAAGGCGCAGGCAATCAAGTTGCTGTCCGCCTCCAACCACGAACAGTCGGTGCAGTTGCTCAAGGCCATGGCGCAGGGCGAACTGTACTACCGTAAAAAAGACAAGCGCATTGTGCGCGCTGAGAAAAATCCTGACGGCTATCTGATTAGCGATGCCATCACGGGCGAATCCCTTGGTCAGGAGGGTAAGCGCAAGGTCAAAAAAGTCTCCATCAATAACAATTTACGTAACTTGCTGACTCAGACTCTCGCGGCGCTACAGTTAGGAAATGCTTCTGCACAAGTACGACTTGATGCGCTGGAGTCTATGCTCTCTGACATCAATCAGGGTTCATTAGGCGTGCTGCTGGACCGCCAAACAAAAGAACAGGATGCCGATGTGCGTGAGGTGTTGGCCATCGCCATCGCTCTGGCTCGGGCAGGGGATAAGCAGGAATCGGTACGTATCAGCGCGCTGAAGGCCATGGCGGGCAGCCTCTATCCCACCGTGCGAAATAAAGTGGCGGCAATGGCCGCAACAGATGACAGCGAGAAGGTCCGCAAAGCCGCCGTTAAAGCGCTCAAGAGAATTGATTCCCAGGTTTCCTTCTACGGACATATGGAAACCTTGTTTTTTGGCATCAGCCTGGGGTCCGTGCTAATCCTCGCCGCCATTGGTCTGGCGATCACCTTCGGGGTAATGGGGGTGATCAATATGGCTCATGGCGAGCTGATCATGATCGGCGCCTATACCACGTACGTGATTCAGCTGCTGCTGCCGGATGCTATCGAGTACTCGTTGTTTATAGCTGTGCCTGCCGCCTTTATTGTCTCCGGATTGGTGGGAATTGCGATTGAGCGTGGGGTGATCCGCTTTCTCTATGGGCGCTCGCTGGAGACGCTGCTGGCTACCTTTGGTATCAGCCTGATCCTGCAGCAAGCCGTGCGCAGTATTTTCTCGCCATTGAATCGCTCGGTGGAAACACCGCAGTGGATGAGCGGTACCTGGGAACTCAATAGTATCTTTTCGTTAACCCTCAATCGGCTTTATATCATCGCCTTCTGTTTGCTGGTTTTTCTGTTGCTGCACCTGATCCTTAAGCGTACGCGCCTGGGTTTGCAGGTACGGGCGGTGTCTCAGAACCGGCAGATGGCTCGGGCCATGGGGGTACGCTCGGAATGGGTGGATGCCATGACTTTCGGTCTTGGTTCCGGGGTTGCCGGGGTGGCCGGGGTAGCGTTGAGTCAGCTCACTAATGTCGGTCCTAACCTGGGCCAGGCCTACATCATCGATTCATTTATGGTGGTGGTGTTCGGCGGCGTCGGGAATCTCTGGGGCACGGTTGTAGCTGGCCTGTCGCTGGGGATTGCCAACAAGGTAATGGAGCCCTGGGCCGGAGCGGTATTAGCAAAAATCTTGGTGCTGGTCTTTATTATTTTGTTTATTCAAAAGCGTCCCCGTGGGTTATTCCCGCAAAAGGGCCGAGCGGCGGAGGGTTAATCAATGTTTATTAAAGCTATCCTTGCCGATGATCGCGGCGGAAAAATCATGTTGTCGCTGTTGTTAGCGATTACTCTGGGGGTGACGCTGTCCAACCAGATGCTGGCGGCGGATCATGTGCTGCATGTACCCACTTATACCGTTACCCTGCTGGGCAAATACTTATGTTATGCGCTCTTGGCGGTAGCCGTTGATCTGGCCTGGGGTTATCTGGGGATCCTCAGTCTCGGACATGGTGCTTTTTTCGGCCTCGGTGGCTATGCCATGGGAATGTACCTGATGCGCCAGATCGGTGATCGTGGCGTCTACGGCAACCCGGAGCTGCCGGACTTTATGGTGTTTTTGGACTGGCAGGAGCTGCCTTGGTTTTGGCAGGGCTTTGACCAGCTGTGGTTCTCGCTGATTATGGTCATGCTGGTTCCGGGCTTGCTGGCCTTTCTGTTCGGCTGGTTAGCGTTTCGTTCCCGGGTTACCGGGGTGTATCTGTCGATCATCACCCAAGCGTTGACCTACGCTCTGATGCTATCTTTTTTCCGCAACGAAATGGGCTTCGGTGGTAACAACGGGCTCACTGATTTTAAAGAAATTCTAGGCTTCAGCCTGCAATCTGATAACACCCGCATTGGCTTGTTTATCGCCTCGTCCGTTGCTCTTGCAGCCGGTTATCTGCTATGTCGCAGCGTCACGCAGTCTCGTCTTGGGCGGGTTAGTGTGGCCATACGAGATGCAGAAACACGGGTGCGCTTTATTGGTTACCGGGTTGAAAAGGTCAAACTCTGGGTTTTCACCCTGTCGGCGGTATTAGCTGGGGTCGCGGGTGCCCTTTATGTTCCTCAGGTAGGCATTATCAACCCCAATGAATTCTCACCACTGAACTCCATCGAAGCGGTGGTCTGGGTGGCGGTGGGTGGCCGCGCCACGCTCTTTGGGGCGGTGGCCGGGGCGATTATGGTGAACTACGCGAAATCCTATTTTACGGCGGCGATGCCAGAAGTCTGGCTGTTTGCCCTGGGAGCCATCTTTGTACTGGTGACGCTGTTCTTGCCCAAGGGTGTAGTGGGGTTGTTCGATCGCAAAGGCGATAAGCAGCAGGAGGCACAATCATGACTGCTATAGGACAGGGCCCCAGCTGGCTGAAGCGTGATGAGGTGTTTGAGTTTCTTAAGCCGGCAGCCTCTCCGCGTCTGGACCTAAGCCACAACTGTATTCTTTATCTGGAAGACCTGAACGTCAGCTTCGATGGCTTTAAGGCGATTAATAACCTCAATCTGTATATAGAGCCTGGTGAACTGCGCTGCATCATCGGCCCGAATGGCGCCGGTAAAACCACCATGATGGATATCATCACCGGCAAGACGCAACCCGACAGTGGTCAGGCCTGGTTTGGTCAACGCATGAACCTGCTGACTATGAGCGAGGCGGAAATTGCCGAGGCGGGTATCGGTCGCAAGTTCCAGAAACCGACGGTGTTCGAGCAGCTATCGGTGTTCGAAAATCTGGAATTATCCATGGCCGGCGATAAAAACGTCTGGTCCACCTTTACCGCCCGTCTTAGTGGCGAGCAGCGGGATCGTATCGAAGAAGTGTTGGTGCTGGTCGGTCTCATCGAAGAATCCAGACGGCCAGCAGGTATTCTCTCTCATGGCCAAAAGCAGTGGTTGGAGATCGGCATGTTGCTGATGCAGAACCCGCAGCTGCTGCTGGTGGATGAACCGGTGGCGGGCATGACCCATCAGGAGATGGATCGCACCGGTGAGCTGCTGACTTCATTGGCGGGGGAGCGCTCGGTGGTTGTGGTCGAACATGATATGGATTTTGTGCGCTCGATCGCTCGTAAGGTGACCGTGCTGCATCAGGGCTCGGTGTTAGCCGAAGGCAATATGGATCAGATCCAGAATGATCCTCGGGTCATTGAGGTTTATCTCGGTGAATAACCCTGATTATTAATCCGGCGGGTTAATAGGTGATGCAGGGAAGCGTCACCACTGGCCGCTAGGCCAATGCGAGGCCCCGTAAATCAAGCCACTTCGCGCAGTTGCGCCAGATTGTAGGGGGCGAAGGACAAATAGGGCAGGACGCCTATTTGTCCGATAGGTTAATAGCACAACAGGGAGTGCAGAATAAATGCTCAAGGTTAAAGGGCTAAATCAGTTTTACGGCCAGAGCCATACTCTCTGGGATCTGGATTTGGATGTCGAGGAAGGTGCCTGCATCTGCCTGATGGGACGCAACGGTGTCGGTAAGACCACCTTGCTAAAAGCGGTGATGGGATTGCTGCCGGTTAAATCTGGCGAATTAGATTTCGCCGGTACCGATTTGCGCAAGGTGTCGGCAGAAAAACGTGCCGGACTGGGGATTGGTTATGTTCCCCAGGGACGACAGATATTCTCCTTGATGACCGTGGAGGAAAATCTGCAGATAGGCTTACCCGCTCGTAGCGATGGTCTGAAGCAGGTCCCGGAATTTATTTTTGAGCTGTTTCCGGTGTTGAAGGAGATGTTGCAGCGTCGCGGCGGCGACCTTTCCGGCGGACAACAGCAGCAGCTGGCCATTGGTCGCGCGCTTGTTACCGACCCCAAATTGCTGATTCTGGATGAACCCACTGAGGGTATTCAGCCCAATGTGGTGCAGGAGATTGGTGACATTATTTGCAAGCTCAACAGTGAGATCGGCCTGACGGTGTTACTGGTAGAGCAGAAACTGCCTTTTGCCCGTCGCGTAGCGGACCGTTACTGCATTTTGGATCGCGGCCGTAATGTCAGTTCCGGGGTGATCGATGATTTGTCCGATGAACTGGTCCGTGAGTACCTAACGGTTTAGGAGCTTGTCGGACTTGGCCCATCGTAGCGAGGGAAACTCGATTTGAGACAGGTTTTTCGATTTTCCGAGGCGAATAGCTGGCTATTTAACGAGGTAAATCGTGAAAATACGGCCAAAGGCGACTTTTCCGCAGTAGATTAGTGTTAAGTCCGACAGGCTCCTAGAGTACTAGTTATGAACCAGATCCTGGCAGCGTCGCCGTTACAGCCCCAAGCAGCGGATATCGGTTTCGGTAAGGACCGGCAATGGCTGGCACGTATTGATCTCGGTTTTGAGCCTCGCCATCAACGCACCGCTTTACCTCAGCTGAGTCATAAGGGGCCGCTGCGAGTGCAACGGCCATTTTATCCGGAAGGTCCCGTCTGCCATGTATATTTGCTGCATCCTCCGGGGGGATTGGTCAGCGGTGATCAGCTGAGCATCAATGCCACCTTGGCGGCTGGCAGCGAGGTGCTGATCACCACGCCATCGGCAGGCAAAATCTATAAGGGTGACAGTTACGGTATCTCCCAACAGCAACAACTTAATCTCACCCTAGAAGGGGACAGCACCCTGGAGTGGCTACCTCAGGAAACCATTCTTTACGACGGCGCTCTGGGTCAGAGTAAAACCCGGATTGAGCTGGCTGCCGAGAGTCGCTTTATCGGCTGGGAAATTATCTGTCTGGGACGTCCTGCCAGTGACATTCGTTTTACCAGCGGTGAGTTTTTACAGGACCTGGCCATTTATCGTGAGGGTCTGCCATTGCTACTGGAAAAACAGTACTTGCAGGCAGGCAGTGCCTTGGCAGAACAGCAGTGGGGCCTGCAGGGCTACGCCATCGTCGGCAACCTCTACGCGGTGGGGTTTGAACAGCCACCACTGGAGCTGATCGACAGGCTTAGAGCGCAGTTGGATAACGACGCCGGGACCGACGCTAAGGTTGCAGTGACTTGGCGTCAAGGGGTTCTGGTAGTGCGTTATCTGGGCAGCGATAGCGAGCAGGCACGTAATTGCTTTACCGCGCTCTGGCAGTTGATCCGTCCGGTGTTGAGCGGACGGGAAGCATCAATTCCACGAATCTGGCTGACCTGATCAATCACAAAAACTATTCCAATAAAGGCAAATACAGACACACAAACAACGGGAGCTCAGGCATGGAACTGACACCAAGAGAAAAAGACAAGCTGCTGCTATTCACCGCCGGACTGGTGGCGGAGCGGCGTCGGGACAAAGGCCTGAAACTGAATTATCCGGAGGCGGTGGCGCTGATCTCCTGCGAAATTATGGAAGGTGCCCGTGAGGGCAAGACGGTAGCGGAACTGATGGGGTATGGCCGTACCATCCTTGGCCGCGATGAGGTGATGGATGGCATCGCCGAGATGGTGGATGAAGTGCAGGTAGAGGCGACATTCCCCGATGGTACCAAACTGGTCACCGTGCATCAGCCGATCCAATAAAGCAGATAGGAGAGCAGCCATGATTCCCGGAGAGATGCAGATACAGGCGGGCGATATCGAAATCAATAGTGGGCGTGCGGTGATGACGCTGAAAGTGGCCAATAGCGGTGACCGGCCGGTGCAGGTGGGCTCCCACTACCATTTTTATGAAACTAATCCGGCGTTGAGTTTCGATCGAGAAACCACTAAAGGCATGCGTCTTAATATTGCCGCTGGTACGGCTGTGCGTTTTGAACCCGGCCAGACCCGCACGGTAGAGCTAGTAGAGATTGCCGGAACTCGCCGGATTTACGGATTTCGGGGGCAGATCATGGGTCCGCTGGCTGAGCAGCAGGGAGGGCAGCAATAATGGCTAAGATCTCAAGACAGGCCTATGTGGATATGTTCGGCCCTACCGTCGGTGATCGGGTGCGATTAGCAGACACCGAACTCTGGATCGAAGTCGAAAAGGACTACACCGTCTACGGCGATGAAGTTAAATTCGGTGGCGGCAAGGTGATACGTGATGGCATGGGCCAGAGTCAGGTTAGCTGCGCTGAGAGTATGGATACGGTCATCACCAACGCGCTGATCCTGGACTACTGGGGTATCGTCAAGGCCGATATCGGTATTAATAATGGCCGCATTGCCGCCATCGGCAAGGCCGGTAATCCGGATACGCAGGAAGGGGTCGATATCGTTATAGGCCCCGGCACCGAGATCATTGCCGGTGAAAACCAGATCCTTACCGCCGGAGCCGTCGATTCTCATATTCATTTTATCTGTCCGCAGCAGGTGGATGAGGCGCTGATGTCTGGCGTCACCACCATGCTCGGCGGTGGCACCGGTCCTGCCACCGGCACCAAGGCCACTACCTGTACCCCGGGCCCTTGGAATATTGGCAAGATGTTGCAGGGTACCGATCATCTGCCGATGAACTTTGGTTTTCTTGGCAAGGGTAACGCCAGTCTTCCTCAGGCGTTGGAAGAGCAGCTTGAGGCCGGCGCCATGGGGCTTAAATTACATGAGGATTGGGGAACCACGCCGGCCTCTATCGATGCCTGCCTGAGTGTCGCAGAGCGTTATGATGTACAGGTGGCGATCCATACCGATACCTTGAATGAATCGGGTTTTGTTGAGGATACTATCGACGCCTTTAAAGGGCGTTCTATTCATACCTACCACACCGAAGGTGCCGGTGGTGGCCATGCCCCGGATATCATCAAAGCCTGCGGTTTACTCAACGTATTACCCTCGTCCACCAATCCGACCCGACCTTATACGGTTAATACCGTGGATGAGCATCTGGATATGCTCATGGTCTGCCATCATCTGGACCCCAATATTCCGGAAGATGTGGCCTTTGCTGATTCCCGCATTCGTAAGGAGACCATCGCCGCCGAAGACATTCTTCACGACCTTGGTGCGTTCTCAATGATCGCCTCCGACTCCCAGGCGATGGGCCGGGTGGGGGAAGTGCTGATTCGTACCTGGCAGACCGCCCATAAAATGAAAGTGCAGCGGGGCCCCCTGGCTGAAGACGCCGGCAACGATAATGATAATTTTCGGGCGAAACGCTATATCGCCAAGATCGGCATCAACCCCGCTATCAGTCACGGTATTGGCCACGAAGTAGGCTCGGTGGAGGTGGGTAAGCTGGCGGATCTGGTACTGTGGAAACCCGCGTTCTTCGCCACCAAACCGTCACTGATCATCAAGGGCGGAATGATTGCAGCGGCCCCTATGGGTGACCCTAATGCGTCTATTCCTACCCCTCAGCCAGTGCATTACCGGCCCATGTTCGGCTCCAGTCCAAGGGCCGCAGCGGCCACCAGTCTGACCTTTGTTTGTGCTAAAGCGATGGAGCAAGGTCTGGCACAACAGCTGGGTCTTAAGCGGCAGTTGTCGGCCTGCAAAAACGTCCGTTCGGTGACCAAGGTGGATATGAAACTCAATGACTATATGCCGGTGATGGAAGTTGATCCTGAAACCTATGAAGTGCGGGCCGATGGCCAATTACTGAGCTGTGAGCCCGCTGAAGTACTGCCCCTGGCGCAACGTTATTTTCTATTTTAGGAAGGGATTGTCGAATGCTAAAAGTGACTCAACGTTATAGCGGTACCCCGGCGGCGGCCATCATCGATCGTCTCAGTCTGCCCTTCGATCTGCGCAAACGTGGCCGCTTTAAGGCCACTGCCGAAAGTGGACGGGAAGTGGGTATCTTTATCGAGCGCGGACAAGTGTTACAAGATGGCGACCTGCTACTCACCGAATGCCAGCAGCTAATACAGGTGGTGGCAGAAGCCGAACCGGTTGTCACCGCAACGGCTAGCGACTGGCTGCAGTTTTCACGGGTTTGCTATCACCTCGGTAATCGCCATGTGCCTTTGCAGGTAGGCGAGCTGTGGCTGCGTTTTCAACCGGACCATGTATTGCAAGAACTGGCCGAGTTACACGGCCTGACTGCGATCAGTGAATTAGCGCCCTTTATGCCGGAGAACGGTGCTTATGGTGCTCATGGTGGGCAGGGTCATCATAGTGAAGAGCCGCAGGGTCATTCACACGAGGACTCACAGGAGCAGGGCAGTAGTCATTCTCATGACCACAGTCACTCTCACAGTGATAACAACAGCCAGGATCATTCCTCAGGTCATCACGGCAGCCACCACTGAGGTCGCTATGCAATCCAGAGCTTTGTTACATTTGATGCATCTGATCAGCCCGTCGTTGCCGGTGGGCGGGTTCGCTTATTCCCAGGGGCTTGAATACGCTATCGACAGTGGTTGGCTGAAGGATCAGCAACAGCTCCATGACTGGCTCTCGGGGGTGCTCAGTGAAGGTATGGCGCGGGTGGACCTGCCGCTGTTAATACGCTTTCAACGGGCTTACCAAGAGGGTAGCGAAGCCGAGGTGAGCTATTGGAATCACTGGCTCAAAGCCAACCGGGAAACCAAAGAACTGCTGTTCGAGGATGAACAGATGGGTGCCGCCTTAAAGCGCTTGCTGGTGTCTCTGGAAATCGTCGCAGCGGATGATGCTATGCCGCCGCAACCCACTTATTGCAGCCAGTTCGCCCGCGCCGGTAATCACTATCAGGTGCCGGAAGCCGAGTTACTGCAAGGCTTTGCCTGGAGCTGGCTGGAGAATCAAGTGGCGGTCGCTTGTAAGACAGTACCCCTGGGACAGACCGCAGCGCAGAAGCTGTTGCTGGGGCTGATGCCCTGTATCGAACAGGCAGTGACCACGGCATTAGCCCTTGAAGATGAAGAACTAGGGGCTACTCTGCCCGGCGTGGCCATGGCCAGCGCATTACATGAAACCCAATATTCGCGGATGTTCAGAAGTTGAACAGACGCTATAGCGATCAGCAATAATTAAGGAAACGGCTATGAGTTCACAGTGTTTAAGAATAGGTGTGGGTGGTCCGGTGGGATCTGGAAAAACAGCCTTGTTGAAAGAACTCTGTCTGGTGATGCGCGAACATTACAATCTGGCGGTGGTGACCAACGATATCTACACCAAAGAGGATGAGCAGTTTTTATTGCGCCATGAAGCGTTGGAAGCGGATCGCATCATTGGGGTGGAAACCGGTGGTTGCCCCCATACCGCCATTCGCGAAGATGCTTCCATGAACCTGGCTGCCATCGACGAGCTGCAGAATCGTCATCCCGGTCTGGAATTGGTGTTGGTGGAAAGCGGCGGTGATAACCTCAGCGCTACTTTTAGCCCTGAATTATCGGACCTTACTTTGTATGTGATTGACGTCTCCGCTGGCGATAAGATCCCCCGCAAAGGCGGCCCGGGGATCACCAAGTCTGATCTGTTGATTATCAATAAAACCGATCTTGCCCCCTTGGTGGGTGCGTCCCTGGAAGTCATGGACCGAGATGCCAAGAAGATGCGCGGCGAACGTCCTTTTGTCTTCAGTAATTTGAAAAGTGGTCAGGGGCTGCAGCAGATTCTCGACTTTATCGTTGATCAAGGCATGCTCAGGCAGCAGGATCTTAAAGTCGCAGGCCACGCTTAACGATAGGTGGAATACCCTGAGTTGGAATGCCTTGAGTTGGAAAATCTAAGCAGGTCGGGTCAGGCCTGCAGCATATTACCCAAGGAAGCTATTAGGGTGAAAATAATCCAGTACAGCCACAGCCAGATATAGAACCCTGGTAGTGAACGTTTCTTAAAGTATTTATAGATGCCTGCGGGAATGGATATAAGCAGCAACGGAAACAGCGTGCTGGCCACCGCCAACCCCCCGATAACGCCTATGCTGTAAGTATCATCGACATTGGCGGTGGTCATGCCAAGGGTGACATAGGTAACGATAACGCTGAGCACCAGCATGATGCCGGCGTGGATATTTAAGGTTCGGGTCATGGTGTCAGTGGCTGTCTGCAGTTGTCTATTAGTGTCGGGTTACTTCGATAAACCACTTTGGCTTAATACGGCCGAAGTCGGTTCTGATATTGTTTCTTAACGCCTTTTTCGAATCGACAACATAACACAGAGATTGCTCGCGGACGAATACTACCCAGTGCCAAAAGGGTTGGTCTTTATGGACATGCCATTTGATCGCGAGTAGTGCGCAATCAGGCAGTGCCTGCCAGTTGTTGAAGGGGTTTTTGTCAGCGCCAGTGGCATAGCCTAGCTCCCTCAGTAGTTTACGGATCGGCTGGCTCGACGACCACAAGGTAGCATCCTCGGCACTAATTCTAAGACCCGCCGCAATCACTTTTGCCTCGGGGTAGCTAATGCCTGCAATAGCGGCGCTGGCGGCTATCGCGCAACCGGTCTTTTGTTGTTGGATAATCGCTTTCACAGAATCATGAACTCAGCTTAGTTATATTTCTTTTTGTGTTTGTTGTGCATGCCGGATAGTTTTTCTTCAAGCTGATGATACTCGCTCCAGTCGATATTATCCCAGCGGCCCTGATCCGCCAGCTTCGCCGCATGGCGTTTGATCGCAGCCATGCGCACATAGACAGAGGCAATATCTGGATTCCCCTTCTGTCGATAGCGCTGGGCCTTGCCATCATATTCAACAGCGGTGTTGCGGAAATCGTCACCGCCTTTACCTTTCTTGCCAGGGTTGCCCTTGCCATCAGCATAGACATTTGCGCCCCAGGCAACAGCAGTCGCTAATCCCAACAACATTATTGTTTTACGAATCATGGTATTCCCCTTGCTGAATAATAGTGTTGGAGCCAAGTAGGGATAATCTACAGCATTGGCGCCGAATAAATATTGATCGTCGGCAACACTTTAGGCCAATGAATCTTAATCCTAGCTGAATTTGATTTAGCGTAGGGGGTGAGCCTTTGTTTTAGGATCTGACGAAAAGAATAAACGTTATCGGTATGAGGATCACCAGCGCCCACATCACTATGTTGTTGCGAGATGGTGGCGGCGACAGCAGCGCCCGGGCTAAACCGATGAGTCCGATGAGGGCTACAGGATAGGCCAGTATGGTTGGCAGAATCAGAGCACTGTTTTTTTCATCGAGGTAATCTACCGAGTAAAACCCAAAGCAGGCGACTGTTGGTAGTGCCACCGCAATCGCTATACGGATAAGCCATTGCGGCAGGTTGGGAGTAGTCATCAATAATCCTGCAGGGCCTGGTTATTGGTTATTGGTTGTGGTGCAGTGCCTCGATAGGATTTTTTTCGGCGGCATCCCGTGCCGGCTTAATGCCTGCGAGCACTCCAATTAACACCGAAATAGACAGAGCTAGCAGGACCGCTGCCGGAGGCAGTGACAGCGGTATATTCGGCAGCAAAACATCGGCGACGAACAGAATTAGAGCGGTTGTCAGCAGGCCCAGTGTACCGCCGGCCAGTGCTAGTACCACGGCTTCCCCTAAAAATAGATTGCGAATCTGAGCTGCGGTGAATCCAAGTGCCTGCAGCAAGCCAATCTCATGGGTGCGTTCCGCTGTGGTAATCAGCATGATGGTTAGAATACCGACGCCCCCGACCAGCAGCGAGATGGCTCCCAGTCCGGCACCTGCGTATTTCAACATGCTCAGTATTTTGTCCAGACTGCTAAGGACTTGATCCTGGGTGATCAGGGTAAAGTCTTCCAGCCCGTGTCGGCGGATCAGTTGTTGTCTGACACGGGTGGTGATGGTCTCGGATAGCAGGTTGCCTGCATAGACTATATCGATCTCCATCAAACTATTACGGTTGAACAACTGTAAGCCGCGGGCGACAGGAATATAAACAGTGTCATCCAGATCGGTGCCGAGGAACTGACCTTTGGGCGCTAGAATCCCGACCACTACAAATCTTGAACCACCGATGTGAAGGTAAGCTCCGAGTGCGGGAGCATCGCCGAATAGTTCCTGTTTCACTGTGCTGCCTAATACCACAAAGGCCCTGGGGGCTTCGAGGTCGTCTTCAGGCAGGAAGCGCCCCTGGGCGACCGACAGCTTCCAGACTTGATCGGCAGCGAAGCCGACCCCCGCTACGTTGCTATGGCGTGTCTTTTTATCGGCCTTCAGGCGGGCCGTGCCAAAGACTACCGGCACGACCTGTTGCACGCCATTAAGCTGTGACAAGGCCCGGCTATCCTGCAGTGAAAGTGGCCGGATAGTGTTGAGAATTCCGCCCATGCCAAAGGTTTCGGTTTTTCCCGGAGTCACGGCCAGCAGGTGGCTGCCGAACTGTGTGAACTCCTGCAACACATAGTTTCTCATGCCTTCCCCCAAGGCACTCATCAATGACACGGCGGTAATGCCTATGGCCATACCTAACAGGGTCAGCAGACTGCGTACGCGCTGGGCCAGCAACGCTCGCCATACCCAGCGCAGACTATCGTTGACGGACATTATCCTGCTCCTCGCAAGGCCTCAACCGGGTCGAGTTGAGCCGCTCGGCTGGCGGGCAACCAGGAAAAAACAAGTCCGCTGATCAGCGCCGTAAGCACGGCTGCCAGCTCTGCCCATAAAGGTACGGCGAAGGGGAAGTTGGGTATCAGTCTCAGCGCCACTGCGATAATGGTTTCTCCGGCAATGACCCCCAGCAATGCGCCGCTGGCGGTCAGCATCAGTGATTCACCTAGGAACAGCCAGCGCACGTCTGCAGCACTTGCCCCCATCGCCTTTAGCAAGCCAATCTCCAAGCGTCTCTGGCTGACTGAGATAAGGCTGATATTCATGATCAGGATGCCAGCCACCAGCAGGCTGATCGCTGCGACACCCCCTACTGCGGCGGTCAGGGAGGTCAGCACTTGATTGAAGGTGCTGACCATGGAGTCCTGGCTGATCAGGGTGATATCGTCCTCTCCTTCGTGGCGACGACTGATCAGAGTGCGGATTTTTGCCTTGGTATATTCCAGTGAATCAGGATGATCCAGCTCCACCAGTATTCGAAATAGCCCGGGGGAATCAAACAGCATCTCTGCTGAGCGCACTGGTATGACGACCATGTCGCGAAGGTCCAAGCCCAGAGATTCGCCGCGTTCTTTCAGCACTCCGATGACCCGATAACGCCGATCGCCAATGCGTAGCCACTGGTTAAGAGGATTGCTATTGCCAAACAGCTCCTGTTTCAGTCGGGCTCCAAGTACACATACGGGCGAGGCTTTTTCCCCGGCATCTTCTGGCAGTTTCCGGCCTAGTGCGACACTGATGTTACGAATCGGGAAGAAATCGGCGTTGCTGCCGATGGTGATCACTTCTCGGGCAAAACTGTGGTACTCGACTCGAGCGGTACCCGCAATGATAGGAGCGATCTTGGACACACTGCTGATGGTGGATAAGGTTTGTGCGTCTTCCAGAGTCAGATCCCGCGGCGAGGTGCCATAAATAGGTGGGGCGGCACCGGTGGTTTCTGTTTTGCCAGGTAGAATCACCAACAGCTGATTGCCCAGAGCACTGAATTCGCGGTCGACATAACGGCGGGCGCCTTCCCCTAGACTGGTCAGCATAATCACTGAAGCCACCCCGAGGGCGATTGTTAACAGCAGCAGGCTGGTGCGTAACGGGTGGCGATTGAGCACTTGCCAGTTAAACAGCAGCCGGTCCTGGAGTTTCATTGCTTTGGGCTCGTGAGGTGTTCATCCCCGACGATGATGCCATCGACCAGGGTTAGTTTACGTGTTGCCCGTTGTGCCAGTTCAGGGTTGTGGGTCACCATGAGTACTGTCATTCCCTGTTGGTTCAGGCTTTCCAAAAGTTCCACAATATCCTCTCCCGAGCGATGGTCGAGGTTTCCCGTGGGTTCATCTGCGAGTAAAATTTGAGGCCGCATTACAATTGCTCGGGCGATGGCGATACGCTGCATCTGCCCCCCTGAAAGCTGACCTGGTCGTTGCTGGCAATGGCTTAGCAGGCCAACTTGATCCAGTACCTGATTGACCTGTTCTCTGCGCACCGCACGGGAATGTTCAGCCAGCATCAGCGGCAGTTCTATATTTTCATAGGCGGTCAGTCGTGGCACCAGGTGAAAGGCCTGGAATATGAAGCCGATCTTTTGCCGCCGCAGTCGTGCACGGGACTCTTCGTTGAGTGTTTCGGTAGCGACCCCATCGAGCAGATAACGGCCCTGGTCCGGCCGGTCCAAGAGACCGATCATATTCAGCAAGGTTGATTTTCCTGATCCGGAAGGGCCAGTGATTGCCAGGTATTCAGCATCCTTAATATCCAGATTGATCTGCTGTAAGGCATGCAGCGGTGCGCCGCCCACTTCATAGGTTTTATTGATGGCTTCGAGTGTAATCATTGTCGAATCGCCGCAACGCCTGCTTTTACCTGATCCCGGCCCAGTGACGTGACTATCTCATCGTTGGCTTTTAGACCTGAGAGCACTTCGGTATAGCGCCAGTTGCTGATCCCGGTTTCTATCTGCTGTCGTTGCAGCTCCTTACCCTCACTAAATAGCAGTACAAAGCGTTCATCCAGCAGCGCTTCGGTGGGGATTCTCAAGGTGTCTTCATGACGGTCGAGGATGATTTCGACATCGGCGCTGTAACCGGCGAACAACTGAATGTCGAGTTTTTGGTCGAACTCCAGTTCCACTTCAACGGTGCGAGCCTGCTTCTCCAGGTCAAGGATATAGGGTGCAATGCGTTTAACCATGGCGCTAAAGCTGCGTCCGCGATGCGCATCAAGACTAACCCTGGCGGGCAGACCTTGGGCCAGTTCGGCAGCATCGACCTCATCCATGGGGGCAACGATGTAATGACAATCGTTGGTTAACAGGTCAATGGCTGGTGGTGTTGCAACGCCGGGAGGTGAAGGGGTGGCGTACTCCCCCATTTCGCCGGTAACTTCCGCAACAATGCCGTTAAAAGGTGCACGCAGACGGGTTTTATCAAGGGCCGCTGCGGCTACAGCAATCGCTGCAGCGGCCTGTTTTTCCCGAGCCAGGGATGCGGCACAGGAGGCGGCTGCGGCATCGGCTTGAGAACGCGCCTGGTCCGCAGATTCCTCTGAGGTGAGTTTTTTCTTGACTAGGCGATTACTTCTTTCTGCTTCTCGGCGGAAATTACTAGCGCGGATACAGATGGCATCATGCTCCAGGTGGGCAGAGCGGGCGGACAGTTCAGCTTCTTGCTGCAGGGCTTTAAGATCTTCGTTCCAGAGCTCTATTAACAGCGCACCTTTCTTTACTGTATCCCCCTCTTTAACGTGAATAGCGCTTATCTGTCCGCCGATGGGGAGCGACAACTTTGCTCGCTGGCAGGCTTTTATTGTGCCTGCGCGGGTGTTGGCTATGGTACGTTCAACCAGCCCGTTTTCTACCAGAGTGGTGATGACTGCGATGGGTTTGGGACGGGTGAAATGCCAGAAAATAGCGATTCCGGCAAATAGCAGTATGAGCAATAGAATCCATTTTTTACTTGATGAGTGAGCCAATTACGCCTCCTCTGCTCGTTTTCCTGCACGAGCATATTTGTGCTTACCTGTATCAGTCTAGCCATTGTTAGCATTTCCGCACCTGCTGTTTGGCTGGCTAAATCAATCAGTTCGATGAGGGCTACAGGATAGGTCAGTATGGTTGGCAGCATCAGAGCAGGTTTTTTTATCGAGGTCATTGATGGAGTAGAAACTGAAGAAAACGACTGTCGTAGTACCACCGCAACCGCTACACGTATAAGCCATCGTGGCAGGTTTTTGGTGTACTAATGTGGGGGGCTCGAAGGCAGATAATCGGTATCGATCACGCTTTTACAAAATGTTTACGCCTTCCACTAATGCGACTGTTTTAGCGCCGGAGCGTTCAATGATCTTAACGATTGAAGACTGAATGACGTCATCCTTTCTGGCATCACCCTCGGTACGAAACCGTTCAACCTGAACATCTGCGCCATCCTCTAACACAAATTGCACGGACACTTCGTTGGCAATATCCGCGCTGGGGCCTTGATAGGCGATGGTGATTTTTGGATACCCCTGAAAGCCCATTTTGACTTTTTTAGCTATTCTCTTTTTCGATTTTTCTAAATTCATAGGGTATTAACTCTGTAGATAGATCGCTGCAGGGGATGGAGTAAGAGGAGATGGACTCAGACCCTTTAGTGCTTATAAATTTGTTCAAAACCCGCAACGCTAAAACCATTCATGCGCTGATCTCCGTACAGTATCACGGGAACACCTTTGCCGCCCAACGCATCATACTCACGCTTAGCGCGCTTATTTTCTTCAATATCGTATTCGATGAAGGCAATGTTATTCGCCGCAAAATGATTTCGTGCTTTTTTGCAGTATCCGCACCAGCTGGTCGAGTACATGATGACTTTTGAGTGGCTGCTTATTTGACTCGATTTAATCGTTTGGTGACTGGTCTGAACGTATGAATTTATTTTGACGGCTAATTTTTGGGTCGATTGTCCTGGTGGGGGCTTGTCGCTGTAATGTAATTTACCGTTCTCATCGGTCCATTTGTAAACCTCTGCGGAGGCTAGCCCACAACAGAGTGTCAAAATAAGCAGTAGGTTTTTCATCATCATTCGTCCTTGTATGATGGATAGGTTTTATAGCTATTTTATACGTCCATGTTAGGAATAAACCAAACTATAGATGGTGTCTAGAGTTTGTGGCGTGGTTTACAGAATTTCGCCTTTCTGGCGAGTTAAGGTCTTTGTGCGGCAAAGACCTTAACAATCCAAAGCCGCCCCTGCTGTTTGGCTGGCTAGCTGCGCCAGCTTCCCTGCGCGTTTCATCTTTAAGGGCGCGGTTGAAAACTCGTCCGCGTCGCGTTCTCAGACAGTCAACCACTGTTCCCCTTAAAAACTGCAATGCTCGGCGGCACAGAAGGGGGAGGTGCGTGCCAGTCGCTAGTGTTGTGCTAAACATAGGAGCAAATGTATCAAAGGTAGCGCCAGGTTATCCGGCAGCGAAATTCCCTTTCTTGACGATGCCGAGCATCGGAATGGATAGAGCTAATTTTTGCGGAAATGACTATAGTCATTTTCTTCTTCTGGCATGATGCTGTATCAACCAGATTGATTTTTAAAGGCTTGTTTTGTCATTCTTCTATTTGTCTTACATTAAGCATATAACATTCTGATTATTAATAATAAAATTCTCTTTTTTGAGAACTTGTTTGCACCTGATCCAGGTCAAAAAATATCTTCTATTTAGTTCGTTCTTAGCATTTTTTTCCCTTGAAACTCATGCTATGTTCTCAGGCGTGAGTTGCCTGCTGTTGGAAAAATATACTGTCAACAGCGGCCTGGATAAGCCCGATCAAGAGGCCTATCCCTTTGCAGTAGGTTTGTGTAGTAAGTGTAGTAGGGGTGATCCGACCTGAGCAATTTGGCTTGTGTCGACATGATTCCTCATAGAACTTTAAGTCGACCATAAAGGATTATTCTCATGGGTGGTTTTCTAGGACGGATTCGTGTCCGCCATAAAATGATGTTGCTGGTGCTGGTCTCTGTGGTCAGTTTGATGGTTATACAGGCGCTTTCACTGAACGAGTTGTGGCATGACCTCAATAAAGAGCGCCAAGAAGGGCTGAAAAAGCTAACAGATGTCGCTTATTCCCTGGTTGATCGCCAGGTGAAACTGGTTAACGCCGGTGAGAAGTCTAAAGAAGAGGGTATCGAAGAGGCGTTGGCTGATCTGCGTGCCCTGCGTTACGCCGGTAGCGAATACTTTTTCGTCCTCGACAAGAGCCACAATATGCTGATGCACCCCATCAGCAAAAAGGTTGATGGCCAGAACGTAAAAATGCTGAAAGATGCTAATGGCAAACTGCTGATGCAGGAATTGGTCAGTGTCATCAGTTCTAAAGGCGAGGGCTTTGTCGAATATTACTGGGCTCGTCCTGGCAGTTCCGAGCCGGTGCCTAAACTCTCTTATGGTCGTTACCATTCCGACTGGGGCTGGATCGTTGCCACTGGTGTTTACACCGAAGATATTGTTGAGGCTTTTTGGTACGAAGTTAAGGTAGCGATAGCCTTTTTGCTAGGCGTGTTGGTGGTGGCGGGCGTTGTCTCCGCTATGATTACCCGTGCCATGGTTACGCCGGTGGAAGCCCTTAAAAATGTGATGACTCAGGTATCCGTTAACCGAGACCTGACGCTCCGTGCCGATATTTCCAACACCGATGAGTTTGGTAACATGGGGGCCGCGTTCAACGATATGATGGCTAACTTCCATGAGCTTATTCTTGAGCTCACAGCCGCTACTTCGCAGGTATCTGGCGCGGCTTCGGAATTGTCCGCCACCACGGAGAAAACCAGTCAGGGCATGGCACATCAGCGGCAAGAGACCGAGCAGGTCGCCACTGCTATGAATCAGATGAATGCCACGGTTCATGAAGTATCTCGGAATACTCAGGAAGCGGCTTCGGCCTCCCGCGACGCGGCTGAAGCGATCCAGGCTGGAAAGCAGGTGGTGGATGGCTCTATTGATGCGGTTAAAGCACTTTCCACGCGACTCGCGGATTCTGCTGAACTGACTCATACGCTGGAACAGGAAAGCGCCAATATCGCCAGTATTCTGGAGGTCATTAGCGGCATTGCTGAGCAGACTAACCTGTTGGCATTGAATGCCGCGATTGAAGCTGCTCGGGCCGGTGATCAGGGTCGTGGTTTTGCAGTGGTTGCCGATGAAGTACGTTCATTATCTGGCCGTACCGCCGAATCTACCCGAGAGATCGCAGCAGTGATAGATCGCTTGCAGAGCGGTGCCCAGGCCGCCGCTAATTCCATGTCGGCCAGCCGTGATGGTGCCAATGAAGTGGTTACAACAACGATGCAGGCGGGCGAGTCTTTACAGCAGATATTTACCGCAATCGAGCTAATTGACTCCATGAATATTCAGATCGCCAGTGCTTCTGAGGAGCAGAGTTCGGTCGCTGAAGAGATCAATCGCAATGTAGTTAATATTAATCAGGTGTCTGAGGAAAGCGCTCTAGGCGCAGATCAGATCGCTCGTTCCAGCGAAGAGTTAGCACGCTTGGCCGAGCATTTGAAAGACGTATCAACACGCTTCACTGTAAAAGGCTAACACTTGAGTGTTGGTTGAAAGGGGCCATTAGGCCCCTTTTTTATGGCTATGTCAGAGTTAGTTGTTGCGGTGCGGGCTATGATGCAGAAACCTTGGCTCAATCTAGCTTGATTCCATGATGTTTGTGTACTGAATATTAAGCTTCGCGTTCTGGATATGCCTAAGGTAGGGGACTATTATTTATGTGAACGCTGATGAAACCCTAGGAGGTTATTGTCATGACTATGACCGTTACCGGAACTTACGAATCCTCTGCACAAATCAAGAACACACGGGAAGACCTGATTGCGACCGGAATTCCACAGGAACAGATCTTTGTTGATGAGGAAAACCATCATATCAAAGTGATGATTGCGGATGTCACCGAGCCTGAGATCGAGGCGATTCTCAAGAGTCACAATCTTCATTCGATGACAACAAGCACCCATTAACGCCCGTAGTGGCCCAGTTATTCTGGTCCGCAGATTTAGCGAGTAAATCAGGGGTAGGGGGCATTTAGATTTAATGCCCCCGTCCTCAGGGAGTGTCTCGTCGAGCATTTATGTTGAATCGCCCCGCTCCCTCCAGAGACGGCAGCGGCGGCTTCGTGTCGATAAGAGCCTGTTGCTGACGCTCAATCTTCCCCGTCTAAGTGTTCGGTATGGGGCCAGGGCCGCCTTCTGTCCATCTTTCCTAGGCGTCCCTTTTGGGTTGTGGATTCAACTGATCAAAGCTGCCGTGGCGAGGTAGACCGCTGTATCTACTTTGCGGGCATGCCTCAGGGGTGACTGTAACTTCGGTAATTGGCCTCTAAGCAGGCATTCTGTAAGCCGCTGTGTGGCGCTGTATTCAATCAGTATTTGCCTGCTTTAAAGCTTGCTCTGGGTTTTAGCTAAGCAGCTTTTAAACTCTTGATACGCTGGCTTGAACATCTCCAGCTTGAAGTCATGACGCAACTTTTTGTTGTTACGCGAATAGACCTCCACGAGAGTTAAGATTTTCCCGGAAGTTACCGCGTTCAAAAGCGACTGACTGATCACGCTATCGAAGAGAAGTATACGATCACTGGCTCTGGCAGGTAATCGGAGATCGCCGCGAAAAAGCTTCTGATCCACCAGTAGCTCATAATTGATGTTAGGCCCTTGATGGACCGTAATAACGAAGTTCCCTAGGCCATTGAGCGAAAGCTTGTGATCAACAACTTGGCTACTCAGTTCACAACGACCTATCTCGGGTAGCTGCAAGTTCATTGAGGTTTGCCAAGTATTGGTTGAGGCGGATGCGTTAGCATTGGTGTGATAGGTGCTGCCGATTAACCCTATGGTTATACCTAGGGCCGCTGTGCTGAGGTAGATCCGTCTATGCATCTAAGTGATTTCCATTTCTTATAACATTACGTATTGTAAGACTTATCGGCTCGTTATTGAAGCGTATAACTCACATACGCTATGCCCGCTACGTTCGCATAGCGGAAGCTAGTTAGTGGGATTGATGATGGTGGCTAAGTCGCAAATCAGCCAGGGTAGAGCTGTGCTGGTCGCAACAATTAGCTCATACATAGCCTTTTTTATGCCGCTAAAAAAAGTCTGTTCGCTGCTTTACAGGGGTTTTCTCCCCCCGTTTTAGTCAACCCTGTCCGCCTCTTTATCCGTGCTTTCTTAGGGTGTATTTTTCGCAAATTTTGACCATCAACGTTGATCCTTTAACAGGAAGCTATACTTAAAGTCGTATGATTGCTGTGGAGGGAATCTGTGAAAGCTTGGTGGCCCCTTCTGTTGACATGGTTGTTACCGATCCCCGTTTTTGCTGCGTTAACTGTGACCCGGATCGATATTGTTAATGCGCCGACACCGCTCTGGGAGGAGAAGGTTGAGGTCGAGATCGGCCGGGCGAATCGTTTCCTATGTAAATCATTCGTCGATCTGCCGGATTTTGTGCGGATCTTTAAAACCGACCGTGGACCTGAATACGATACCTCTTTGGGGATGATTTTTATTCATCAGGATTATCTGCCGGTCCATCTGTACCATGAATATGGTCATAAAGTTCTCGATAACTATCTGCAATCCCGTTCAGCGGTGCTGGGCTATTATCGGCTGCGCAAACGCTTGGGCGGTGATCCACTGCAGCAGGCGTTGGAGAAATTGCAAAGCGAGATAATCAGCGATCAGCAATATCTGAGGCAATTACAGCAAAAGCAGCGCAAAAAGATGGCCGGTAATCTCAGTCGTTGGATTGGTGATCATGAGGCCCTGGTGTTTGAGGCCAGTGCGGTGATGCATTTGGATGATCAGTTAGACTCACCCTTTAAGCGCATTCAAACACCGCGCACTTCGTTAACAGTGTTTCAGATGTTGGCCCCCTATCACGAACTCTTCGCCGATACGTTTGCGGTGTTAATGACTGGGCGCTGGGACTCGATCTCTATGGTTGGTGCTACGGGTGATGGCAATGCGATGAGATTGGGGTTTGTAAATCTGTCGCCAAGGGTTTCACACGCCGATATTCTGCCTTATCGGGCTTTCAATCGTTATGTTGTGCTGGATTTCTATGAGTTCAGCGAGCAGGAAAAAGACAGTTACTATACCCAGTTTGCTCCGATGCGGTCCTATATCAGATATTTATATGAACAGCAGTTCGAGGCTGATCCTGATCTATTAGTACGCTATCTGGCTGAGGCGATTCAGCAGCAGATGGAGCTGCGCTTAAGTAGCCGGCAGCACCTATTACTGACTCTGACGGAGTTGAATAAAGGCTTGATTGCGAGTCTGCAGAGACGTGTGGAGGTAAGCAGGATTTATCGGGCCGACAACTGTAACGACAATGTGTCGGCCATCGGCCAGATTAATTAGCTGCTTGGCGTTTTTTCGATGTATTTCTGGTAGAGACGATAGATTAGGGCCCAGCCGTAAATACTTAGCAGCATCATACTTATTTGATGCAGTAGCAGTGCCGCCCAGACCATCTCGTCTTCGCGATCAATGGCAGAACTGCCCATCATCGATACCACGAAAGTTGCGCCGCCCCATATTACCAGTGGCGGTAGCAGCTCGGCAGCAAAACCGGCGGTGTCTTTGTAGCTGGATTTCAGCGCTGTTACGGGGTCCTGGTTTTTCAGTAACAGGTAGAACTCGGCAAACAGCAATTTATAGCCTAGGTAGAGCCCTGGGATCACCATTAGCATCAGGCCGCCGAGAATGGCCATACCCATCAACAGATTGAGCAGCAACAAGCCGCCCATACGACTAATGGCCATGCTGATGGCTTGGCTGACGCTGATCCCTTGTCCTTTGCTGAGGTTGTCTATGTAGAGCACTGCGGCACCAAACTGGATGATGCTCAGGCACATAAACAAGCCGTTGATCATGGCTAGAAACAGGGGTTCCGGTTTGCCTTCTTGGGACAGCAGGCTAAGTTCGATGATATAGGAGGGCAGGGCGTAGACCAGCGCAATCATCAGCAAAGGCTGAAACTGATTGCGAGAAAAATAAAAGGCTTCGCGAAGCGTCGTGTGCATCTAAACAAGTTCCTAGTGTCAGCGGGGCAATCAAACAGGGTTACAAAAACAGGGTGCAGGCGCAGCATGCTAGCTTGTTGGGAGTAATCTGCCAAGTTTTGCGGTGTCTAAGGTGCCCATTTGTTGGTCTTAGGCAAGGCCTGATTCTACGTCAATCAAAGGATTAAATCGTTAATACGGGCCTAAAGAGGCTAAATATCTGTGTTTTAGGGCCGATAGTTTGTCAGTTGTAGTGTTTCTACTTTAATCTTACAGCAAGCTCTTGTTTTAGCCGTCAATGATAATAGGTATAGCCGTATGCGTATCAGTGAACTCTTTGTGATGATCGTTGAGCCCTCTAAGTTTCAACGTCGAGTCATTGAGAGCAACCTGAAGAAGGTGGGTATCAGCTCAACAGTGACTGTTGGATCAGGTAAAGAGGCCCTTGCCAAGATCGAGGAGGATCAGCCTGATCTGGTGGTGTCGGCGCTTTATTTACCCGATATGTCTGGGGCTGATTTATTGGCATCGTTACGAAACCATGATCAGCTAAAGGATACTGCCTTTGTGTTGATCTCCAGTGAAACTCAGTTCCGTTACCTGGATCCGGTCAAGCAAGGTGGTGCCACTGCATTACTACCCAAGCCTTTCAGCGATGAGCAGCTGATGACGGCATTACATACCACCCTCCACAATATCGAACCCGAAGAAGGGGAGCTGAACAAAGACTTCGATCTGGAGATGATGAACGTATTGCTGGTGGATGATAGTCCCATGGCACGCAAATTTATCCGCAAAGTGCTGACCGGTATGGGCTTTGTGCATTTTGTAGAGGCCTGTGATGGTGCTGATGCGCTGGAAAAGATGGCGGACAGTTACTTTGATCTGGTGGTCACCGACTACAACATGCCCAATATCGACGGTCAGGAGCTGACTCGACAAATCCGAACCAACAGCACCCAGCGCTCTGTGCCTGTGCTGATGGTAACCAGTGAAGAAAATGAAGGGCGGCTTGCCGGAGTACAGCAAGCCGGTGTTTCTGCTCTTTGCGATAAGCCTTTTGCTGCCGACACCGTCAAACAGCTATTGAACCGTTTGCTCGCGGATAGTTAGGGTTCAGGACAGGTATGACTTCTAAGGTCCGGTTCGAGGCCTTAGACAGGCCAATCTAGTAATCGCTGTATTCCTTAAACACAGTCACTTTGCCAGAATCGCTTTGGGCGTAGACCTTAAAGGCATCTTTGGGTGCCCCGTCGTAATCCATACCCGGGCCACCCGATGGCATGCCTGGTACCGCCAGTAAGCGTATATCGTTGCTACTGGCTAGCATGGCTTTGATATCCTGAGCGGGAACGTGACCTTCGATGACCTTACCGTTAATGACTGCGGTGTGGCAGGAGGCTGCGTTCTGGGGTACGCCAAGACGTACTTTGTGGCTATTCACATCGTCAGTGAGCACGTCCTTGACCTTGAAATTGTGCTCCTTGAGATGGTCGACCCAACCTTTGCAGCATCCGCAACTGGGGCTGTGATAAACAGTGATCTCGTAGCTTTGTTCGGTACGGTCTTCAAGCCAAACTGGATCAGCGGCTTGTGTTGCTGGCAAGTAGACCAGTGCGGAACAGAGGGATAATGACAATAACGCTTTCTTAATCATGATTTACCTTTGATGAATCTCTGTCGATATTGCGAGAAGACGTTAGCATACTAGAACAATAAATAAATTGAGCTGTGCTAAAACGGTTTTGATAAGTGATGACGGTTTTGGTTCCCCTATCATCCTGCTATCTGGATAAAAGGTGCTACCTCCTGGCTAAGGAATAAAGCAGTAACGAGGTGAAGAACGCCCGAGCACTTTAAACCCGAGCGCTTCAAATTGTAGGCTAGCCAATACCATCACTGGCCAGATGAAAATGATCATCCAGGGAAGGGGCTCCGGGCCCCAAGGGCTGACCGTAGCTGAATTCTACATAGTTGCCATCGGGATCTTTCAAGCCGCAGTAATAGCCAACGGGGAAGGGTTCATCTCTTGGTTCCCACACCAAGCAGCCATGCAACTTGGCCTGGTCTGCAATCACATCAACTGCTGCTTTGCTTTCTACCGCGAAACCTAAATGACTAAAGTCTTTATGATCTCGTGGATGATCTGTGCCTCCTGAAATCAGCACAAAGACAAATTCCTGTTCGCGCCCGGGTTCTGCCATCCATAAGATGGTTTTTCCGTGGGGGTGACGTTCATGAATTACTTTTAACTGACAGAACTCCTCATAGAAATTGCGGCACTCATCCAGTTGACTGGTATGGATAGCCAGGTGTGTCAGTGACGGAGTCATGGCTATGTCCTCTTCTCAACAAAGCAGATATCTGAAGTTTAGTACGGGGCTGAAGTTTTGCGGGTCAGATCAGACGTAGACTTTCTCTGTGTCGACAACGAGGCTGCTCAGGGTTGCTATTTGTCGGTGGCTGGCTGAGAATCCTTCTGTTCCTATGCTTGGGAACTAATTTTAAGGAGCTGTAATGCTGACCAAAATGCTACTGACAGCAGCTGTCATCTTTGGCTGTTATTTGTTTATCCGTCATAAGCGCTCGGCATCTGTTGCCAGTCAGGCTCCGGCTCGAGTAGAGCTAGAAACCGTTTCTGCCAACAAACCTGTCAATTGGATTGCGCTGGCTTTGGTGGCTGTTTCTGTCGTTGCTGCCGTTGGCTTTTTTATCTACGACTGGCAGGACAACCAAACGTTGTTGGAAGTGAAAGTGATTAACCCCAGCAATAGCGAAGAAACCCTGTATCAGGTGTATAAGGGGGACTTAGGCGCTCGAAGTTTCGAGACTATTCAGGGGCAGCAGGTTCGTATCGGTAATAGCGAACGCATGGAAGTGAAGGAAAGCCGCTAACTCATTAAGTAGGTTTAGGGTGATTGGCGACTTTATTGATTGATATCCGCGCAAGAACGACATTATTATCACTTAAATGCATGGCTTGGGCGCTGTCTCATTCGTCTGGCTTTTTTCCACTCAAAGAATAGTGCTCAAGCAGGTTAGCTGTCTTGTTTGAACGTATCGGCACCAAAATAATCTTTGTCTACGGTGGCATCACTATTATTGCGATGCTCTGCTTGATGTGGTTCTACGCCCAACAACAGGAAAATAGCATTCTGGCTCAGAATGAGTTGACCATGGGTAAGATGGCTCAGAGTATCACTGCCGGACTACGCGCGGTGATGCTGGCGGGATATGCAGATATCGCCGAGGATTATACTCAGCAGCTGCGAGAGGTCCCCGACATTCTTGATTTCAAGATCACTCGAGCGAACGGTCTTGAGGCGTTTCTGGACAATAAAACAATCGAGAAGGTCAATGCGCGGATCGGTGACGAGGAGTTCGATACCCGGGACGAAGAAAGCCAACATAGAGTCTTTGAGTCAGACAACGAATACCTCCAGCGGGCGCTGAACGGCCAGAAGATGCTACCCATTTACGAGACTAGCCCGACAGGGGAGCGGTTGTTGGTGTTTCTTGCCCCTATCATCGCCCAAGAGGAGTGCGGCCGCTGCCATGGGAAACGTTACCCGGTCAGAGGGTTTGTAAAGCTAACTACCTCGCTAGCATCAATAGAGGCCGCTATCGAGGAGACTCAAAAAAGCGCGCTGTTGGTTAGTATGCTGATGCTGCTGGGCATTCTGGCCGCAACGACTCTGTTCGTTACCCGGGCACTGGTCAACCCCATCAAGAGTGTCACTGAGGCCATGGCATACGCTGCCAAGGGTAATCTGGACCAGTCCGTACCTATCTATGGTCATGACGAAATCAGTCACATGGCCAACAGTTTCAACACCATGACGTCCGAACTGCAGACCAGTTATGATGGATTAGAGGACGAGCAGGACAAGCTCAACACCATCATCCACAGCGCACGGGAAGGGATAGTGGTAACCAACAGCGAAGGCCAGGTTGTGCTAACGAACCCTGCTGCGGAGGAGTTCCTGGGAAAAAGTGCTGAGCGGATAACAGAAGAAGGTTTCCTCAATATCCTCGACGATAGCGAAGCTATGTTGGGCTATCTGGATACAGAGGGACAAGAACCGGTATTGCTGGAATACAACGACCTTATTCTTAGCGTTAAAGTGACCCGGATCTGGAACGATGGCCATCTTAGCGGATCTTCTGCGCTGCTGCGCGATATCACCGAAGAAAAACGTTTTGAGCAGCAACTGATTAAGATATCTACTACGGACGCCCTGACTGACCTGTTTAACCGACGTTACCTGGACAAAACTTTGGATACTGAACTTCAGCGCGCCCGGCGCTATGGACATAATCTGTCGGTGCTGATGTTCGACGTGGATCATTTTAAGATATTCAATGATACCCACGGGCACGATCAGGGTGACCGGGTGTTGCAATCTATCGGTCAGACCATGAAAGACACCGTTCGAAACATCGATGTTCCCTGCCGTTACGGAGGCGAAGAGTTTTTGATTATCCTCCCGGATACCGATATTGAAGGTTCGATGATCCTCTCCGAACGCTTACGGGAAAATATTGAAACCACCTTGGTCGATGGTCTGCAGGTGACTATCAGTATCGGTGTCTCTACTTACCCATTGATTGAGTTGGATACCTATGAATCCTTTATCGAGTCGGCCGATGCGGCGCTCTATAGAGCAAAGGATGGCGGGCGCAACTGTGTTAGGCATGCAAACGACAAGGAAGCTATCTGAGCGCTTTCAGTAACAGGTGGCACCATCTGTAAAACATAAAAAGGCCGGGCAATTCCCCCGGCCTTTGTCTATCGCTACATTGGCAAGATTAAGTTAGATGTCCTCAGGCACCATCTCGATGGAGCCACAGGGGCATTCCTCCACGCAGATACCACAACCCTTACAATAGTCATACTTGAACTCGAAGCCCTTGCCAGGGCCGAGTTTAGTGACGGCGTTGTCGGGGCAGACACCGTAGCAGTTGTCGCACTCGAAACAGTTGCCGCAGCTCATGCAGCGGCGGGACTCATACTGTGCGGTCTGCTCGTCCAGATTTCCCACGACCTCGGCAAAACCGGACTGGCGACGTGCTACGTCCAGTATCGGCCGTACAGAGCGGGGGGCGTCAGAGTAATACCAGGTGTTAAGCTCTTCGAACACAGCATCGCCGTTCTTCTCGGGCGCAACGAAGGTCTTGCCGTTGAGGAAAGCGTCGATATTCTTGGCCGCTTTTTTACCGTGGCCGATGGCGACGGTTACGGTACGCTCGGAAGGGATCATGTCACCGCCGGCGAATACGCCGTCAGCACCGGTCTGCATGTTGTGCCCTACCAGAACCACGCCACCTTTGGATTCGATACCGTCCAGGCCCTCAAGCGAACCCAGATCGACCGATTGGCCTACTGCCTGGACCAGCACGCTGGCTTTCATGGTCTCGGTCTGGCCGGTGCCGACGGGACGGTTGTCTTCGCCGGTGACCATGATCTCAAGCTCCAGTTCGCCGTGCTTGATGTCTTTGATCGTGCGCAGGCAGGCAATCTGAACGCCTTCTTCCAGCGCTTCATGAATCTCCAACTCGTGAGCGGGCATCATGTTGCGATCGCGACGATAGACCACGGTCACGCTCAGGGCACCCATGCGGGTGGCAGAGCGAGCCACGTCCATGGCGGTGTTACCGCCACCGTAGACCACCACGTGACCGTGCAGATCGGGAAGATTTTCGTTTTCCAGATCACGCAATACAGTCGCGGCGTCGAACATGGGCACGCTGCCGTCGTTGGGCAGATCAACCGTGCCGCCAACCTGGGCACCGAAGCCTAAGAAACAGGCGTCGAAACCGCCGTCCTTCATGGTCTGGGCAACATTATCAACCGAAGTGTTGGTTTTGATTTCAACACCCAGCTTTTCGATACGGCCAATTTCGCCGGCCAGTTTTTCGCGGGGCAGGCGGTACTTGGGGATACCGTAGCGCAGCATGCCGCCGGCCTTGGGGGCACCTTCGAACACGGTCACGCTGTGACCCATGCGACGTAGGTGGTAGGCGGAGGACAGGCCGCCAGGGCCGGCACCGATCACCATGACTTTCTTGCCTGTGTCGGGCTTGGCTTCAACAGTCCAGCCGTGACGCAGGGCCTCGTCGCCGATAAAACGCTCGACTGCGTTGATGCCAACAGCTTCATCGACGTCCTTACGGTTACAGGCGCCTTCGCAGGTGTGGTAGCAGACCCGACCCATCACGGTGGGGAAGGGGTTGTCCTGCATGATCACGTTAAAGGCTTCTTTGTAGTTGCCTTCCTCTGCGTGGAACAACCATTGCTGGATGTTCTCGCCAGCCGGACAGGTCTTGTTGCACGGTGGTAGGCGATTCACGTACTCGGGGCGTTCGGTACGCCAGCTACCAGTGTGGTTGACCAAGCTGGTGCCGACGTCGAGGGTAATTGCAAAGGGCTTCTTCATTATTACTCTCCCATATCTTGTGAAGGAGCTAGCAGCTGAAATTTAGA
>JBALWH010000010.1:0-108650 GCA_036960175.1 Motiliproteus sp. | reverse complement strand
CAAATTGTTAAAGAGCGTTGGTTACGTTTCGCTTGAAGCGTGTCGTTAACCGAGGAAGCGCATTCTACAGACCTCATCCTGACCGTCAACTGCTTTTTGAATTTAATTTCAAAGACTCTGGCGAAGCGGACAAAACAACTCTAAAGACAGACCTACTCATCGCTATTACTGTAATCAATATAAATCCACAAAACTGCCATAGATTCGACTTATATCGTAGAACAAACAGTGGTTGTCAAAGCGGAACAGGTTTAAAATCCTCCACATTGTCTATACGGGTATAACTACTATTAAAAGATGGTCTGCTCAGCAGACACATCAAAACCCACGGCAATAATAGTGAGTCCTTCGGATAGAACGAATCACAAACAACGGAACACAGATATCGAGGATTGCCGCAGAGCGACCCGAGTTCTGTATATGACAGCTAGATATACTGCTACTTATAGGCAGTATTTATTATCGCCTGCCCGTTGTATTGTCCTGATTCGCTTTAAGGTCAACAAAAACAGGTAGGCAGCCTTGAAAGAAACCAATACGAAATCATCGAATTACTACCACAAAGTAGTCGATTGTCAGCACGCGTGCCCAGCACACACACCCGTACCGGAATATATTCGATTAATCGCAGACAAGCGATATACCGATGCCTATATGGTGAACTGGAAGTCAAATGTATTCCCCGGGATTCTGGGTCGAGTATGCGATCGTCCTTGTGAACCGGCTTGCCGTCGCGGCCGAGTCGAGGATACCCCCGTCGCTATTTGCCGCCTAAAACGGGCTGCTGCAGACAGACGTGACGATATCAGCAAGCTGCTGCCTGCTATCCCAACCGATAAAAATGGTAAGCGTATCGCACTCATTGGCGCCGGTCCTGCGTCCTTAACGGTTGCTCGCGATCTTATGCCTCAAGGCTATGCCGTCACTATTTATGACCGTGATAAAAAAGCCGGTGGAATGGTGCGCAGCCAAATCCCAACCTTCCGTTTACCCGAAACGGTACTCGATGAAGAAGTTAACTATATTCTCGATATGGGTGTAGAAACTCGTTTTGGCAAAGATATTACTAGCCTCAAATCCGTTATTGATGAAGGCTACGATGCCATATTTGTCGGCACTGGCGCACCCAACGGTCGAGATTTAGACATTCCTGGCCGCGAGAACGCCGGCGAGCAGGTACAAGTTGGTATCAACTGGCTAGCTGGCGTTGCCTTCGAGCATGTCAAAACGGCGCCAAAGAAAGTGATCGTATTAGGTGGCGGTAACACTGCGATGGACTGCTGTCGAACGGCGTTGCGATTGGGCGCGGATGACGTCAAGGTGATCGTCCGCTCTAGTTTCGAAGACATGAAAGCCTCTCCCTGGGAAAAAGAAGACGCCATCGCAGAAGGCATCGAAATCCTTAACCACCAAGTCCCGAAAGAGTATGTAATTACCGATGGCAAGCTAACCGGCATGCTGTTCGAAACAGTCAAATCCGTTTATACCGAAGATGGCAAACGTAAACTTGTTCCAACCGGCGACAAACCACTATTGGTAGCCTGCGATCTGGTCTTAGTTGCCATCGGCCAGGATGCTAAATTCCCGTGGATTGAAGACGACCTCGGCATCAACATGGACAAATGGGGCATGCCACTGCTCACGAAGGATACTCTGCAGTCTAGCCTGCCTAAGGTTTTCTTTGGTGGCGACGCAGCCTTTGGTCCTGAAAACATTATTACTGCCGTCGCTCATGGCCACCAAGCGGCCATTTCCATCGACCTGTTCTGCCAAGGCAAAGCCGTAGAAGAACGTCCAGAAGAAGGCTTCTCACTGATCAGTCAGAAAATGGGGGTTCATGAGTGGAGCTACCATAATGCAGTGACTAACGAAGATCGCCAGCAAGTCCCTCACCTAGCCAAGAGCAAAGCTCTTAAATCTATTAAGGCTGAAGTAGAGCTAGGCTTCGACGAGCAATTAGCCCTGACCGAAGCTTCTCGCTGCCTTAGCTGCGATGTTCAAACCGTATTCTCCGCTAATCGCTGCATTGAATGTGGCGCCTGCGAAGATATCTGCCCGATGGACTGCATCAACTTCATCGACAACGGTGAAGAAGCTGACCTTAGAGGCAGATTACGAGTACCCGCCAAAAATGACGATCAAGCTGTTTATGTTTCAGCTGATCTGAAAACCGGACAGGTGATGGCTAAGGATGAGGATGTCTGCCTTCATTGCGGACTCTGTGCCGAACGCTGCCCGACCGGGGCCTGGGACATGCAGAAATTCCAATTCAATTTGGCGTAGGTGAGTAACGATGCAAAATATCAAGTCAGTTAACGAATTTGTTATTCGTTTTGCCAACGTCAACGGTACCGGTTCCGCCAGTGCCAACCTGATGTTCGCAAAATCTCTATTCCGCATGGGCATCCCTGTCAGCCCTCGGAACATCTTCCCTTCCAACATCCAAGGCATGCCTACTTGGTATGAAGTGCGGGTGAGTGAAAAGGGCTACCTAGGACGCCGTGGTGGCGGTGCAGATTTTGTAGTCGCCATGAACGGTCAGACCCTTGCTCAGGATATGCGCAATGTTCTACCGGGTGGTTACTTTTTCTATGATTCCACTCGAGAATTAGACCCACAGCTGATCCGCAAGGATATCAACATCATCGGCATCCCGATCTCCGAGATCTGCCTGCGCGAATATGAAGATCCTCGTCAACGCCAGCTGTTTAAGAACGTTATCTATGTTGGCGCACTAGCGGCCTTCTTAGACATCGAATTCGATGTCCTCAAGGACATGGTCAAAGATCAGTTCAAAGGCAAAGAGAAACTGATCATCCCTAATATCTATGCCTTAGAGTTGGGCCATAAAACAGCCACTGCGATGTATGAATGCCCGCTAAAGATTAGCGTAAAACGTTCTGATAAGGTTAACAACCGCATCATGATCGATGGTAATACCGCGAGCGCTCTAGGCGCCGTTTACGGCGGTGCCAGCGTTGTGGGTTGGTATCCAATAACCCCATCGACGTCCGTCATCGAAAATTTCATCAAATACAGCAACCGTCTGCGAATTGATCCCGCCACTGGCAAGAAAAACTTCGCTGCGGTACAGGCAGAAGATGAGCTAGCAGCCATCGGTGTTGCTATTGGTGCCGCCTGGAACGGTGCCCGCGCTTTTACTGCAACCAGTGGCCCCGGCATTTCACTAATGACCGAGTTCCTTGGCCTAGCCTATTTCGCCGAAGTCCCTATCGTACTGGTCAACGTTCAGCGTGCAGGCCCATCCACCGGCATGCCCACCCGAACCCAGCAACCCGACGTATTGGCCTGTGCCTACGCTTCCCACGGTGATACCAAACACGTGCTGCTTTTCCCAGAGTCGCCAAAAGAGTGTTTTGATCAGACCGCCGAAGCATTCGAGCTGGCCGAAAAACTGCAGACTCCTGTCATCGTAATGAGCGACCTGGATCTAGGCATGAATGACCATATGAGTGAAGCACTCGACTGGGACGATGACCATCGTTATGACCGCGGCAAGGTACTCAACGCTGAGCAGCTGGATGAAATCGAAAGGTTTGGTCGCTATCTGGATGTCGATGGTGATGGTATTTGCTATCGCACCTATCCCGGCACCCACCCTCAGAAAGGGGCCTTCTTTACCCGTGGAACCTCTAGAGACCGCTATGCGATCTACAGCGAACAGGGTGATGTCTATGTGGATAACGTCGATCGCCTTAACCACAAATTCAACACTGCCTCAAAATCAGTACCGCCAGCCATTGTCGGCCAGGGTAACAAGCCCAATAAAGCAGGCCTCATCTACTACGGCACAACCTCTGCTGCGATTCAGGAAACTCTGGACCTGCTGGCAAAAAAAGAGATCAAGGTCGATACCCTGCGCATCCGAGCCTTTCCCTTTGGAGAAGAAGTCGAAGAGTTTATCGAGTCTCATCAGGATTTGTTTGTCATTGAACAGAACCGGGACGGACAACTACGTACGCTGCTAGTCAACGAACTTGAAATTGATCCGAAGCGACTGGTGAAGGTACTGCATTACGATGGACTACCAATTACTGCGCACTTTATCAGTACTCAGGTAGAGGAGCATCTAGCTAACCCCTCTACAAAAAAATCAACTCGGAAAGCGGTGAGCAGATAAGCTATGAGTTATCAAAAATCTACATTTCGCCATCCTAATCTGGCGCTCAACGACCTTGGCTTGACTCAACAGTCATACGAAGGCCCGCTGTCTACGCTTTGCGCCGGCTGCGGTCATGATTCTATTGGAGCGGCTATCATTCAAGCCTGTCACGAATTGTCACTGCCTCCTCATCGCATTGCCAAACTGTCAGGTATCGGCTGTTCTTCCAAGGCACCGACTTACTTCCTGAATAAAGCCCACGGCTTTAACTCCGTGCATGGTCGCATGCCATCCATTGCGACTGGCGCCAACATGGCCAATAAGGAGTTGACCTATATCGGCATGTCCGGTGATGGTGATACGGCTGCCATCGGCCTTGGTCAGTTCGCTCATGTTGTACGTCGTCGCCTCAACATGCTCTACCTGGTTGCTAACAACGGAGTCTACGGTCTGACTAAAGGACAAACCTCTGCCACCTCTGACCGCGGCTCCAAGAGCAAAGGCGGAGAAGAGAACTTATTGGAAGGCTTTGATCTAGCAACCATGGCATTGCAATTGGGCGCCACCTTTGTTGCACGCAGCTTTTCCGGTGACAAAAACCAGCTGGTTCCATTGGTCAAAGCGGCGTTAAGTCATCGAGGCTTCGCCTTTATCGACGTTATTTCTCCCTGTGTGACCTTTAACAACCATGCTGGATCTACCAAGAGCTACGATCACGTTCGGGATCATATCCAGACCGCGTCGGTCACGGATTTTGTTCCGGTTAAGGAAGAGATCGTTAGCTCATGCCCTATAGGTAAAACCTGTCGTGAGATCTGCCTGCATGACGGATCAATCATCCGACTGCAAAACGTTGCCGACAGCTATAACCCAGAAAACCGCCAAGAGGCGATATCTGCGATTGAACAGTGCAAGGCTAACGGTGAAATTCTGACTGGTTTACTTTATCTGGACCCAGCGGCCGAAGACCTACACGCAGTGCTTGATACCACTGACAAGCCTTTGAACACCTTAACTGAAAGCGCTCTTTGCCCAGGCAACGATGTGTTACAGGTGATCAACGACAGCTTCCGCTAACTCGCGATACTGTCACTGGCTACAAAAAAGGGGCTTAAGCCCCTTTTTCTTGCTCAGAATATAGCATTTATAAGCCGGTAAACGTCGGCCCCATGACTGTTCCCCATAGTACTGCGGTAACCGCCAGCATCCCTACCAGCATGACCAGTCCAACCGTCATAATGGAGGTCGAAAAAATAAACCCCTGTTCTTCCGGAATATCCATCACCACCGGTACGCCGGTGTACAGCAACCGAATGGTAAAGGCCAGCCCCACCATTCCGATCAACACATCGACCCAAAGTATCGGTATAAGCGCCGATAAACCGGCGATAAACATCGGCGTTGCCGTAAACGTAGCCAACACCATACAATCATCCAGGCTGGAGTCAGAACCATAAGTCCGCTCCATCCAATGTATAAACCTTCCCATAACCGCAACACCGGATAAAAGCGCAAAATAGAACGCAATGGCTATGGGTAGTGCGCTTGAGGCAGTGAGGAGGACGAAGTTGCCGCCACCGATACTCCAGCCCATCTGAGTAGTGCCGATAAATGCGGCAATGGGAGGTATCGCAGCCAGATATAAGAGGTGTGACGTATAGCATTTTAACGTGCTGAAATGCTCCTCTTTAATGGATTTCCATTCTTCGTTCGGGTGATAAATCACCCCTAATACATGCTCGACAATCATCAACTATCCTCCGACACTCACCCCAGAATGGTAGCGCCAATCAATCAACGCTGCATAACATCATAAAAGCCTAGTACATTACTCAGGATTAGACAGTAGCCTGGATATCTATTCATCAACTGTTCACCCTCCTAAAGTACTGCGGCCAACGCCAGATTAATCGCAACATAAACAGTGACATGAGGATGGTTCCGTAAACGACCGCTTCTAGATAATCGGAACGAACTTGCCAGAACAGATGTACGAACGCCAAAATAGCGACGATATAAATCGACCGATGCAGCTGCCCCCAGCGCTTACCCATGCGACGCATAATTGTCTTTAAGGATGTCACCCCTAAGGGAAGCAACAGCAAATAAGCCGTGACTCCAACTGATATATAAGGGCGCTCAAGAAACTCAGAATAAAGCCGACCCCACTGCCATTCCAGAATCAAAGTAATAAATGTAAACAAGTGGATAGTGGCATAAAACAAGCAATATAGGCCCAACATACGCCGAAACGACTGCAACCACTTCCATTTCAGCCAGACTCTCAGCGGTGTTACCGCCAGAGTTAACCACAAGAATCGAAGTCCCCATTCACCAGTACTCTGCACCAACTCCTGGGCAGGGTCGCTTCCCAGATCATTGCTAACCACCCGATAGATCAGCCAAGCAAGTGGCAGCAGACAAGAGAGAAACATCGACCACCAAAGCAGCATCTGAGAATATCTACGAGCTAGAACCACTTGGTCAGGTCCATACCTGCATATAGACTGGCTACCTGCTCCCCATAACCGTTGAACATTTGCGTCTCTCGAGTATTTCGGTCAAATAAAGTATTCGGCAGGCGCCGCTCAATTTTCTGACTCCAGCGCGGGTGATCAACACCCGGATTAACATTGGCATAAAATCCGTATTCCCGTGGTGCAATCAACTGCCAGGTATTTTTAGGCTGATGCTCTGTAAAGCGAATTTTGACGATTGACTTTATACTTTTAAAACCGTATTTCCAGGGCACTACCAGACGCAATGGCGCACCATTCTGTGGCGGCAGCATGCGCCCGTACAGTCCCACTGCCAGCAAGGTCAGCGGATGCATAGCCTCATCAATGCTTAAGGCTTCCACATAGGGCCAATCAATAGTACTAAAGGAAGACGCTTGCCCAGGCATCTGTGACTTGTCCACCAATGTGGTGAACTCCACATACTTGGCTTTCGACGTAGGCTTAAAGCGTTTTAACAACTCCGCTAACGGGAAACCCACCCAAGGCACCACCATTGACCAGGCCTCGACACAACGTAGCCGATAGATCCGATCTTCCAACCCATAGGGATTGACGATATCTTCTAGATGAAAAACACCGGTCTTTTCCGCCTCACCAGCAATTTCAAGCGACCAGGGATCAGAGATAAATTCCTGAGCCCTGCGTGCAGGGTGGTTTTTATCCGGACCAAACTCATAGAAGTTGTTATAGCGAATGACATCCAGATAAGGCGTCAGTTCTTCACTGCTGGAAAATCCGCTATCGGTAAGATCAACAATTTTCTTTTCTAGCCATTGCGGGCCGGTATAGGTAGGAACCCCTTCCTTTATTGGATAGTTATAACCAGCCACTGCTAAAGCAGAATTTAACCCTGCTAACGATACCATCGTCGCAAGAGAGACGGTTTTACCGATGAAAGATCTACGGTTTAGATAGGTTGACTCCGAAGTAATCTCGGACGAAAGAATATCTGGGCTTTGCCTAATCAGCATATATCACCTGTTTTACGCCACTATAACGATTTACAGTCTAGATTATGCAGACAGAAAGGTTGGCTCCGGGTTCCCAAACAGGGGCTCCGGAGCTGTTAGCCCACTCAGCTTTGCTTGCGGCGACGCAGTCGAATCAGGGCCTGAACCGGCCCTGAGCAGGCATAAATAAGGAAGATAAGCCAAAGCAGTGTGGCAGGATCAATTGAGATAATGGCAAATACCAATATCACTAATAAAAGAGAAACAAAGGGAACCTTGCCCTTGAAATCAACATCTTTAAAACTGTGGTAATAGATATTACTAACCATCAAGATGCCACTGGCTGCAACCAACATAGCCACGGCGAATACATAAGTACTGGTATCCAAGTCATATTCAGCCCCGACCCAGACCATTCCCGCAACTAACGCTGCAGCGGCAGGGCTAGGCAAGCCAACGAAAAAGCGCTTATCGACACTACCTATTTGGGTATTAAATCGGGCTAGGCGCAGAGCAGCCCCTGCGACATAAATGAACGCCGCACACCAACCCAGTTTTCCGGCACTACTAAGAGACCAGGAAAAGGCCACCAGTGCAGGCGCAACACCGAAGGAAACCATGTCCGCCAAACTATCATACTGCGCGCCGAACTCGCTCTGGGTGTTAGTCATACGAGCGACTCGCCCATCCAAGCCATCAAGTACCATCGCCACGAAAATAGCTATCGCTGCCTTTTCGAAATGGCCATTCATGCCGGCAATAACCGCGTAGAATCCGGAGAAAAGTGCGGCCGATGTAAACAAATTCGGTAGTAGATAAATCCCACGATGGGGCTTGGTTCCCGTACTACTCTTTTGTTGTTTAGCGCCGGCGTCTGCTGCCTCTGACTCCTGATGCTGATCCGAGGAGGGCGTTTCTTGGGACTCTGATTCTTGGAGCTTATCGGTCATTGTTATACAAATTCCTTAATCAATTGGCGCTATGATAAATCCTTTCTGCTATGACTACCAATTTACTACCACACATAAAAAAAGCGACCACTATGAGTCGCTTTTCTAAACCTAGAAACCTAGAAACCTAATCAGAAATTCAGCTCTTCAGCTTTTTCCTTAACAGCAGGTTTCTCAGGCAGGGCAATATTGAGCAGCTGATCACGAATTTGGGACTCTATTTCCTGAGCAATTTCAGGATGCTCCTCCAGATAGACTGCAGCATTAGCCTTACCCTGACCGATCTTGCTACCTTTATAGGCATACCAAGCGCCAGATTTATCCACCAATCCTTGTTTCACGCCAAGGTCAATGACCTCACCCATCTGATAGATGCCCTTGCCATAATAGATCTGAAACTCCGCCTGTTTGAATGGCGGCGAGACTTTATTCTTAACCACCTTCACCCGAGTTTCGTTACCGACCACTTCATCGCCCTGCTTAACCGCCCCGGTACGACGAATATCCAAACGCACCGATGAGTAGAACTTCAGAGCGTTACCACCAGTCGTGGTCTCAGGCGATCCAAACATCACACCAATCTTCATCCGAATCTGGTTGATAAAAATAACCAGACAGTTCGCATTCTTAACATTACCGGTAATCTTACGCAGTGCTTGTGACATCAAGCGCGCCTGAAGACCAACATGAGTATCACCCATATCCCCTTCAATTTCCGCCCTAGGCGTAAGTGCTGCAACGGAGTCGATAACGACCACATCAACAGCGTTGGAACGCACTAGCATGTCCGTAATTTCCAGCGCCTGTTCACCCGTATCAGGCTGAGAAACCAGCATATCGTCTAGATTAACGCCCAACTTTTCTGCATAAATTGGATCCAATGCATGCTCGGCATCGACGAAGGCACAGGTCTTACCCAGCTTCTGAGCTTCGGCGATCACCTGCAGGGTCAGCGTGGTTTTACCGGATGATTCAGGGCCGTAGATTTCAACAATTCGACCAAACGGCAGACCACCAATGCCTAAGGCGATATCCAGCCCCAGAGAACCCGTTGATACGACAGGCATCGCCTCGCGAGGCTGGTCACCCATCAGCATAACCGCGCCCTTTCCGAACTGTCGTTCGATCTGGCTCAGCGCCGCCGCCAGCGCCTTCTTTTTGTTGTCATTCATAGCTATCACCCTGATTGAGATATGGTCTTGGGATAATCATGCTCAAACCAAAACTACTGTATATTTGCTCAGTATTATTTCACAATTAATTTGAAACGCAAGCATGCTTTGAATGCTTCATTATTTTCAATAACGATTCCAAAAAACCTACTAACGAATCAATCAGTTAATAATTTCCGACCTCATAGCGCAAACGTACTTATAGTGCCATTAGCGAGAATTATCATAAATATTGCGCATTGGATGGACAGCGTTTTAATATTGGAACATCTTTGAGCATCAGCACACGAACTATTCAGGAATTGGAATTTCAATGAAGAACAAGGCAGACGGAGCCGTCGATGAACCTTATGTGCCAGAAACAGAGTTTGGCAAATGGTTTTTAAGAACAAACACATGGACTGAGCAGGTGCTCGAACGTGCTATAAAAGATGTTGAGCGCTTAATCAGCAAACGTCAGGAATCCTACAACGTTGTGGTTGATGTTGGATGCGGGTACGGGCGTTCACTAAGAAAACTACATGAGCGCTTCTCGCCCCAACGCCTCATAGGGATGGATATTGATCCCGAGATGCTTATTCATTCGCAACAGGAAGCAGAAAAAGAAGGTATAAACGCGGAATTCATCCAAGGTTCAAGTTCTGCATTACGCTTACCGGATAACAGCGTCGACCTACTTTTTTGCCATCAGACATTTCACCATTTGATTGAGCAAGAAAAGGCAATCGATGAATTCTTCCGTGTATTAAAACCCGGCGGAGTGCTTTTATTCGCAGAGTCGACACGACGCTATATCCACTCATGGATAATAAAATTGCTCTTTCGCCATCCCATGTATGTACAGAAAACTGCTGATCAATATTTACACATGATCAAAGCCGCAGGGTTTGATCTACCTGATACATCCATCTCATATCCCTATTTATGGTGGAGCAGAGAAGACTTGGGCATTATGCAGAACTGGTTTGGTATGCAACCCCCCGCAGAGCGCGAAGAAACGCTGGTAAATCTAGTCGCTTCGAAACCGATCTAGAACTTATGGGATTTATAAACAGAATATTTAGAAACCAAAAAAAGGGCTGATTGACAGCCCTTTTAAGCAGGGAAGAGGATCAATAGGAAAATTTGACCGCGTATTTTCCTATTTTCTCATAAGGTGTCGCACTCGCGACCTCAGTTAGCAGCTCTGCATACTTCGATTCACCACTTTGGCCAATAGCTTTAATTAGCCATGCCGCCGCATCAATCGAAATTTTATCCAACCCTGGTTCCATATAAAGTAATTTCAGTTTATTTGCAGCCAAATCTAATAGTTCAGAATCGTTATGGTGCTCATTGTATATGGCCCGTGCAGCCATTCGTTGCAGCAATATATCGTCAACATCCAGCATTTTCATATAAGTGGAAACCTCAATACTCTTGCCCTCCACCGAAATTGAACTTGCTGCTACTAATTCGTTCCACTCTGAATGCATATCTAGATCGACAAGTGCTTTTTTAGCATGTTTTTCTAGTTTCCATAATGGCGTCTTATCTATTATTTTTGCCAGAGAAACACGATACTTTTCATTCCCACTATAGCCTAGTGCACGAACCATATGAGCCAACAGATTTTCTAGGCGCCCATCTATTTCCTCATCCAAATAATGTTCAAATATACGTTTTTCTAAATCATCAAATAGTCTCGGATCCGACACGCCAGACCACTGCAAACGTTCCACCATTTTTTGCGTTCTTTTCAAATTTGGTGAGTTCAATATTTTCAAATAGTGGTCAATACGTTCGTCATTCGTCGTAAAGGCTGACGTCGGAATTGATATCATCATCGATAATAGAATTACCACGAATCTAATCATTCTCATACTCAGGTTCCTTCCCTATCCGTTGGCTGCTGGCCATTGTTTAAAAATGAGAGAGGTATTTATCCCCCCAAAAGCAAAATTATTACTCATCACGTAATCAGTATCTATATGCCGCCCTTCATGCATCACGTAATCTAGATCACCGCAATTGGAATCTATATTGTCCAGATTTGCCGTGGCATGAAACCAACCGCAATTCATCATTTCAATAGAAAGCCATGCTTCCAGTGCACCACAAGCTCCGAGTGTATGACCGGTAAAACTTTTCAAGGAACTAATGGGAGTCTTATTTCCAAATACTGAAGCGGTCGCTCGGCTTTCTGCTACATCTCCGCGATCCGTTGCGGTGCCATGTGCACTCACATAACCAATGGCCTGCGGCCCTATGCCGGCATCACTCAAAGACAATTGCATCACTTTCTGCATCGTCTCTGCAGAAGGTTGAGTCACATGACTTCCATCTGAGTTAGTGCCAAACCCGACAATCTCAGCATAAATTTTTGCCCCTCTGGATTCGGCATGCTGCAGTTCTTCTAGGATCAAAGTACAACCACCCTCACCAATGACTAGTCCATCGCGATCTCTGTCAAAAGGTCTCGGGGTCAGGTGCGGTTCATCATTGCGAATACTGGTTGCGTATAAGGTGTCGAACACAGCCGCTTCGGTGGCACACAATGCCTCACAACCGCCTGCCACCATCACTTGTTGTTGGCCATTTTTTATCGCTTCGTAAGCATAACCGATACCTTGGCTGCCCGATGTACAAGCGCTAGATGTGGTTATTACGCGACCTTGCAGACCAAAATATACGCCGATATTGACCGGCGCGGTATGCGCCATCATTTTGATATAAGAGTTTGCGTTCAAACCATCAGTAGATAGGTTTAACAGCATGTTGCCAAATTCTTTGAAGGCCTCTGTATCACCGATAGAAGACCCGTATGACACCCCTACCGAACCGCTGCTGAGAATATCTGAATCAAGAAGGTTGGCATCTTGTAATGCCAGTTCGGTACTACGCACCCCCAACTGGGCCACTCGCCCCATGCTGCGAAGCTCTTTTCGCGTGTAGTGATCGGGTATCTCAAAATCCAATACCGGACCACCAAGGCGGGTATTTAATCCATCGTACTTATCCCAGCCATCAATCCGAGTGATCCCTGTTTTCATTTCTTCCAATCGACGCCGAATGGATTCCCAATCATTGCCAATCGGCGAGAATCCCGCCATCCCTGTTACAACTACCCGATTCATCAATACATTCCACCATTCACAGAGATGACTTGGCGTGTAATATACCCAGCATCTTCTGACATCAAAAAGCGTACGGTTGCAGCCACTTCGTTAACAGTACCAACACGCTGCATCGGCACCAACTTGAGTGCTTCGTCCAAAGATAGCTGTTCTGTCATTTCAGTATCTACCAGCCCAGGGGCCACGCAATTTACGGTAATTTTCCGTTTAGCTAACTCGACGGCCAAGGCTTTAGTTGCACCGATAATCCCTGCCTTTGCAGCGCTATAATTTACCTGCCCTCTATTACCCATTTCTCCGGAAACTGATGACAAGGTTACAATTCGACTTGGCTTTCGGCGTCGGATCATTGGCATTATGATGGGATGGAGTACGTTGTAAAATCCGTCCAAATTGGTTCTTATAACCTGGTCCCAATCTTCACCCGGCATGGCGGGAAATGCGTTATCTTTAGCAATCCCTGCATTACAAACCACTCCATAGTAGGCCCCAAACTGCTCCATATCCTGCTCCAAAGCCTGGCAACTCTCGGCTCGGTCAGACACATCAAATTGCAATACTCGCACACTGCGACCAATCGTTTCTATTTCTCTCGCGACTTCATCAGTCTGTTCACGACCCTGACGGCAATGTAAGACTATATCGTACCCGCTTTTAGCAAGACACAAGGCGATTCCCTTGCCTATCCCACGACTAGAACCGGTCACCAAAACTGTCCCTTTCATGAGCTCGCTTCCTTTAAAAATTCACTGGCATCATTAGGCTGAAATACATTTAGGCTAGCCGTGGCCTCTATATTTTCGCCGTGCAAAAAGCACTGGAAAGCACTGAGACCATTTTCTCCTTGAATGACTCTCTGTACTTTTATTGAAAGCACCTGACCTAACGAAAAATAATCAGCACTGCAGATGTATTTTCGAGTACCCAGTAAAAACCCCAATTTGGGTGCCTGACCATCTTTTCTCTCTTGCGAACCGGCATGTGCGGCGACCGCCTGCGCCATGTATTCAAGGCCTATCCATGCTGGCACTCCACGTTCATCTACAAACATAGAATCGTTATTGATTTGAACTTCTGCGTACAGCCAGTCTTCTCCATAATCAACAATTTTACTGAGAAGACTCATACTTCCACTATGAGGGACCAACTCATTCACACCAAATTCTTTCACGATCAAATACGCCTTAACAACAAAGAAATATTGTTACCACCAAAGGCAAAAGAGTTACTTAACGCGCAGCGTTGAGGGGCATCTAGTTTGCTTTCAGCTGTTACTAGTCGGAGGCGAGGAAGCTCTGGATCTTCAACGCCATCCCATAACTGAACTGGAGGTCGGATATTTAACTCACTCTGGCCGGTAAGCCCTAGCCAGCAGATTCCCGCTTCAATAGCGCCAGCGGCTCCCAGGGTATGTCCGGTAAAGGGTTTAGTTGAACTGCATAACATCTTGCCACCAAAAACAGCCTCTACAGCACGAGCTTCCATCTGATCATTTAACTTTGTTGCAGTACCATGCAGGTTGATATAGTCAACCTCATCCGCAGTTATTGCCCCATCCACTAAAGCGGCAGACATACACCTTTTTGCGCCATCTCCTGTTGGATCTGGTGCAGAAATATGGTGCGCATCCGACCCTTCTCCAACCCCCGCCAATTCACAACCTGTCGCTTCTGCCGTGACCAAAAAAATAGCCGCGCCTTCTCCTATATTGATACCCGATCTATTTTTGCTGAATGGGTTACAGCGGCTATCACTGACAGCCTCAAGAGAAGAAAAACCACGAACAGTAAGATGACAAAGAGTGTCAACACCTCCGGCAATAACGGCATCGCATATACCGGCTCGAATTAGACGTCTGGCAGACGCCAATGCTTTCGCGCCTGATGAGCATGCTGTTGAAATACCAAATGAAGGACCCTTTATACCCAGGACCTGCGCTACAAACTGAGCAGTCGCACCCATTTCCTGAAAGCTGTAATCAAATTCGGCTGGCAGCTCAGATGTCTTGCTCCAATGCTTAATCGCCATTTCGCTCTCAGCAATACCTGACGTACTGGTACCAATAACCACGCCCACTCGATGAGCCCCAAACGACTTCAGGGTACTCTGTACGTCTTGGTAAATTTGCTGAATGGCAGCCAACGCGAACTGATTATTGCGAGTGTTCCATTTCTTGCTCTTTAAAGGAATAGCCGGCAGACCACCCCGGTACAACCCCAGCGGCAGTGGACGGCCGTCACTGTATGCATCAGTAAACGTCAGACTCTCTCGCTGGGTTTGTAAGTTTGCCGCTACAGCGGACCCTGAGTCGCCCGCTGCACACAATATCCCGAGTGCATTTAGATAACACTTTGTCGCTGTCATAAATCCTTTTTCTCGAGCATTTTCACCTTCACACGATAATCACGGTCAAAATTATCAATCACTATCTCATTTTCTAAATAGGCAACGTTTAACAATATTCCTGACGCGGTCAGTAAAGAGCGCTGTTTCACCCCTAGCTCCAAAACCCATCCTTCAGATTCTGGATAATTTTTCCTGATCGATGGCTCTGGCCAAAGAACAAATTGTACGACGGCAGTTAACAACTCACCATCTAAATCCAAGGGTGTGAAGTTTTGCTGTGTCAACCGCGAACCATCATATTCCAGCTCCATCAATTTTTGCCCCGTAGGCCACAGCGCGACAAGGATCAATCGGTCATGTTGTAATTTCAAAACTGATATGAACTCGCGTTCTTGTCCCTGAGAACTCATGGCAATAATCTGCTTTATCAAAGAAGCAGGTGGACCTTCCTCGAGAGGAAGTAATTTCAAGTCTCCAGAATCCAAACGCTGAAGACCGATTGAACTACAGCCACTCAAACAAAAAAGTACGGTTATGACTAAGACTTTTATCAGTTTCAGCATCTTTCTATACATGCCCCTCGTAACGACAGCTATAAAAAACAGATACTGCCGTTAAATAAAATGATGCCCATCAAACAACTGCATTAATCAACGCAATAAGAACTTAATTCGTATTTCTGTCTAACTGGAACCTGCTGAATCGGGTTGAGCTGACACATCTGCCACCTTGACACGCATCATCGGTGTCAATATCCAAACCAGCGTCAAACCGATCAAGACGGTAACTCCAAAATGATGTAAAACCGGAGTGTTACTCAACGCCAGTAAACCGAATGCTAATAAACTCGTATAGGCCGACAGCGAGATCGCCAGCCACGTATTCGGATCATCATCTGTTTCCGTTAGGAAAATCCCCATATCTAGCCCAATCCCTAAAACCAAAATTAGCGCCATTAAATGGAAGAGGTTTATCCCAGACTCAAACTCAACCAATAATGCCAGTGTGTATATTGAGGCTAGTAAAGGTGGAATTACCACCCGCCAAACTTGCGTTCTATATCTGAAGCATAAAATGAGAAAGACACACAGATATGCAATAACAACTAGTTCGACTATCTGCACTCGGTATTTACCAAGAAGCGCCGTGATGTTCTGCACCTGGTCGACGAAGATGAGTCCATGATCGGGGTCGGACAAGAGCTCCAGTTGCTGCAAGGCATCGTCGTCTAGATCTCCTTTAAGCTGGATGATAGTCGCGACTTGTTCTTCGGACTGCTCAACAATTAGATTCTTCCAGCTGTCATTGCCCTTTTGTTGTAACCATACCTCAGCAGTCAAAGGCTGAAACTTGGTTTGATCTAGATGATCAGCAGCCTTGGATAACATGGCGTCCGGCAACCCCAACGTGCTGTAGAACGATGGCAGCTGACTGCTATATACCTGTTCAACTAACTCTATATTTTCGACCTGCCTGCTTAATGACGGCAACACCGTCGATAAGGATTGATATCCACGAATATGCCCTAGCGATTTTAAGCGATTCAGTTCTTCGACTAGTCGCTCTTCCCTTTCCAAGCATTGATCCAAAGACCCTGCTAACACCAAGAAAAACTGAGAGCTACCATTCATCCCCAGCAATTTTTGAACATTTTTTTCTTGGGTAAGTAACTCCGGTGGTGAGGTTTGTAACAGCCGAACATCATCTTGATTTGAACCACCCCGCAAAGCGTTGATAGCAACACATAAAGTTACGACGACTAAGATGATCAGAATAGGATTACCCTCCAACCGAGGGAAGATATTGCGCACCTTGTTTAAATAGCTGACCACAGATGGCCGTGACTGATGTTGTTTTGAAGTCAAATATGGAAACCACAGTACAACGGTGAGCCATGATGCACATAAACCTACAACAGAAAAAACAGCCATCTGCCGTAAACCAGGAAAAGGCGTCAAAGCCTGGGCAGCATAGGCGAAAACACTAGATAAAAGACCTAATAACAAACCAGGCAATATTTTTTTCAATACATTTTTCGACGCGGTAGCCCGACGCTCACACAGGAAGTGCAGCGCATAATCAATCGAGACGCCGACCAACCCTGCGCCAAATGCGAAAGTAACGATGTGGACCCGATCAAACACCAAAATGCTGACAGCTGCTGCGACAGAACATCCAACAGCTACCGGCACCAGTATCAGCAACAAACTACTGAACTGGCGAAAAACCATCAACATGACCAGTACAATCCCGGCTAGAGAACCAATCCCTATAGTCGACATTTCACGGCTGGCTTGAGTTGCGCCAGCGGCGGCATGCATTAACATTCCAGAGGTCTGAATACTGACGCCGGACTCTTTAAGGACCTGTTCATGCCGAGATATAGTGCCCAAAACCCGGCCTTGTAAATCTGGAGAAAATGGATCACCGGATAGGGTAACCATCAGCATGTATGTGGGGAAATTAGTGCCTGTTACTTTTAGAAATGAATCTGATACCTGAACATTGAGCTCGTCATTACGACTCGAGAGGAGCTCATCAAATAGGCTAAAAGGATCATCAACCACATGACTGCCCGTTGGCGACAGGGGGCTAAGAAGTCTAACCAATGCACGGTCTCTGACCTGACTATATTCACCGGCCAGCATGAGCTTCCTGGTTTCTTCACCAAGGATTGAAAATCGATAGGGGTAAAGGTCATCCCTAAGCCGTCCGATACCCTTTTCTTCGATTTGAAATAAAACCTCAGAAATATCGGCTGACTCAGATAATTCCTGCGCCAATGGAGTCACCGCTGAACGAACCTTCTCGTCGCTTTCCCCGGACAGTAGCATGATCAAGCGATTGGAAAACTGTGCCGACATGCTATCAGCAGCCTGCTGAACGAACGCCTGCTGTTCAGATTTAGGAAGCAGCGTCAGGATGCTTGAATCAATAATATGGTGCTGTCTAAAGGCCAGAAAAACGACCGCAATAACAAGCCCAAACCAGCTATATGCAGCCCATCGCAATATTGCGGCACTTGATTTCATTTGCTCAGGTTATCAAATTGAATCGTCGTCCGATCACCACTGCTTTCGTATAAAATTATTTCCCGTACAAAGGCGCCTCCCCGTATTTCGACCCGATCAACAAATAGCACCATTTTGTTCTCTAAGGGTTGTAGCGCTACAGACCAGCCTTCAGCCTCAATCACCCCTGATATTTCAAAGTAATTAGCAAGTTTCTCCCAGTCTGAGGTCAATACCGAAAACAAAATATCATGGAGCGCAGAAGTGGCGGAATTGGCGCTTTTTTCCAACCTCATAATTTCTTGATTGCCCTGCCGATTAACAATGGATTCGGAGGTCACCAACAACTCATTTTGTAACGGTTTCAGGGTCTCCCACCGCAGCCATTCATCTCGTTGATAGCTAAAGACGCCTGTCGATTTTAGCTCTATATCCAACGTGCCAAGGTACTTTTTCTGCAGAAAGGTTCCTTCATGGTTTAAAGGAGGATTGGAAATTTTTTGGAGTTCTGAGAAAGTTAATTCAGCAGCAGTTGCTATGGGTGCAAAGAAAAAAACAATCACGATGAGATAGCGAACCATTATGCTATTCCCAACTTGCTCAACAAAACCTGCGGAGAAGCATAGAGCATATCGCCTGACTCTATATCAACAGCGACCTGAACAGTAAAGGCCTTGGTCAAACGCTGCTCGGTATTCGCATCCTCAATCAAATAGTCGATTTTGAGTCTATTTTCCCATTCCAGTAACGTTGCCTTAACCCTGACTCGTTGTTGAAAGCGTAAAGGCTGTGCGTAACGAATCCGCATATCAATGACTGGCCAAGCAAATCCAGAGGCTTCCATCTGCGGGTAGTTGTAGTCAATTTTGTCTAACAAAGCACAACGAGCAATTTCCATATATTTGGCGTAATGCCCATGCCAAGCTACGTGCATAACATCAACATCGTGAAAAGGAATTTCTATAAGGACTTCCGCGTCTATCACAACTTACTTCCTTAGCAAAAGCTATATCTAGACTTCCCTGGTGGAAGGCACATAGATCGATGAAGCACATCGTAATTCACGATGAACTTTGAGCAGGCACTTCAACAGAATCACGCCAATAAGGGAAAAAATTAAACCACTGCAATGGCGCCTTAATACAATAATACTCCAAGCGCTCCGCATACTGCTGAACCGCAGTATTGATAGCTTGTTCGCGCAGCTTTCGGGAAAACTCTATACGTCCCGAAAAACGTTCCAAATAAATATGATATTTAGATTTCGCCTTCAGACAGAACATTAGGTAAACCGGGCACTTCAATAAGCCAGCTAGAATAAAGGCACCCTGGGGCATCGGGGCAAGCTTGCCGAGAAAACGAACTAGAGAAATTCGAGACTGACCTGTGACAGGAGTTCTATCTCCCGCAATCACAATATATTCCCCTGCCGCCACCCTCTCAGACAATATCATCGCAGTAGCTGGCGATATTTCGGTAACCTGCATCATTTCAATCTGCGAATTCTTGTTCACCTTATCGACCAAGGTATTAAATTTTTCTGAGTGTAGAGTATACACAAGTGCGGTCAGACGAATATTGGGAAGAGATTGAGCCAAAGCACCGCAAATTTCAGTATTTCCTAGATGTGAAACGACGATAACACCTCCTTTTCCGTCCTTGCCCAGTTGTGCAAACTCGGATGCCGTTTCCAACACGATATCGTTTTTCCCTATTCGCCCCATCCATGCAAGAAACTTGTCTAATAGGACTTCACCAAACATCATAAAATGCCGGAACGATGACAGCTCAGTTCTCTTTTCTGGCGAAATATAGGGCAATAATAATTGAAGGTATTGCTTGGACGAATCTCTGGCAACAGGCTGACTCAAGTAATAATACAAAATCAGAGGAAACAGTAAAAAACGAAATCCCCTGCGCCCAAAAAAGCGATGCACTAACAGCAAAATCCTCATGCCGAGAATGGTTCCGGTCTCACTTGCTTTTGACCAATGCGTAGCGGGCCTAGACATTTATTTTCCGCCAGATAATTTTGTGCAACCGCATCAACATTCCAAAAAACAAGCGAGTATGCATTTTAGATATCAGCATATTATCAAGCCACAGATTGAAATGAGAAACACCGTCGATAGGATATTGAACCTGGGTAGGCAAGTTAATCACAGAGCCTCCATGCCACGACCAACGAACGATCACTTCAGGATCAAAATCCATACGATTACCGCATGGATTCCGTTCCAGAACATCCAATATGCTCGCCAATGGATACACCCGAAAACCACACATAGCATCCCGAATGTCAAAGGAAAGGGTATTGATCCAAACCCATATATGTGTGAGGTAACGACTGTAATATCTTAGCTTGGGCACCGATGCATCGTATTTTGGATAGCCCGTAACCAAGGCATCAGGACGTTTCTTTGCCGTATCCACAAAAGTCATTAAATCAGAAAGATCGTGCTGGCCGTCCGCATCAATCTGGATGGCATGGCTGTAGCCTCGGGTCAATAAAGCCCGCAGTCCCGCTTTCACCGCAGCCCCTTTCCCACCATTTTTATCCAAACGCACCAGCGTCACTTGCTCTGCGTATTTGTTACTAAGCGTAATAAGCACATCACGACACTCGTTACTGCTGCCATCATCCACCAACAACACCGGAATATCGTAATAAAGTAGATCTTCGAGAGTCGATATTATTGCATCTTGATGATCAAAGACCGGAATCAATACCGCAGGCCTAAATCTCATGCTGTCAGATAAAGCAGATTCGGCCACTGGAGTGCACCCCCTTTTCTGATTCATATTTAAATAACAGCTTTCCGTTACCTTCGTCATAGTTCAAGGACAGGGTTACTCTTCCTTCAGGAAGAATAACCTTCTGAAATTTCACTACTTCGAGGCGATCAAATCGCCCTTCTACGGCCAACATACGGCGCCCAAAAGCTTCTGCCCAGTGCACCTGAACAATTCCTGGAAGTATCGGGTTATCGCTAAAATGTCCGTCAAAGTAAACCAAATCAGCAGGTATCTGGCATAGCAAGATCACTTCTTGCTCGAGGTGTTTCTCGTCAAGAATTGTTGGCCATTTCACCGGATCTTTATCAAATAATGTCTGTAGCGCAGCCATAGGTAATTTACCCTGTTGGTTATACGGCATCTGTTCAACAAAGCGCCATCTTCTAGGTAGTACTACATTTTCAAAATGTTCACGCAAACCGCCCTTAAGGAGGCTGATAACTGCACGGCGTCCGCGTAATTTTACCGCAGAAATACCACTTTGGGTCAGAACAAGTGCAACGACTGTTTCTATTCGTTTACGCTCAAGCACCAACACTTTGGCTTGTTTGACCAGGTCGCTTACAAGCAACATCTGCTCCATAGCCACCAGCGATACTCGCTTACCTTCGACTTTAACAATACGATCCACCCGGCCTAGCAAAGAAAAATCGCCATTATCATTAAACTCAACACGATCAGGTAAAACTATCGCCCCATCCCCAACCAAACTCGCCGAATCGACACTCAGAGTACCTTCTGGAGTTGCGTGTAAAAAGACCTTAGGCAGCGCTGACCAACGTGCTTCTTCAGGACCTGAGCGCTGAACTCGCCAAGCAATAGCTCCTGTTTCTGAGCTCCCGTAAATTTCTCTAACAGGAGCATCCAGAAGCTGGAATACGAAAAGGCTATCTTCTTTTAATAACGGCGCCGCCGAAGAAACCACATAACGGCAACGGTCAGATATTTCTGACCAAGCGGTGGTGGAATTCATCCGAGATAAATGAGAAGGGCTTGAGATTAACGTGAATGCCTTATAATTTTCGGCCTTGTAACCTATATCTTCGGTATATTCACATAACTTTCGTTCAAACGGTCGTCCGGCACTAAACGGCCAGAATAATCGAAACATCATGCCATAGAGGTGCTGATGCGAAACTGTTGCAAGAACAACAACATCAGGATTGGTAGGCCACAATAACTCCAACATCTCCACTTCATGCTGTAATTGCGCAACCGTTTTAGATATTGGTTTTGGCTCCCCAGTAGAACCCGATGAGTAAATTTCTAAGGCCACAAGTTCTGGCGCTAAAATAGACCTCTGTGATGGCGTCGATGACGGTCGAAGCTGATGTTCAGTCACCACACCGGTAACGGCAAACTGGCCGACAAAGCCGTCTACATGATCCGCCAACCTCTCCACGGTACCGGAACAATTATCCCCAGGCACACATGCGGTGCGTTGTAATTGCCACAAGGCACTAACAATCGCCAAAAATTCAAGCGCATCATCATGAAATACCGCCCAGCGCGTTCCTCGATGTTCGGCGAGCAACTCCACCCAACATTGCACACGATCAAGGAATGCTGCCGTTGTCACTTCTAAGCCCTTGTCTACTGCAACGGCCCGTTCTGGAGAATGACTCAACCAATGGGATAGTGGGAGTATATCCTTCATCTCACCTCCGCATTAACCGCTGACGCACGATCCATTCTCCACCCGCCAAAGTGCCCATTAGCAGATATGCAATAAAACCGTTATAGAGCATCCATTGTTCGTCTGTAGCCCAAATGGCTGTTGATGCCGCAATAGAACCGTTGAGTAAAAAGAACAGACTCCATATCCGCGTCACTTTCTCGGTGTATGAAACGGCGTCTTGCGACATTTCTGGCGACCGCAGCCTCGCCAATCGCTCCACAATGGAAGGGGGGTAAACCAAGCTGCTAACAAACAAGAACAGAAAGCTAGCGTTAACCAATACCGGATACAATTTAAGACCCAACTGCCCGCCCCAAAAAAACACAACAAGCATTAATCCAATGACAATAGCCACAACAACTTTCTGCTCAGATACTCCCTTTCCGAAGCACCACCTCAGCCCAAGGAGTATCAACAAGAAAGGAAGCAGCATCTTGGCATCATAATGCTGCAGCCCCCAGTAGACCATGAACGGGTAGCAGACAGACAAAACAACAAATGCGATTTTCAGAAACTGCGTCATTAGCCGTTTTCAAGCAACTTCTGAACTTCCAATACAACATCCTGTACCGTACGAACAGCTTTGAAGTCATCGGGGCGAATTTTTTTCCCCGTCAGCTTTTTGAGCTCCACAACAAGATCAACAGCATCAATACTGTCTATATCCAAGTCTTGATACAGGTGAGCCTCAGGGGTGACATCTTTTCTATCGACTTCAAACAGTTCTTCCAGAATCGACACGACTTTAAGATAGATTTCTTCCTGCGTATTCATTTATGACTCTTTCTCTGTGCGGTGAGATTCAACAAGCTCAACCAGTGCGTTGACACTTGAAAAATATTTTCTAGTCTCATCTGAATCAGACTTAAGTTTGATTCCATATTTTTTCTGTAATGCCAAACCAATCTCTAGCGCATCAATAGAATCAAGACCAAGGCCTTCGACAAAAAGAGGCTCATCATCAATAATTTCATCCACCTCTATATCTTCAAGATCCAAGGATTCAATTATCATCTTTTTAAGTTCAACATGCAGGTTACTCATACTACTCGAGCTCCTTATTAAAATAATTTTGTAAATCACTCGTCAATCTACGAGCACCTTTTGATGGACTCATATTATCCCAATAACTATTTATCACTATTCTATCTTTTACATTTATCAAAACACGAACACGTTTTTTTGGCACATGATACCAACGATCACTCTTCGTTAAAGTAGTTGGATCACATTCAATTAATACCGGAGTGATTGTAGCCTCTGTTCGAATGGCTACATTCGCCGCCCCCCTTTTTAATTGCAAGGGTTGCAACGGATCCGTTCGCGTCCCTTCTGGAAAAATAATCAATGCATGACCTTTCTCAAAAGCCTTTACCGCTTCAGATATTACATCCGTCGTACCATCATTAATAATATAACCAGCAGCTCTTACAGGCCCTCTCATAAAGAAATTATGTACAAGTTTTCCTTTAATAATGCAATTAGCATTCGGAACCATAGCGATTAAAAAAACAACGTCTATTAGCGAAGGATGATTTGCTAAGATCAGCTGAGCACCTTCGAGCTTTTCCTTATTGCAAATCTGATAAGTGAGGACACCTAATCCTTTCATCATTCCTATATACATGCGAAACGCATAATGTATGACCTTCTGAGTCCGCCGTTCCCGACAAGACTTACCGCCGGGTAACAGGCAGATGACCGGTATAACTACAACAGGCAACAAAACCCCGCCTAGACCGAAAATTGCAAAACTGACCGCCGTCCCAAACAACCTCCAACCCTGGTCAATTCTTGTCAGCCATATCACTGACCAACTCTCTTGATTCGCCATGAAACTCCATTAAGTTTCGTATTGAGCTCGGAATAACAACCGGCTAATAAGCCAATAAATTGCAACGGCTCTGTATCAAAAGGAGCAGGGAGCAGCGAGCCTTCATCCGCAGAACAATCTTGCTCCAGCGTAAAAGGCAGACCCTCGGTATGGCTAATCACTAATGCAATAGCATAAGGGAAGGGGTCACTATCACAATCATAAAACTCAGGCAGAGGAACGTCATAGATAACACACAAGATCCGCTCCCGGTCTTGTAGTTGCGCAACTGCTTCCAATAACGCTTGCAATACTAGGCCTTCCATAGCCGCGATTGATGTTATCTCACTAAAGTCTTTGCGAGCTATTGAAAATAGTCCGCTGACTGCATTATGTACCGCTAAACTGAACCCCGTGGGGGACATCGGCTCATCTTTGGCAATATCATTCAGCAATGAAAGAGTTAACGCTGCATCTCCATGACGAGAGGCAAATACGCTCGGAATCGATTGGCAATTACTCAAAATGGGGAGCGCCGCACTCACAGCAACCTTCCCCAAGGCACTGAATCGTCTCCGAATCATTGGAGGTATCTGCTTTAGTGCCCCTTTGCCGAGTGCTGTGTGCCGAATTTCTGGGTGTTGTAGCCAATCTAGCCAAGCTTGACGAGATTCCAGCCCTGGAGCTATTGCAGCCCAAGACTCAAGCCTAAAATCAACCACCTAAACACCCCCCTGTTCTGTAATTAGCTTGCAGTACAGCAGGATAATTTCGCTGGACCACAACCATTCCCTATGTGCCAATGTGCCAATGTGCCAATGTGCAGCAGATTTTACTCTTCAGCCGATGCGATGCAAGAGATTGCTCCTTTGCTGAGACCACCCTAAAATATTTCTAGTATCAAAAACACCTGTACAATATCATCAACCCAATCACCCCCTACACTCAATTAAACAAACATCCTTGGATATATAACAGTGACTACTGGCGCACCCTCCTCAAATTCAAGAAAGATCACTGTATGGGTAGCTAAGAAAGACAACCAAAATAACGAGTTAGATCGCATTACAGAGTCAATGCTAAGCCCATCAGAAAAGGATCAGCTTGAATGTAGAAAAAACATTAATAAACGGCAAGAGTTCTTATTAAGCAGAGCCCTTATGAGACATGCTATCAGCAAAAATTTTAATTTGAATGCAAATAAACTTGTATTCACAGAGATAGACAATTATCTACCAGATATTAGAAACATCCCTTCAAACACATATATAAGCCTAACTCACAGCGGAGGCATGATCTGCTTTGTTATATCAACAAAGCCAATTGGCATAGATTTAGAAAAAATAAGAAAAAACACAAACCTTATTGATAAATCTAAATATTTTATGAATGAAATGGAAATGAATATATTTGAAAAAACAAACACCCCTGAACTATTTTACAAATTATGGTGCATTAAAGAAGCTTATTTCAAGATGCTACCAAAAAACCAACAGTCCACAACCAATATGAAAGACATAGACACAACAGCTTTAATAGCAAGAAATAAAACAACCATCATCGAAGATGAAATAGGAACATTCCATCTATCAATCGTATCAAAAGAAAAATACGACGGAATACAATATGAATATTTCCCATAGAAGTAACATGTCGACTATCTAACCCTTGCGAAAAACAACTATTCCAAACAAAAATAGAACTCGTTAAACCAGCCCCCTTCGTCGATTGACTCCTGCCCAGCAGATACCAAGCAAATATCAAAACACTTTTAGCCACTAGCAGCCTTGAAAATAACCTCAATGGTTTCGAAAACCTACCTGATTGACGTACAATCCCTAGCTCATTTTAAGCGTTATAAAACTTAGTAGTTAGGATAGCTATGGCACGGGCCGACAAGAAGCAGAGCAATCAGCACACCCCTATGATGCAACAATATTTTCGCATTAAAGCCGATCATCCTGATGAGCTGGTTTTCTATCGCATGGGTGATTTTTACGAACTGTTCTTTGATGACGCCAAACAAGCCTCTGAGCTGCTGGAAATCTCACTCACCAGCCGCGGCCAAACTGCCGGGATGCCTATTCCTATGGCGGGGATTCCTTATCATGCCGCAGACGGATATATCGCCAAAATAGTAAAATCCGGGCGCTCGGTTGCTATTTGCGAACAGGTTGGCGACCCTGCCACCAGCAAGGGTCCGGTTGAGCGCAAGGTCATGCGTGTGGTCACGCCTGGCACCGTTACCGATGAAGCACTATTGGATGCAACGAGAGATAATTTACTGGTCGCCGTTACCTGCCAGAATGATATTTTCGGCATTGCCAGCCTGGATATCAGCTGTGGGCGCTTTAATATTACCGAGGTTAAAGGCGAGGAGTCTCTGCATAGCGAATTAGCACGACTTAAGCCCGCTGAGCTACTTCATAATGAAGAAGACTGCCTTGATGACAGCCTTCAGCCTTATCAGGGGCTGCGCCGTCAGCCACCCTGGAACTTTGAACTGGATACCTCGCTGCGACTGCTGAATCAGCAGTTTAACAGCCATGACCTGCGCGGTTTCGGTTGTGAACATTTGCAGGTTGCTCTGCGGGCAGCGGGTTGTCTGCTGCAGTATGCCAAAGACACGCAACGCACAGCCCTTCCTCATATTCGCTCTATTAGCGTCGAACGCCGTGATGATAGTGTCGTTCTGGATGCCTCTACCCGTCGCAACCTGGAGCTGGACAGCAACCTGATGGGGGGCACGGATAACACTCTGGCATCAGTTCTGGATCACACCGCCACGCCGATGGGCGGACGTTTGTTACGACGCTGGTTACATAGGCCTCTGCGAGATCTGGAAACCATCCGCCAGCGGCAGTTTTCGATCCAATGCCTGCTAAATGATTATCGCTATGAAAACCTGACTCCAGCCCTCAAGCAGATTGGTGATATCGAACGTATTCTTGCCCGTGTTGCGCTCAGGTCCGCTCGCCCTCGAGATCTGGAGCGCCTAACTCGCGCCTTGGGCGCCTTACCCGATATTCAGCAACAACTGGCCCAGATTGAAGCTCCGCTGCTACAACAACTCAGCCAATCCATTAGCGAATTCCCTGAACTCCACCAGTTACTTAGACAGGCAATCAGCGAAAATCCTCCCGTAGTTATTCGTGATGGCGGCGTCATTGCTACCGGCTATGATAGCGAGCTGGATGAACTGAGGGCGCTTAGCGAAAATGCCGGTGATTATCTGATTCAGTTAGAACTACGGGAACGGGAACGCACCGGCATTGCCACCCTAAAAGTAGGCTTCAACCGGGTTCATGGCTATTACATTGAGATCAGTCGATTGCAATCGGAAAAAGCCCCAGCCGAATACATCCGACGTCAGACCCTAAAAAATGCTGAGCGTTTTATTACCCCTGAATTAAAAGAGTTCGAAGACAAGGCCTTGAGTGCTAAAAGCAGGGCTCTGGCCAGAGAAAAATCTCTGTACGAAGCACTGGTCGAAACTCTCGCCGAATCATTACCGCCGCTACAACAATGCGGCACGGCAGTAGCTCAGCTGGACGTGCTGCAAAACCTGGCAGAACGTGCGTTGCAGCTAGATTATTGCGCCCCAACGCTGTGTAATGAAACAGGTATTGAAATTACCGGTGGCCGCCATTCAGTGGTAGAGCAAGTATCAGACGAACCCTTTGTCGCCAACGATCTGTCTATCAACCCTGATCGTCGCATGCTCATTGTTACCGGTCCGAATATGGGCGGAAAATCTACTTTTATGCGCCAGACTGCGCTGATTGTACTGCTGGCCCATATAGGCAGTTACGTACCTGCCGACAGTGCCCAGATAGGCTTAGTAGATCGCATATTCACACGCATGGGCTCCTCCGATGACCTAGCTGGCGGCCGCTCTACCTTTATGGTGGAAATGACTGAAACCGCGAATATCCTGCACAATGCCACGTCCAGAAGCCTAGTGTTGATGGACGAGGTGGGCCGGGGCACAAGCACCTTTGACGGCTTGTCGCTAGCCTGGTCCTGCGCCAACTATCTCGCGTCCCATACCCAAGCGTTCACCTTGTTTGCCACCCACTATTTTGAACTGACGACACTGGCGGACGATAACGCCGGTATTGCTAATGTGCACCTCACTGCAACTGAGCACAACGATCACATAATATTCATGCATAGCGTTCATGAAGGGCCCGCTAGTCAATCCTATGGCCTTCAGGTAGCGCAGCTTGCCGGGGTTCCTGCCACGGTAATTAATCAGGCAAAGCAAAAGCTGATGCACCTCGAGCAGACACCCACCGAACATCTCAGCAGCGGCACTGACCTGTCACCCTCACAGGGCGACATGTTCAACGCCCAGCCACATCCGGTCGAACGCGAGCTGCATCAGCTTAATCCCGACGACATGACGCCGCGCCAGGCGCTGGAAGAAATCTACCGGTTAAAACAACTACTGAGCTAATAGCACGCCAGAATTCTAGCTATACTGAACGGCATTATCCTAATTCTGGTTTAGAAAAGGAGATGCCGCATGGCATTTGTAGTCACTGAAAATTGCATTAAGTGCAAATATACGGACTGTGTAGACGTCTGTCCCGTGGACTGCTTTTATGAAGGCCCAAATTTCCTGGTTATTCATCCTGATGAATGCATAGACTGCGCACTCTGTGAGCCTGAATGTCCTGCTGAAGCCATCTTTGAGGAGGACGACGTGCCTGCAGATCAACAGCAGTTTATTCAAATCAATGCAGAGCTGGCGCAGGTCTGGCCTAATATTTCAGCAATGAAAGAGGCACCGGAAGATGCCAAAGACTGGGATGGTAAAACGGATAAATTAAAGCTTCTGGAGCGTTAACCACAGAAGCTTTAGGTAATGACGGCAGGTCGTGCTTTAAACGTTGATAAACAAATTAGCCGAGTAGATCGGGGCCTGTCAGACCATTGTTCTCTACGATTTCACGCAGGCGTTTCAAGGCTTCCACCTGGATCTGACGCACGCGCTCTCGAGTCAGGCCAATTTCATGACCCACCTGCTCTAAGGTACTCATCTCGTAACCACGCAGACCAAAACGTCGGGCCAATACTTCGCTGTGCTTTTCCGGCAAGGTATCAAGCCATTCATCCAAGCGACCGATAAGGTTGGTATTTTGCAACCAAGCTTCCGGATCTGACGCTTCCGTATCAGGAATGGTTTCCAGCAACGATTTGTCAGAGTCCTTCCCGACGGGGGTATCAACAGAACTGACCCGTTCATTCAATCCCAACATCTTCTTAACATTCTCGACTGGCTTGTCGAGCATCTCTGCAATTTCTTCACAGGTCGGTTCATGGTCCAATTTCTGGGCCAAGGCTCGAGCCGCACGCAGATAAACATTTAGTTCTTTTACCACGTGAATTGGGAGCCGAATGGTGCGAGTCTGATTCATGATGGCGCGCTCAATCGTCTGACGAATCCACCAAGTCGCGTAGGTCGAGAAACGGAATCCGCGTTCAGGGTCAAACTTTTCAACCGCCCGGATCAGACCCAAATTGCCTTCTTCAATAAGGTCCAGCAGGGTTAATCCACGATTAATATAACGACGGGCAATCTTTACGACTAAACGCAGATTACTTTCAATCATACGTTTACGCGAAGCTTCGTCGCCTTTCAGGGCTCGCCGGGAAAAATAAACTTCTTCCTCGGCAGACAATAGGGGGGAAAAACCAATTTCATTTAGATAGAGCTGAGTCGCGTCAAGGTGTTTAGCGTGTAGCAGGTCCTCATGGACTTCGCTACGAGCCTTATCCATAACCGCTTTGTCCTCAAGACTAGCTTCGGATTGGTCTTTATTTTTACTCTGTTTTTCGCCGCTCATGATTCTCGCTTTCGGTTCCAAAAGTTCGAGTGGTTGCATAGGGCTGTAACCTCGTCCACTACCTCGTTACTGGCCATCCTGGTCAACGAAGCAGATCATCTTATTGTTATTTTATTTTCGGCAGATAATTTAGTGGATTCACCGGTTTACCATCCTTACGGATCTCGAAATGTAACATGGTCCGGGTTGCACCGCTATTACCAGCCTCTGCTATTTTTTCGCCACGCTTAACCTTGTCATGCTCCTTAACATAAATTTTGCTGTTATGAGCATAGGCGCTCAGAAACTGTTGATTATGGTTGATAATAATCAGATTCCCGTAGCCGAGTAAACCACTTCCGGCATAAACCACCTGTCCAGCCGCTGCGGCTGAAACAGTATCACCTAATTTAGCAGAGATATTAAGCCCTTTATTGACTTTTCCTTTACTTCGATAAGCCTGAAGGATCTTACCTTGCGCGGGCCAGCCCCAAACGACCTTACCCGCTGATAATTTGACACTATTTTTACTGCTAGAGTTTCGTTTTATTGTGGAAGAGGTAGCAACAGGCTTTGGGCTTGTCTTGATGACATTTGTCTTTCTGTTGCTACTAATACTGCTTGGGCGTGCGGCTTCTATCAACTTGAGCCGCTGTCCTGGAAAGATCCGATAATCTGAGCCAATGCCATTAGCCCTGGCCAAGGCACTGAAATCCTTACCATAACGAAATGCTATGGAGTAAAGGGTATCCCCTTTCTGAACCCGATAGTAAAGACGGCTAGTCGCTACTGGTTTTCTCACAGGGTTGCTGGCCGGAGCATTCGAACGATTCCCCAGGGATCGGTCACTGACCGGTGCATAACTGCCGCCTCCACAACCCAGTAGCAGTTGTGATAACAGTATGACAATAATGATAGGAAAGCAGATTCGTCCCGATACCACAGCGATTAAACTGCGGCACCAATAATTCGATCTGATTGTCGAGCGATAGTGTTGCAGCATGTCTACATCGGCACTACTACAATAGCCGATTTGATTCCCTCAGGTTTTTGAATTCATTTTCAATTCAAGAATATATACCAAGCTAGCGCCGATAATCATTAATAATACAGCCAATAGCAAGTAAGGTTCTTGCCCGGTCAACGCCTGATAGTTAAGAGGCAGGACATTATCTTGGATCAGCGGGATCGGGTCTCCATGGCTATTGATGCGATATGAAGTGGTGTATTTCCAGGGCCAAACCTTGTTCAAAGACCCCAGCATAAAGCCAGTCAACAGAGCCATTGTCAGATCATGATAATGCCGAAACATCCAAGACAGCAGATGTGAAAAGCTCAATAAACCCACCACGCAGCCGGCCAGAAACAGCCCTAGGATATCTAGCTGAAAGCCTTTAATGGCCCCCATAATGGGTGCATACATCCCCATCAACAAGAGGATAAAACTTCCTGAAATACCGGGCAAGATCATTGCACAGATAGCAATACAACCCGCCAGAAATACTGACAAACCACTAATTTCCGCCTGTACTGGAACCAGTAACGTCAGCATCAGCGCCACCGCTGCGCCAAACACCAGCATCAATACTTTACTGTAATCCCACTGTTTAACCTGAGCCATCATCCACAGCGAAGAACTGACTATCAGGCCAAAGAAAAACGCCCATAACATGGCAGGATAGGTATCCAGCAAATAGATAACCAAGCGCGCGACGGTCAACAAGCTACCCAAAATACCGAACAGCAGCACTAGCAGAAAGTTACCGTTGATATGACCCCAGAAGGCTTTAGGTCCGCTTTTAAACAGCACCCTAAGTGCTGTTAGATTGATAGAACGGATCGATTCAATCAGCTCTTCGTAAATACCCGTAATAAACGCGACTGTGCCACCCGACACACCGGGGACGGCGTCGGCCGCTCCCATGACAACCCCTCGCAACCACAGGTACACCCAATCCTTTACTTGTCTCACTCTGCAGAATCCCTCAAACCTATTGAATAGAACCACTTAGCATCGGTACAAATTTAACCCCTTCCAGCACCGACTGACTGTACTCCGTTTCTGAATCGCGAATAACCAGCCGAAGCTCCTGTGAGCGACCGCCTACCGGGATAATTAAACGACCGCCTACGGCCAACTGCTCAAACAGTTCCGGTGGAATCTGTTCTGGCGCCGCCGCACAAATAATGCCGTCAAACGGGCCTTTATCCGGCCAACCAAAGCCACCATCGGCATGTTTGAATTGCACATTATGCATACCCAACAAACGAATACGGGACTTCGCCTTTTCCTGCAGCGGTAAAATCCTCTCTACGCTAAAGAGGCGCTTTACCAGCAATCCCATAACCGCTGTCTGATATCCAGAACCGGTACCTATTTCCAACACCCGCTGCAACGCGCCACCATTAAGCAGCTTTTCAGTCATTTTGGCGACTATATAGGGCTGAGATATGGTCTGGTTATAGCCGATAGGTAACGCCGTGTCTTCATAGGCTCGGTGAGACAGCGCCTCATCCACAAACAAGTGCCTTGGCACCTCTCGCATCACCTCCAGCACCCGCTGATCCTTAATCCCCGCCTTGCTCAGACGGTCGATCAAGCGATCCCGGGTGCGGCGGGAAGTCATGCCAATGCCCTGTAGCGAAATTGTACTCACTCTCCACCCTCTAACCAGGAACCGAGCTGGTCGAATCCTGAATACTGCGTCATATCAGCCTGAAGTGGTGTAATGGATACATAGCCTTCAGCCACGGCATAAAAATCAGTCCCTGCCCCTGCATCTTCTGCTTCTCCTGCGGCAGCAATCCAGAATCGTTCCTTGCCTCTGGGGTCAACCGAACGCACCGGCTTAGCGGCCATATTACGGTGACCCAGGCGCGTAATATGGATACCTTTGATCTGCTCAATCGGCAAGTCCGGAACATTCACATTTAACACGGTGCGCGGCGCAAGATTCAGCTTATGGATATCCGCTACCAGCTGTTTCGCAACCTCTGCAGCAGTGGCAAAATGCTGATCACCAGCCAGCGATATGGCTATCGCCGGACGAGATAGGTAGCGTCCTTCCATAGCCGCTGCGACTGTGCCGGAATAGAGCACGTCATCGCCCAGGTTGGCGCCACGATTAATACCGGCGACCACCATCTCCGGCTGCTGATCAAAAAGATCAGATATACCTAAATGAACACAATCCGTCGGCGTGCCATTGACACTAACAAAACCATTAGCAAGACGCTGCGGGTCCAGCGGACGATCCAGTGTCAACGAATTACTGGCAGCGGAGCGATCCCGGTCGGGAGCGACAACAAGCACTTTCCCAAGTTCAGCCAAGGCCTCGGTAAGCAACGCCAGTCCCAGTGCGTGTACGCCATCATCATTAGAAATAAGAATACTCATGGATACGCTCAATCACTCCTGTTTCTGAAGACTGCTATCGCTCTCAACAGCATTTTCCACCTGATAATCGCAGCACTCGCGTAGAACACTGGTCGCAAAGGTCCCCGGCGGCAATTCAAAACTCAACTGCAGAGTGTCTAGCTCTGGGGTGCTCCAGCTTAAACCAGGGATTGGTAATCGAACACTGCGACGCTCCGGCCTCATACCGGCAGCTTCCAAGCCATCACACCAGTTTTTATTTGCCGCCAGTATATCAGTTTCAAGAGCCAGGCACTCGGCCTCAACCAAGCTTCTTCCGCGCCCATAAAGAGGCGCGGTAGGATGCAGCTGCATCGACGTAACTAACTGTTCCAGCTGCTGAATATCTGACTCTTGAGATAGATTACTAGTCCCATCAATCATCAATCGATCACCGCCCAGATAATGATCGAAACAGCTCGCTTCTACCCGCGCAGCAACAATTTTATTAAACAGATAAGAGCGTGCAGCAGACAGATATAAGCCTCGACGCTGACGATCTTTGACGCGAATTTCACCGTTAAATAATCGCTCAGCCTGATCCAGATTGCCGCCATGGTGGCCAAAGCGCTGTTCACCGTAATAATTAGGCACGCCTTGAGTCTTTATCTGCTGCAATCGATCTTCAAGGTCACCACTGAGCTGCAGCTGCCGAATCATCAGTTTAAAGCGATTTGCCCGATGACCTCCACGCTTAAGCTTGCGGCTATGCTTGCAGATCTGCAAGATTTCAACACTAGGAGTTTCCAGCTGCTGCCATTGTGGTTCATTTTTTCCCGGCAACCAGACGCTGAACCACTGAGTAGTATTGGCATGACGATCCTTCAGACCGGCATAACCTACATCATGAGGCCGGACCCCAGTAATACGCGCCAGCTGGTTTACCAGCCACTGGGTGTTTTCTCCACGCTTTCGAATCTGCAGGAAATAATGCTCGCCACTACCACTGAGCTCAAACCCCAGATCTTCGTCCACCTGAAAATCATCGGGAACAGTACGGATCACACCGCTACAGCAGGGATCGCCATGGTAGCGCGGAAAATCAAGATTAATATTGAAGGCTTGGGTCATCGTTTTTTATCCGGCAGCAAAAAGAAAGTCTCACCCTTGCGGATCATGCCTAACTCACTACGAGCGCGCTCTTCCAGCGCCGACAGTCCTTTTTTTAGATCGTCCACTTCCGCCTTTAGCGCCTGATTCCTAAATGTTAACTTATCGATTTCACTTTGCTGCTGATTAATGGCCTGTTGCAACGCCCACACCGACGGAAGGTTACCTTCCCCCAGCCACAGTCGATACTGAAGTCCGAAAAAAAGCATGACCAGTAATGCCAGCAACCAGCGCATCAATTGACTCCTCGCCCCGCCAATCCCGAGATAGTTGTCATTCTCCCCTTTCCCTGGCAAACAAAAAAGGGGAGCCTGGCTCCCCCTTTAAAACCATCTTCCCCCGCGCTCTGGAAGATCACGGCGGTAATAATAGCGGCTAAGCGCTTACGCTTGACCTTTGATTTCAGAAAGGCCGTTATAAGGCGCTTTGCCTTCCAGCTCTTCTTCGATCCGCAGCAGACGATTATATTTGGAAACGCGATCAGAGCGGCATAGAGAACCCGTCTTAATCTGACCAGCCTTCGTGGCCACGGCAAGATCAGCAATCGTCGTATCTTCAGTTTCGCCAGAACGGTGAGAAATAACCGCCGTATAGCCCGCGTCTTGGGCCATCTTGATGGCTTCCAGGGTCTCACTGAGGGTACCAATCTGGTTGAATTTGATCAGGATAGAGTTGGCGATACTCTTATCGATACCTTCTTTCAGAATTTTGGTGTTAGTCACGAACAGATCGTCACCGACTAGCTGCACCTTGTCTCCAATTTTGCTGGTCAGATCTGCCCAACCAGCCCAGTCACTCTCGTCCATACCGTCTTCAACGGAGACGATAGGATAATTAGCACACAGGTCTGCCAGGTAGTCGGCAAAACCAGCGGGATCGAATTTTTTACCTTCACCAGACAGATCGTATTGACCGTCCTTGTAGAATTCAGACGCTGCGCAATCCAGAGCTAAGGTAATATCAGTGCCCAACTGGTAACCGGCTTTATCGATCGCTTCTTTAATAACAACCAGAGCTTCTTCATTAGAGGCCAGGTTAGGAGCAAAACCACCTTCATCACCAACGGCAGTATTGAGACCACGAGCGGACAAAACTGCTTTAAGAGCGTGGAATATTTCAGCACCAATGCGCAAAGCTTCTGCGAAGTTCGGCGCACCAACCGGCTGAATCATAAACTCTTGGATATCAACATTGTTGTCGGCATGCTCACCACCGTTGATGATATTCATCATAGGTACGGGCATGGAAAAGTCACCGGCGTTGCCATTAAGTTCGGCGATATGGGCATAAAGAGGCATACCCTTCTCAACGGCGGCGGCTTTCGCAACGGCCAGGGAAACTGCCAGAATTGCATTGGCACCCAGATTCTCTTTGTTCTCAGTCCCATCCAGGTCGATCATAGCCTGATCAATAGCACGCTGATCCAACGCATCTGTACCCACCAGCAGATCACGGATCTGACCATTGATAGCACCGACTGCCTTTAGTACGCCTTTGCCCATATAGCGGCTTGCATCACCATCACGCAGCTCCAATGCTTCGCGAGAACCAGTAGAGGCTCCAGAAGGGGCACAAGCGGTGCCGAAAGCACCAGAAGCCAAAGTCACGTCTGCTTCAACGGTTGGATTACCGCGTGAGTCAAGAACTTCACGAGCCTTGATATCTCTAATTTCAGCCATCTCGCCAATCACTCCAAATAAATTAAAATCTGTTGTTAAGGGCTCTACCCCCAAACATAAAAACAGCCAGATCGACTGGCTGCTTTTTTTATATCAAATGTTATTTTCCTGCGTTGATCACTGCAGCTTTGACAAAACCCGTAAACAGGCCGTGTCCATCCCGTGGCGTTGAGGTAAATTCCGGATGGAACTGACAGGCTACAAACCAAGGATGATCTGGCACTTCGACCACTTCCACCAACGCATTGTCCATCGAACGACCCGCGATTCGTAACCCGGCATCTTGCAACTGTTTAACGTAATTATTATTCACTTCATAGCGATGACGGTGGCGCTCAATAATGACATCTTCACCGTAACACTCATGAGCCGTTGTTCCAGACGCCAGACGACACTCCTGTCCGCCCAGACGCATAGTACCGCCCAGGTCGTCGTTCTCACCGCGTGTTTCGACTTCACCTTCAGCGGTTTTCCACTCAGTGATCAGACCCACCACAGGGTGCTCTGTATCCAAGTTGAATTCCGTGCTGTTAGCAGCCTCTAATCCGGCGACGTTACGAGCAAACTCGATAACGGCCACTTGCATACCCAAACAGATACCCAGGTAAGGAACTCTATTCTCGCGAGCATATTGCGCAGTCAATATTTTACCTTCGACACCACGCTCACCAAAACCGCCGGGAACCAGAATAGCGTCAACATCTTCCAGTTGCCCAGTGCCGTGACGCTCGATATCTTCAGAATCGATATAACGCAGATTAACCTTAGCGCGGTTCTTGATACCTCCATGAATCATCGCCTCGATCAGAGACTTATAAGCATCCAACAGCTCCATGTACTTACCGACCATGGCGATAGTGACTTCTTTATGAGGGTTCAGTTTGGCATCAACGACATCATCCCATTCGGACAGGTCTGCAGGATCACATTCAAGGCGGAATTGTTCAACAACGAAATCATCCAGCCCCTGCTCATGCAACATCCGCGGAATACGATAAATGGTGTTGGCATCTGGCAGGGACATAACAGCACGCTCTTCAACGTTGGTAAACAGTGACAGTTTACGACGAGAAGACGCGGGAATTTCATGATCAGAACGACAAACTAGAATATCAGGCTGAATACCGATAGAACGCAACTCTTTCACCGAGTGCTGGGTAGGCTTGGTCTTAGTTTCACCGGCTGTAGCGATATAAGGAACCAAAGTCAGATGCATAAACATGGCGCGGGAACTACCCAGTTCAATCTTTATCTGACGCACTGCTTCCAGGAACGGCAGCGATTCAATATCACCCACCGTACCGCCTATTTCAACCAAAGCGATATCTACATCACCAGCACCTTCAATAACCCGACGCTTGATCTCATCGGTGATATGAGGAATAACCTGAACGGTTCCACCCAGATAGTCACCACGACGCTCTTTGCGCAGCACTTCCTCATAGACACGGCCGGTGGTGAAGTTATTACCCTGGCTCATAGTAGTGCGAATAAAACGCTCGTAGTGGCCCAGATCCAGATCAGTTTCGGCACCATCTTCGGTCACAAACACCTCTCCATGCTGGAAAGGACTCATGGTACCGGGGTCAACATTGATATAAGGATCGAGTTTAAGCATGGTCACGGATAGACCACGAGCCTCAAGAATAGCGGCTAAAGAAGCGGATGCGATGCCTTTCCCTAAAGAAGAAACAACACCGCCCGTGACGAAAATATAATGCGTCATTCGGAACCTGTCAGCAAGATGTAAAACAGTGGCTAAATAGAGAGGCGCGAGCACCCCGAGATGGGGCTGTAGGATAGCAGATAAGGCTATTTGTCACAATCACGACTCGCGTAAAAAAAAAGCATCCCAGACAAACTTTATCAACGCCTCTTCATTAACAGCCTGAACAGCCTGATAATCTTCAGAAATCCATAGATCAGCCACAGCCGCTAACTCGCCATCCACATAGATAAGCGGCAAAAGCGGGCGCCTCCACGGAGGAACCTGCGCTTCCTGCAATAGCTTTTTTAATGAGCGACTGCCCTCTCGGCCATGCAACCTGAGTTTTTCTCCCCCCTGACGAAAGCCCACTTCAACCCGACTACCGGCAGGGATCTTGACACCCTCGCCACACGCCGGCTGAACGGACAACTCTCCGAAACTGAAGCAAAGCGGCTGACGAAGATCCCAGCTACACTTTTTCAATGGAGGCTGCCAACGCCCGTCCACCAGATAGAGCTGCTGCTGGAACCGGCGCATCTGAACATCGCCCCAGCTCACACAAGGCTCCGCATCCGGGCGCGCATTCAGCAGCTGTGACAGTATTTGCTCCATCACCCGCTCTTCTGGCAAGAGCAACGACGATTCACGCAGCCAATAGCGGATCAGATTCCGCTGCCGTTCCGGCGCCAGCGCCAAAAGCTGCGGACATTGCAGCCGACCAGAAACTCCACACTGCTGGTAATCCATAGCAGCCAGCTGCTGATTGAGCTGATCAGCCTCATGACAGAATCGAGCCGTGCGACTGAAAGCATCCAGAGCATGAGGCCAACGTTGTTTAAGCTGAGGTAAAACCTGATGACGGAGGTAATTTCTATCATGCTGCAGAGACTGATTACTGGGGTCCTCAATCCACTGCAAACGCTGCTGCTGGGCATGAGCTTCAAGCTGCTGACGGGATAGACCTAACAATGGCCGAACGAGCGCTCCCTTTGCTAGGGACCGATGCTGAGGAATACCCGACAAGCCCTTGGGACCGCTACCCCGCAACAGGCGTAACAGCATGGTTTCCGCCTGATCATCCTGATGATGAGCAAGCAACAAACCATCACCCTCAGCAACGACAGTGTCAAATACCTGGTAGCGCGCTTCACGCGCCATCGCTTCTGGACTCGCCCCTTGGGAGACCTGTACCCGACTGACGGTTAGCGGCACCCCCAAATCTTGACAACGTTTGCGACAATCTTCGACCCAGCTATCCGCCTCGTCCTGCAGCCCGTGATGCACATGCAGAATTTTCAGATCATGGCTCTTATGCAATCCGGCAGAAAGAGCGAGGTCCAGCAACACCTGAGAATCCAATCCACCACTGAATCCAAGCCACCAGCGTTTGACTGAATCATAGGGAGACAATTGCTCCAGCAGGTAATCTGAGTGAATAGCCATGAAAAGGACAGCCCCGCTACATAGCAGGGCTTAAAGCTAGCTCATGCCGTATGACATCAAGCGCTTATAGCGCTGCTGAACTAGCTCATCTGCTGGCATAGATTGAAGGTTTTCCAAAGATTCCAACAGATTTTTTTTGATACTGGCGGCCATCAACTCCGCATCTCGATGAGCACCACCCAGAGGCTCTTGAATAACCCGATCGACCAGACCAAGCTCATGCAACCGCGCAGAGGTAATACCCATAGCCTTGGCAGCATCAGGTGCCTTTTCGGCACTCTTCCAAAGAATTGAGGCACAACCCTCAGGCGAAATAACCGAGTAAGTAGAATATTGCAGCATCAACAGCTCATCACATACGCCAATGGCCAGGGCGCCGCCAGAACCACCTTCTCCCACAACGGTAGCAATAATTGGCGTTTTAAGGCGCGACATCACAGCCAAGTTATAGGCAATAGCTTCACTCTGACCACGCTCTTCTGCATCGATACCCGGATAAGCGCCTGGAGTATCGATAAAGGTAAAAATAGGTAATTTAAAACGTTCGGCCATCTCCATCAGACGGCAGGCCTTACGATAGCCCTCTGGCCTTGGCATACCGAAATTGCGCTTAACTTTTTCCTTAACTTCACGACCTTTCTGATGACCAATAACCATCACTGGCTGCCCTTCCAATCGGGCAACACCACCGACTAAGGCGCTGTCGTCAGAAAAGTGGCGATCACCATGCAGCTCATCAAAATCTTCAAAGATCAGCCTGGCATAATCTAAGGTATAGGGACGCAGAGGATGGCGAGCTATCTGGGCAACCTGCCAAGCAGACAAATCAGAAAAAACCTGCTCGGTCAGGGCAATATTTTTCCCCTGCAGACGCTCGATCTCATCATTGATATTGATCTCGCTGTCTTCCCCCACCAAACGAAGCTGTTCAATCTTCGCTTGCAGCTCTGCAATGGGTTGTTCAAATTCTAGATAATTAGGGTTCATATACCTTCGCGCCCGCGCTTTAAAGCTTGGTTTCCCCCCATAGAATTGGGGAAAAATAATGGCGAAGTTTAACCTTTCACTCTGGCGGTTACCAGTCGAACAGCCCGTATTTAATCAACTCTCTGACGTACGTAATTGCCAAACCAGTCGCGTCGCAGCCAACAACGGGGCAAAGCTATATCAAGGCGCCAGTATCTCAGGCTCATCCAGTAAAAACGGAAACAGATATCTTTCCTGTAGGTAGGGGTGATATTGCATCGCGGCCTTAATATTCTGAACCGCTAACGCTGACTTTCCCTGCTGTAAACGAATGATTCCACGCCCCGCCATCGCACCAAAATGCCGTGGCTCCAGCTCTAGCGTTTTCGAGATATCAACCAGCGACTGATGAAAGTCACCACGATAAAAATGCACGATCGCGCGCTGATTCCAGACTTCCGAATAATCCGGTTGCAAGGTAATCACCTGATTGAATAGCATCAAGGCCCGTTCAAACTCGGTCCAGCGACGAGCTTGTATGGCTTGCTGCATCAAATCATCGATTGCCCTATCGCCAGACTGCAACCACAGCATCCATATTTCTCGCTCGACCTTAACAGCCCGCGGCTGGTCTGGCGCATAGCGCAGCGCTCGGAAAAGAGTGTCGAATTGCTGCTGACGCGGCTCAATATACTGATAGATCTGAGTGCTCTGACCTGCTGCAACAAGCTGGCCAAAGAGCGTCAGCAAGATAATGAGTGGAAATGCATATTTCATGGAGAAGCCCTCCCGTATTTAACGGTTAGCCCCCCAAATCAAAGCGATAGGTTCTTAATTGGACCTATTTAAATCCTCAATAACTTACAGTATAGACAAAAATATCAAATGACTTCATCGCTGACCCAAGATCAAAAACAACAGCCACTAGTACACCAAACGAACCTTATCGACTCCATATAGCCGCTGCAGATCGATCATCAGCTCATCCGAAACACTCACCTGCCAATCCTTACCAAGTACTACCAAGCCCACAGCATCCGGGCGCTGATAACGAATCCTCACCGACACTCCGTTACTGCGATACATCTCCAGCCAGCCCGTCAATTTATTTAACAGCAGAGCATCATCAGACTCAATATCGACCTCTAAATGAGAGGCAAAACAACTCCGGGCCGTGGCCAAATCCAGCACTCGACTAGCCCGTACTTTGACCGTACCAGAATAGTCATCGTGAGCGACCTCGCCCTCTATCACTAGGATGCGATCAGTGGCAATCAGCTCGCGATACTCCTCATAGGTATCGCCGAATAGCGTGACTTCCATGCGCGCGCTGCGATCATCAAGGGTAACAAATGCCAGAGTATCACCGCGCTTGGTCTTACGAAGCCTTACTTCCACGACTAGACCGGCCATTTTCTGGCTTTGACGGGGGGCGGGTTTGAGATCTACCAAACGGTTGGGGACAAATTTCCGCAGCTCCTTTTCGTACTCTTCGATAGGGTGGCCAGTGACATAAAGACCCAAGGTGTCTTTCTCACCGTTTAAACGCTCTTTCGGCGTCCATTCATGCACTCCTTGGTAGCATGCATAAACGTCAGTTTCGCTATCGTCAGTGCTATCAACGATGGAACCGAACAGGTCAACTATTCCACTGTCTTGGTTACGAGCATTCTGATCCGCAGCTTTTACTGCATCAGGAACTGCCGCCATCAACACCGCACGACTGGCCCCCATCGCATCAAGAGCCCCGCAACGCACCAGCGCCTCCAGCACCCGTTTGTTAATATTTTTAACACCCACCCGGTCACAGAAGTCAAACAGGTCTTTAAAAGCACCGGCCTGGCGAGCTTTGACAATAGCGTCAGTAGGGCCCTCTCCAACCCCTTTAACCGCTCCCAAGCCGTACACGATCTCACCCGCTTCATTGACGGTAAACATGAACTCGCCACTGTTTACATCCGGCAGCACCAGCGGCAATTTCATGGTGCGGCACTCTTCGACAAAGATCACCACTTTATCGGTATTCTGCATATCCGACGACAATACCGCCGCCATAAATGGCGCGGGGTAATAGTGCTTTAACCAAGCGGTCTGATAGGAAACCAGCGCATAAGCTGCGGAGTGCGATTTGTTGAAACCGTAACCGGCAAACTTTTCTACCAGATCAAAGATATTCCCCGCCAGCTGCGCGTCGATACCCTGACCTTCACAACCTTCCAGAAATCCTGCCCGCTGCTTGGCCATCTCTTCCGGTTTTTTCTTACCCATGGCACGGCGTAACATATCTGCGCCACCCAGCGAAAAGCCTGCCATCACCTGGGCTATCTGCATGACCTGTTCTTGATACAGCACCACACCGTAAGTGGGTTCCAATACCGGTTTCAGCGGCATGTATTCATAATCAACGTGCGGGTAGGAGAGCTTGGCGCGACCATGCTTACGATTGATAAAATCGTCTACCATGCCCGATTGCAGCGGCCCCGGACGAAATAGCGCCACTAGTGCGATAATATCCTCAAAGCGGCTCGGCAACAGACGCTTCATCAGGTCTTTCATGCCACTGGATTCAAGCTGAAATACGGCGGTAGTATCGCCCTTTTTCAACATGTCGTAGATAGGAGATTCTTCCAGATTGATCTCTGTAATATCCAGCGGAGACTCATCTCGCGTGGCCTGCTGGCGGTGGATAGTTTTCAGAGCCCAGTCGATAATAGTCAGTGTACGCAGACCCAAGAAGTCGAACTTAACCAGCCCGGCGGCTTCAACATCATTTTTATCGAACTGGGTAACTAGACCATCACCAAATTCATCACAATACAGCGGCGCAAAGTCCGTCAGCCGGGTAGGCGCGATTACCACTCCACCGGCATGCTTACCTACACCCCGGGTCACACCTTCAAGCTTGTAGGCCATCTCCATGATGTCTTGAACTTCTTCGCTACCTTCAATAAATTCACGTAACGCCGGCTCCTGCTCCACCGCCTTGCGCAAGGTAATACCGACTTCAAAGGGAATTAGCTTAGACAGCTTGTCCGCCATGCCAAAAGGCTTGCTCTGTACCCGCGCCACATCACGTACAACGGCCTTGGCAGCCATAGTGCCGAACGTAATGATCTGAGACACGGCATCACGGCCGTAAGTCTGCGCTACATAATCAATAACCTTATCGCGGTTATCCATGCAGAAGTCGATATCAAAGTCGGGCATGGAGACCCGCTCTGGATTAAGAAACCGCTCGAACAGCAAGTCATATTCCAACGGATCAAGATCGGTTATTTTCTGGACATAGGCCACCAGCGAACCCGCACCCGACCCCCGCCCCGGTCCGACCGGTATGCCGTTATCCTTACTCCATTGGATAAAATCCATAACGATCAGGAAATAACCAGGAAAGCCCATTTCTATAATAATCTCGAGCTCAAATTTAAGCCGATCATCATAGGCTTTACGCTTTTCAGCGTAATCAGAATCATTGCGATCCAGAATCCTTTCCAGCCGTTCTTCTAAACCGTTCTCAGAAACTTCGATGAAAAACTCATCCATCGTCATTGATTCAGGGATCGGATAGGCGGGCAGATAATACTTGCCCATTTCTATCTCTATATTGCAGCGCTTGGCAATTTCCAGCGTGTTGGCCAGCGCCTCAGGAATATCAGCAAACAGCTCCTGCATTTCTTGCTGAGTGCGAAAATACTGTTCCTCACTGTAATCTTTCGGACGCCGAGGGTCGTCTAACACACGCCCCTGATTAATACAGACTCGAGCCTCATGAGCGTGAAAATCCTCAGCATTCATGAACATCACTTCATTGGTGGCAACCACCGGGCATTGATACTGACTAGCCAGCGCAAGAGTACGGTGCAGACAGTCCTCATCGTTAACTCGTCCAGTACGCTGAATCTCCAGATAGAAACGACCCGGAAAGACACTTTGCCATTCAGATAACAGTGCTTCTGCATCTTGCTGCTTTGCGGCTAGCAACGCTTGGCCTATTTCCCCGGTTTTGGCTCCAGAAAGCGCAATTAAACCCTCGCTTTTTTCGACTACCCACTCCGCTTTTACAATCGCTTTTTCCGGCTGCAACCCCTGACCTTCCTGATAGGCCCGGGAAATCAACTCGGTCAGATTCCGGTAACCTATGCGGTCCATAACCAGCAATGTCAGACGCGTCGGAGGCTCGTCGGGATCGACGCGATTATGCAGCCACAGATCCACTCCACAGATGGGTTTCACCCCAGCGCCTAAAGCCGCTTGATAAAATTTAATCAGCGCATAAAAGTTTGACTGGTCAGTTAAAGCCACTGCCGGCATCTGGTCTTCCGCCGCAGCCTTGACCATTTCTTTAACACGCAACAGTCCATCCACCACGGAATACTCCGAGTGGGTTCTAAGATGAATAAAGCTTGCTGCGGTCTGCGTTGTCATAAGGGGCTTTTCTTTTACTGCTGTTATTCGAGCAAGTTAGTCGAGCAAATTACGTACGGGGCCAAAACTACGTCGATGCAGAGGGGTGGGGCCCAGTTGCTTCAATGCCTGAAGGTGCACTGAGGTAGGGTAACCTTTATGCTTGGCCAGTCCATAGCCGGGAAACTGCTGATCAAAGACAAGCATCTCACGATCTCGGGTAACTTTGGCGATGATAGAAGCCGCACTAATTGCTGGCACTTTACTATCCCCTTTAACCACCGCTTCACAGGGGCAACTTAGAACCGGACAGCGATTGCCATCAATCAATGCATAGCTAGGAGCAACTGACAGCCCCTGAACCGCCCGGGTCATTGCTAACATGGTGGCTTGCAGAATATTGAGGTTATCAATTTCCTCGGCACTGGCTCGCGCAACTGACCAGGCCAATGCCTTGGATTTTATTTCATCAAACAAGGCTTCACGGCGCTTTTCAGTCAGCTTTTTAGAATCCGCTAAGCCATCGATTGGCTGGTTCGGATCCAGAATCACAGCGGCGGTAACGACATCACCAAACAAAGGCCCACGACCGACCTCATCCACACCCGCGATCAGATGATCAGCATTGCCGGTTAAAAAATCCAATCCACTCTGCTGCATCAATAACTCTTCGATTTTTCGAGCAATTCAATAACGGCTGCGGCTGCCTGCTCACTGGCACCTAAGCGCAATACTTTATGCAGCTCAGTAAAGCGCTGTACCGTGTAATCATGATGCCCAGCATCGGTAAGCTGCTTCAACAGCGCCTGCCCCATTGCTTCGGGCGTGGCCTTTTTTTGCAAAAACTCGGGAACCAAGGGTTCGTTGGCTAACAGGTTTGGCAAGGACATATAGGCAATTTTCAGCATCCTTGATGCAATGGCATAGGTCAGGGGTGCTAGGCGATAGGCAACCACCATCGGCTTTTTCAACAGCATTCCTTCTAGGGATGCTGTTCCTGAGGCCATCAATACCGCATCACTGGCCTGCATTACTGTTCGAGACTGCCCCATGACAAGCTGCACCGGCAACTGCTGACCATCCAGCATCTCTTTCAGCTGCTGATAACGTTCATCATTAGCGGCCGGTATCAAAAAATTCAGTTGCGGCTGACGCTGCAACAACCAGCGAGCCGCTTCAAGAAACAAGGGCGCCAGGCGTTCAACTTCTCCTCCGCGACTACCGGGTAACATCGCCACCCAGGTATCATCAAGATCAAGCCCCAGCTGCTGCCGGGCAGTTGCAGTATCCGTTTCAAGAGGAATTTCATCAGCCAAGGGGTGACCGATAAAGCGAGCATCAACCTTATGCCGATCATAAAAAGCTTTTTCAAAGGGCAGCAGGCAAAGCATCAAATCCGTAGAGCGAGCAATCTTTTTGACCCGCCCTTCGCGCCAGGCCCAGACCGAAGGACTGACGTAATGACAGGTAGCAATGCCCTGTTCTTTCAATTGCCGCTCTAGGGACAAGTTAAAGTCAGGGGCATCGATACCAATAAGGATATCTGGAGGATTTGCCAGCCAACGATCACGTAATTGATTGCGAATACCCAGCAACTCTCGGAAACGTCCCAACACCTCCACCAGCCCCATAACCGACAAACGCTCCATGGGAAAAAAGGATTCCATCCCTTGTTCGATCATCAGCGGACCGCCGATACCTTCAAATTGGATATCGGGATGGCGGTTTTTCAGGGCTTTGATTAGGCCTGCGCCGATAATATCACCGGATGCTTCTCCGGCAACCAGTGCTATACGCACAGAACCTCCTGCTGCAGATATTGAGCTGACGGCCGCTTAGCCATCGTCATAGAGTTAGCGAATAATTCCGCGGCTAGATGCTTGCAAATCGTCGATCAGCAGCTGTACTTCAGGGCATTGCAGAGCAAGCTGCTGAAGTTTCGGCAACGCTTTATCAAGCTTCAGGCCTTGGCGATAAATGACTTTATAGGCCTGCTTGATAATACGTATCGCCTCAGGCGTAAAACCACGCCTGCGCAGTCCTTCAGAATTGATGCCATAGGGTTTAGCTGCATTGCCGTTAGCCATTATATAGGCAGGAATATCTTGCAATAAAATGGTACCACCACCGCACATAACATGGGCGCCGACGCGACAGAACTGATGAACCGCAGTAGAGCCACCCAGTATAGCGTAATCCCCAACCTTGACATGACCCGCCAAGGCGACACTGTTGGCCAGCACAATATTGTCGCCAAGAACACAGTCATGGGCGACATGCACATAGGCCATCAACAGGTTATCGTTACCAATAGTCGTAACACTCTGGTCTTGTATGGTGCCACGATGCACAGTACAGCCTTCTCGAATAACGTTGTTATCGCCAATTACTAATCGAGTGAGCTCACCGGCATACTTCTTATCTTGGCAATCTTCACCAACACTGGAAAATTGAAAGATGCGGTTATTGCGGCCAATATGGGTCGGCCCCTTAATAACCACATGAGAATGGACTTTTGTACCTGACTCGATCACCACATCCGGCCCAATCAAAGACCAGGGCCCTACCTCAACATCATCAGCGAGCTGGGCTTTGGGATCAATATGAGCGCGATTATCAATCAAAGTTATACTTTCCGATCAGCACATAAAATAGTCGCGGAGCTAGCAAGCGCGCCATCAACAGAAGCCTTGCACTCGAATTTCCAGATGCCGCGTTTTTCAGAAATAATTTTGGCTTCCAGCTGCAACCGATCCCCTGGGACAACCGGACGCTTAAAGCGTAGTTTGTCAGAACCAACAAAATAATAAATCGATCCATCCTGTGGCGTTTTGTCCATGGTCTTAAAGCCAAGGATGCCGGCAGCTTGAGCCATCGCCTCAAGGATCAAAACACCAGGCATAACAGGATGATCAGGAAAGTGGCCGTTAAAAAAAGGCTCGTTTATGGTGACGTTTTTGTAGGCGACAATAGACTCGCCCAATTCTAGCTCCGTAACCCTGTCTACCAATAGAAAGGGATAGCGGTGAGGCAAGTATTCCCTTATTTCTTTAACATCCATTATCATCAATTACGAACCTTTGGGTTAATTGTGTGGCGCTTAATCATCCGACTTTTCTTGCAGTTGCTTTTCTAAAACAGCCACCCGACCCGCTAGTTGGTCAAGTTGCCGGAAGCGAACAACATTCCGCTTCCATTTCCGGTGAGGCATCATCCCAGTTCCAGATGAGTACAAACCCGGAAGGTCAATAGATTTAGTGACCAGCGATGCAGCACTAACATGAACATCGTCAGCCAACCGAAGATGGCCAACTACATTAGCCGCTCCTGCTATCGTACAGCGGCGGCCTATTTTAGTGCTTCCGGCAATGGCCGCACAACCCGCAATTGCCGTGTTTTCTCCAATCTCGACGTTATGAGCAACCTGAATCTGGTTATCAAGCTTAACGCCATCTGCCAGTATCGTATCTTCCAGCGCACCACGGTCGATCGTTGTTCCCGCGCCCACTTCAACATCATTACCGATCAGCACTCGACCTAATTGGGCTATTTTAACCCAGGACTGCTGCTTCCTAGCAAAACCAAAACCGTCGGCACCGATCACTGCGCCGCTGTGAATAATGACACGCTCTCCCACGATAATATCGTGATAAAGGGTGACATTGGCGGCTATACGACTGCCCTTGCCGATTCGACTACCAGCACCGATAACCGCATTAGCACCAATGATGACATCTTCACCAATCACGGCCCCGGCTTCCACCACTGCGTTGGCACCGATCGCCGCGCTTACGGCTATACTTGCGCCTTCTCCGACAACCGCTGTCGAATGGATCCCAGCGGACGGCACCGGCCTATTATCAAACCAGCCGCTAAGCTGCGCATAACCAAGATACGGGTTGTCCATGACCAGAGCATCAACCGGACAAAATTGCTGCTGGTCTGCAGCAAGAATCACGGCCGCCGCTTGGGTTCCGCTTAATGCCGCCTGATACAAAGGATTGGCTAGAAAACCAATATCCGAGGGACCGGCCTGAGCCAGCGTCTGGATGCCGCAAACCCTACGCTTCGGGTCTCCGGACAACTGCGCGCCCAGCGCAGCTGCAATGTCTCCCAGGGAGTATTCGGGTGACATAATGATTATTGTTTGTTCAGTTCTTCAATAACCTGAGCGGTCAGATCCATTTGCGGCTGGGTGTACACCAACGCACGCTTATTAAAGATCAGGTCGATTTTATTCTTTTCCACGATAACCTTAAGGATTTCTTCCACCTTGGGCCGTAGCTGCTCCAGAAAGGCGCGCTCCTGCTTTTGTGACTCTTTCTGCAGATCACCTTTCAGTTGCTGGAAAGCCTGGAATTTTTGTTGAATCTGCAGAACTAAAGTCTTGCGCTCGTCTTCGCTAAGGAAATCACCTTCCTTTTCCATTTTCTGCTTCAGAGTATTTCCCTCGTCAGCCAGACTCTTTAATCGCTTTTGGTCCCCAGCAAACTGCTCTGTTAGCTGTGCTCGCAACACTTGAACCTGCTTTGAAGAGCGAATAGCTCCCTCAACATCCAGCACTGCAATATTTTCTGCGGTCGCCACCATTGGTAGCATCAACACTAGCGTCAGTAACAGTTTCAACGATTTCATTTTTAACTCCTTACCCGAATTTTAGAAAGTCTGACCCAGCGCAAACTGGAAAGTCTCTGTTTCATCCCCTGTTTTTTCCACAACAGGAGATGCTATTGAGAACGACAATGGACCAACAAAGGTGATCCATGAAACGCCAATACCCACAGAAGCCCTTAAATCCGCGATATCTATACCACTACTGCAATTGGGATTACTGCTCAAACAACTGGTATCGAAAACACTACCGACATCAAGGAAAAACAATGACCGCAGCTTGCTACGATCTTCAATAAAGGGAAACGGGAAGATCAACTCCGCAGAGCCTTCGACCAACACGTTACCACCAAGAGGATCTTCATCAACATTATTCGCTCTAGGCCCCAGGGTATTATTCTTAAAACCCCGTACTGAGGAGAAACCACCACTAAAGAAGTGCTTTAGAAACGGCAATTCACTGGTATCACCATAACTGTCACCATAGCCCAGCTCCGTTCTAAAATTAGCGATCCAGCCACCGGCAATAGGAAAATAGCGCTCACCACGATATTTCAGAGTGTAGTAAGTTAGATCTCCACCCGGAACCCCTGTTTCAAGAGTAACAGCTTGAGAATAACCTTCAGTAGCCAAAATACCTTTATTCAATTTATTTTCAGTCCAACCCAGGGTGAATTTGAAAACATTGTAATTGTCACCCTCTGCCGCAATAAAGCTAGTAATCTCATCAGGCACATCCGGACCTAATGTGACGTCTATATTCTCATAGCCAACAGAAAACCTCAGGCGCTGAAACTCATCAATGGGATAACCGAAATTGATACTGCCACCAAAGGCATCGGTCGAGTAGTTACTCACGTCGTCTTCATCCCTGTCTTCTTGGCGGAAGAACAAACTGAAACCACGACTAACGCCATCCACCGTGTAATAGGGATCGGTAAAACTAAAGCTGTATTCGGTGTCGGTCTCACTGTTATTAATACCAAAGGAGACATGTTTACCGGTACCTAGGAAATTGTCCTGAGCGACCCTTAAGGCCAACAACAGACCGGCACTCTGAGAAAAACCAACACTGGCACTGAGATTACCGGACAGCTGTTCTACCACACTGTATTCGAGATCAATCTGATCATCGGTACCGGGAACCGGGGTAGTTTCCACGTTCACCGAGGTAAAATAACCCAGCCGCTCCAAGCGACTCTTGGATTGCTCGATATGCTTGGTGTTGGCGTAACCAGCCTCCATCTGTCGCATCTCGCGTCTCAACACTTCGTCAGCACTGGTGGTATTGCCCCGAAAGTTAACGCGGCGTACATACATACGACGTCCGGGATCGACAAAGAACTTAATATCGATACGATTATTTTTGTCATCCACCACAGGATTGGGATTTACGTTAGCCTGAACATATCCTTCAGCGCCCAGGCGGTTGGAAATTTTCTCGGAGGTGTCCACCATCGCCTTACGGGAGAACACTTCTCCTTCCTCGAAGCTAACCAATTCGCGAAGCTCATCTTCATCCACTGCCAAATTGCCAGCGAACTCAAAACCACCAAAATAGTAAAGCTCGCCCTCACTGACATTGATGGTGACATAGACATGCTTGCGATCAGAGGTCAGCGAAACTTGGGTAGACTCAATATTAAAATTGATAAAACCCCGGTTCAGATAAAAGGTGCGCAGACGCTCTAGGTCACCGCTGAGTTTCTCCCGGGCATATTTACCATCGCTGGAGAAGAACGGCACTAGACCCGGCTTACTTAATTCGAACTCAAGAGTCAGCTCTTTATCGGTATAAACCTCGTTACCGACAATATTAATATGTTGAATTGTCGCCGCTTCACCTTCCTTAACGTCAATGGTCAAGCCGACCCGATTCTCGGGCAACTCTTCAACACTAGCGTCGATCCAAGCACCGTAGCGCCCCTGGGCAGCATAAAGCCTAGCAAGCTCTAAGCGAATCCGCTCTAGGGTTGCGCGCTGAAACACCTCACCTTCCTGCAGGCCAAGTCCTTTTAGTCCTTCCAGTAACGGCTCTGTTTCCAGAACCTTGTTACCCTTAATGGTAATTTTACTTAATGAGGGCCGCTCCTTAACCCTGATGATCAGAGTTCCACCATCACGTAGCAGGCGCACATCATTAAAATAACCGGTGGCAAAAAGTTTTCGCGAAGCATCCGCTAGTCGAAATTCATCAACCTGATCGCCGACATCGACGGGAAGCGCCCGAAAAACCGTGCCAAGATCCAGACGTTGAAGACCATCGACGCGGATATCCGAGACGGTAAAACTATCGGCCCACAGAGCCACCGGGAAAAGAAGACTGATTAACAGTAGTGCTAGTTTACGTCTCATGCAGCGTTACAAACCTGTTCCAAATACACCATTGAAGTCACGCATGACATTAGAGACGCGCCAGATCGTTATAAAAAGCTAGAACCATCAAAGCCATCAGCAGCGCCATTCCTATCTTCAGCCCCATAATCTGAATTCGTTCAGGGACCGGACGACCACGCACCGCTTCTATTACGTAATAAAGCAAATGCCCCCCATCCAACATCGGAATAGGAAGCAAATTCAAGATTCCTAGACTTATGCTTAAGTAGGCAAGAAAGTTCAAAAAACTCTCCAAACCGGACTCTGCCGAAGCCCCCGCCACTTTAGCAATGGTTATAGGCCCACTCAAGTTTTTTACCGAAATAGCGCCTTTAATCATCTTACCTATAGATTCCAGCGTCAAAGCCATCATCTGGTAGGTTTTTGCGAAGGCAACCGGGACCGCTTCTAAGGGGCCATAGCGGATCTCACGCAGCATTTCTTGCGGCCAGGAAACCGGCTCGACTCCCGCGCCTATATAACCGTAAGAGCGTCCATCATCGGCAGTTTTAGCGGCTGGCGTTAACTTTAACTGCATATCCAACGAATCACGCCGCACACTAAAGACAACCTCCCTTCCCGGGCTACTCTGAATGCGCTTAACTAGATCGAGCCAATCTATGATCGGCACCCCATCCATCTGTAAAATTAAATCACCAACTTGCAACCCAGAGCTCTTTGCCTCAGCACCTTCAACCAACTGACCAATACGAGCTGGAAAATGCGGCCTAAATCGCTTAATCCCCAGACTGCCCAGCGGACCTTTTTCTGCATCGAGATCCCAGCGTTCAATATTCAACGCATACGAATGAGCAGAATCGTCACCCAAAGCACGAGTATCCACCAACACACGCCCAGTCTCTCCGATTCTAGCCGCTAGGCGAAGACTAACATCCTCCCAGCTCCGCGTAGGGTAGCCATCGACGGCAACGATCTCTTCATTGACAGCAAGCCCCGCAACGGCAGCAACAGACGCTTCCTCAACCGCACCGACGACCGGCGCCACAGTACTAATACCCGCAATGAACATGGCCCAATACGCAAAGACCGCGAAGATAAGGTTGACCAACGGACCGGCTATAACAATCGCTATTCGCTGGGCAACCGATTTGCGATTAAATGTCTGATCAAGCAAGGAATCAGGTACATCCCCCTCCCGCTCATCAAGCATTTTGACGTAACCGCCAAGAGGGATTGCCGCAATAACATATTCGGTGCCCTTGCTATCATGCCAGCGATAGAGCGCACGACCAAAACCAATGGAAAAACGTAACACCCGCACATTGCAACGCCTGGCAACCCAAAAGTGGCCATATTCATGAACAGTAACCAGAATGCCAAGGGTGACAATCGCAGCCAGAATGGTCTGCAGAATATCCATCAGTGATAAACCCGCAATTAAATCGTTACTACAGACCCAAGCCGAGCAAGGAGGTTCCAAGCGCAAACACTGGAGTCGCCGCTGTCAGACTATCTATTCGGTCCATGATACCACCATGCCCAGGCAACAATTGACTGCTGTCCTTGATGCCCCGATGGCGCTTCACCATACTTTCGAGTAAATCACCCAACACTGATGCCAGCGCTGTCACCAGACAGAGCCCCATCAGCAACAAAAGGTTCGTCCCACTAAGGCCAAGATAAACTGCCGCCAGTAATGCAATAATCAGACTACTAGCAAGCCCCCCATAGAAACCCGCCATGGTTTTACCCGGACTGACCGCAGGAGCCAGCTTAACCCGCCCCCAGGCTCTACCCGCAAAATAAGCACCTATATCAGCACCCCAGACTAGTAACATCAACAGCAGAATCAGGCCACCGCTGGGCGCCATCGATTTCAACAATACCAATCCCTGCCAGGTTGGAATTAACACCAGCACGCCCATCAATGCCCGAGAGACTCGACCACCCCACTGACCACTGGTACTGGGATAGCTTTTAACCCAATAAACAACCAGCAACCAAAAAACCACTGCCAGAACCAACAATAGCTGCGAGGACACCGAAAGAATAACGACTACAGGCAGAAAAGCGGTGATAACCAAGGCGTAACCCCAGCGCTGAACCGGAGAGCTGTAATCAGATAGGTTTGCCCATTCCCATGCACCTAACAGCACCACCAAGGCAACAAACCACTGAAAATATTGCAGCGGCAATAAAAAAACACCGGCTAACACCAAAGGCGCCAATACCAGAGCGGTCAAGATTCGTTGCTTAAGCATCAGGTTCCTCAGCTTCGACCTGCTCACTGGTTTTACCGAAACGACGCTCACGACCGGAGAATGCATCAAAAGCATCCTCGAGCTCGTCTAGCCTGAAATCAGGCCAATATTTAGAAGAAAAATAGAATTCCGCGTAGGCAAAGTGCCACAGTAAAAAATTACTAATCCGCTGCTCGCCACCCGTACGAATACAAAGATCTGCTGGGGGCTGACCAGCCAGTGATAACTGGTCTTCAAAAACTGCCTCATCGATCATCTCGACGTCAATCTCACCGCTTTTCACCTGAGATGCCAATTTTCGAGCGGCCTGGACGATATCCCATTGGCCGCCATAGTTAGCAGCGACATTCAATGTCAATCCAGTATTGCCAGCCGTCATCTGCTCAGCACCTGCTATTTTTTTCTGCAGACCAGCGCTAAAACGACTCTTGTCGCCAATCACCTTCAACCGGATATTATGCTTATGGAGTTTTTTAACCTCGCGCTGCAAGGCCAGCATAAACAACTCCATCAAACCCTTTACTTCCAATTCAGGACGACGCCAGTTCTCACTACTAAAAGCGAACAGAGTCAGCGACTCCACCCCATAGCGAGCACAGCCATCAACAACCGCTCGCACCGCATCAACACCGGCTTTATGACCAGCGAGACTGGGCAACCGCCGAGACTTGGCCCAACGGTTGTTTCCGTCCATGATCACTGCCACATGGCGAGGCAATTTCGGAAAGGGTTTCAGATCTGTCATACCTACCCTGGATTAATCCAGATTATTCAGCAAAACAACGCTGATTAAATTTCCATTAAGTCGGCTTCTTTCTTCTGCAGATGAGCCTCGATTTCAGCAACGCTACTATCGGTCAGCTTCTGGATAGCATCCTGACCCCGGCGCTCGTCGTCCTCAGTGATATCTTTATCTTTCAGCAGCTCTTTGAAGTCATTGTTAGCATCGCGACGAATATTGCGAACAGCAACCCGCGCGTTTTCTGATTCTTGACGAGCTTGACGCGTAAAGACTTTGCGCGTTTCTTCCGTCAAAGCGGGCATCGGAATACGAATAACCATGCCTGCCGTGGAAGGATTGAGACCGAGATCAGACTTCATAATCGCCCTTTCAATCTCAGGAATCATCGGCCCCTCCCAAGGAGACACTGACAAGGTCCGACCATCCTCAACGCTGATATTTGCAACCTGACTCAGCGCCACATCACTTCCGTAATAAGGCACCTTAATCGAATCCAGAATGCTCGGATGCGCCCGTCCGGTACGAATTTTCTTAAAATTATCAACCAGCGACTGGACACTCTTCGCCATACGCTCTGCAGCATCTTGCTTGATTTCATTAATCACGATTTTTCTCCTTCCTACAGGCCGCTATCAATCAACGTTCCTTCATTGCCACCCCTTACAACGGTAACTAGGGCTCCCGGCTTATTCATATTAAATACCCGAACCGGCATGCCATGATCACGACTCAAACACATGGCTGTCAGATCCATCACTCCTAACTGCTTTTCCAGCACCTCATCATAACTAAGGCGGTCATACATTGTCGCACTAGGGTCTTTAACAGGATCGGCAGAATAAACGCCATCTACCTTCGTCGCTTTCAGGACCACATCGGCCTCAATCTCGATACCCCTCAAACAGGCAGCTGAGTCCGTGGTAAAAAAAGGATTGCCGGTTCCGGCAGAGAAGATAACAACATCACCCTGATCGAGAGAACGCGTCGCTTGGCGGCGGTCGTAATTATCAACCACACCGACCATCGATATCGCTGACATCACCCGGGTGGTGATATTATTGCGCTCCAGAGCATCTCGCAAGGCCAAAGCATTCATCACTGTAGCCAGCATGCCCATGTGATCACCGGTAACTCGATCCATGCCAGCCTTACTCAAGGCCTCGCCACGGAACAGATTACCACCACCAACAACCAGCCCAACCTGGACACCAATACCGACCAACTGTCCGATTTCCAATGCCATACGGTCAAGCACGGTAGGGTCAATGCCGAAATTCTCTGAACCCATCAGAGCTTCGCCACTAAGCTTCAACAAAATCCGCTTATATTGCGCGTTGTTCTTTTCAGTCACTGATTGCATCCCCGGAAAAATTTGGTAGGGAGTTTAGCATTAGGCAGAAGGGGTTGCACGAGCTAGCTTTAGTCAATTAAAGCCAGCTCACGCAGGAAGGACGACTCTTATTTCAGAGCAGCTGCAACTTCTTCAGCGAAGTCGACTTTTTCTACTTCAATACCTTCACCCACTTCGAAGCGGACGAAACTATTGATATCAGCACCGGCATCTTTGATCAGCTTACCCACTGTGATTTCAGGATTTTTAACAAACGCCTGCTCTACCAATGAGTTCTCAGCCAAGAATTTCTTGATCCGTCCGCCAACCATTCTTTCTGCAATTTCTGCAGGCTTTCCGGCCATATCAGGCTGCGCAAGGATAATTTCTTTTTCCTTGACCAGCACTTCTTCAGCCATATCTTCAGGCTTGGCTACACGAGGGTTAGCAGCAGCTACATGCATCGCCACATCTTTAGCAACTTCGCTCTCACCGGCAGTCAGAGAAACCAGCACCGCAATTCTGTTATTACTATGAACGTAAGCAGAAACATTAGCACCTTCTAACAGACTGATACGACGAACACTGAGGTTTTCGCCAATTTTCTGCACCAATGCTTCACGAGTAGACTCAAGCTCGCCAGCCATCAACGCAGCAACATCTGTTTGCTTAGCAGCAAATGCAGCTTTAGCGATAGTGTCAACGAACGCCAGAAAACCAACATCACGAGCAACGAAATCAGTTTCGGAGTTAACTTCTACAAGGACACCATAACTGCCATCTTCCGCAACTTTAGCTGCAACTACGCCATCAGCAGCAGTACGGCCAGCTTTTTTAGCTGCCTTCATACCGCTAGACTTACGCAGGTTTTCGATTGCCAGTTCGATATCACCATCGGCCGCAGCCAATGCCTTTTTACATTCCAACATGCCCAGGCTAGTGCGCTCGCGCAGCTCCTTAACCATAGAAGCAGAGATTTTAACTGCCATGACAATTCCTCTCAGAATTCATAAAAATATGTTCAAAAAAAGGGAGCATCGCTCCCCTTACTGAAGCCTTTTCACAAGGCCTGAAGTAACCGCTTATTCAGCAGCAGCGTCAGTCTGCTCTTCAACTTCTACAAATTCGCCTTGACCAGAACCAACACCTTCCAGGCACGCATCCGCCGCAGCCTTAACGTAGATCTGGATAGCGCGTAGCGCATCGTCATTACCAGGGATGATGTAATCAACACCATCAGGGTTGCTATTAGTATCAACGATACCGATAACAGGAATACCCAGCTTGTTAGCTTCGTTGATAGCAATACGCTCGTGATCAACATCAATTACAAACAATGCATCAGGCAAGCCGCCCATATCCTTGATACCACCGATAGAACGCTCAAGCTTAGCCATTTCGCGCGAATTCATTAGCGCTTCTTTCTTAGTCAGCTGCTCAAAAGTACCGTCCTGAGACTGCTTCTCTAGATCACGAAAACGCTTGATGGAAGCACGGATAGTCTTATAGTTGGTCAACATGCCACCCAACCAGCGATGGTTAACGTAAGGCATGCTTGCGCGAGTAGCTTCTTCACTAATCACTTTAGAAGCGGCACGCTTAGTTCCAACAAACAAGATCTTGTTCTTGTTGGTAGCGAGACGCTCGATAAAGGCCAGAGAATCATTCAACGCAGGAACAGTGTGCTCCAGGTTAATGATATGAATTTTGTTGCGAGCACCAAAAATGTACTTACCCATTTTAGGGTTCCAGTAACGGGTCTGGTGACCGAAGTGAGCACCGGCTTTTAGCAGCTCACGCATAGAGACTTTAGACATTGTATTTCCTTAATTGTATGGGTTAGGCCTCCATATACCCCATTGCTCACCTCGAAAGGCACCCAGAGCCAATGTGACGGTATATGTGCGACATTAAATAAATCATTTCCCCCAAAATTCCGGACTGGCAATTCGGGAGCGCGACTTTATACCACATTAGCCTGCCAATATAAAGATACGCTTCCAAGTTCAACCTATGCGTGTACAATGAGCCTTTTTCATTGCCCCTGCTTATACTGTAGCTACCGCGATCTGATCCATATTCCAGATTCTCTTAAACTCATCATACAAAACAAATATTTAGCTATGACTGTCACAATCAAAAACATCGAAGAAATTGAAAAAATGCGCGTTGCCGGACAACTGGCAGCAGATGTACTGGATATGATTGCCCCGCACGTTCAAGCCGGGGTAACGACGAACAAGCTTAACCAGATTTGTCATGACTATATTGTCGACATACAGCAGTCCATCCCCGCCCCGCTTAATTACCATGGCTTTCCGAAATCTATCTGCACCTCCGTCAACCATGTTGTGTGTCATGGCATCCCCAATGACAAGCCATTAAAAAATGGCGATATCATCAATATTGATATCACCGTTATTAAGGACGGCTACCACGGCGACACCAGCAAGATGTTTTTTGTAGGCAAAGTGCCTCCCCATGCCAGCCGCCTGATAGAAGTAGCCCAGGAGTGCCTTTATCTGGGCATCAAGATGGTTAAGCCTGGTGTGCGCCTGGGTGATATTGGTCACGCCATCCAAAAACACGCGGAGGGCTGTTTTTATACGGTGGTTAGAGAATACTGCGGTCACGGTATCGGCAAGGAATTCCATGAAGAACCTCAGGTATTGCATTACGGCAAACCCAATACCGGCGTTACGCTCAAACCCGGCATGTGTTTTACCATCGAACCCATGATCAACGCCGGTACCCGTCACACCAAGCTTTCCAAACGCGACGGCTGGACCGTCGAAACTTCGGATAAACGACTTTCTGCCCAGTGGGAACACACGCTATTGGTAACAGAGGATGGTTGCGAAATACTCACCCTTAGATCAGAAGAGCAGGGTAAGGTTTAACGACCCCAATCACCGCAGTACCGCAGTACCGGAGACAGTATGACCGACATCCTTACCAACTTTAACGCAGATAAAGGGCTGTTTGATCCAAAGTCCTTTGCTCAGGAGTTACAGGACACTGATTCGTTCCTAGCGGTATTCAAAGACGCCCTTAAACGGGGCCAGGATGAACTTGATCGTCGTTTTCGCGAAGGTGTGGATATACGTATCTTGGTGTACGGTCGCGCCTGGATGCTCGACCAACTGCTCAGACAGGCCTGGTCACAATATCAGTGGCCAGAAGGTGATCGTATTGCCTTAATTGCTGTCGGTGGATATGGCCGTGGCGAACTGCACCCCCACTCTGATATCGACATGCTGATTCTGCTCAAAGATGAAGACCCCGAGCAGTTCCGTGACAGCATCGAAGGCTTTATCACCTTTCTCTGGGATATCAGTCTCGACGTTGGCAGCAGTGTTAGAACCATCGAGCAGTGCTTTGAAGAAGCCCACAAAGATATTACCGTTGCCACTAACCTGATCGAATCCCGTACGCTGGTGGGCGACGATAAACTGCGGGAACAAATGTACGCGAAAGTCACCGCCGACAGTGCCTGGTCTAGTCAGCAATTCTATAAAGCCAAGGTACAAGAGCAGAAAGACCGCCATTTTCGGACCAATGACACCGAATACAACCTTGAACCCAATATCAAGGATTCCGCCGGTGGGCTGCGCGACATACAAACTGTCGGCTGGGTCGCCAAACGCCACTTCGGAGCCACTTATGTCCGCGACTTGGTGAATCACGGCTTCCTCACCGAAAACGAACTGGCTGCTTTGGATAAGGGCGAACTCTACCTGTGGAGCATCCGTTACGCGCTGCATATGTTAACCGGCCGTTGTGAAAACCGCCTACTGTTTGATCATCAACGCACTCTGGCAGAATTCTTCGGCTATGTAGATACCGATGCCGCCCGGGACGTCGAGCAATTCATGAGCAAGTACTACCGCATTGCCATGTCTCTGGCAGAATTTAACGACATGCTGCTGCAACATTTCGAAGAAGCCATTCTCGATAACGATTTCGATCAGGATGTACGACCACTGAACAACCGCTTCCAGATCCGCGCCAACCATATTGAAGTCACTGATAACGAAGTATTTGAAAACAACCCCTTCGCGATGATGGAACTGTTCGTGCTGCTGGCACAGAACCCAGAGCTGGAGGGGGTACGAGCCTCCACCATGCGACTATTGCGAGTGAACCGTCATCTCATCGACGACGCTTTCCGCAGCGACATTCGCAACACCTCGCTGTTCATGGAGCTGATGCGCTCACCAGAAGGCGTCACTACCGAACTCAAGCGCATGAATCGCTACGGCATTCTGGGTCGATATCTGCCCGAATTCGGCAGGATCGTCGGCCAGATGCAACACGACCTGTTCCATATTTATACGGTCGACGCACATACCCTGAAAGTAATCACCAACATGCGCCGCTTCAGGCACCGAGATCAGGCCGAAAAACTGCCCATTGCCCACCAGATCGTGCGCCGCATACCCAAAGTCGCACTGCTCTATGTTGCGGGGCTATATCACGATATCGCCAAAGGCCGCGGTGGTGACCATTCCGAACTGGGGGGCGTGGATGCCAGAGATTTCTGCCAACGTCATCATCTCGGAAAGTGGGACACGCACTTAGTCGGCTGGCTGGTGGAAAACCACCTGCTGATGTCCATGACCGCACAACGCAAAGACATCAGCGACCCCGATGTCATCTATGATTTCGCCATGAAGGTCCGTGACAGCATCCATCTTGATTATCTGTTTGCCCTCACGGTAGCGGACATCTGCGCCACCAATAACACCTTGTGGAACAACTGGCGCGCGTCACTGATGCGCCAGCTCTACAACGCAACCAAGCAAGTGCTTAGACGCGGGCTTGAAAACCCCTACAACAAAGAAGACTGTATCGAGCAGGTCCAAATAGAAGCCCTAAGCATGCTCAAGCATCGCGGCATCAGCGATTACAGTGCTGAGTGTTTATGGGCCACATTGAATGAAGACTACTTCCTGCGAGAAGAAGCGCAGGATATTTCCTGGCATACCGAGGCGATCCTCAACCACAGCGACCGCGACATGCCTCTGGTGCTGGTCAAAGAAACCTGCACCCGGATATACGAGGGCGCCACCCAGATTTTCATCTTCATGCGCGATCACGAAGGTTTGTTTGCCGCCTCTGCTGCTGCCTTGGACCAATTAAACTTAAGCATCCAGGATGCTCGTATCATTACTAACGATGACGGCTTCAGCTACAACACCTTCATTGTCTTGGATGAAAACAACCAAGCCATTGGCGACGACCCTGAACACATCATGCGGATAAAGAATACGCTGGTGGATGAACTGGACGACCCCGCCGACTATAAAGCCATCATACAACGACGGGTACCGCGCCAACTAAAACTCTTCGCCATGCCGACCCAGGTCATTCTCAGCACCGACCCCGAGCGCCATGTCACCGCCATGGAGGTCTCCACCTCCGACCGGCCGGGACTGTTGGCTCGCATCGGACAGGTCATGCTGGAATGCCAAATTCATCTTAGCAAAGCCAGAATTGTCAATGTCGGCGAGCGGGTAGAAGATGTTTTCTTTATTACCGATAATGAACTACAGGCAATCACTGATCCAGAGTTAGCCGAGCGCCTGCAAAGCCGCATTATCGAAGAGTTAGACCGACAGATAGAAAATGATTTGAAGTGATGACCAGCGTCCGTCGCTATAACTTTTGTGAAGGCTCCATTATAATCGTCGTTTTTCACAAGCCAGTGACATATCGCACTTAACTGACAGTCAATGCGATGGCTGTCAGTATCCATTAAGGCCCATGAATGAACTCTGATCTAAACAGATTACAACCTTACCCTTTCGAACGATTGGCACAGCTGAAGGCGGGTATCACTCCACCCGATACTCTTGAGCATATCGCCCTGTCGATCGGCGAACCCAAGCACTCCGCACCCGATTTTGTGCGCAAGGAGCTTAGCGAACAACTCCACGGCCTGTCCGGCTACCCCAGCACCAAAGGTCTGCCAGAACTGCGTAGCGCCATTGGCAACTGGGCCGAGACACGTTTTCGGCTAAAGTCGGCTTCACTGGACCCGGACTACAATATTCTGCCCTGCAACGGTACCCGCGAAGCGCTGTTTGCTATCGTGCAGACGGTGATAGATCGGGACTCAGTCACAGCGCCATTAGTAGTCTGCCCGAATCCGTTCTATCAGATCTACGAAGGGGCCGCTTATCTGGCTGGCGCCGAGCCTTACTTCCTCAATTGCCAGCAAGAAAATAATTTCCTACCCGATTACGACGCCGTACCGGCAGAGGTATGGCAACGCTGCCAGCTATTGTTTATCTGCTCACCAGGCAACCCTACCGGTAGCATCACCAGCGCAGAGCAACTTAAAAAACTAATTGCTCTGGCCGATGAATACAATTTCATTATTGTCTCCGATGAGTGCTATTCAGAGATCTATTTCGACGAAGCCCAACCACCGGTAGGGCTGCTACAGGCCTGTGCCGAACTGGGCCGTGACAACTATAAGCGCTGCCTGGTATTTCACAGCCTATCTAAGCGCTCCAACCTGCCAGGATTGCGATCTGGTTTTGCGGCTGGCGACGGGGAACTGTTGGCCAAGTTTTTGCTCTACCGTACCTATCACGGCTCCGCCATGCCGACCTACAGCCAGCGCGCCAGCATCCTTGCCTGGCAGGATGAAAAGCATGTAGCGGCTAATCGCGACCTCTATCGGGCCAAATTCAATGCCGTCCTGGAACGCATTGACGGTGTCTTAGACGTCAGCCGCCCGGAGGCCGGTTTCTATCTATGGCCAAAAACGCCAGTGGATGACGAAACTTTTGCCCGCGAGCTCTACGCCCAGGAAAATATTACCGTGCTACCAGGCTCTTACCTATCCAGAATGCAACAGGGCTGCAATCCTGGCGCCAACCGGGTAAGACTGGCATTAGTCGCGCCCCTGGAGGATTGCATTGAAGCGGCTGAACGTATTCGACGCTTCGTTGACTCACTGGCAAGCCATGGCGGCAGAGGTTAATACAGCGATGATTACCCTTTACGGCATCAGCAACTGCGATACCATTCGTAAAGCCAAAAAATGGCTGGAACAAGAAAACATCGACTATCGTTTTCATGATTATCGTAAGCAAGGACTCGAAGCCCAGCAGTTACAAGGCTGGGTTGAACAACTAGGCTGGGAAGCCATACTCAATCGCCGCGGCACCACGTGGCGAAAACTGAACGATGAGCAAAAACAAGATATTAGTCAGCAACGTGCCATCCAATTGATGCTGGAATACCCAGCAATAATAAAGCGCCCGTTGTTGGCAGCCGGAGATGACCTAGAACTAGGCTTCTCAGAACAAAAATACCGGGCTCGTTTCGGTCAGTCATAGTCCATTTAGTCAACTAACGTAGCTCCCGAAGCGGCAGCTACAAGTCAAAAGAAATTTAGTGGAGAACACAGTAATGAGTGGCAATAATTTCAGTCTTGGCCTCGGTATTGGCAGCAAATCGTCCAACGGTGACTGGCTAGAAGTATTTTATGCCAAGCCCATTTTTGAACCCTGCGACAGCCTGATTAAGGCGCTTTCAAACGTCGTTGGGTACGAGGGCGGCAACCGGACTATCGAAATTGGCGCAGAGCAGCTAGATGCCATCTCAGCGGCATTTTCGGCCGTCAACGCTACAGAACAACAGAAAATAGCCGACACGCTGAAAGGTACCGAGCAACCGCTGGTTCTCTGTATCCTGCGAGATGACGACAAGCCCGCCTCGACACCGGAAGTTTATCTAAAGCTGACGCTGATATCTCAGCGCATCATCAAACCACACGGCACTAACTTGGACGGCATGTTCGGCCTGCTGCCTAATGTCGCTTGGACTAACGAAGGCGCCATCTCTCTAGATGACCTGCCATTGCGTCAATTACAATCCCGCGCCCAGGGTAAACTGCTCGATGTTCATTCTGTCGACAAATTCCCCAAGATGGCTAACTACACAGTGCCTGCTGGCACCCGCATTGCCGCCACATCCCGCGTCCGTCTCGGCGCCCATCTGGGAGAAGGCACCACCATCATGCATGAAGGTTTCGTTAACTTTAATGCCGGCACCTTGGGCACCAGCATGATCGAAGGGCGTATTTCTGCCGGTGTTGTGGTCGGAGTAGGTTCCGACCTAGGCGGCGGTTGCTCCACCATGGGTACCCTCAGCGGTGGCAACAATGTAGTCATTTCCGTTGGTGATGGTTGCCTACTGGGGGCCAACGCTGGCCTGGGCATCCCACTAGGAGATCGCTGCACCGTTGAAGCCGGTCTCTATGTCACCGCCGGTTCCAAGGTTATGTTGTTGGATGATAAGAATCAGGAAGTAGAAGCGGTCAAAGCCGGTGATCTTGCTGGCAAGCCGGACCTACTGTTCCGTCGTAACTCCCTGACGGGGCGCGTTGAAGTGAAAACCAACAAATCGGCGATTCAGCTCAACGAAGAACTGCATTCAAACAACTAAATAACCGCTAGACTCAGCGCCTTATTTAATGGCGTAGCAGAGCATTTTTAATGCCTCGCAGAATACAGGACCCAGTCTTTAGGCTGGGTTCTTCTGTTTTAAGCACTGCTAAATTTTTTTCTGGTGCGGAGAAAGGATGATTGATATGCCTTCTTAGTACGCCAAAGCAAACTTCGATAGCATTACGAGGCCGGCATTCAGTGCAAAGTTTTACCTAAATTATTGTACATTAAAGGAGTCTTGGCAGACTGAAGCGAGACGACCAAGACTGAAGTCATAATTAGCTTTCAGCATTAAAAATGCATAACCACCAATTTTCCAAGTACTTAGACTTAACTCTCGCGCTTCACAGGAATAGAAACATTACGTTGGTAAGTCCGATGCTTGTCAGTGATAGAATCCGTAATACCTAGATCAAAGAACAAAACACTAGCGCCGAGTTTTTCTCCCTCAATCTCACTTGCGATCGTACCGTTTGACTGGCGGCCATCTTCAGTTTTGCAATGATAGACAAGCGGGTCATCCGAACGTCGAATCATTGGTACACCAGGCATATCAACCGTCCACAGTCCTCTCTTATTCTGAAATTCACAAGTTCCTTCGCTACCATCAGAAAAGCTCATAGTGAGGGGGATGTTGGCATCATTAACAATGGTTGCACAACCAGAAATTGCCATTACACCTGTGAGAGCTAACAATTTTTTCATTCCATGTCCCTATAGTTAAGATAAAAATCCGAACGAAAGGTTATAAGGTACACAGAAAATTGTCCACTAATACCTTCTCGGAAAACGAGCCTCGTTGGTTAGATATACTAAGATCTGTCCGCAATTGAGCGAAAGCACCCTCTTATTAGACTCCAATGGCTCACTCATCGGAGAGGATCGACATCATCAAAAAAGGAATAATCGCTACCGAATAACCAGTGCCAAAAACTCCTTATTGTCAGCTGGCATGGATTAAACCCCCTTCTGTGCAGCCGAGCATTGCAGCTTTCAAGGGAACAAAGCGATTAGCTGTTTGAGGTCGCTACGCGGACGAGTTTCTAATTGCGCCCTTGAAGCTGAAACGCGCAGGGAAGCTGGCGCAGCTAGCCAAACAGCAGGGGCGGCTTGGGATTGTTAAGGGCTTTGGGCGGCCAAAGTCCTTAACTCGCCGATGGGCGAAAACCTTCTCATACAGCCACTTTGATGCAGGGTATTCGATAATGAACTAAATACGATGTTTCGCCTCACGTCAGGGCTCGGCGTCGCCTAGAAGCGAATGGTCGCAGCCGAACGATCTGTGCTAAATAAATCATTATTGGCGGTGTGCACGGATTAAACCCCCTTCTGTGCCGCTGAGCATTGCAGCTTTCAAGGGAACAAAGCGATTAGCTGTCTGAGTACGCAACGCGGACGAGTTTCTAATTGCGCCCTTGAAGCTGAAACGCGCAGGGAAGCTGGCGCAGCTAGCCAAACAGCAGGGGCGGCTTAGGATTGTTAAGGGCTTTGGGCGGCCAAAGCCCTTAACTCGCCAACAGGCGAAAACAAAACTTCTCAACAGAAACTTTATGATCATTTCCGAGTCAATAAAGGCTCCAGCAGCGGCCAGATATTATCCAGTAACAAAGGCTGAGCTTGGTGATTAGGGTGAATCCCGTCAGGCTGCATCAGCGCCGATACACCACCAATTCGCTCCAGAAAAAATGGGTAATAGGCAATTTCATGACGCTCTGCTATACGGCCAAACATCTGAAAAAAACTATCGGCGTAACGGCGACCATAATTGGGCGGCAGGCGCATACCCAGCAACAGAATATCAGCTCCAGACGTCTTCGCCGTCGAGATCAAGGTACTGAGATTTTTCTCCACCATTCGCAGCGGCGTTCCTCGCAGACCATCGTTAGCACCCAGTTCAATAATGACCAACTCAGGCTGATGCTTCTGCAGCAGTGCCGGCAACCGAGTCAGCCCACCAGTGGTAGTCTCGCCGCTGATACTGGCATTGATAATGGCCGGCTCAGACGGGTATTTCCAGCTCTGCTGTTGCATACGTTGCCTGAGCAATTGCACCCAACCCGCGCTAGTATCCATACCATAAGCAGCACTGATACTGTCGCCCAGTACTAGTACATTTTTAGCCGAAACTATTCCTGAACACATAAGCAGCAACAAAAAAAATGAATAACGTAACAGATTCAATAACACCAGCGTCCCCTCTGACAAAAATGTCTATGATTCTTGAGGTTAACAACCTCTCTAAGGATATACAGACTCAGCAGGGTAAGCTTAGCATCCTCTGCGGACTTGATCTTCGAATCAAGCATGGCGAAAGCATTGCTATTCTGGGAGCCTCAGGTGCCGGCAAATCCACCTTGCTGGGCATACTGGCTGGATTAGATACCGCCAGCAGCGGCGACATCTGGCTGGACGGCCACCACCTTAGTCTCTTGGACGAGGATCAACGGGCAGAAGTTCGCAATAAAAGTGTCGGATTTGTGTTCCAGAATTTTCAGCTGTTGCCCGCATTAACCGCCCTGGAAAACGTAATGCTGCCTCTGGAACTGAAAGGCGTCACTGAGGCGAAAGCCGAGGCCCGACAGCTGCTGCTACGGGTGGGACTGGAACATCGCGTGCAACATTACCCACGCCAACTCTCCGGCGGCGAACAGCAACGTGTCGCTATCGCCCGCGCCTTTGCATGCCGCCCTAAAGTCCTGTTCGCCGACGAACCTACCGGCAACCTCGACCAGCACACCGGTGAACGAATTATCGAGCTGCTGTTTCAGCTAAACCACGAGCAACACACGACTCTGGTACTGGTTACTCATGACGCCAGCCTGTCACAACGCTGCCAACAGCGATTAGAGTTACATGAAGGACGCCTATCGGAGCTGGAGCCTGCCCCTTTAAGCACCAGAATCCAAGGTGGTGAGTTACTTTGATAGCGCCGCGCCCACCACTATTCAAGCTCGCTCTGAAGCTGCTTTGGCGGGAATGGAAAGCGGGAGAATTACGCTTACTGCTAGCCGCACTATTAATTGCCGTCACCGCCAGCAGCGCCGTCGGCTTTTTTACCGACCGTGTAGAGCAAGCGCTTATCCGGCAAGCCACTCAATTTCTCGGCGCCGATCTGGTGATCAGCAGCGCCAGACCCTTTGCCGTAGACCTGCCTGGACAGGCACAACAACGCCAGCTGCAATACAGTGAGCAGCAGATCTTTCCCAGCATGCTCATCAATGGTGATCGAATGCTGTTATCCAGCATCAAAGCCGTCGATCAGCACTACCCACTGAAAGGCCTCCTTAAGGTCAGTAGCAGTACACAACAGCAGGGTGAGATGTTCAAACAAGGGCCAGCGGTGGGGTCCATCTGGCTGGAACCCAGAATACTGGAATCACTGCAATTACAACCGGGAGACCCGATCGAGCTAGGCGCCACAACCCTGAAGGTCAGTAAAATACTGCTACAGGAACCCGATCGTGGCGGCGGTCTGTTCAGCCTGCAACCCAGGGCGATTATCAATCAGCTGGATCTTGCGCAAGCAGAAGTCATTCAAGCAGGCAGCCGGGTGCAATACCGCTATCTTTTCAACGGTGATGAGGCGTCTCTGAAGGCATTTCGTCTTTGGCTAAAACCCCATATCAAACCGGGCCAACGCATTCTTGATATCCATCGTGAAAATGCCAGCCTCGGCACCACCCTGAAGCGGGCCCAGAGCTACCTAAATCTATCTGGCCTACTGGCAGTAATCATGGCCAGCATCGCCATCGCCATGGCAGCCCGACGCTTTACCGAACGCCATTTTGATCAGGCTGCATTACTGCGCTGCCTGGGACAACCGCAAAGCCACATCCTCCGCCTCTATGGCACGCAGCTGTTATGCGCGGGAACACTAGCCTCGCTGCTGGGCGTCATGCTTGGCTGGATTGGCCAGTACCTGCTAGTAGCACTGATGTCTGGTCTGGTTCCCGGCAGTCTTCCGGGGCCGGGCTTAGAACCGGCACTAGTGGGTTTTTGCACCGGCATGTTGATACTGGCCGGGTTTTCGCTGCCACCATTACTGCGTCTAAAAGACGTGTCGCCCTTAAGAGTACTGCGCCGGGAACTTAAACCCTTGCCAATTAGCGCCTGGCTGGTTTACGGCCTGTCTTCATTGCTGATTCTGTTACTGCTATGGGCCTACAGCAAAGACCTGAAACTCACCCTTATAGTCGCAGGCATCGGCACTGTTGCCACCGCTTTACTGGGGTTACTGGCCTGGTTATTACTGAAATTGGTCATAAAAATTCCTGGCGGCCTTCCCTGGCGCCTGGCCTGCAAAAACCTGCTGCGCCATCCCCTGGACAGCCTCAGTCAACTGTTTGCGTTTGGTATTACCCTAGCCGCCATGACTTTAATTCTATCGGTACGCAGCGATCTGGTGGATAACTGGGCGCAACAATTGCCGGCACAGGCCCCCAATAATTTTCTGATCAATATTCAAAGCTGGCAGATTGCCGACCTACAACGCTTTTTCGACGCCGAACAGATCAAAAATAGCGGCATTTATCCGATGGTCCGAGGTCGCCTCAGCCATATTAACGGCCAGCCCGCCGCTCAATGGTTAGCGCCAAATTCCCCCGGCCGACGGGCCATTAGCCGCGAGTTAAATCTAACCTGGGCCGAAAACCTGGCCAGTGACAACAACATTGAAAGCGGCCGCTGGTGGCAACCCCAAGATCATAATCAGCCACTCATATCACTGGAACAGGATCTGGCTCGAGATCTTGGGGTCGGCCTGGGCGACCAGCTACGTTTCAGTTTTGGTGACCGTAGTATCGACAGCAAAATCATCAGCCTGAGAAGCCTTGACTGGGGTTCCTTGAGACCCAATTTCTATATCATCTTCCCGCCAGGAGGCCTGGACGGATTACCTGCCAATTTCATCACCAGTTTTTACCTGCCGACAGAGCGAGGTCCGCTACTGACTAAACTAATCCAGCAGTTCCCGACCCTAACCTTGCTGGAAGTAGAGCGACTGATCGCCAATATTCGCCAGATCGTAGCCCGAGTCGCTGTAGCCGTAGAGTATGTGATGATGTTCGTGCTCGCCGCCGGCATTACCGTGCTCTTTGCCGCCTTGGCCAGCAGCATCGATGAACGAATGCGCGAAGGCGCGCTACTGCGAACTCTGGGGGGCAACAGTAGAACCCTGAGAACCATGCTAGCGTTAGAGTTTGCTCTGGTAGGAGGGCTCGCCGGGCTACTGGCGGCACTATTAAATGAAATGATCCTGTTCTGGTTATACCATTTCATGTTCAAACTGGATTATCAACCTAGCCCCTTGCTCTGGTTACTGACCCCGATACTCGGTGCAATTTTGGTCACCCTGGCCGGTCTATATGCCACCCGCCGTGTAATCAGCCACCCCCCCATTGCGGTATTCAGAGAACTTTAACGTTAGTCAACACGTTAAAGATTAAGAGCGCTGCACCACGATTTTTCTCAAACATGAGAAGGATCAATTTCCATCATCGAAAACTACATTAACATACGCAAATATAATCTGAGCCTTGTACCTTCAAGGCACAGTGCTAGACGCACTTGTTTTGGATTCGATAACTATCGAAATTACCCCGTTCAATGCGCGGGTTTAAAAAATCAAATCAGACAATGTTAGCGGCTTAACACCAGGGAAGTAGGTGCTATGAATACTCGTTCTATCAGCTTAAAAATCGATATTACTCTCGTGGTGCTGTTTCTGACCATGCTCATCATTTCCGCCCTTTATCAATTCACCAGCCAGCGAGCTATGGTCGAAGAAATGGTGATCGACCAGGCCAACGGCTTGGCAGAATCTTACTTCGACAACGTCAATACCTTGATGCTGACCGGTAAGATGGCGCAAAAGGAAATCGCCCGCAGCAAAGTCACCGCCCGCGCAGAAGTATTGGACGCAAAAGTGCTACGAGGCGCTGAAGTCAGCAAGCTTTATGGTCCGGCGAAAGGCTCCTCAGTAGCCACCGACGATCTTGACCGCCAGGCCCTGGAGGGGGAATTGATTCAGACCTTTTACAGTGATGATCAGGGGCGTCGCCTGACTATCGCTTTCCCGCTGGTGGCCTCAGCCGACTTCGCGGCACCAATTGCTTGACCTGCCATGCCACCAAAGAAGGCACCGTTTTGGGAGCGGTACGGCTGGATTTTTCTCTTAACGAACTGGATGCTCATGTATCCCGACAAATCTGGACCAATATTGGCCTGAATACTCTGATGCTAATCATCGGTTTGCTGGTGATCAGTTGGTTCCTTCGTAAGCTAGTCACCAAACCCTTAACGTCCGTAATAGGCACCCTGCGCGATATCGAGCAAAGCGCCAACCTCAACCATCGTATTAATATCAACAGCCATGATGAAATTGGTGAACTCGCCACTAACTTCAATAGCATGATGGCAAAATTCAGTCATATTATTCAGCAGGTATTGAGTTCAACGCAGCAGCTGAAGCAAGAAACCAAACAGCTAGAGTCAGCCACTGAAGCGAATATGAACGGGGCCCGCCAACAGCAGCTCGAAACGGACCAGGTAGCCACTGCGTTTACCGAAATGGAACAGACCTCTCACGAGGTCGCAAGCAATGCCACAGAAGCCGCCCACGCAGCTGACGACACTAATAATCAAGCTAAGGCGGGGCAAGCGAAAGTTAACGAATCGGTCGACAGCATTAACGCCCTCGCCAAGGACCTAAACCAAACCTCTAATGTGGTCAAGCAGCTAGAAACCCACAGCGAAGGCATAGGCAAGGTAGTCGAGGTAATTTCCACCATCGCTGGCCAAACCAATCTACTCGCTCTCAATGCGGCCATTGAAGCGGCAAGAGCAGGAGAGCAAGGTCGCGGATTTGCGGTAGTCGCGGACGAAGTTCGGGCACTGGCAACACGCACCCACGACTCCACCAGCGAAATCCAAGCGATGATTGAGGAGTTGCAGAGCAATGCTCGAGAAGCGGCTGCTGTGATGATAACAAACTGCGAGCGGGCTACCGATAGTGTTCAGCTAACCTCAGAAACCGATCAGTTTCTGACAGGTATAATCACTTCCATCAATAGCCTTGATTCCCTTAATACCCAGAACGCGGCAGCGGCAGAAGAACAGCAGGCAGTAGCCACAGAGATCAACCGCAGCATTCTTAAAATCAATGATATCGCCGATCAGACTGCGGACAATTCCCAACGGGTTGCGGCCAGTACCCAGGCCCTGCTGGAGCTATCCAACAACCTGCAGCAACTAGTAGGACAGTTTAATCTGGAAGAGCTTAAGAAAGATCGCTGATTTCAAATAACACAGGGCACCACCAGACCGGCGCCCTGTTTTATGCCCAGAACGAAAGATCAAAAGTCCTGATTAAAAGGTTCACCGTCAATCACAGCTTGCAACTCAGTAAGAATAACCTTTACCTGGGCACGCCCCGCCTTGTTGAAAATAAAACGGCCAATGCCCGAGGGATAGGCGGGGTGATCTTCACAGCCGTCGCTCAGGGCGATACAGCGCTGCCTTATTTGCTCCAGCTCCGGATCATGAACATCAGGAAAGCCAACAAAGAGATCCCATGCCTGCTGAGAGGCATCGCCCTCTATCACCTGCTTTAATAGCTCCGCAACTTGAGGGCGGCTGGGGCGATAATTAGGACTGTGGGCTCGGCTCAACACCCACAACAAAGCCCCGAGTATCACACCAGTAAGAACAATTGTAACGATCAGTTCCACGGATAATCTCTCGAACTATTGATTGAATTGGTAATGGGACAACTTACTTGCCGCATCCAGAATTTTCGCTTTGTGCTGCAGTTCCAGTGCTTCTCTTTCTTGGGTCAACTGAAAACGTTGGTTGATATTCAGCTTTTTCCATTCTTCCAGAATAGGCATGTGTTTGGTCGACTCAAACATCTCGTTAAAGATGCTGAAGTCCTGATGTTCATGGAGATAAGGCGCTAGATGATCCAATAGCACTTTTAATCGTATACAACCCTCTGCCAGTTCACATTGCTCATCCTGCATGGCCATAGAGATCACCCTGACACTATCCAGCAGATAATCCCGCTGCTTCTGGGTCTGGGCCTGCATATCTTCCAGCACTTGCTGATGAGCTTGGCGCTGCTCGCGCTGACTACGTAGCTGTCGAACAATCACAAACAGCAACAGCGCGATAACAGTAAGTCCTACGACTATTCCTAACAGCTGCATTTCCTGACTCATAGTTGACTCCTAACATCTGAATACGGCCCGACTGAGGGCCGCCCATTTTACCTGCCATAGCGGTGAAGCAAAGGAATTTCTCGATATAACCAGCCGCACTTAAAACCTATCACCACCTACACAGCCGTTTCTTATTTCGTAAAGAGCTAATAATATAATGCTGCATCGCAAAAATAGGACTTTTTCCTATATCTGCATCAAAGACCCATCGGCATAATAGATTTCATCCAAGGAGGGCAAAAGGATTTGACGGTATCAGGAAGATGCTGTTTCTCAGGATAGAGAAGTCATGATGATAAAGGCCCTGTAGATAGGAAATCTACCGGGCCTTTAACCTTTCTACTATGCACAAACCCAGCTTTAACGATCTCCGCTATGTTTCTGCCGCTACTCTAACCATCCTCCTAGCACCTGCAAAGGTCTGCCTTGATTTCTCTGACTGACCCAAACCGCCAACGCTTTACGCCCGCCATTGGTCGCTGCCTCTGCAGGCAGATCAAACTGCCATCGCACCTGCCCTTCTGACATCTGAGAGTGGAGTACAACGAACTGATGCGGTAACCGCAGCCCCCGATTTTCTCCTTTCTCAACCGCAGTCTCATAGTCAAAACCAAGAATGGATAAATGCGCTATTAAAGGCTCATTGATAACGCCCGCTGGCTCATAACTAACGAACAGCGTGCTACCACGGCGGTCAGCCGTTAATTGCCCCCCAACTCGGCCTACCGCCGCTGGTAACGGCAACCCCCGAAAGAACCCCCGCCACTCCTGACCATCCACCACCCAGCCCGGTGTATAGACTGCCTTCAGCTGACCACTGCGTTTTAATTGCCGCTGCCGCAGACTGAATTGAGGCTTAGCAAAACTATCGCGCCAGCCGAGGTAATCCCAATAGTCCACATGAAAAGTCATAGGCACAAACTTAGTCCATAGATCGGGACTATTAAGCAGCTGAGCGATACGTTTATCTGCGGGGGGGCAACTGGAACAACCTTCGGAGGTATACAGTTCGATCAACTGTGGTGGCTGACCTAAGGATATAAAGCGCTGCTCTGAAGACAGAGCCAGCAGCGGCGCAAGCATCAACAACGCCAACATTGTTATTTTGACCATCGCAACAATTCCGATATCTTTGTTTTACCCTCGTGATTAGAGATAGAATTCTTTAAAAGGTTGCCGTAAATACTTATTTAATTGGGCCATCAGACTCAAGCAATTGATATGATGTAAAAAACACCGGCTAATTCACCAGGGCAATGCGAATGATCAAGAAAATTAAGATCGAGATGCTTGCCATCGGCATGTATATCCATGATCTTAATTGTCGCTGGATCGATCACAATTTCGTTCGCAATCAATTTAAAGTTACTGATGCTGCACTGCTAAAGAAAGTCCGTGATATTGGCTCCCGTGAACTTTATATCGATACCGCCAAAGGTGATGATGCTGAAAATGCCCTCAGCAAGAAAGAAGACGACCGGCGTCAGGACCAAGCAGTTAAAGAAATACTCCAGGATGTTAAACCGCCGGCCTCCAAACCCGCCGAGTACTATCAAGAACTGAGCCGCGCTATCACCCTATCCAGGGATGCTAGTCAGCTGATCAACAACACCATGAACGATGTAAGATTAGGCAAACAAGTAAAGCTGGAGCAAACATCGAAAACCGTCGAACGTATGACTCAGTCACTGATGCGCAACCCCAATGCATTGATGGGACTGGGACGAATTCGCGACGCCGACCAATACACCTTTGAACACTCAGTCAGCATCTGTACGCTGATGGTGGCCTTTGCTCAATATCTGAAACTGGATGCCGACGCTGTCCACCAAATTGGCATTGGCGCCATGCTGCACGATATCGGCAAGATCCAAGTACCCGACGAAATCCTCAACAAACCGGGAAAATTGACCGACGCAGAGTTCGACATCATGCGTGGTCATGCAGAACTGAGTCGTCAGCTTCTGGAAAAAGCCCCCGGCATCACCCCCATTGCCCTGGCAGTCGCTGCAGAACATCATGAACGCTACGATGGCAGCGGTTACCCGCTGGGACTAAAGGGCGACGAAATCAGTCTCTACGGCCAGATGGCCGCAATTGTTGACGTTTATGATGCCATTACCAGTGACCGCTGTTACCACAAAGGCATGCCCCCAACCGTCGCTTTACGCAAAATCTATGAATGGAGCAAATTCCACTTTAACCCAGGGCTGGCGCAACGCTTTATCCGCTTCGTAGGCGTCTACCCTGCGGGGTCTGTGGTGGAGTTAAAAAGCAATCTCATTGCCCTGGTGCTTTCAAAAGACAGTAAAGACCCGCTTAATCCTTCGGTTCTGGTGGTCTACGATACCGAATCAAAAAAAATGATCACCCCCACAGAGCGTAATCTGAAAGCCCATCAGGACAGTATTATCGGCTACACAATCGCCGAAAAATGGGGGCTGGAGACCCGAAAACTGATGGCGCTGATGACCTAGTTGCAGCCATAGTCTCTAAACTATCAATTGTTTGATCAGCGCTGCTCAGTTTCGGGCGAAAACGCACAATTAGCGTGCTATTCAACATTTAAAACCGACGTACGCCTACCTGCCTGCCAAAAACCAAGTCTATTATAAAAAATAAAAAACGCATACATTTCAGCACGTTAGTAAAACAACAGGCTATTTCCATCTCTATCAAAAAAACATGGAACAGCTTTTGCTAATTGATCTATGTGCTGGATTTTTATTTATCGGAGATTCGCGCCACAGACATCAATTCCCAGCGCCACTGGAAACTAGCTAACTGGAGTCAGGGCTAATGAACAGCTCCGCGACATTAAAGATATTACTGATTGATGACCAGGAAGCTCGCGCGCAAGAAGTTCGCGAACAGCTGACTGCGGAAGGCTATCCTAACCACCAACACCTGAAAATCTGCGATCTGCATAAGTCGGGCAGCAACGATGTTAAGCCAGAGCTATTGATCATAGCTAACAACTGCATCGACTTCTCAACCCTGGTGCTGGTAAAAGCCATGGTTCAGCTGAGCGACAGCCCCTCGCTGGTATTCACCGAAGACCCCATTGATTACCAAACCAGCCAGCAATTAGTAGAACTAGGAGCCAGCTGTTATCAGGCAGTCGATCCAGCCAGCATCCCGCTGAAAGCACTGATTGATAACAGCCGTGATCATTTCAATAACTTCCATCGCTTGCAGCAAAAGCTGGCCGTGGTGCAATCTCAGTTAGCCGATCGCAAGCAGATCGAACGGGCCAAAGGTTTGTTGATGAAAAAACACGCTTGTGATGAAGAACAGGCCTATGTCGCTATGCGAAAACTGGCCATGGATCGCGCCCAGAGCATGGGAGTAGTTGCCAAGGAACTGATCCATGCCCTCAACAACCAACCTCATATTGTGCCGACATAGCCGCTGAGTTTCCTGAGTCTGTCGCAACTGCCGTTCCAGCTCTGGACTCATCGCCATCAGCGCCGCCAGATCGTCAGTGCCCCCCAAACAGCTCAATGCCTGCTTTAAACTGGTGCCCACCGGACCTGGTTTTGTGGCGACAACACCGATATACAGCCCAGCCCATTGTTCCAAGTCCAGCTTTTAGCGGCTGACCACCATCGGCATAGAGCCGCCCAGCGAAACCTCTGCCTTAATGCCCTTTTGCTACTATTACACCACCTTACCAAGCAACGTCCTAAGGTTGAAAAACGCCTGCACAAGAGCCACAGCCAGCCATGATGAGAATCAATCATGGCAATCGCATGAGCGCACGAAAAACAGGCAACAAACATCATCCCCGGGCGAATAAAAAGAGTCACCAGCAGCGCTCACAGTTCAGAATAAAACTGCCGAGCACTATCTCAGAGCAGGTACGACCCATCTCAACCCAAGTTTGATCAACAAAGTCTTATTGTGCACCGCAAAAACGCATTAAATTAGTGCGAACAACGCATAAAAACAAACTTAAATGATATTTATCAAAAGCTTAATAAAGTAGGCACAGCTTGTGCTATGTACTAATCACTTAAGATTATTGAATGGTCACCAACGGCGGTGATCTTCAGAACAACAAATTAAGCAACATTAAACCAGGCAAAGGCGCCTGCCCCTGACGGAAAACCGTGCAGAGGCAGGCGCCTTTTCTTTTGTACAGATTAAACATTCTAAAAGGTAAGAGGGTACATCCATGTCGAAGACTAATCCTTGCAAAGAGCCGGTCTCAGCACTGCGCAAACTAGCAGCCGCCACTATGGTCAGCACAGTCATTTTGGGCGCTACACTAGTCGCCGTACCGGTAATAGCTGCGGTAGGAGAACCTGAAAAGGAGGACCTGAAATTCGGTTTCATCAAGCTAACCGACATGGCGCCACTGGCTATTGCTTATGAAAAAGGCTACTTCGAAGATGAAGGCCTATTCGTGCAACTGGAAGCGCAAGCCAACTGGAAAGTACTGCTGGACCGGGTTATCGATGGTCAGCTGGATGGTGCCCATATGCTCGCGGGTCAACCTCTGGGGGCCACTATCGGCTACGGTACTAAGTCCGACATCATCACCGCCTTCTCCATGGATCTGAACGGTAACGCCATCACGGTATCCAACGATGTCTGGGAGCAGATGAAACCTAACATCCCCATGGGAGCCGATGGGAAATTACAGCATCCTATCAAGGCTGATGCCCTCAAGCCGGTAATCGAAAAATATAAGGATGACGGCAAGCCCTTTAACATGGGCATGGTATTCCCGGTGTCGACCCACAACTACGAGCTACGTTACTGGCTTGCAGCGGGGGGTATTCACCCCGGTTACTACGCCCCACATAAAGGTGACACCAGCGGACAAATTGACGCTGACGCCCTGTTATCGGTAACTCCGCCTCCACAGATGCCGTCCACCATGGAAGCAGGCACGATCGATGGTTACTGCGTCGGTGAGCCCTGGAATCAACAGGCCGTATTCAAGGGCATTGGCGTTCCGGTAGTCACCGACTATGAGATCTGGAAAGACAACCCAGAGAAAGTATTTGGCGTATCAAAATCTTGGGCTGATGAATTCCCCAACACTCATATTCGTGTGGTTAAGGCGATGATCCGTGCCGCAAAATGGCTGGATGACAACAACAACGCCAACCGTCCAGAAGCGGTAGAGATCCTGTCTCGTCCTGAGTATGTAGGCGCCGACTATGACGTTATCGCTAACTCCATGACCGGTACCTTCGAGTATGAAAAAGGCGATAAGCGTGAAGTTCCGGACTTTAACGTCTTCTTCCGTCACAACGCCACTTACCCTTACTACTCAGACGCTATCTGGTACCTGACACAGATGCGCCGCTGGGGTCAGATAGCCGAACCTAAAGCCGACAGCTGGTTCATGGACATCGCAAAAAAGGTCTACCGTCCAGACATCTATCAACAGGCTGCTGAAGAACTGATTTCTGAAGGCAAGCTGTCCACTTCTGACTTTCCCAAATTTTCTGAGGAAGATGGATACCGCGCCCCGCAAACTCACTTTATTGATGGCATCACCTACGACGGTCATCAGCCTAACGAATACCTGAAAAAGTTTTCTATCGGCCTAAAACCCGAAGAGCAAATCTAGCCCCATCACTGACCCAAGCCGTTCCAACCGGACTCCGCTAGTCCGGTCAGAACGGACAGTACGGTCACCGGCACCTTGAGAAGTACATTGCGCGAATGCCAAAGGCGGCACTCACAAAGGCGCACAGAAGGAGAAACAACATGAGTCGCATGCTGCAAAACATCAGCTGGTTAGAACCCTGGATCCTTATGTTTCAGGGCAAGAACGTCAGTACCCAGCTGGCCAACATTTTCAAAAGCCTGGCTATTCCCATGGCCGGTATTCTGGCATTTGTATTTATCTGGCAAGGCGCCGCAAACAGCATCGACACCTCGCTAGGGAAGTTCCCTGGCCCAACTCAGGTTTATCAGCAAAGCTTCAGCCTGATCGACGAACATAAACAAGAGCGGCTAAAGGAAGTTGCTTTCTATAAACGCCAGGATGTGCGAAATGCCAAGAAACTGGCAAAAAATCCGGACGCAAAATTCAAGGTCCGCCCCTATACCGGCAAGCCTACGTTCCTCGATCAAATTGTGACTAGCCTAGTGACGGTGATGGCGGGCTTTATCGTGGCCTCCATTATTGCCATCCCCGTGGGCATCATGATCGGTCTCAACGCTGGCCTATATTCCGCCCTGAACCCACTGATTCAACTATTTAAACCGATATCGCCACTGGCCTGGCTGCCTTTGGTCACCATGGTGGTCAGTGCACTGTACGTCAGCAAGGACCCGATGTTTGCCAAGTCCTTTGTGACTTCATTGATTACCGTCAGCCTCTGCTGCCTGTGGCCCACCATGCTCAACACTGCCGTAGGAGTCTCTGCCATCACTCAGGATATGCAGAACGTCAGCAAGGTGCTGCGGCTGAACTTTTTCACCCACGTCACCAAGATCGTCTTGCCCTCGTCCATCCCGATGATGTTTACCGGCCTGCGCTTATCCTTGGGTATCGCCTGGATGGTGCTGATCGCCGCCGAAATGCTGGCGCAAAACCCAGGTCTGGGCAAGTTTGTCTGGGATGAATTCCAGAACGGCAGTTCCAACTCCCTGGGTCGCATCATGGTTGCAGTCCTGGTGATCGGTGTCATCGGCTTCATCCTAGATCGCATCATGCTGATGCTACAGCGCAAAGTGTCCTGGGATAAAAACGCGATATTGAAATAATCCTTATGGGCCGGCTGGTCAATCGTCATCAGCGGCCGGCCCAGACTGAATCAAATCAGGAATAGTTGTCATGGCTAAAACACATTTAGAGATCAGCGATGTATCCATCGAGTTCCCCACCCCCAGCGGTCCTTTTAAGGCGCTGGATGCTGTTGATCTAAAAATTTCGGAAGGCGAATTCGTCTCACTAATCGGACACTCAGGCTGCGGCAAATCCACGGTACTGAATATTGTCGCCGGGCTTTATCAAGCCACCACCGGTGGGGTGCTGCTAGATGGTCGAGAGGTCAACACCCCGGGACCTGAGCGTGCGGTGGTATTTCAGAACCACAGCCTGCTACCTTGGCTCAGCGCCTACGAAAACGTGGAACTGGCGGTCAAGCAAGTATTCAAGGGGCAGAAATCCAAAGCCGAAATGAAAGAATGGATCGAATACAACCTGTCGCTAGTGCATATGGATCACGCCATGGATAAACGTCCGGAAGAGATTTCCGGAGGCATGAAGCAGCGTGTCGGCATCGCCCGCGCTTTGGCCATGGAGCCTAAAGTATTGCTGATGGATGAGCCCTTCGGTGCCCTCGATGCTCTGACCCGTGCCCATCTGCAAGACTCACTGATGGGGATCCAGAATGATCTTAAAAATACGGTGATAATGATCACCCACGATGTGGATGAGGCGGTGTTGCTATCGGATCGCATTGTGATGATGACCAATGGCCCGGCGGCTACCGTGGGTGAAATTCTGAAGATAGAATTGGAACGGCCGCGCAATCGTCTCGATCTGGCGGATGACAGCAAGTACAACCATTACCGCCATGAGGTGTTGCGCTTCCTCTATGAGAAGCAGAGCAAGGTGCAGGATATTGATCAGCATCGGTCAAAGAAAAAAGCAGAGTCTGAAGTGGCTGAGGCTTCCAAGGCAACCGCTTGATTGCTGCAATCATTGCTTGCCGTGATAGCTGTCATCCTGGCTATCGGTTGGTTTGCTGGATGGGCCTATCGCCTGATGGCGAGTTCCGCAGCGCCCTCGATAAATGAGAAGTGAGGGAAGCCGAAGGCCGAGTCTCAGGGGTGAGTTCTTTTGCTTCCTTTTCTTAGCCTTCCAGGAAAAGGAAGTCGCCGGGTGGCGAAATAAGTTGTTGCCTGATGTTCCTTGTAAATCTTTAGCACCTGAATGGTTGGATAGTTTGCTTTTCGCCGGATGGCGAGCAAAAGGCTTTGGACGTCCAAAACCCTTTGCAATCCCAAGCCGCCCCTGCTGTTTGGCTGACTCCGTCAGCTTCCCTGCGCGTTTCGGCTTTAAGGGCGTGGTCGAAAACTCGGTCGCTCCGCTTCCTCAAACAGACGACCACTCTATCCCTTAAAACCTGCAATGCTCGGCGATACAGAAGGGGAAGACAAACTGTGCAAGCAGCAGCTACTGAGTTTTACCTGCGATGTATCCGGCAGCGCCCTCAATAAATGAGAAGTGAGGAAGCTGAGGGGCGAAAGAAGTTGTTACCTGATGTTCATTGTAAATCTCTAGCAGATGATTCGCCTGATAGCCTTGATAACGAGTGAGATACAAACAGAAAATAGTTTATGGATAATTGTCACTTCCTCCGCACCTTTATCCACCAAAGCTTGCGCCCTGTTACTCTCTTGTCTATAGCTATAGAACCCTAAGGCGATAATGCGGGTCTACTGCTATATGCAGCCGCAAATAGTTGCCCAAGGAGGTTAGCTATGTACCAACGCATCACCAAACATCCAAATCTGCCGGTTAGCTGGCGCATGCTCGTATTAACCCTGGTCATAGGCATTGTCGTCCTTATCCCCCTGTACCTGCTTTATAACGCGGGTATTATCTCCGCTACCCTCACCATCTGGGGCACTGTACTGGTATTTATCTTTGCCGCCGGTTACGAGTCTTACCTGTTCTATCTGATCACCAAGGCGATGATCAGCCGGGTGGACAAAGACTGAATTAACAAACCTCTCCATCAGGCTTCATCGCAATATGATTGCGTACCTCCCAGGTCGTGGATTACGAACAAACCAAATTGGCCGTAATAGCCCCCACCCAATAATGACACTTTTCGCAAACAGCCTCCCAGCCCTGAGTTCCTGACCCCGCTTAACACTGGATGGCATGCTGTTTGACGTCGATGCGACGATGATTCTGAATTGAAAAAGAAAGATTTGAGAGCTGACCGATGAAGAAACCGCCAATTCAAAAAATATTCGCTGCACGACCCCATCCGTGCAGCGTTTCCTGATCAATTCATTGACCCAAAGTAGGATAAACATGATTTGCATCATTAACAAGCAATAACGATACCTGGGTTATCGATTATCATTGATATATGTTAATTCCTATGTTTAAGTAGAAAGGTCGTTACGACGTTGGTCGAAGATTATTCAACCGCCAGTTGACGATTTAAATAAAAATAATAGTTTGCAGAGACAAGCTGTAACCGTTGCAAAACCGTATTCACTATTGATGGATCAAAAATAGGAGAACCGGTAAAGTTCGCGAGTGTAATTAATGCGACATATATCCCTCAGCCTGCACCTAATCTGTATATTAGTTACAGCTATTACCGCTCCCAATCTACAGGCACAACCCTTAGTTATTAAGTTTGCCACCGCCAACCCCCAAGGCAGCCATTACGTTGTCCACCTGATGAAATTCAAGCAGCTGGTGGAATCCTATTCTCACCGAACAATCCTGATCGACGCCATTATCGACGGCCGCTATGGCAGCGAACACGATAACGTGATGGGCACGGCTGAAGGGGATATTCAGATGTCCACGGTCGCGGTGAACAACCTCAGTCCCTTCGCACCCAGTGTCGGTTTTCTTTCGCTACCCTATCTGTTCGACAGCGAAGCCCAAGCGCGCACACTTTTTCGTCACCCCATCATGTCTGAAGTTAATTCGAAGATGGTTGAGCAAGCCAACGTTCGGGCACTTGGTTGGATGATTGGTGGTTTCAGGGTGCTGACCAATAACAAACGACCTGTTTATCAACCCAGTGATTTAGCCGGGCTGAAGATCCGCACCCCCATGAATCCGATCATGGTCGCCACTTTCCGCTCCTGGGGGATTGAGCCTCTGCCTATCGCCTGGACAGAAACCTATGCGGCCTTGAAAATGGGCACCGTCGATGGCCAGGAAAACCCCCACATCACCTATTCAGCCATGCCCAACGCCAACGGACATATCTACAAAGTACAGAAGTACATCACTGATATTCACTACATCCTCTGGACCGGGCCCCATCTGATCAATGAGGACTTTTACCTTAGCTTAACGTCGGAGCAACGCCAGATTTTGCACCGCGCCGCCGATGAAGCAGCACTCTATCAATGGCAGTGGATCGCAGAACAGAATTCAAAGCAGCTACAACGGCTACTGGATCAGGGGATGGTACTACTGGAACCCGCGAACGAAGAACAGCTCTGGAAAGCAAAAGCCATCTCAATCTGGCCACAATTTCTAGGTCCCGAGGAACACGGTTTTCTGCAGCGCATAGAAGCAATTATTCGAGATTAGTCAGCCGGTAAGAAGATTCGACCAGGAAACAACAGTAACTAGCATTGAGCGGTGGATGATGTCGATACGACCCTTATCAAAACAGTTTTCAACCGGACTACTCCTAAGTCTGGCTTTGGCATTTTGCGGCCAGGGATTGAGGGCGGAGGTCATCACTCTGGGAGCGAATCTAAAATGCCCTTATGTCTGCGATGAATCCCCAGAGCTACCTGGGATCCTGGTGGAAATAGCAAAGCATGCATTTAGCCGCACCGGTCACCAGATTCAAGTGATCTATCTCCCCTGGAGCCGTGCATTGAGGTATGCAGAACTGGGTGAGATTTCCGGCGTAATCGGTGTACTACGCAGAAACGCCCCCACATTTAGGTACCCTAAAGTGCCCCAAGCGGTATCGGTTATCCAATTCTTCACGTTGGCCACCTCCAGCTGGGAATACCAAGGATTACGCTCCCTGACCCCGGTTCGGATCGGGGTGACTCAGGACAACTCCTGCGGCTCCATGGACAGCTACATAAGACGCTACCACCACACTGAAAAAGTCATGGAAGTCAGCAGTGAATCAGCAATTCAACAGCTTCTTAGAGGCCTCCGTCGAGGGCGAATTAATGCGCTGCTCGAAGATCAAAACGTGCTCAATTACCAGCTCCAACAGCAGGGCGGCCTCATTGACCTCAAGCCCGCAGGGAAGCTAAGCGCAGAGAATATGTATATCGCGTTTCATCCGCAACATCCGCGAGCGAGCCAATTCGCAAGTCTGGTCGGCAACGAGATGAAAGAACTACGAAGAAGCGGTGAGTTACTGAAGATTTATCGCAAGTATGGCGTTACACCCTACGCCGCTGAAGAGACCGCTAGCGCCGGTTCCAGGTAACCATAACTGGGCCAAAAATAACAATCCGAAGAATGAGAAGACCGCTAAAACCCAAGACGGGATCTATCACCTGTATCCAGTTTCTGGTTCCAGACGGTTTTGGTTTTTAGCACTAACAGGAGAGTAAAAGGCATGAGAATAACAATAACCCAACGAATCGGAGCCGGATTTACCTTGCTGGTGGTTCTGATGCTGGTAATGATTTTTTCCTCCTACAGAGGCTTACTGCAACTCAATGATCAGGTCGATCGCGCCGGCGAACAGATAGCCCCGATGCTGGTATCCAGTGGCGTTATGGGCGTATCACTCTTGTCAGCCAATAAAACCATGATGCAATTCCTGGCATCCTCAGACTTGGAACAAATGGTCGGCTACCAGACCGCCTTTAAAGCACAAAGAGCCGGTTATCAGGGCAGTCAGGGGCGGTTGAAAGAACTGGCGGTTGAATTCCCCACGGTTAGCGCCCTGCTGCAAGAAACAGATGCTTCCGGCAGCCAATTTTTAGGCGATGCCGATACATTGTTTGAAATACATACCCAGTTTATTAAAGCAGCGCCCGCCTATATCAGTAGCCAAGAACAGCTGCGATCAAAGCTGGCAACGTTAAAATCAGATCTGGAAGATCTTGCCAACTATGGCGACGATCATAACGAGATTTCAGCGGCAACTACCCTAGCTGCACAACTGGCAGCGCTAAACGATTCACTGCGCATGTTAAACACCCAAGGTCTGGAATCAAGCACGCCAAACGTCTACAGCGATATTGATCAAGGGCTGAAAGCGATGGGCCAGCGTATCGAAAAGCTGGCTGCAACCAATGCTACAACAGCAGAAGATCTGGCTAAAAGCCTCCATGTTATTAATACCCTGATAGCCGGTGAGCAAGGACTTTTACCCTTAACCCAGCAGCAACAACAACGCAAACAACAAAACGCTGAACAACTAGCGGTGCTAACAACCCTAATTAACACCTCAACCTCACAACTCAATCAATTGATGGGATTAGTAGAAGAACAGGCAAGGACAGAACAAGTGATGGCGGGAGAGTCGGCAGCCACCGCCCAACAGACCAGCTTTGCCATCGGATTTGTTTCAATTTTGCTCGCGGTCATTACCGGTTTATCGGTTTGTCGAAGCATACGTCGCCCACTAAAAGAGATCATGTCGATGCTCAGGGTGATGGCCGATGGCGACATGAAACATCGCATCAAAATTGTCAGTAAGGATGAGTTTGCCGACCTGTCGATCTGGGTCAATCAATTAGCCGAACAACTGACCGTCACCATTGGAGCCATCAGCAGCAGCTCTACGCAGGTGGCAGAAACCATTACCGATACCGCTGAGTTGAGTGATAAGAGCCGCACCAACATGCAACGGCAGAGTGAACAGACCGCTATCGTTGTCAGCTCCATGAATGAAATGGTGGGTTGCGTTAAAGAAGTGGCAAAAGGTGCTGAGCAAGCCCAGCAGGCGATTATAGAGATTGATCAAAGCGCCAACGTCAATCGCACCACCATGGACAAAAACATTCAGATGATTCAAACCCTGGCCAGTAAAATCAAAGAGGCAAGCGAAGTCATCGACCGCCTCAACGACCGCTCCAACACCATCGGTCAGATTCTGGAAGTGATCCGTAGTATCGCTGAGCAGACCAATCTGTTGGCCTTAAACGCGGCGATTGAAGCAGCAAGAGCCGGCGATCAAGGTCGAGGATTCGCGGTGGTTGCCGACGAGGTCCGCACCTTGGCCAGCAGAACCCAAAATTCCACCGCCGAGATCCAAACCATTATTGAGCAACTGCAGCAAGGCGCAGGAGAAGCCGTAACCATTATGGATAGCAGCAGTGATGAGGTAAAAAACAGTGTAACCGGGATTGAAAAAGCAGGTTGCGAATTGTCAGCGATGGTCAATCGATTGGAAGATATTCGCGGCCTCAGCGAGCACATTGCCACGGCGGCTGAGGAGCAAAGTTACACCTGCGCTGAAATTGACAAGAGTGTTCAGCAGATTGCAACCATGACTGAAGAATGCTCTAACGATTCAGTTCGTATCGTCGAAAAAGGCGATCAAATGGTAGCGCTAGCCGAACAACAGCAACAGTTAGTGGGTAAGTTTATTCTGGCCTAATAGCTGAATTTACTAAATAACTAACTAACTAACTAACTAACTAACTAACTAACTAACTAACTAACTAATGATAGCGGGGAGCAGCAGTCTCTGCCCCCTTTACATTTGCTCACTAATAGAACAGATACAACCTGATATGGTGCACGAAGCACCGTTTAGCCTGGTACTGCCTGGGCATAATCATTCTGCGCACCATTGTGATAACCCAGAACTTAAGCAATGACTAATGTTGGTGCAACCAAGCGCCAGAACACACCCCAATAAAGTGCGCTTCATAAAAACGCCCCACGTTTGCGCACCATTGGGTTGCATTTATAGTGCACTGCGGCATCCACAAGAACCTGCCTACACACATAAAACGAACACATAACAACATGTTTTAAAACAACTTAAATATAAATTGTGACATATGGCACAGTTTCTGCTTTAGGGTATTTATCAAATTATTAGTTATGAGGTTTATCCCCATGAGTGTTCAATCCGAAAAATTCAGTCTGTTTTCCTTTACCGGGAAGATGAAGACTTTGCACATGAGTTGGATCGCATTCTTTATTACGTTCTTCGTCTGGTTTAACCACGCACCTTTAATGGGTGTAATAGCTGAGTCTCTGGGATTAACCAGAAGCGAGATCAAAACCCTGCTGATTCTGAACGTGGCCCTGACCATTCCGGCGCGGGTATTGGTCGGTATGCTGACCGATAAATATGGTCCTCGTATCATCTACTCGGCGATTTTGTTCCTGTCAGCCTTCCCCTGCTTCTTCTTTGCCATGGCCGAAACCTTCGACCAAGCAGCCATTGCCCGCTTCGCGCTGGGTTTTGTCGGTGCCGGTTTCGTGGTGGGTATCCGCATGGTGAGCGAGTGGTTCCCTGCCAACGAGCTGGGTACTGCGGAAGGTATCTACGGCGGCTGGGGCAACTTCGGTTCAGCCGCTGCTGCGATGTTGCTGCCAACGCTGGCACTGCTGTTTGGCGGTGAAGATGGATGGCGTTATTCGGTCGCCCTGACCGGTGCGATCAGCCTGGTATTCAGCTTTATCTGGTACAAAAACGTTAGCGATACGCCTAAAGGTTCTACCTACTTCAAGCCTAAAAAAATTGGCGGCCTGGAAGTCACTAGCGTCAGTGATTTTTGGTTCCTGCTACTGATGAAGATCCCTATGTACGCAGCCCTGGCGCTGCTGACCTGGAAGCTATCTCCGTCGGGTGTCAGCACCATCGGCGCAACCGCTGCTTACGCTATCTATGTGGGTCTGGTCGTTCTGTATATTTATGACTGCTACAAGTCTTACAGCATCAACAAAGAGATCTTCGTTAAAGAAGTTCCTGAGATTCACCAGTACAAGTTCAAGCAGGTTGCGGTTCTGAACATCCTTTACTTCGCCACCTTTGGTTCAGAGCTGGCGGTGGTTTCCATGCTGCCACTGTTCTTCGCTGACGTGTTCGAACTGGATATGGTTTACGCCGGTCTGCTGGCTTCCGCTTATGCCTTTATGAACCTGGCTTCTCGTCCTGCCGGGGGTTGGTTGAGTGACCGTTTCGGTCGTAAATCTGTATTGCTGATTTTGACTGCCGGTCTGGCAGCAGGTTATGCAGTGATGGCAATGATCGATAACACCTGGCCTCTGTTCCTGGCCGTTGCCGCTGCAATGGCTTGCTCCTTCTTTGTACAGTCCGGTGAAGGTGCAGTATTCGCCGCCGTACCGCTGATCAAGCGACGTCTGACCGGTCAGATCGCCGGTATGACCGGTGCTTACGGTAACGTTGGTGCGGTGGTTTACCTGACCGTACTGTCGCTAGTTGATTACTCTACGTTCTTTATGGTGATCGCCGGCACAGCTGTTATCGGTTTTGCTACTTTGCTGCTGATGGAAGAACCTAAGGGCCAGATCGCAGAAATCGGCGAAGACGGTAGCGTGCAGATGATCGACGTTACTTAATGTTGTTAGCAAACGCTTCTTTTTAGCGCCAACCCCGGTCAGATCTCATGGATCACCGGGGTTTTCTGCGTTTATAACACTGATCTCTGCAACAAGATTTTCTTTTTTAATATCAATGATTACACTCAGTACAGCGCGAGATTAATCTGGCGGGTTAATCATCAAGGTGCTGTTCAATAGCGTCCAGGGAATCAGCTATGACACAAGCTCTTAAAGTCAGTATCGGTGGTTTGTCCATCGCCGGTATTAAGGAGCAAAACCAAGATGCCTTTGCGGCTCATGTTCCTGAGGCACCGATGCTGAAACATAAAGGCATCGCCTGCGCCCTGGCTGATGGTGTCAGCTCCAGTGCCGAATCCCATATTGCCAGCCAGACCGCCGTTACCCAGTTTCTCAATGACTACTACAGCACCGCCGATTCTTGGACGGTTAAGAATTCTGCCGCCAAGGTGCTGACCGCCCTCAACCGCTGGCTGTATCAACACGGTAATAGCGGTAACCGGGCAAAAAACTCCCTGGTGACTACTTTTTCGGCCATCGTCATCAAATCCACCACCGCGCACCTTTTTCATGTCGGTGATTCGCGCATCTACCGCCTACGTCAGGGCGAACTGGAACTGCTGACCCAAGATCACAGCAGCACCTTCGGTGGCAATAAGTCCTATCTCACCCGTGCCTTGGGCATCGACTCCCACGTTGAAGTGGATTACCGCCGCGAAGCTATCGAGCAAGGTGATCTGTTTTTACTCAGTACCGACGGTCTGCATGAATTTATAGATCATAGAGCACTAATCGCAGGCTTGGCAGAACTGGAAGCAGATCTGGAAGCCGAAGCCAAACACCTGGTAAACACCGCCTTGGAAAACGGCAGCGATGACAATATCAGCTGCCTGCTGCTACACATTAATCAACTACCGATGGAGGAACTGGACGAGGCCCATCGCCAACTCACCCACCTGCCTATTCCACCGGTGATGAAGGCGGGCAATCGTATCGATGATTATCAGGTGCTGGATGTTTTATTCAGCGGCACCCGCAGTCACCTGTATCTGGTCAAGGATGATAACAGTGATCAGCTTTATGCCCTGAAAACCCCCTCCCATAACTTTGCCGAAGATCCGCTGTATCTGGATGGATTTATCAAAGAGGAATGGGTCGGCAAACGGATTAACCATCCGGCGGTGATGAAGGTGTTTAACCCGCCCCGGGAAAAACGCTTCCTCTACTACCTGTCGGAATATATTCCCGGACAATCCTTACGCCAGTGGATGATTGAACACCCGCAACCCAGCCTTGATCAGGTGCGCGGAATAATTAAACAGATCGCGGTGGCGGTGCGTGCCCTCGACCGAATGGAAATGATTCATCAGGATATTAAGCCGGAAAACATTATTATCGACCTTAACGGCCGCATCAAACTGATCGACTTCGGTACGGTGCGGATCAAGGGCATCGATGAGATCAGCAGCCCGTTGGAAAACGACATTCCGCAAGGCTCGGTCAACTATGTGGCACCTGAGTATCTGCTGGGACACATAGGCACCCACTGCTCGGACCTGTTTTCATTAGGCGTCATCTGTTACGAAATGCTCACCAGTAAAGTGCCCTACAAGGAGCGCCCGGCCAACAACTATATGATCAAAGGCTATGGCGAACTGAATTACCTGTCATCACGACTGGATCGGCCTGATCTGCCCGAATGGATAGAAGGCTGTTTAGCAAAATCCTGCGCAGCTGATCCTGCTCGACGCTACCCGGTATTGTCAGAATTTCTGTTCGACCTGGAAAACCCCAATAAGGCGTTCCAACATACTGAACGCAACAAACCACTGCTCGAAAAGAATCCGCTACTGGTATGGAAAAGTCTCTGTGTGCTGCTGCTAATTCTAAATATAGTGCAGCTGCTGACCTGAGCATTTCAGAGTATTCAGCATTCGGCGACTGGCTTCGGGGTCGCCTCCACCCCGGCACAAGCAGCCACTAAAGAACGGCTATATCTGTGACAATGCAGACCACTAACTCCCATAAACAGCCTTAAAAAACGCATCCCTTTAGTGCGTTTTTTCCAAAAAAGCGCATAACAACGCACTGCATAAAAACATTTTCAAATTTTCAGCCTTAGAAAAAACATATTTTAATTGTGCAAAGCAATATAACGCACCTTATTGATGCATTTAACATCCCTTCCTTAACGACAAATCAACAACTTAGACACTAAACCCATCTCTGGCATGGTTTCTGCATTAACTAGCGCAATATAAAGTTAATTAGGCTGGCTGCAGCCACTATTAGAAAGTTCTGGAGTTTGCAATGAGTAAGCAAAGAGTTGTAGTTGTTGGCAATGGCATGGTCGGACATAAGTACATTGAGACTTTGCTTGAAAGCGAGCTACGCGATCAGTTTGAGATCATCACCTTCAGTGAGGAACCTCGGGTTGCCTACGACCGGGTTCATCTTACTTCCTACTTCGAAAATGGCGATGCGGAATCTCTGGCGCTAACCAGCCTCGCTTTTTATCAAGAAAACGGCGTTAGCGTTTATCTAGGCGATAAGGTCACCGATATCGATCTTGAAGGCAAAAAGGTCCGTTCTGAAAAAGGCGAGACTATCGCTTATGACAAGCTGATTCTGGCCACCGGCTCCTATCCTTTCGTACCTCCTATCGAAGGTAACGACCGCGAAAACTGTTTTGTATACCGCACCATCGAAGACCTGGAGGCCATGACCGCAGCGGCTAAAAACGCCAAAGTTGGCGCCGTCATTGGTGGCGGCCTGCTGGGTCTGGAAGCCGCCAAAGCCATTAAAGATTTAGGCCTACAAGCTCACGTGGTCGAATTCGCCCCGCGTCTGATGGCAGTTCAGGTCGATGACGGCGGCGGTGCGCTGCTACGTGAAAAGATCGAAGAGCTGGGCGTAGGGGTACACACCTCAAAGGCCACCAGTAAGATAATTGCCGGTGAAGAATGCGTGCACCGGATGGAGTTCGCCGATGGTGAACATCTGGAAACCGATATTATTCTGTTCTCTGCCGGTATCCGTCCACAGGACGAACTGGCCCGTTCTAGCGGCCTGACGGTCGGACCTCGCGGCGGTATCGAAATCAACAATCAGTGCCAGACCTCAAATCCTGATGTCTATGCCATCGGCGAATGTGCGCTCTGGAACAACCGCATCTTTGGTCTGGTAGCTCCCGGTTACCAGATGGCAAAGGTCGCAGCGGGTCACACCGTAGAAGAAGTTGCCCAGGCTGGAGAACTGCACTCCTTTACCGGTGCAGACATGAGCACCAAGCTGAAGTTGATGGGTGTAGATGTGGCCAGTATCGGCGACGCTCATGGCACCACCCCTGGTGCTCGCTGCTACACCTACGTAGACCAGCCTAATCAGGTCTACAAGAAGATTGTGGTCGACGAAGCCAATCAGCAACTGCTGGGGGCCGTCATGATCGGTGATGCCGAAGATTACGGTACCTTGCTGCAATACATGCTTAACGGTATCCATCTGCCAGAATTCCCCGACTCGCTTATTTTGCCACAGCGTGGTGACGATACTCAGACGGGCCTGGGTGTTGGCGCTCTACCGGAAACCGCACAGATCTGTTCCTGCCATGATGTATCCAAAGGCGATATCCGTGCCTCCATGGACGCTGGCTGCTGCTCGGTTGGCGATGTTAAGACAGAAACCAAGGCCGCCACCGGTTGTGGTGGCTGTGCTGCGCTACTGACCAGCTTGGTTAACCATGAACTGGAAGAGCGCGGTGTTGAAGTGAATCGCGACCTTTGCGAGCACTTCCCTAACACCCGCCAGGAGATCTATCACTTGGTACGCGTTGGCAACATCAAGTCCTTCGCGGAGCTGTTGGACAAGCACGGTAGCGGTCACGGCTGTGAAATCTGCAAGCCTGCCGTCGCCAATATCATGGCCAGCTGCTGGAATGACTACGTACTGAAAGATGAGCATATTGGCCTGCAGGACACCAACGATATCTATCTGGGTAATATGCAGAAAGACGGCACGTATTCTGTAGTCCCACGTGTTGCAGGTGGTGAGATCACCGCTGACAAGCTGATTGTCTTGGGTGAAGTGGCGAAAGAATATGGCCTTTACACCAAGATCACCGGCGGCCAGCGTATCGATCTATTCGGTGCTCAGCTACATGAACTACCGCCAATCTGGAAAAAACTAGTCGATGCCGGCTTTGAAACCGGTCACGCCTACGGTAAATCACTACGTACGGTTAAATCCTGTGTCGGCAGCACTTGGTGTCGTTACGGTGTCGCTGACAGCGTTGGCCTCGCCATCGAAGTGGAGGACCGCTACAAAGGTCTGCGCTCACCTCATAAAATCAAGTTTGGCGTCTCTGGCTGTACTCGCGAGTGTGCCGAAGCTCAGTGCAAAGACGTGGGCATTATCGCCACCGAAAACGGCTGGAACATGTATGTCTGTGGTAACGGTGGCATGAAACCCCGCCACGCTGACTTGTTTGCTACCGATCTGGATAAAGAAACCCTGATCAAATATATCGATCGTTTCCTAATGTTCTATATCCGTACTGCCGATCGTCTGCAGCGCACCTCGGTGTGGTTTGACAACCTCGAAGGCGGCATGGACTACCTCAAAGACGTCATTATCAATGACAGCCTGGGACTAGGCGAAGAACTGGAAGCCGAAATGGCCTCCAACATCGGCAACTACCAGTGTGAATGGACCACAACTCTGGAGAATCCAGAAAAACTGAAGCGCTTCAGCCACTTCATCAACACCGATGCCACCGACACCAATGTCGTGTTCGTTGAAGAACGCGAGCAGATCCGTCCAGCTAATGAAGCTGAAAAAAGCCAACTGATCGCCAAGGCCAGCTAAACATTAGCGTTTAAGGAGAATAATCATGACTCAATCAACTCACTGGACTTCAATCTGCAAATTACAGGATATCGCCCCCAATACTGGCGTTTGCGCGCTGGTAAACGGCAAGCAGGTTGCTGTATTTCGCCTGGCTAACAACGATGCGCTATATGCCGTTGGTAACTTCGATCCCGCCGGTCAAGCTAACGTTTTATCCCGTGGTCTGATCGCAGACCTAGATGGCGTGATCAGCGTCGCATCCCCTCTCTACAAGCACCACTACTGCCTGGAAAGCGGAGCTTGCAAAGAAGATGAAGCGCTTAGCGTACCCACCTATCAGGTACGCCTGAAGGAAGGTCTGGTCGAGATCGCTGCTTAGCACCAACCCATAGCACCAGGTGACCAGCCACTAAAACAATAACTCTGGCCACCTGCTTATCACCGATAAGAAAACAATACGTTTTATTACAAAGATTTGGATAAACAGGGTGAAGCCGAAATGTTATTTGGACGTACCGATAGAAAACCGATACGCATTGCTGACAAGAAGGTCAAAGAGTGGAAGTACACCACCTGTGGATACTGCTCCACCGGCTGTTCCATTCAGGTAGGCATCAACGAGGAAGGCCGCCCGGTTTCCGCTCGTGGCGCTGCCGGTGCTGACGTCAATCGCGGAAAACTCTGTATCAAAGGCATCTTCGAGCATGAACTGTTTGAATCCGCCGGCCGCGGCACCGAGCCTCTATTACGGGATAAGATCCATGAGCCTTACCAGAAAGTGTCCTGGGATGCAGCCATGGATAAAACCGCCTCTGAGATTCAGCGTATCCAAGAGACTCACGGCCGCGATGCCTTTGCTATTGTGTCTACCGGACAGCTCCTCACCGAAGAATTCTACACCCTGGGTAAACTGGCCCGTGGCTGTATCGGCTCCAACAACTACGACGGCAACACCACCCTGTGCATGGCCTCGGCGGTATCCGGCTATAAGCGCTCGTTCGGCTCCGATGGCCCTCCCGGCTGCTACGAAGATTTCGAACACACCGACTGCCTGATCGCCTTCGGCTCCAACCTGCCGGAACAACATCCGGTCATTTACTGGCGTCTGAAGGAAGCCCGTGAGCAGCGTAAATTCCCGCTGATCGTGGTTGATCCACGAGTCACCATGCTGGCTCAGTTCGCCGATATTCATCTGCCCATCACCCCCGGCACTGACGTGGTACTGATCAACAGCCTGATGCATGTCATTCTCAAGGAAGGGCTGGAAGATCGCGCCTATATCGCGGCTCACACTCAAGGCATCGACGAGCTGGAAGCGGTATTAGAAAAATTTGACCCGGTCAGCGCCTCCAAGATCTGTGGCATCGACGAAGACACTATCCGCAACGTCGCCCGCCTTTATGCCAAAGCCGATGCCGCCATGAGCATCTGGACCATGGGCATCAATCAGAGCACCCACGGCTCTGACGGTGTGGTGGATATCAACAACCTGAATCTGGTCACCGGCAATATCGGCAAGCCCGGCGGCACTAGCCTGTCCATCACCGGACAATGTAACGCCATGGGCACCCGTGAGTGGTCATCCTGCTCTGGCCTGCCCGGCTATCGACTGCTGGAAAAACCAGAACACCGTGAAGAGATCGGCAAGTTTTGGGGCATCGACCCCGAGTTTTTCCCGAAAAAACGCGGCCTAGCGCAAACCGATATCTTCCCGGCTATCGAAAGCGGCCAGATCAAGGGCCTGTGGCTGGTAGCGACCAACCCCATGACCTCGATGCCGAATACTGCCCGTACCCGCAAGATTCTGGAGAAACTGGAATTCTTGGTGGTGCAAGATGCCTATGAAGATGTGGAGACTACCGAATACGCCCACGCATTTTTTCCTGCCGGTGTCTGGGCCGAAAAGGAAGGCTGTTTCACCAATACCGAACGTCGCGTCAATATCGTCCGTCAGGTGACCCAGCCACTGGCGAACAGCAAGTCAGACTTCTGGATTTTCAACCAGATGGCTAAACGCTTCCCCAACGGTGAAAAAATCCATTTCCCCGATACCCCTGAAGGTGCCTTCGAGGAGATGAAACAACTCTCTGTAGGCGCCGGTCGTACCCTGGATATTTCCGGTATGAGCCACGCTAAGATCGAAGCGGCCAAAGGTCTGCAATGGCCCTGCCGCGAAGGCCAGGAGAAGGGTGATCAGCGGCTTTACACCGACGGCTCCTTCCAGACTCCTGATGGCCGAGCCAACCTGATTGCACTTGATTTTATCGACAACAACGAAACCCCCTGTGAGCAGTATCCATTCTGGCTCAACAGTGGCCGGGTGGTGGAACATTTCCATACCCGTACCCGTACCGGCAAGATTGGCAATCAGAACAAATACAGCCCCACGCCCTATATGGAGATGAACCCCGACGCCGCCGCCGAACTGGGCGTCAAGCATCAGCAGTATGTGCGTCTGGTGTCCCGTCGTGGCGATGCCGTGGTTATGGTGCAACTGACCCAGCGCCTGCCGCGCAATATGGTGTTCGTGCCATTCCACTTCCACGATTGCGTCAACCGCGTCAGCCTCGGACTTCTGGACCCGCACTCGCGCCAACCGGCCTTCAAGCAGAGTTCGGTACGTGTTGAGTTGGTGGATCAAGCCGAAGCCGCTCGTATAAACAAACTAAGACGAGCGTTCTAAGGGGGATGAAGAGATGACTAATTTACTGGTAAAAATGCGCGACAAACTGGATACCATGGGCCCCGGCGTAAAGCTCTACGACCCCACGGAGGAAGGCGCTGTCATTTTCCAACCTCGAGATGAAGAGCGAGACTACGCCAAGCTGCCAACAGTAGATATCCCTGATACCAACCGCTACGGTGACTCGGTTGATCTGATCGCCCGCTCTGGCGATATGCTTGCTGAGGCATTACCCGAAGCGCGCCCCATGCATATCAACGAAGTGCCTGAAGTGGGATGCAATCCTGACCGTAACAAGCAGCACGGTTTCCATTTTACCGCTGATAACTGCATCGGTTGTCACGCCTGTGAAGCCGCCTGTAGCGAAAAGAACGATAATCCTGCGCATATTTCCTTCCGCAATGTTGGCTATATCGAAGGGGGGAGCTATCCCGCCTACCAGCGCCTGAATATCTCCATGGCCTGTAATCACTGTGATGATCCCGTGTGTCTGAAAGGCTGCCCTACCCGCGCCTATACCAAACACGCCGAATACGGCGCCGTGCTGCAAGATCCCGACACCTGTTTTGGCTGCGGCTACTGCACCTGGGTGTGCCCCTACAATGCACCACAGCTGGACCCGATCAAGGGTCAGGTAAGCAAGTGCAACATGTGTGTAGACCGTTTGGAAGTTGGTCTTAAGCCCGCCTGTGTATCGGCCTGTCTGGGTAACGCCCTGAACTTCGGCGTCATCGAAAACACCCCGGAAAATCGTGAACAGGCCAAGGTACAGATTCCTGGCTTCCCGGATCCTGAAATCACCCATCCCAATATTCGCTTCGAGCAGATCAAGACCCTGCCCGATGAGATGAGCCGTACCGATTCCATGCCATTGAAATACCTTCAGCAAGAGGACGGTAGCTACCGCACCGTGGTGGATGAAAAAAATGGTAAAGAGTCACACTGGAATCTGCAGCGTCTAAGCTCCAGGGAAAACCCCTTAGTGATCTTTACCCTAGTAACCCAAGCAGTGATCGGTGCCTTTAGCCTGCTGTTCCTGGCGTCACTGTTTGGACTCACCGGCTTCGATAGCCTCACCGGGACTGCGGGTTACGTAGCATTCACAGTATTGCTACTGGTGTTACAGGCTGGCGTATTAGTGCTATCGACTTTGCATCTGGGTAAACCGCTACGCTTCTATCGCGGTTTCAACAATCTCAGATACTCGCCCCTAAGCCGTGAGGCGCTGGGTATTGCCCTGTTTGCCACCGGACTGGGCGGACATATGTTCTTCAGCCTGCTGGCTGTCGCCACCGATATGCTGCTGTTCAGTACTCTGGCAACCGTCATGGGCGTGTTCGCTGTCGTTGCCGGGATGGTCGGCCTGTACTTTATGCACTGTATTTATCGCATCAAAGCCCGTCCATTCTGGAATCACTGGCAGGTTCTGACCTCCTTCTACGGCACGCTGCTAACCCTGGGTGCACCGCTGCTGGGTCTTTACGCACTGGCGGCCGGAGCCGATAGCAGTCTGCTGTCACTGCTGGCCATCGCCGTAGTGGCAGGCCTTGGCGTCGAAGGATTCGGACTTTGGAGTCACGCCCGCTTCCTCAATACTGAAGCCAGCGAAGGTGCCGCTGCCCATTACGTTCAGTGCACCACCTTTGGTAACAGTTATCTGGCCCGCAACGCCATGATGCTGTTAGCGGCTCTGGTTGCAGGTGCATTCGCCCTGGGGCTGCTGCAATCGGGATTCATCTGGCTGGCGCTGTGTGTGGCACTGACGGTCACCGCTCTGGTCGGTCGTGCGTTGTTCTATGTACTGGTCATCCCAACCACCATGCCGGGGGCTTTCTTCTGGAAGAACAAAGGCTTTGAGCAACATGCTCGGGACACTGGTCTGGCGGATATGCCCCAGGTGGGCGTGGTACCGGACGCGCACTAAAGAAGCTGATGAATCTATGTCAAACAAGACAGCTCCAGGGACGGAGCAGAAAAGCGGGGCTGACAATTAGCCAGCCGCCACTTAGGTAGAAACAATAATAACTATACTTAGCCTGCTGACTGTCTGCTTTAGCCGTGGACGCCAGACAGGCCATTTCTCAAGCGCTGTTCTAACGCAGCCCATAAGACTGACCCGCTACTGGCACTAGCACCGTCGCTAGAAAAAGGTCATTTATCAGGTCCTGATCAACCATTAGCAGTGACTATCAGCTATGATGCGGACCTTTAACATAACTCATATATTAGCTATTGTTTGTTTAGAATAGCTTTGTTTACACCTCTGGTTTGTAAGCTTATTCATCGAGATTCCTATGGCTAAAGCACACCAACAGATCCAAGACCCCACGCAACCATCACCACTAAAGCTGGTGGTGATCGGTAACGGCATGGCCAGCATTCGTACCCTTGAAGAATTACTTCAGGCGGCCCCCGATGCTTATCAGATTACAGTGATCGGTCGCGAGCCCTTCGGCAGCTACAACCGTATCATGCTGTCCCCCATGCTGGCCGGTGAAACCACTCGGGAAGAGATCATGATTCATGATCGCCCCTGGTATGAAGAACAAGGCATCAAGCTGCTGGCCGGCGACGAATACGAAGCCATTCTTATCGACCGTCGTCACAAACAAGTGCAGCTTCGCAATGGCGATAAGATCGATTATGACCGCATGCTGATTGCCACGGGTGCCGACCCTATCCGTCTGCCGGTCCCCGGAAGCGATGCTGAGGGCGTGCTCTGTTTCCGTGGCATTCGTGACGTGGAAGCAATGCTGGAGCGCTCCGAAGAGGGCCAACATGCGGTGGTGATAGGAGCCGGTCTGCTGGGGCTAGAAGCCGCTAACGGATTATCAAAACGCGGCATGAAAGTAACGGTGATTCACCGTGCCCGCTATCCGCTCAATCGCCAACTGGATCAGGAAGCAGCGCAACTACTGCAACAAGAATTGGAAAGCCGCGGCATTGAGTTCCGCCTGGGCGTCAATACTCACTCCATCCTGACCAAAACCGACGCCCAAGGACTGCATCAGGTCACTTCTCTCAAGCTGGATAGCGGCGAAATCCTTGCCGCCGATATGGTGGTGATGGCCACCGGCATTCGTCCCAATATAGAACTGGCCCACAATAGCGGCATCGAGTGTAACAAGGGCATTCTGGTTAGTGATTGCCTGCAGTCCTTTGATCCGGCCATCTATGCGGTGGGCGAATGTGTCGAGCATCGAGCCGTCACCTTCGGACTGGTAGAACCGCTGTTTGAGCAGGCCCGTGTCTGCGCAAATCATCTCGCCTCCCACGGGGTAGCCAGTTACACCTATCTGAAACCTGCCACCCGCCTGAAAGTGTCCGGCATTAGTCTTTATTCCATGGGCGACTATGATCTTAATCCGAAAAAAGAGGGCGAGGATATCGAATTGATCACCCTGCGTGACCCTGCCGCCAACATCTATAAAAAACTGGTCATTACAGATGACCGCATAGTGGGTGCCGTGCTCTATGGCGATACCGTTGATGGCCCCTGGTACCACGAACTAATGCGTGACGAGCAGGATATTAGTCGCTTCCGCGAAGGCCTTATCTTTGGTCGTGAACCGGAGGATGCCCCATGAGTGTATCCATTCAAGAGAAGCAACTGATTCCTCTTAGAACGGTAGATACCATTTGCGCCTACTGCGGCACAGGCTGCGGCATTCGGGTCGAAATCGCCGACGATCAAGCACAAACGCTACAGGTTCAGGGTGACAGTGAACACCCCACCAATTTCGGCCGTCTCTGTTCCAAGGGCTCCAACCTCAATGAAACCATGGATATAGAGGCCCGGCTATTACATCCTGAAGTGGACGGTCAGCGGGTCGACTGGGATAGCGCCTTAGATACCACCGCCAGCCGTATTCGCAAGATTATCGACGAGCATGGCCCCGATGCCTTTGCCATTTACTGTTCCGGCCAGTTACTGACGGAAGATTATTACGTGGCCAATAAACTGATGAAAGGCTTTATCGGCAGCGCCAATATCGATACCAACTCCCGGCTCTGTATGTCCTCCACCGTCGCCGGCCATAAGCGCGCCTTTGGCAGCGACACGGTGCCTGGCTGCTATGAAGATCTGGACCACGCCGAGCTAATAATACTGACGGGGTCTAACACGGCCTGGTGCCATCCTATTCTGTTCCAGCGTATGCGCGCCGCCAAAGAAGCCAACCCCGGCCGCAAGACCGTGGTGATCGATCCGCGACGCACCGCCACCTGCGATATAGCTGATCTGCATCTAGCGCTGAAACCCGGCAGCGATGCCTTTTTGTTTAACGGCCTGTTGAGCTATCTGGCCCGCAACAATGCTCTCAATCACAACTATATCGACAATCACACTACTGGCCTGGATGCCGCCGTTGCTCTCGCTGATGAGCACAGCGACAGCATCGAAACCGTGGCGGAACAATGTGGGCTTGAGGTCGAGTCCGTCGAAACTTTCTACCGCTGGTTTATGCAGACCGAGAACACCGTCACCACTTTCAGCCAGGGCATCAACCAGTCCTCCAGTGGTTCCGATAAGGTCAACGCCATTATCAACTGCCACCTGGCCACCGGCCGTATCGGCAAACCCGGCATGGGACCACTGTCCTTTACCGGCCAACCCAATGCCATGGGAGGCCGCGAAGTCGGCGGGCTGGCCAACCAGCTGGCAGCCCATATGGAACTGGATAACCCGGCGCACCGGGATCTACTCAGCCGTTTCTGGAACACCAACAATCTCGCCCCTAGCGCCGGTTTAAAAGCGGTGGATCTGTTTCAGGCCATTGGCACCGGTAAGGTCAAAGGGGTATGGGTTATCGCCACCAATCCGGTGGACAGCCTGCCGGACGCCGATCGGGTTCGTGACGCTCTGCAAAGCTGCGAACTGGTGATCCAATCCGACTGCATGAACGAGACCGACACCACCCCCTTCGCCCATATCCGCTTCCCGGCACTGGGCTGGGGCGAGAAGGACGGTACGCTTACCAATTCAGAACGACGTATCTCCCGGCAGCGGGCGATTTACCCAAGATCCGGTGAAGCCCATGCGGACTGGTGGATTATCAGCCGTGTGGCGCAAAAACTGGGCTTCGAAGAGGCCTTTAACTATCAGCATGTAGCGGAAGTGTTTGATGAACATGCGCGACTGTCCGCCTTCGAAAACAGCGAACAAGGCATACTGCGTGACTTTAACCTGGCCGGTATGGCAGGCCTGAGTCGCAGCCAGTATGAACAGTTACACCCGGTTCAGTGGCCGGTACTGAAACAAGCCGATCAACAAAGCACTGGTACGCAACGGCTGTTTGGCGAAGGAGGGTTCTTTACCCCGGATCGCAGGGCCAATTTTGTCGCGGTGACACCACGCTTCCCTGAAAACAACACCAGCCAGCAATACCCACTGATACTGAATACCGGTCGCATCCGTGACCAGTGGCATACCATGACCCGCACCGGACTATCGCCCAAATTATCTGCTCATCTACCGGAACCCTTCGTCGAAATACATCCCGCCGAGGCCGAGCGGTATCAGTTACAAGAGGGCACTATCGCGCGACTGCAAAGCCATTGGGGCAGCATGCTCGCCCGAGTGCGTATTACCGATAGCATTGGCCGTGGACAATTGTTCGTACCGATGCACTGGACCGCACAATTTTCCAGCCAGGGGCGCATGGGGCCGCTGGTTAATCCGGTGGTCGACCCTGTTTCCGGGCAGCCTGAAAGTAAGCACACACCCACTTCCATAGCCCCATACCAAGGCAAATGGTTTGGCTTTTTGCTAAGCCGTCAACGCTTGCAGGACTCCCGCTTAGAGGGAGTCGAATACCGGGTTCGCAGCACCGGCGTTGATCATCATCGCTATGAATTGGCGGATAGCAACGACGACGCCAACTGGACTGAACTGCTTAGTTTACTTGGGGAAAAAGGTGATCTGCTGGAGTACCAGGATAACAATCAACAGCGTTTTCGCGCCGCTCGAATAGACGATGGCCGCCTACAATCACTGCTGATTATCGGCCCATCTTCGGCACTCCCTGAACGAGATTGGCTAGCCAGTTTATTTGCCAGCGAACAGCTCGAAGACGTCGAACGTCGTCAGCTGCTCAGTGGTAAACCACCGGCGGGGGCCGCCGATACCGGCCCGGTGGTCTGCGCCTGTTTTGGCGTTGGCCGCAATACGATTCTCAACGCTATTGCAGAACAAAAGCTGGATAGCACGGAAGCGGTGGGATGCGCCCTGAAGGCAGGAACAAACTGCGGATCCTGTATTCCAGAGATTCGGCAGTTACTGAAAAATTAGACGAAAAGGACTAAGTCGATAAACAGAAAGGGAGGACCGAAAGAACCCTTAGATTTATTTGCCGAAAGATAGTTACTTAGCGCTGTGACGCGAGTCATCGATGCATCAAGCGACTATTTTCCGGCACTATTTCAAACGAATAACACACTAAAAGCACAGACCCGATTTTGGGTCTTATCCATTATCCGAAGTCAGCTACCTAAGCTTGCTTCTTCAAAGGATGATACCGACCCCAACTTATAAGCCATCTCGACCAGAATATAGGAACAGCCTATAGACGCGGCTGAGATTACCATCGCAGAAAGCAACCCGATTTCAAGGTCTTTCAATATGGAAAATAAACCCAAACAGGCCACAGCTACTAAAAGATAAACAACATAGGTTTTCATTTTCCTTCACTCCTCCGGTTGCTAAAAGACCAACCCAAGATTGGGCGACAATTATTACCGGGACATTTCGAATCAAGTAAACTTTTGTTACAGGCTCAGATTACGCCGCAGGAAAATCTCATCCTTGACGAGTATCAATTCACACACCTGTTTACATTTTGACCATATATCGACTAAAAGTAAGTCATTGAATCATAGAAAATCGGTAAATCCCCCCCTGCCATTCGACAACTTCGACTGAATTGACAATACTTCCAGTCACCCCCTATCAGGAGCACAACATGTCCGAATACAGCGCTACTGTGCAATGGCAACGAGGCGATCAGGATTTCCTCAGCAACCGCTATAGCCGTGGTCATGAATGGCTCTTTGATGGCGGCGTGCGGGTACCGGCATCGTCTTCTCCTCATATTGTGCCGCTGCCTTATTCAGTAGCAGAAAATGTCGATCCGGAAGAAGCCTTTGTGGCCGCGCTATCCAGTTGCCACATGCTGTTCTTTCTTTACCTGGCAGCCCGCCGAGGATTTGTGGTCGACCAGTACACCGATAACGCCCTTGGCCTGATGGCAAAGAATGACCAAGGCAAGCTGGCCATGACAGAGGTACGCTTGCGGCCGAAAGTGGATTTTTCCGGCGCTACTATTCCTACGCCGGCAGAGCTGGAAGATATGCATCATGCTTCCCATGATGAATGCTTTATCGCCAACTCGGTTAAAACCCGGGTCATTACCGAAATCCAGAGTTAACGCCACCCCCTAATTCAAGACTCAGGAGGAGACTGAAACAGCGTTTTAGTCGCTCATAATGGCCAAGCCTCTGCCTATAAAAAGGCTATGGCTGAGTTAGTTGTTGCGGTGATCAGTTGAATCCACAGCACAAAGCTGCCGTGGGTGCGCAAGCATTCAGGGTCAACCACATACGCACATGATGGATGAACAGGCTTCACTATTCTAAGTGAAATGCCCTGTGCAGAACCGCATTCAGGGTGTTGTGGGGACTGAGGGTTAGAGACCCTCGGCTACCCGATTAGAGCTTTGTATCTTAGCCTTATTAAGGCTCGACATTACCTTCTTATTAAAGGGGACGCTGCCCTTTAATTTATCATCATGCAAAGCGTTCTAGTATGTTTCTGTTGTTTTGTCATATCGTTAATTATGTCCTGTCTTACTGGTTTTGAATTTCACTAGCAGGCTTCATATCAGCGAAGATGCTTACTTCCATCCAAGCCCCTATATTATTGGTCAATGCTGTAGGGCCAACAATTTTCAAACTGCCATTAGCTACTGATTGCCGGTAATTGGTATCACCCATCCATATCTGCACCATGGTTTTTACATTACAGGTAAAATACACATCGACATCTTTTCCGGGATCAGTATTGCATATATCAACTTCTTCGCCTTCAATCACTATCCACCAGGTTGCGTGCTCTTCAAGGTCGATAAATTTGAATCGTATCGTGCTTTCTGTGCCAGGTAGATTTTTTGAATTGATGCTGCGTTTTAAATAAAGCATCAACAACTCTACATCACAATCTTTATTCGGGAGGTTCGCTCTGGCCCAGCGCATACCCCAGTCACCTAGAGTTTTAATAATGGGTAACAGCTCCTCACACGAGCGAGTTGGAAAATACTCGTAGCCTTTTTGGTTAGGGACTTTCTTTTTTATTATCAGACCTTGTGTCTCAAGTGAATCGAGCCTTTTCGAGAGCATAGTCGGTGAAATCAGACTTAATCCTCTCTGCAGCGCACTAAAGCGTGTGCTACCCATCAATAACTCGCGCACGATAAGAATGGTCCATTTTTCGCCAAGCACTTCAGTGGCCTTGGCTATGGGGCAAAACTGTCCATATTCCATCGTTATCACCTTTTCTCTATCACCAGGTAGATTGTAACGTAAGGCTAACTTTAAAAAACGTAGTGCCTTACTACAGATTGTGTAGTGCCTTACTACAGATTACGCAGTATCAGTTTAAGCCATCGATTTCTATCATTTAGCCATCGATAGACATACCGCTATCGGCACAATGCAACTAGAAAGGTGATTTATGAAACCATATAAAATATACGTGGCCGAAACCGCAACGCCACCTACAGACAACCTTCTATACGCTGTAGAAGACATGATTGGATTTGTACCGAACATATTTGCAGTTCTTGCAGAATCTGAAGCCTCATTGCGAGCCTTTATCCAGTTAAACCAACAACTGGGAGAATCCTCATTTGATGCAACAGAACGAGAAATCATACAAACCGCTGCCAGCGTCGAAAACCAGTGTGGTTATTGCGTTGCGGGGCACACTGCTTTTGCCAATATACAAGAGGTCGATAGTAAGATTATAGATGCTGTCCGAAATAATCAGGCAATAAAACAGCCAAAACTGGAATCACTTAATCAGTTTACCCGTCTCATGGTAAACAGCAAAGGCAGCATCAATAACCAGCAGTTAAATGATTTTTTTAGTGCCGGTTACACACCCGCTAATGCACTCGAAGTCATCCTGGGTATCTGTGTAAAAATATTCAGCAACTATGCCGGCAATATGATTGGTATCCCACTAGACGATCAGTTTAGTCGCTATGAATGGTATGAAGCACAAACTCAAGAAACGGCTTGAGCGATTAACTAACTACATATTAATAAATTTTAAAATATAACAGGAGAACATCATGAACGAGCTAGATATGGCAAAAGTCGAAGCATTTGCTGGACAAGTAGTAACTGACATCAGTGCCACATTTTCGGGTGTCATGACTAACATTGGTCACAAGTTGGGGTTATACAAAGCAATGGCGGGTGCCGGAGCCATCAGCTCACAACAACTGGCCGATAAAACAAACACACACGAACGTTATGTCCGTGAATGGTTAAATAATCAGACAGCCGGTGGTTACCTAATGCATGATACAGACAGCAATACCTATAGCATGCCAGATGCACACATCCCGGTGCTGGCCGATGATGAAAGCCCTATGTTTCTAGTGCCTGCTTTAGATGTCGCGTCATCATTATGGCTGGATGAAGACAAGGTGAGCCATGTATTTAAAACCGGTGAAGGCATCGCATGGTCTGACCATCACCACCATTTGTTTTGTGGCAGTGAGTCATTATTTCGGCCAGGGTATAAAGCGCACCTGACTACAAGCTGGATTCAGTCACTCAATGGTGTTGAAGAAAAACTTAAATCTGGCGCAAAAGTGGCAGATGTAGGTTGTGGCCACGGGGCTTCAACTATCGTTATGGCAAAGGCATACCCAAACACACAATTCTATGGCTTTGATACCCACAAAGAATCAATCGAAACAGCAAAACAACGCGCAATAGAAGCGGGTGTCAGTGACAACATTCATTTCGAAGTAGCCAGTGCAAAAGGTTATGATGAGAGTAACTTTGATCTAATCTGTTTTATGGATTGTCTGCATGACATGGGTGATCCAGTCGGTGCAGCGCAGCATGCGCAGCAATCATTAAAAATCGACGGCAGCGTATTATTAGTTGAGCCTGCCGCCAATGATACTGTTAATGAGAATATTAACCCTGTCAGTCGATTGTATTACGCGGCCTCAACGGCGGTCTGTACACCTTGCTCATTATCGCAGGAAGTAGGCCTTGCACTTGGCGCACAAGCCGGTGAAAAACGATTATCTGAAGTTATGCAAAGTGCTGGTTTTTCAAGCACGCGCCGCGCGACAGAAACGCCTTTCAATATTGTGTTTGAAGTAAGCTTGAATTAAAGGATAAAAGGGAAAGTGGTTATTTTAATTTCCTCTGATCTTTCCCCAATAACACGGACGATTTAAATGCAGGCATATCTTTCTTCGTATTCCGGAATCAAAAGGGTCAGGCGGACCCTTTTGATTAGGAGCAGTATACGATTTCCTATTTTTCAGAAAGGGCAGTTGTAGACATATTTATCTATAAAGTATTTATTGTCGAGCTGTGAACTACCCGTACCCAATACCTATCTGTGTTTTCCTTCGTTTCTTAATTACATTTAAAGACCTCCAGGAAATCTGAGAATGAAACATAAATAACCGATAACATTGTAATTTCCTCTGTATTTATACGCTTCAAGAGCCGTATTCGAAAAACGTGAATAATTCACGATTTGCAGGGGAAACTAGGGAAAAGGTGCTGCCGCGATGGCTGAGCCTAATTGTTCCTTTATGCAGCCTGACATAACCCCTATCCTGACTCTACTGTCGAAGACATTTAGCAGATTTCAGGTGGACAACAAACGAGCCAGGGAGTCCGTTTGGGGGCGACCGCTGCCGCCTGGAGATAGCGGAGAGAATAGCTCCTTTGTCGCAACAAGCGACCACCGAGAGGATGAGCGATCGGCAATCCCACCAAGCGTTTTACACGGGCGCTTTCATCTACAGAGCGGCCAAACAGGCTACGAGGCTTGAGGATCGTTGAGCGGCAGCAGCCAACACAAAGCGGCCATAACGTTAAGCTGCGTGGCATTAGCTACGTCTGGTCATCTTGAAAGGACACGGGTGGAAATGAACGGCGATTAACATCCAACTGAAAAATATCTGGACGCCCATAGTGACCAGCAACATCTAGAGATTTTCTGGCATTTTTAGCTGCTTCCAGATCAATATCGGCATAAAGAATGCTCTTCTCTTTATACAGTGGTCCAGCAACTATTCCCCCAAAGGGCTTTACTACTACGGCTCCTCCAGTGTTTATCCAGTCATCACTATCGAACAACTGAGACTTGCCAGGAAAATCATCAGGTATGTCACTCCCTGATATAGCTGTTGCAGTGCTCAATACCCAGCAGCCACCTTCTCTTGCAATATGATTCATAGAGGCAACCCAAGTTTCACCGTTATCCCAAGTCGGAGCGATATACAAATCAATATCCTGGCTATAGAGAGAAAATCTGGCCAGCGGCATATAGCTTTCCCAACTGATTAGGCAACCTATTCGTCCTACTGCGGTCTCAACAACCTTCAATCCCGAAGCATCGCCCATCCCCCATACCATTCTCTCGGGGTTGGTCGGCATTAGTTTGCGGTGTCGATTGAGCAAACTACCATCGGCGTCAATCACGAATAGCGAATTGAATAGAGTGGACCCACTGAATTCAGATTCTAGCTCATGTGCCCCCATGACCACGACGATCTGATGTTTGGCGGCAGCCTCGCGAATAGGGTCTAAGTCGCCAGCCTTAAGATCGATAGCATTGGCTATCAGCTTGGCATGAATCTCGTTGCCTAGCTCTATGTCGCCTCCAGGTCTGAGGCGCCATATCCAAGTCGGGTAGCCAGGCAGGTAGGCTTCCGGAAATACGATTAGTTTCGCTCCATTGTTAGCAGCCTCTTCTATCGTCTCTATTGCCTGGGATATTGAGGCCGCTAGGTTCAATAGAACAGGAGGTTTCTGTGTGATCGATACCTTTACCATAGTGTTCTTCCTTGTTTGCCTAGTGCTGTAATCACTCTTCGATAATCTCGCCAGAGCCGCCCAGTTCTGCAGGCACATCCTTCAATTTAGTTACCCCGTCTTTTATCACTAACCGGTGCTCCTGATAGTGCACATGCACGCCGGCTTCATAAGGGAAGTCAGGAATAACGGCTGCAAATACGTCGATAAGCCCCATGCCAGGATGTTCAGTAAATATGTGACCTCCACAGGTTTTGCACCACTTTCGGTAGCTGTTGGCTGTCTTGTTATAGCTGGCGATCTGCTCTTCCCCTTTTAGAACTTTTACCTGCTCAGGTTTCCACAGAGTGAAAGCATTAACCGGTGAAGCCGACCAATGTCGACAGGATTGGCAATGGCAATAGCCCATACCCTGAGGTTCGCCGCACACTCTAATTTGGACAGCTCCGCAAAAACAGCTGCCCTGATAACATTGCTCACCATTCATAGCTTCTCTCCTATTTTCTATCAATGAGAAATTTAATCGAAGGCTGGGACAGCAAATAACCAACCGCAATTATCGGTTATGTAACTGTAGTCAGAATTAGAAGAAATTCCTTTATAGTGAAGGAATATTGATCAAGATTGAGGAAGATTACCCTTTTGACATCAGGCTGTAATACTAGGAATGATTACTTTGTACCGACTACTGCTACATTGTTTGGAATGTCATAGATATCTGCTATGTCGCAGTAAGCAACCATCGAGCAGCAAGAGCGCTCAGCTGCACCTAACGAGCGATCACGTGGGCACTTTATCTTGTGGTCTCAACTGGTCAACGCAACACACTATCCTTTATTGAAAGATGGAG
>JBALWH010000082.1:0-8519 GCA_036960175.1 Motiliproteus sp. | reverse complement strand
GATAGCATGGGTGTCGCTAAACCGACCATGACGTTCTCGACGCTCCGGCTCGCACTCAGTGCGGGCGAACAATAAGATTTCATGCTGAGACCCCCAACTAGCAGAAGGACCTACAACCCCTGCGACAGGTAGACCAAAAAATCCCACTCAAACTGGGACTTCTTGGTCTACCGCGTGCGGCGGCAATGTGGTCCTACCCCAGTTTTGTGGACACTTCTAAAATTGATACAGGAGATCTGTATCGGGAGGTGTATCTACAAAGCGGCCACACAAACTACGAAATTTGAGCTTCGACATTCTTGCATCAGCAGGAGTGTGCTTCCTGTCGGCTGTGGTGCTCAATGAATGCTGATTTTCCAGGGGAATTCCGTTCAAATTGTCAGGATTTTATAAATGCTTTACGCGGTGATCTATCATGCTTTAGTCTTGGGTTTCTGGGGTCGAGATGCTGTTCGCTTAGTGATTCGTGTGTAAAGTGCACTTAATGGATACTCGCAGATTGGCGTAGGGTATAACCTACTGAGCTTTCTGCGTGAAGGAGACACGCTATTGATCACTTGCATCGATCGCCTAGCCCGGAGTATGAAGGATCTGCAAGAGATCATTTACGACCTTAAGAATCGAGGCATTCACCTGCAGGCGGCGGCACAACCGATCGACACCAGCACTGCCGCCGGTAAAACACTCCTTGATATGTTGGGTGTATTTGCCGAGTTCGAGACCTACCTACGCAAAGAGCGTCAGCTAGAAGGGATCGCCAAGGCCAAGGCCGCTGGCAAGTACAAAGACAAAGACAAAGCGCCATTGTCTGACGAGAAAAAGAATCAGGTCATTGAACTGTTCAAAAAGGGCACCAAGCAAACCGCAATAGTGACCAGTACCTGTCTTGGGCGGACTTCGGTTCACAATATACTCAAGGCTGCTGGCCTCAAGTAGTTATTGTCTTTAGGCTTGAATAATCATCATCTTTCGCCAATTTGAGTCATTTTAATTGGTTTGATCTGGCTTCTGCGAGCGGCAAGAGTCGGCTCAAAGAAGCCTCTGGAATTTACAGGAATCGGCAAATAGAAAATGTTTAGGTAGGTGTCCATTCTGAGCGGGGAAGATCATTAGCTTCTAACCAACGACCATAGGAGTTATTCCGATACTGCGCCGATGCGATACTGTCCGGCTAGCTACTCCGTTAAGCTAGGGTCATACCTGACTTCACCTTGCTGAAACAGGATTCCGCCCCCCTGATGTTCGACATGGGTCTTATGGTGGTATGGTGCGATCACCACCGACACTCCTGGGTAAATGGTTCCACGAGCAATCAGCAAGGCATTGGCTAACAGCGCTTTTTTCTGCTCTAGCAAAGCCTTGTGCTGCAGGTCCAGCGCCACCGCGTCGTTACCAACGTCGGTACTCTGCTTGAGTGCCATGTTGTAGTTTTTCTTGTTCTCAGGCGTTTTCGGCAGTGCAGAGAGCTGGGGCAAAGACGCTTTGATCTGTTGGAGTTGCTGCTGCTTCAGTGTACCCGCTTCGACCAGCTGTTCGGCCTGTTGATCGATTCCGCGGGTATCGGGCTTAAGCTCGATCTCAGTCGGCACAAACGCACCGGTGCCGTAGCTACCGCAGACCACTCGCTCACCCGCCCGAGTGATGCCGCCGAACAATTTGCTGTTACGATCACCTTTCTTGCCGATCACCAGCTCCGTGGCGGCACGGCTCACACAGTGCAGTAACTCCTTATCGACATAAATGCCCTGCTCCGCTTCAAGCCGAGCATATTGGGCCAAGCCGAGCTGCATACGTCCCTGTGCAAAAAGTTCACACGTCAGGTCTCCGCTATTAAAATGCTGGTCATCGTCGGTTCGCTGATGACCCACCACCCCCTTGCGCACGATCAAATCACCACCGGATTCGATCCGGGCTGATTGCACCGAACCGCCCACCATTACATCGCCGGTAGCCACCACCTTCATCATCTCGCAGACATCGCCGTGGACAATTACGCAGCCATCAAACTCGACATGCCCCGACGCTAGGTCAACCTGCTTGACTTGATAGACATTATCGACCCGAACACCACCGGGGAGTTCGACCGGCATACCAGACCGGGTCGCCAGGATATGGCGTTGATCCGAAGCCAGTTCAACACCGTCGGCGGTGACAAATATCGCTTTTGTTCCTGGTGTAGCAGGCAGGACTTCACCGGTGACTGTAAAGCCCGGAGTACCCGTTGTCGGTGCTTCGAGATGCATCAGAGACAATCCCGATTTAACGCTCAGAATTTCACCGAAGTCGAGCATATCAACGCCGCCATCCTCTCGACTCTGCGGGTTGTGTATGCGCTGGTGAATCGCGTCAAGATCCGAGACCCAGCGTCCATTATCACCGTTGACCGCTGCCAGTCCCTTGGCGATGGTGGCTTTGTGCAGAGACCCAGGCACAGCACTGTAAGCCTGCTTCATCAACGCCGATGCGACCTCCGTATCGATTCCCTTACAGACGCCGCTGTCGCTCAGCGCCTGCTTGAATGTCGTTGCGTTGATCGGTTTTCCGCCATAGCCCGTCGTAATCCGGGCTTCACACGACATTAGATTGTCACTGACAAAGAGTTCAAGCACCGAGTCCAATCGCTGAGCCAGATTAAAGACCTGTACTGGCGGTGACATATCTGCTGCGGGGAGGTGAGTGGCGGCTTCAATCAACGCCCGAATCGCATCATCCGACGGTTTGCATTGACTGAATTGAGACTTGGCTAGCAGTAATAGCAGGGCCGACTCATCAAGAGGCAGCGGAGCAGTTATCGGCGCCAATACCGCTTCGACGAACTGTTGATCTAGTGATAAGCGCAAGCTGATACAATCCATAATGCGTCCTTGTACCATCAATGACGAAATGCCGATATCTGTTGATAGTATCGCCTATATTCTGAAAAACTTTATCGATTCAGGCGAGTAAATCAATGAATAAGACAATCATTAAAAATCCCAAGAGTATCTAACGCCCGGGTAGCGTCCGTCTGGGCGAAGGAAGAATTGAATGTGGAGTGATCCAAGCGACAATAGATAAACGGTATGTACTCAAGCTCAAAATATGGATTTTGATCGGCTGTGCTCACCATCTGGTTTTATTTTCACATAGCCTGGGCCGACTTCTGCCGCCTGGCTCATCGAGCAGCAGGTGTCTGCAAAGTCGCAGCAAGCGACCATCCGTCACCCAGAAAAATAAGTGATTAGCGCTCTGTTCCCCACTAAGATCGCTGTTGGGCAAGCAGAAGATGCAGTTAGTGGGTCATGCTGCCTACTTAAACGCCCTATAACCTATACTGCCTGGGGCTGACCATCGGAGTTACTTGCACTATGCCGGACGATTACCGAAACATCGCGGCAGAGCGCGAAGCCGAGTGTGGTGAACGAGCAGTCTTTTTTGATAGCCGACTGCGGTTCTTTTCCAAGACAAACTGGATCACCGTACTTGTACCTTCTTTGCTCGGAGTTGTCGCAGGCTCTGCTTTGTTTAGAACGACCAGCTCGATTTGGATGGGTATAGGAATACTTGTAGCCGCACTCCTGACTGCTGTCCACAAGGGGCTTGATTGCGATGCACATCAGGATGAATGCCGAAGGCTAGTCCAAGCGTATCGTGGTTTGGAGGTCCGCTATCGGACGCTACATCAAATCGAAACGCCAAATATTGTTGATGAACTACTTGCGCTAGATAGCGATTTTGCTGAGCTTCGCGAGAACCAAAAGGCAACTGTAGACCCACAGTGGTTGGAACGGTAATCAAGGATCATTATCGCCGTTCCCACCATGTCGTCTAAATCGCAGCCAAGCGACCTTCAAGGTGAAGGATCTATCACCTATAGGCACCAAGAGTTCACGCGGGCGCTTTCATCTACAGAGCAGCCACAGTTTGATCTTGAGGCACTGCTCTAGAAAGTCCTGCACCTTAAGTACAAACATTATTTTTGAGTGAGGCATAAAAAAATAAGAGTTTTTCCTATTGCACCGAAATATAGCCATCTATAAGGTGTGGTCTTTCCCTAATGTGGCCGAATTTAAAAAGGATTTTCCATGATTAAGAAGTTATTAGCTGTAGTCGTCTGTGCAACTTTCTTACCTACTGTTGCAAATGCAGCTGGTGGCTATATCGGTGGCAGTTTTGGACAAACAGAGCTAGAAGTATCGTCAGCAGATAAGGCAGCGCTAGCAACAGCGGGTGTATCATTGGATGATACGGACACTGGTTTTAAGATTTTTGGTGGGTATCGCTATAACGACAATATCGCTGTAGAGGTTTTTTATACTGACCTTGGTGAAGCTACCGTATCTTCAGGGGCTAATTTTGCGAAGATTGAGAGCGATACTCTTGGTGTTGCTCTGATGGGTATTATCCCGCTCAATACAAATATAGAGCTTTTTGCCAAAGCGGGTTTTCATGCCTGGGATGCTGAAGCCAGCTCAAATGTAGGTCTATCTGGTAGTGATGATGGCACTGACTTAGTTTATGGTGTTGGAGCTGCATATAATATGCAGAAAGCCTCCCTGCGAGCCGAGTTTGAACGATATGAACTCGAGGAAGAAGAAGTCGATATGATTTCAGTAGGCCTAACTTTCAATTTTTAATGCGATTCATGGCTAAGGGTGCTATCCCTTTCAGGTATCCTTAGCCGATTTTTAATACCCCCACCCTGCTCAAAGACAATGTGACCGTTTTGTCGCAGCAAGCGACCATACTGGTCTCGCCTGCTTTGGTCAGTAACATCTACTTAGCGGCCATCGTTAACTACTCTACCAAGGCGCCAGATTATGAAACATATTCATGGAATGCTTGGAGGTCAAAATGCTGTACGCTATTTCTAGCAGATACCCCTGCTGCCTTCCAAGAGATAGGTATTACAGCCACATCGACAAAGCAGAGCTGAGCCGGTCCAGATCCGTCAATCAGCTAATTGCTCCTCGAATATGAAGCAGATACTCATGAAGAATCGGGGGAGACAGTAAATGCAATAAAGTCGTTACTTAGCGATCGAAGCTAAACGATGCATTTAATCTGCATACGGTTCGCATTTGCCAAGCCCTACCCTAGGGACTCTTGAAAATAGTCGAGCAACAGTCGCACTTTTGGCGACAGGTGCCGGTTTTGTGGGTAAAGAGCCCACACCGCTTCATTTGACTCTTGATACTTCTCTAACATGGGGCGCAGCTGACCGTTTGCCAAGTAGGATTGCACATAGTAGTCGGGTAGTTGAATGATCCCTAGCCCTTTAAGCGCGGCATCTAACAGAGCCAGGCCGCTGTTGCAGCGGATCGAGCCTCTGACTCGGATCTGTCTAGTTTTACCTTTCTCTTGAAACCGCCAGTAGTCCAACGTTCCCTGCAAGCAGTTATATCGATCTAGCTCTGACAGTGAATGTGGAGCGCCATATCTGGATATGTAATCGGGTGAGGCGCAAACATGCTGCGATCGCGATGCTAAACGCTTGGCAATCATGCTGGAATCTTCGAGTTTGCCTAAGCGAATGGCGATGTCGCACCCTTCATCGACAAGATCTATCTGCTGGTTGGTCAGATGCAGTTGCACTTCCAGGTCAGGATATTTAGCCACAAAGTTGTTCACTAACGGCGCTATGGTTTTTTCGCCATAAGTGACCGGGGCGGTGATGTATAATTTTCCCGTGGGGATGCTCTGCAGATTGGTAACAGCACGCTCCGCTTCATCCAAGCCATCGAGTACTTGCCTACAGTGCTGGTAATAGATGTTTCCCAGCTCGGTTAGGGTAACTTTGCGTGTCGTACGATAGAAAAGCTTGGCAGACAGCCGGGCCTCGAGCGCACTGACCTGCCGGCTAACCTGAGCCGTCGAGATGCCCAAGCGTTTCGACGCTGCGGTAAAACCGCCAGTTTCAGCCACCGCAACAAATTCGCTTACCCCTTCCCAGTTACTCATCGAGTTGTCCTTTATACAGCTAGTCGCTTAGACCCCCGCTGACAAAGCAGGAATAGGCTTGTTAGCCATTTACGCCAACCATTGTTACACACACGTAACAATGTTTTACAAATTTACCGGATTATCATTTTTAAAAACATCAATAGAATAGTCCCAACATCACGGCGGCAACGCCGACACCTGATGCCCACTCTTGTAACCAGGAAAATTATTATGACTGAAATGATTAAATCGAAAGCGGCCGTTGCGTGGGGTCCGGGACAACCTTTAACTATCGAAGAAGTTGATGTTATGCCCCCCAAGCAGGGCGAGGTGTTGGTACGAATTGTTGCAACAGGCGTTTGCCACACCGACGCCTTCACACTGTCGGGTGATGATCCAGAAGGGATCTTTCCCTGTATTCTGGGCCACGAAGGTGGGGGTATAGTCGAGGCGATCGGGGACGGAGTGACCAGCGTACAGGTCGGCGACCATGTGATCCCTCTATACACACCCGAGTGTGGCGAGTGTAAATTCTGCAAATCCGGTAAAACCAACCTATGCCAGAAGATCCGTGAAACCCAAGGCAAGGGGCTAATGCCTGACGGGACCTCTCGTTTCTACATCGATGGCCAGCCGATCTATCACTATATGGGCTGCTCAACCTTCTCCGAGTTCACCGTGTTGCCCGAGATCTCGCTTGCCAAGGTGAATCAGGAAGCCCCGCTAGATGAGGTCTGTCTACTGGGCTGCGGCGTCACCACCGGCATGGGCGCGGTGATGAATACCGCCAAGGTAGAAGAAGGGGCCACCGTCGCCATCTTCGGCATGGGTGGAATCGGATTATCGGCCGTGATCGGAGCCACTATGGCCAAAGCCGCTCGCATCATAGTCATCGACATTAACGACAGCAAGTTTGAGTTAGCACGCAAGCTGGGCGCTACAGACTGCATCAACCCGAAAGATTATGACAAGCCGATCCAGGACGTGATTGTTGAATTGACCGACGGCGGTGTTGATTACTCCTTCGAATGCATCGGTAACGTCAACGTGATGCGTTCTGCGCTTGAGTGCTGCCACAAGGGCTGGGGAGAATCCGTAGTGATCGGCGTGGCGGGTGCAGGCCAGGAGATCAGTACTCGTCCGTTTCAGCTGGTCACCGGGCGTGTCTGGCGTGGCTCTGCCTTCGGTGGTGTCAAAGGCCGCTCTGAGCTGCCTGATATTGTCGAGCGTTACATGAATGGCGAATTCAAGCTGGATCATTTCATCACCCATACCATGGGACTAGAGGACATTAACAACGCTTTCGATCTAATGCATGAAGGTAAGAGCATCCGCACCGTTATCCACTTCGATAAGTAATCCGGTTCACTGCCCCCGTTTAAGTACTGGGGCAGTGCTTCAATGAATACAGAGAAGAATTTGATGAGTATTGAAAATCTAAGCTGTAACAAGAGCTTTGGTGGTTGGATCAAGCAGTACAGCCATTATTCGGAGTCACTGAATTGCCCGATGCGCTTCTCCATCTACCTGCCGCCACAGACATCCAATGGACAAAATGTACCAGTGCTGTACTGGCTGTCTGGGCTGACCTGTACCGATGAGAACTTCATGCAAAAGGCAGGAGCTCAGCGCATAGCCGCCGAGCTGGGAATCGCCATCGTAGCGCCCGATACCAGCCCACGCGGTGAGATGGTGGCGGATGATAAGGGTTACGACTTGGGTCAAGGCGCGGGTTTCTATGTTGATGCCACTGAGGCACCCTGGAACCGACACTATCGGATGTATGATTATGTGGTCAACGAACTACCACTACTGATCGAATCGACTTTCCCGGTCAGCGATCAACGAGCCATCGCAGGTCATTCCATGGGTGGGCATGGCGCCTTAATTGTCGCCCTTCGTAACCCTGCGCGTTATTGCTCGGTATCAGCCTTCAGCCCTATCAGTAAACCGCTGAGCAGCCCTTGGGGTAGAAAAGCCCTGACCGCGTATCTGGGTAGAGATACCGATTCCTGGCAAGCTTATGATGCCAGCGTACTGATGCAGCAGGCGACACAGAAGATCCCTGTCTTGGTAGATCAGGGTGAAGCGGACGAGTTTTTAATCGAGCAGCTGAAACCGGAGATGCTGGAAACCGCGGCGATAGCTAGCGATTATCCCCTGCAACTACGCCGCCACGACGGTTACGACCACAGCTATTATTTTATCGCCAGCTTCATTGAAGACCATCTGCGTTTTCATGCCTCGCACTTTGGATAAGCCGTCTTGTTAGGATTCATTCAGTGATGTAATCGCATTGAGATGGCGGTCAATGATTGAATTGCTGCATTTATCCGAAGCCAATTGTTCAATCACAGGGCACTCAATTCCGCGTTGGGCACCGCAGCAGAAGACGGACGCCATCAAATCACTTATCACCCTCGAGAGGTGGATACCTCCTGCATCCACCTTCATATTGAATTTAGCTCATGCGAAAGGCTAAAACAGAGCGAACCTTCGACCAGATATGCCGCCAGGCTGACGCCCGCAAAGTCGCAGCTCTTGGTCCTACCCCAGTTTTGTGGACACTTCTAAAATTGATACAGGAGATCTGTATC
>JBALWH010000009.1:0-120028 GCA_036960175.1 Motiliproteus sp. | reverse complement strand
CTAAACAGCAACACCAGGCTCTCGCTAAGGGCTGAATCCAATCTCTTTAGTTTTCGGGCATAAGTCCACATTGCTGCAAGATCGTCTGCCAAGCGTGAGTATGCGTTTTTATCGCCTGCTGATAGCGGCTCCAGGGCGCGTCGGGATTCTTCATGTCCAAAACCGCTGCGTGGTATTTTTGCATCGCAGCGGGTACCGGCAAGCGTTCGTTGTTGACCAGCAGATTGGTTTGCTTGAGCCAAGCCTGGCCATTACGCTGAACTCTGCTCATATAGGGCTGGACCTTTCCCGCATAGTATTTAATCAAGATGTTATTTAAAATTTTCGCTTTTTCTGTTGGTTTGCCGCTGAAGCATAGCGGTCTTCGTAACTGCGCTTTATTTAGCGCGCTAGCGGTTTTTTCGAGATGATAGGTTAGTAGGGCTAGGGACTTGATTAGCTGACTGCCGTATTCAGAACGGTGCAGGGCGAAGTAATGGCGCTCTATCTTTGGCAGAGTATTTGGCAGCAGAAAGGGGTCTCCGTTGCGGTACTGAATCGTTGAATCAACGAGGTTGTTAAAAAATTTCAATGCTCTAAGGCTGGCGCCGAAACCCGGGTTCCCGGCCAGGGGAATCGGACCTTTGGATAGGGAGAAATTGCCTTCAATTGCCTCGCTGGTAAAGATACCGTTCCACAGGGAGTTTTCCAGATTGGCTGATTTAAGCTGGTAAGTTTCTGTTAGTAGATGCAAAAAACCAGGGTTCTCAGAAGTGCTGTTTTGGTAACGACGATAGCAGGACTCCAGTCGTTCGAAAAAGCGCAGTTCATAGCGTAGCAGTGTTGAGGGTTTCATCACTTTACCCAGTGAGCTGTTTCGTTCTGCGATTAATGGTAACAGCTCGCAGCTGGAGAGGCTCAGCGCTTCCATTAGCCCAGCCCGCAGCTCGGTGATGGCTATGTGTCGTTCTCTGCGTGGGGGAAAGGCCACAAGGTTCTGGTAAGGATCATCGTTATCGGTGTCCTGTTCCAGAGTGTTGCTGACGCGTGCAACATAATCGCTAAGGACGGCATCAGCCGAATTGTCTTCGCAACCGCTGACAATCAGCAAAATCATAGGGGCCATCAGACGAGCTAAATGTCTCATGAAAGCCGGCCCCCTTAGTTAATGGATTATAGTTTGGCAGTCGATGAGCCGAGACTACCGGTCAGTCTTATCATTAGTGATATTAGCTGAATTTATGGCGCTCAAACTCACCTTGTTGATGCGCCAAGCCAGTAATGTAGCGGCGATGCTGAGGCCTACAATCAGGCCGGTCCAGAACCCCTTTGCGCCCCATGATGGGCCCCAGAATCCCGTTAGGCTTAGGCTGTATCCTAAAGGAAGTCCAATTATCCAATAAGCGATGAAGACTGCTAGCAGGGGGATGCGAGTGTCTTTATAGCCGCGTAGTGCTCCGGCTGAATTAACCTGAATAGCATCCGAGAATTGAAAAATACACGCCAAAAACAGTAATTCCGTAGCAATGCTCGTAATCTCGATGCTATTGGTGTACATCGTCGCTATTTGTTCTGAGAATAAAAACATTGCGCTGGCTGTGACTGACGCTATTAGGACTGCCAGTTTTATCCCTGATTTGCAGATAAAACGTGCATACAGTGGTTTTCCCATGCCGATGGCATAACTGGTTCTGATGGTCATCGCCATGGATAGGCTGAGGGGAATCATAAATACCAGTGTGGTGAAGGATATGGTGATCTGATGGGCGGCGACTGTTTTAGTGCCTAGAGGCGCAAGAAATAACGCAATAAAGGCAAACATGCTGGCTTCGATAAAAAGGGATATGCCGATGGGAACGCCGAGCCATAGTATTTCGGCTTGATGGGCTTTCTTGGGTGTTTGCCAGTCCATCCAAAATTTAAAACGGCTAAAGGTTTGGCTTCTGCAGCTATATAGCCACAGCATAACGACTTGAATCCACATCACTATGGCAGTCGCCCATCCACAGCCTTCTCCTCCCATTTCTGGTAATCCGGCTTTGCCATGAATTAGCAGGTAATTGAGAGGAATATTACAGATCAAGGCCACTAGGCTGATGTACATAATGGGCTTGGCTTGGTGGAGCGCTTCATTGCTGCTGCGAAGTACTTGATAAATGGCTGCAGCGGGAAGGCCCCAGGAGATCGCCTGTAGGTAGGCCGCACTGATGTTTGCGACAGGTGCGTCAACCGACATCGCTTGAAAAATCGGAGGCGCCTGCCAGAGTAGGATGGCAGCGATGACGCCTAGTATTGATGCTAGCCACAGTGCTTGCTGTATAGAACTGCGAATCCGCTGATATTGGCGGGCGCCAAAGGCCTGGGCGACGATTGGGGTTGTGGCCATCAGAATGCCGCTCATAGCCAGCAGAAGGGGCATCCACAGGCTGGTCCCGATGGCTATGGCAGCGAGATCGTTGTCCGCATATCGAGCGGCCATCAAGGTATCGATAAAACCCATGGCGGCCAGGGACATTTGCGTTGCGATAATGGGTAAACCGAGTTTCAGAATGGCTCTGACTTCATTGCGAAAACTATATGAATGGTTACCGTCTGGAATCTCTATCATTTAGGTGTGATCAATCCATTGTTAGAAACGGTTGGTTTTTGCTGTGAACTGAAATGGCAGAGTGGTTTTTTGACTATCCCGTATTAGTTTGACGATGTGGCCATTTTGAAATGCTTTGCTGTGCCGGGTGTTTGGTTTATGTGAGGATTTTTGAGTGCTCAGATTGGTAGGTGATTAAGTTTACTGTAACGGGCTGGCAGCGACTACGAGGATAAAGCTGAGTATAAAAAAAGGGTCTCATCAGAGACCCTTTTTATCAGCATAAGTGGCTGTTAAACGATACGTTCTTTAACAAAGCTACCAGGAGCTGCTTCTAGTGCAGTGAACTTCTTCGAGCCAATTTCTGGTGCTGCCACCTGCTTACCGCCACGCTTGTTTAGCCATGCGTTCCAGTGGTTCCACCAGCTGCCGTCAACTTTCTCGGAGCTGTCCAGCCACTGTTGCGTGCCTTTTCCAGTCTCGCCGCCGATCCAAAAGTTGCGACGGTTTTTGGAAGCTGGGTTGATAACACCGGCAATGTGACCGCTGGCACCTAACACAAATTCGATGTTGCTGAATATTTCAGTGGCAGCGAAAGTGCTTTCCCAGGGAGCGATATGATCTTCGATGCAAGACAGGAAGTAGCAAGGTGTCTTGATCTTGGTGAGATCAATAGACTCTCCACAGATGGTTAGCTTGCCTGGTACCTTAAGATTGTTTTCTACATACATGTTGTTGATGTAGTAACAATAAAAATCGGCCGGCAGATTGGTTGGATCACTGTTCCAGTAGAGAATATCGAAGGGAGCAGGGGCTTGGCCTTTCAGGTAGTTATTCACTACATAGGACCAGATCAAATCATTTGACCGAAGCATGTTGAAAGTGGTGGAGAGGCTCTTGCCGTTCAATATGCCTTCAGATTGAACTTGATCAACCAGTTTACCAACCTGTTCTTCGTCGATGAAGATGCCAAGGTCGCCAGGCTCTTCAAAGTCAAGAAGGGTGGTCAGGAAGGTCGCAGAGGATACGGTGTTGTCTTTGCGCGCTGCAAGTACTGCCAGGGCGCTGGCGACGATCGTTCCGCCTACACACCAAGCAACAGTGTTGACACGATCAGAACCAGTAATGTTCTTGGCAACGTCTAACGCCTTAAATACGCCACTTTCAACATAGTCATCCCAAGACAGGGCGGATTGTGCAGGGGTAGCGTTAACCCAGGAAATCAAGAATACGGTATTGCCTTGATCGACAGCATACTTGACGTAAGAGTTATGTTCCTGCAGGTCAAGGATATAAAATTTGTTGATGCACGGTGGAACGATCAGCAGTGGGCGTTCAGCAACCTTTTCGGTGCTTGGGTTGTACTGGATTAACTGCATGATTTCGTTTTGGAAAACCACGGAGCCTTTTGAAGTGCCGATATTCTCACCCAGAGTAAAGGCTTCTTCGTCGGTCATACTGATACGACCTTTATCCATATCCCCCATCAGGTTCTGAAGGCCGTCGATCAGGCTTTGTCCTTTGGTATCTAAAGCCTGCTGTAGAACTTCTGGGTTGGTCGCCGCGAAGTTGCTGGGTGACATAGCATCAATGTATTGCTGGGTGTAAAACTCTAGTTTCTTCTGCTTTTTTTCATCTAAATTGGCGCTGGAGGCCAACTTGTTCATCATGCTGGAAGCGATCAGATAAGATTCTTTGATGTAATTAAAGACTGGGCTTTCGCTCCACTCATCTGAGTTGAAACGGCGGTCACCGGGCGCAGGCTTATTGTTAGTACCTGCAGTACTAGTGAAAAAACCGGACCAGAGTTGCATCTGTGTTTTCTGGTATTCAGAAATGGCGTCGATCCAGCCTTGAGGGTCGTGGGGACGGTCCAGCAGTTGAGACCAGGCATTGTTTAGGTTATCGAGGTGTTCTTCACCGACTTTTCCGCCGAATAGCTCCATTACTTTGTGGGTTTCGGTATTCATCGCAGCGAAAAAATTTGGCGATGTATTGTTGGTGTCCTTGTTGTCCATAAACACTGGTCTCTATGGTGATCGGGCATTTATCAAAGGGGCGTTGACGGCGGCAATTCGCACAGTCAAACTGGCGCCCATTATATACCAATGGGCGGTAATATTAGTAATTCTTTAGTTCATTTTTTTGCACTGCGGAAATATCAAGTTAAATGAAACACTTACTCTTCTACACCACGGCAGGTTGTCATCTGTGCGAGATAGCAATAACGTTAATTCAGCAGACTCTAGACGCTGAGATGTACCAGATAGATGCCATAGAAATCAGTGACTCTGATGTCTTAGTGGATTTATATGGTATTCGGATTCCTGTGTTAGCCGACCCCGACTCAAAAGCAGAATTGGGGTGGCCTTTTGATCAGCAGAAATTGCGAGATTTTATCGATCAATAGTACGAATTTTCGGCGAAGCAGCAAAGGTATTAACTGGTGATATCAAAGAATTCTTTTGCGGTTGCTGTAGTGCTTCTTGCTAGATCGACAGCATTGATAGGTAGATGCAAAGCCGCCTGTTCACAAATATGTCGTAGATATGTTGGCTCATTACGTCTGGACTTGGGTTTTGGGCGTAATGATCGTGGTAGTAAGTAGGGAGCATCAGTTTCCAGCATCAGTCGGTTTAGCGGGATGTCTTTAAGTAACGGTAGCAGGTGCTCCCCTCTGCGCTCATCACAGATCCACCCTGTAATGCCTATATGCAGGTCCAGATCCAGGCAGTCGTACAGCTCTTCTTTGGTTCCAGTAAAGCAGTGCAGCACAGCACGACTAATATCGTCACGGTAGTGTTGTATCATCTCGCGAAAGCGTGGGTGGGCATCCCGCTGGTGCATAAGCAGGGGCATGCCAGTTTCACAGGCTAGTTCTAATTGTTGCTCGAATATTTTAATTTGCTGATCTGAAGGTGAAAAATTGCGATTAAAATCTAACCCTGTTTCGCCAATGGCCTTAACTTTTTCTTCCTTCAAAAGATCTTTGAGGATGTTCAGGTAATCGCTCGGCGCATCTTTGGCATAGTGTGGGTGAATTCCAGCAGTTGAATAGATATCTGGATAACTGTTGGCAAGTTTTAAAGCTTGCTCGCTTTCCGACAGATCTGTGCCGGTTACAATCAGCGTCGAAATACCGGCGTCGGTGGCGCGTTCAATTACGGATTCCAGATCCTTGAAAAAGGCTTTATCAGTCAGATTAACGGCTATATCAACTAAAGGTGGAAAATCATTCGGCATATTGATTTAGATCCATTTATGGAATTACGCAATAATGGCAATTCGGGGTATGCTATCAGGACAATTACAGATTTGTATCTGATAAATAAGAAATTCTGGAAAAGGTGTGGATTGTAATGAGTGGAATACTAGACTCAGTCGATCAGAGAACGCGTTTGGTCGGTCAAAATCGCTTTGAATTGCTTTTGTTTCGATTAGGCCGCCAGCAGTTATTTGCGATAAATGTATTTAAAGTTAAAGAGGTTTTGAAGCTGCCTCGTTTGAATGCGATCCCGAATTCCAGTCAGTTTGTCGTTGGTGTCACCAATATGCGGGGATTGACCGTGCCGGTGATTGATCTTAGCGCCGCCATCGGTATGGGGCCTACCACGATCACAGAAGATTCCCATATGATTGTGTCTGAATACAGCGGCACTGTGCAGGGGTTTTTGGTCAGTGATGTAGATAGAATACTGAATCTGGATTGGGCCGATGTTTTGCCTCCACCTAAGACCGCAGGGCGCGCCCATTACCTCACCGCCATTACCCGTCTCGAAGACAATACTCTGGTTGAGATCGTGGACGTAGAAAAAGTATTAGCCGAGATAGCGCCTTCTTCTACGGAAGTTTCCGAAGAAGTCATGAACGATGATGTTTATGCTTTGGCACAGGGTAAGGAAGTCATGGTGGTCGATGACTCCGTGACTGCTCGAGATCAGGTGTGCCGAACATTGGAGCATCTGGGTATTAAGGTGGTTGAAGCAGTGAATGGCTCCGATGCAATGGAACAGCTCAAGGCTTTCGCCGCTCAGGGTATAGATGTCTCAGAAAAATTTCTGATGATGATCACTGATGCGGAAATGCCGGAAATGGATGGTTATCGGTTGACCACTGAGATACGGCTAAACGACCAGATGCAGGGGATGTACATCATGCTTCATACCTCGCTATCCGGTAATTTCAACTTGGCGATGGTACAGAAAGTGGGATGTGACGATTTTCTACCTAAATTTGAGTCGGATAAGCTAGCGGGTAAAGTCTTGGATCGTGTTAGACAACTCTATGGCAATGGATAGCCCTAGCTTTGGCTATTATAGTCAGTGAGCTCTTTTTCTACCCACTGAAATCTGCCCGTGGCTTGAGTATTGATCAGGCCCAGTTGGACCGCTTTGGAATTTGCCAAGATCGGCGCTGGATGCTGGTTGATGATAGCGGAGTGTTTGTTACACAGCGTAAAACCCCCCGTTTGGCGTTGGTTGACGTTTTGCTTGAAGAAAACAACCTTACTCTCTCAGTAGCCGCTGCTCTCCAGGACTACCCAACTCTTCGGTTAACTACGCCCACCGCTGATTCACATCAACGGCGGGTTCAGGTCTGGAACGATTGTTGTGATGCCCTGGATGCTGGAAATGAGGCCGCTGACTGGTTTAGTGGCTTTCTAAGAACCTCGGTACGATTGGTTTATATGCCTGATTCGACCCAGAGGCAGGTGGATCTTGAGTATGCGAAAGAAGGCGATGTGGTGAGTTTCGCTGACGGTTTTCCGTTGCTGTTAACCACTCAAGCATCATTGGATGACCTTAATCAACGCCTACTACATACCATCGATATCAGCCGTTTTAGACCTAATGTTGTGGCTTCTGGAAGTGCGCCTTTTGCTGAAGATCAATGGCGAAAAATTCGAATAGGCGGGGTCTATTTTCAGGTCGCAAAACCCTGTGAGCGTTGTATCATGACCACCGTAGACAGGCATACCGGTACGAAGGGCAAGGAGCCATTGGCTACTTTGTCGAAATTTAGGCGTATAAACAATAAGGTGCTATTTGGTCAGAATCTGATACACCTGAACCAAGGAACGATTCATCGAGGAGATAAGATCGAAGTGCTGGAGTAGTTGTGTTGCTTTAACGCGATACGCCTAATACTTATCTTCCAATTTTCAGTTGTGCCAATTCATTAGTTGCTAAAAACTTTAGTGGTTCTCCTAGAATATCGCTATAGATCACTGCATAGCTAAGAACATTCTGAACATATTGACGGGTTTCATTGAAGGGGATTGTCTCGATCCAGATGTCAATAGGTAGCTGGCCGCGTTCATTGAGCCAGCGTTTGACACGATGAGGCCCGGCGTTGTATGCGGCGGTAGCATAAACTCGATTGTCATTAAACCTCTTCAACATTTTTGCTAGGTACGCGCTTCCTAAACGGACGTTGTAACTGGGAGCCTTTAGCTGAAAACTACCTCTGTATTTGATGTTAATTTCATGGGCAGTCTGTTTTGCTGTTGCTGGCATCAGTTGCATCAGGCCAACAGCGCCGGCCCGCGAGCGGACATCTGCGGCAAAAGCACTTTCCTGCCGAGTAACAGCGTAGACCCACTGTTTGTCGATAGAATAGCGTTTGGAATTCTCGGTGACAGTGCTGTCGTAGGGGGTGGGGAAGCGCAATGCTAGGTTATTCCATTGACGCGCGCTGATGGTTGATTTAATGGATAGATTGGGTAGGTTCCAGTGCCGGGCTAGATCGGAAGCGGCATGGTTCTGAGCTTTTGAAAATCCTTTGCTGGCAAGCCACCATTCGCGCCTAGCATCGAGCGGTTGGTCATGAATACTCAATTCGCGAGCGCGTATCAGCCCTGAGTGGACTGCTAGTTGTTGCATAGTCGCAGAGTCTATAGGAGGGGATTGATCATTAAGTTGATAGCCCCTACGAAGTAGGTCCGCCGCCAGAAAGCCATAAAAGCTGCGTTGCTGAGCTAGTTCGGAAAGCTGCGTTTTTGCTTTCGCGGCCTGGCCCTGCTGATCCCATGCCCGTGCTTGCCAATAACGCCAACGGCCTTCTTTTTTTAAATTATCGGGAAGGGCAGAAATCAACTGATCAACGCTATTCCAGTCTTTGTTTTTGAGATGGTAGCGCAGGCGCCACTCAGACAGTTTTTGATCTTGGTGGTTTTTGTCCAGCTGCGCCAACCAAAGCTTGCTTTTTGGGTGGTAGCTTCTTAGCAGATAAAGTCCCAGTTGTTGTTTTAGTTTTGTATTTTCCTTAGCGGATAATTTGAGCTCAGGTTGCCGTTTTCGCCACTGCTCCATAGCCTGTTCAGGATCGGGTCGGATCAGTCTTTTTAGGGTGATGGTGATGGTTTTTGTATAGCCAGGCTTATTCGTTGCCAGTTTTAACTGTTTCAGTCTCCGAGGCAGTTTGTGCAAGTTTAATGCGGTTTGTGCGCTTTCATGTAGTGAGGGGGCTTTTATGAAACGGGTGAGGTAGCGCGCCAGTGTACGATTACCACGCTCTAGCGCCATCCAAAAACGTTGCCATGCATAGTCTTCTTTAAACTGGTTCGATTTAACCCAGTGTCTAAATATAGGGTCACACTTCTTAGGTTGCGATTTTGGGGCTATCCACAGCGCTTTGACCTCTGAAAGTGCCTGTTGTTTTTTACCGGTTTCGTACAACGCCTGAAGCCGTTGGCATTGCTGAATAGTAGACCCCTGTGTTTGTGGATAATGGGTCAGAAAGCTGTTCCAGAGCTTTTTCTTAGCCAGATATGACAGCCAAATCGACCTGAGACGTCGCGCTAGGGGTGTGTTGTCGTAGCTTTTAGCGAAATCGATCATCACCTTGCTATTTATCTTGGCGGGATTTCGACTGATGCGCTGAAATTCCAGATAAGGGTATAGCGGGTAATCTTTAAGCTGTGAGATCATGCTATCAAAGCGCTTATGTTTTCTTTTCCCATAGGCTTTTTGCGCCGACTGGTAGAGCTGACGCTGCTGTTGCAGGGTCGAATCAGAGGTCGATTGTAGCGCTGAGGTTACCGCTTGGGTGCTGGCTTTTGAAAGAGCAATCTCTGAGGCATCTGGTTTGGCGGTTGCAATCGTCGCAAAGCATGCCTGCAAAAAAAATAAGATAAACAGCAAAAGTGCTTCATGACATGGTTTGGATTGTGAACGGGAAATAAAGTGTTGCTTGTAGTTCTCTTTGAGCTGGTTATACATCAATACCTCCATGAATATCCAACCAAATCCAATTCAATTCAAGGTAGAATAGCGCACTTTCAATCTTAGTAGTGTGAGTTTTATGGCTCTTTTGCGTCTGGATCAGGTTTCTCTAGCTTTTGGTGACAATCCCTTACTTGATAAGGCCGATTTGGTCGTTCATGGATCGGAAAGGATCGCTTTGATTGGTCGAAACGGGGCGGGTAAATCGACCTTGTTGAAACTAATCGGTCGGGAGCTTAAGCCAGATAGCGGTGAACTCTGGCGGCAACCAGGAATCGGTGTCAGCACCCTTGAGCAGGAACTGCCTGCCGCCGATGAGACCCGTGTCTATGATGTTGTGGCTAGTGGCTTAGGGCATATACAGCAGATGCTTAAGGATTATGATCGGCTTGCTGCTGAATCCCATGACCCTGAAGCGTTTAAGCAGCTAGAACAGCTACAAGAGCGTATCGAAGCTGTCGATGGCTGGCATTTGGATCAGCGTGTTGAACGCATTCTTACTCGCCTTAAACTCCCTGGTGATCAACCGATGTCGGCGCTATCTGGTGGCTGGAGGCGCCGTGTGGCACTAGCGCGAACATTAATTTCAGAACCTGAAATTTTGCTGCTGGATGAGCCTACCAACCATCTTGATATTGCCGCCATTCAGTGGCTTGAGGAGCAACTGAAAGATTTTAGAGGCACCTTGATTTTTATCACCCATGACCGGGCTTTTCTGCAACGTTTGGCTACCCGCGTTATTGAACTCGATCGTGGACGATTAGTGTCTTGGAATGGCGACTACAAAAGTTTTCTGGTCTATCGCGAACAAATGTTGGCTGATGAAGAGCGTCATAATGCGCTGTTTGACAAGCGCCTGGCGGAAGAAGAAACCTGGATCCGCCAAGGGATTAAGGCTCGCAGAACCCGTAATGAAGGCCGTGTGAGAGCGTTGCAAGCTATGCGTAAAGAACGCTCTGACCGGAGGGACCAGCAAAGTCGAGCCAGTTTCGGAATGGATAAGGCAAATCGCTCTGGAAAGCTTGTCACTGAAGTTAAATCCATTAACTACAGCTATGGCAGCGAACTGTTGGTTCGTGATTTCAGTCTTAGAATTATCCGCGGCGATCGTATCGGTCTGATCGGCGCAAACGGCGTCGGCAAGAGTACTTTGCTGAAATTGCTTTTGGGACAGTTGCAGCCCAACCAGGGAACGGTTGAATTGGGTACCAAAATAGAGATCGCTTACTTCGATCAAATGCGAGAACAGCTAGATCTTGAAAAAACGGTCATCGATAACGTTGCTGAAGGGCGAGAACATATCACTATCAACGGCAAGCAACGCCACTTGATCAGTTATCTCAATGATTTCTTGTTTGCGCCTGCCCGAACCCGCGTTAAGGTGAAATCCCTTTCAGGCGGTGAGCGGAACCGCTTGCTGTTGGCCCGATTGTTCAGTAAACCTGCGAACTTGCTGGTAATGGACGAACCTACTAATGACCTTGACTTAGAAACTCTGGAGTTGCTTGAAGAGATTCTCTGCGATTTCCCAGGGACCTTGCTGCTGGTGAGTCACGATCGGGAATTCCTCGACAATGTGGTTACTAGCTCTTTGGTATTCGAAGGCAAAGGCTGTATCAACGAATATGTCGGCGGTTATCAAGATTGGATTCGACAGGGTGGGACCTTGGCTGAAGCGATGGCAGTAGGAAGCACGGATAAACCAGTGTCGACTAAGTCGGATACCACTGCAGACAACGGAGTTAATACCTCGTCGGCCACCAGCAAAGCAAAAAAATTGAGTTATAAACTGCAGCGTGAACTGGATGAAATGCCAGCGCAGATAGAGTCTCTAGAGCAACAGATAGAGGCTTTGCGTCAGCAAACAGCAGCTGACAATTTCTATCTGCAGGAACATACCTTGGTTACCGAGCAGCTTGAAAAACTGCAGGTCTGTGAAGCAAATTTGGAAACGGCGATGGAACGCTGGCTGGAACTCGAGGCAATGAAAGAAGACTGAGGAGTATTGCAGGGCACACGGGGGTAGGTTACCCCCGTGTGCAGCGATGTGTTCTACAAGCGCAGGGGCCGCTGTTACGCTTTGACCCGAACTGCCAGCACGTCACAGCTTGCCCCATGCAGTACACCATTTGCAGTTGATCCTAACAATAGTGCCAAGCCATGTCTGCCGTGACTACCGACCACAATTAGGTCGATATTGTCTTGATTGGCAATGCGATGGATTTCACTTTCTGTATGGCCAGAGACGACGTAGAGCTTCTCCACTTCGTAATTGAGCTGTTCGCAGAAACTGTTAAGTCGCTGTTGGGCATGTTCGTCCAGTTGCTCCTGAATTGCCGACAGGTCCATAGGGACGTCCCCTCCATAGGCAAAACTGAGGGGCTCTATCACGTGGACCAAGCTTAGGGAACAGGCGTTCTGACCAGCCAAGGTTACCGCTTTCTCGGCAACTTGAATGGATTCTTCAGTGAGATCAACTGCAAGAAGGATATGTTGGTAACTCATCTTGTATGCCTCTGTATTTCCGTAATGTATCTGGCTTAACGTAGACCATATCGATATAAATACGACTCTATCACTCTGAATATAGGTAAAAAAATGAACTGGGTCATTATTATTTTACTGCTTATGTCGATTGTTGGATCGATGTTGTGGATGATGCCATCGCCAAAACAGAAAGTGCAGGCGTTGTTACGCCAGCATGCGATGCGTCAGGGAATCCAGGTTCAGATAAGCAGGTTGCTGTTTCCAAGGGCTATTGGAGAAGCTATTCCAGATGAAAGAGATTGTGTCGCTTATCGCTTATCTAGGACCAACGCTCTGCGGCGAGAGAATAAAAAAACAATTCCGTGGCAAATTTTCAAGCTAAATAGTCATGCCACCAACGGGCTCCCTGACGGATGGTGCTGGTCTAAAGGCGAAGACCAGCTGGAAGCTGAACAATTACGGCAGATGCAGGAAATTATTGGGCTGTTGCCGAAAGATGCATATTCGCTAGAGTCCACTCCAGTATCAGTATCAGTATATTGGTATGAAAAAGGGGATGCCGATTCGGTTGAGCAGATAAAACACCTGTTGCAGCGGATGCTGGATACCAACATCTGACTCAAAAATCATTATTTGAATTTTAGACTTGGAACTACAAAAAAATGCTAAAAAGTGGACGTTATCGGCACTATAAAGGCCCAGAATATGAAGTGCTGGGAGTGGCAAAACACTCAGAAACCCAAGAGCAGCTGGTGGTTTATAGAACACTTTACGGAGACTTTAGCCTTTGGGTTCGTCCGTTGTCGATGTTTACAGAGCAGGTAGAGCAAGATGGGGCGTCGGTTTTACGCTTTCAGTATGTTGGTGATTAATCACCTAACCTCGGGGTCAGCCTGACGTATTATTTACTTTCGGCCCCGGATTTATCAGCTGAACCTTGAGCCGGTGCAGGGTCTTTCGTTTCAGCCGGTTTGGCATCGCTAATTAATTTGTTGATTTCTTCTGTCTTTTGCACTTTGCCGCTATGTGTTCCGCCCAGCTTGGTGACGGCGGTTTTAGCTTGTTTGAAATGAGCGATGGCAACGTTGTTTTTGTTGTTTTCTAATAGTTTTTTACCATGTTCAACGTGCGCATCCGCTTCGATAAGACAATGTATCCAGCTGAGTTCCTGGCTAAACTCACTGAATTGCAGTGGAGTTAGTCGGCCCTGTTGTTTCAAAGAGCGCAACAGTTTGCTGCCATCTTGAATACTTCTTTGAGCCTGTTGAATACCACGCTCGCTATGGATGACTAGGGCCGGTGTGGTGGCCACGGCGAAATTCCCCTGAAGTTGGTCTGTTATGTCTGAAGCAGGATTGAGGCGTTTAAGTCGTCCAATAAGCTCAATCGAGTGGTCAGTTAATGCAGACACTAGGTGTGGGCTACAGGTTGTTTGTTTTAATACAGTTAGTACGTCCAGAATTAATTCGATCTGAATTTTAATCTGTTTGCTGAGGAGTCTTCGATTGATTTCTGCTTGCTGGCGGCTGTGGAAAAAATAGTTTATTCCCAGCGCTGAAATGAGTACGGCCAGTAAAATGGATATGAGTAAAATTTGGTTGTCAGGATTCATCGGGGAAGGAATTGAACCGTCTATAAATTCGGATACTCATACTAGTCGTTTCCCTTGCTCAGAGCTATGTCCCTGAGTGACCTAAATATGATTATTCATTGTTGTGCTGCTTGACCCCCGGAGCTTGAGGCCTTATATATGTCGCTCCTAAGCAGTTCTTCTCCTTAATTAGCCCTGATAGAGTTTTATCCACTATGGGAAAATCACTAGTCATAGTTGAGTCACCGGCCAAAGCCAAAACCATCAATAAATATTTAGGTTCCGACTATGTAGTAAAGTCCAGTGTGGGTCATATCCGCGACCTTCCTACCAGTGGTGGTGTTCGCAAGCCCGTGGATACCAAGGCCAGGGCACTGGCTGCTGCAGCAACTAGAAAGCTGTCTCCAGAGCAGAAAGTCATACAGAAAAAACGCAAGTCCAAAGAACAATTGGTCACCCGTATGGGAGTGGACCCGGAAAATGGTTGGAAAGCCAACTATGAAATTCTTCCGGGTAAAGAAAAAGTCGTGGATGAACTGAAACGATTGGCCAAAAATGCTGACACTATCTATCTCGCGACCGATTTGGATCGCGAGGGAGAGGCGATTGCCTGGCATCTTCGTGAAGCTATTGGCGGTGATGATAGTCGCTATAAGCGTGTGGTTTTTAACGAAATTACTAAAAAAGCAATCACGGATGCTTTTTCTACGCCAAGCGAGCTGGATTTGCATCATGTCAACGCCCAGCAGGCTCGTCGCTTTCTGGATCGAGTGGTTGGATATATGGTTTCGCCGTTACTGTGGGCGAAGCTAGCTCGTGGGTTGTCAGCGGGTCGTGTGCAATCAGTGGCGGTACGGTTAATTGTCGAGAGAGAAAGAGAAATTCGCGCTTTCGTTCCAGAAGAATATTGGGAAGTCGCTGCAGACTTAGTATCAACCAAGCAGGAAAAAATTCGTTTCGATGTGACCAAGCAAGGAGGGAAGGCCTTTCGTCCGGTCAATAAGGAACAGACAGATGCGGCGTTGGCGGCGTTGCAGTCCGGACAGTATGAGGTTGCCCAGCGGGAAGACAAACCCACCACCAGTCGCCCTAATGCTCCTTTTATAACGTCAACTTTACAGCAGGCAGCCAGCACAAGGCTTGGGTTTGGCGTTAAGAAAACAATGATGTTGGCTCAGCGTTTATATGAAGCCGGTCATATCACTTATATGCGAACGGACTCAACCAATCTGAGTAAAGAGGCCGTTGAACATTGCCGAGAATATATCCTCAACCAGTTCGGTTCTGATTATCTCCCGGAAAACCCCTGCGTCTATAGCAGTAAGTCCAGCGCTCAGGAAGCGCATGAAGCGATTCGACCTTCTGATGTAAAAATAAAGTCTACAGTGTTGGGCGATATTGAGCGTGATGCGCAGCGATTATATGAGATGATCTGGCGCCAGTTCGTAGCCTGTCAGATGCCCCCAGCACAATTTACTAGTACTCGCATAAAGGTCAGCTGTGGTGAGTTCGAACTTCGGACTCGCGGACGAATTCTGAAGTTTGATGGCTTTTTGAAGGCTATGCCTACTCAAAGTAAGAAGGATGAAGACGTAATACTGCCAGAGCTCGCTTTGGGCGATCGCCTGCAGCTTGAAAAGCTGGATCCCGGTCAGCACTTTACGAAACCGTCCGCTCGTTACGGCGAAGCCGCTTTGGTGAAAGAGTTGGAGAAACGAGGTATCGGTCGTCCTTCTACCTATGCTTCGATCATCTCAACGATCCAGGATCGTGGTTACGCTAGGCTGGAAAATAGGCGTTTTTATTCTGAAAAAATGGGTGATATCGTCACCGACCGGTTAACTGAAAGTTTTTCTGAGCTAATGGATTTCGGCTTTACCGCCAAGATGGAAGAGTCATTAGATGACATCGCTAATGATAAGAAGAGCTGGATAGGCTTATTGGATGAATTTTATAATAATTTCTCCAGTAAGTTGGAGCAGGCCGAAAGCGACGACGGCATGCGTCCTAATAACCCAACCGAAACCGATATATCCTGTGTAACCTGCGGTCGGCCAATGATGATTCGAACTGCCAGTACTGGCGTGTTTTTGGGTTGTTCTGGCTATGCTCTGCCTCCGAAAGAGCGTTGTAAATCTACCGTCAATCTCGTCCATGGTGACGAAGTTATTAGCGTTGACGCCGATGATGAAGCGGAGTCACGGCTGTTGCGTACGAAGCACCGTTGCAAACAATGTGATACCGCAATGGATAGCTATCTGATTGATGAACAGCGCAAACTTCATGTGTGTGGTAATAACCCAGAATGTTCTGGATTTGAGATCGAAGAAGGACAGTTCAAGATTAAGGGTTACGAAGGCCCTATTATAGAATGCGATAAATGCGGCCAAGAGATGCAGTTGAAGACCGGCCGTTTTGGCAAGTATTTTGGTTGTACTAGTGATAGCTGTAAGAACACCCGGAAATTGCTTCGAAGTGGTGAAGCTGCGCCTCCTAAGATGGATCCGGTGCCTATGCCGGAACTCCAGTGCGACAAAGTTGAAGATACCTATGTGCTGCGCGATGGTGCTGCCGGCATGTTCTTAGCTGCTAGCCAATTCCCCAAGAACAGAGAAACCCGGCCACCGAAATTGCAGGAGCTGGTTCCTCACAAGAAAGAGATAGATCCGAAATATAATTTCTTGTTCAGTGCCCCTCTGAAAGACGGAGATGGCAATTCGACGGTCATCCGCTTCAGTCGCAAGACCAAAGAGCAATATGTAATGACCGAAGTTGACGGCAAGGCGACCGGCTGGAAGGCTTTTTATAAAGGCGGAAAGTGGGTGGTAGAAGAGCAAACGTCTAAACCAAAAGCTAAGCCGAAAAAGTAGCATTTGTTAAGTTATTTCAGGTCATATTGCTACTAGGTGTTTTCGGCAAAGGCTAGGGAAAGTATTACTTTAGGATATTTTATGTCGAGTGTTTATATTTCTAGAACCAATCAGAAGCTTCATTTTTGTCAATTACATTTAGATAGGCTTAAGTCAGCATTGGACGGCTCGAATTGGAGCAAGCATGTTCTTATTGAATCTTATAATGAGTCCATTCTTTTTCATCTAGCCTGTGCCCATCGCTCTTTTATGCGAGAAATTGCGGAAGTCTATCGTATAGACGCCTCGACCATCGTATCGATTGAACAGCTGGCCAATGCTCTTGCTAAGCAAGGACTGGAGGCTCCGGAAGTTAAGGAGCTTACCCGTCTGGAAGAGGACGATAGCTGGCTGGCTAAAATGCTCAAGGCTTACCATGCATGCTGGCAAGCAGAAGAGAGAGATCAGGCGGAGAACTCTCAGCATTCCAGTCTCTCCGAGATTCATGTAGTTCAAGTGAATCCTGACCATGCCGATGAAAATGAGGTGATTGCTCAGCTTGAGCAATGGCTCAATGCTTTTCGTGAGCTGATCAGCCGCCATCGAGAATCAATGGTTGAATGGTAGGCAGAGTTCTTAACGGGCGCGTTTGTCCGTTATACACAGTTTTGAATATAGGTTTCTAAATGTCGGCAGAAGTACTGGAAATTGTTAAGTTGGAAGATGGTGGAGTCGCATTGCGCAAAGCTAATGATAGCAATGCAGAACCAGTAATAACGATTAAATTTTCCGAAGAAACCGTAGATTCTCTCCAGCAACAGTATGTGGGGGTTGCTCAGGCAATGATCGCCGCGGGTGTGCAGTTGATCGTAGAAGCGAAACTGCGTTTTGAAGAAGAGAAAGAAAAGCCGGTCGTGCATTAGCCGGCTTTGCTTTATTTATATTCGAACTGTACTGATCCGACTGCCAGGACTTCAATTCATTAGCTATCGTGGTCGGATTAAGATTGCATGACTTTGACCAGTGATTGCTGCTCTGCGTAATCGTTCAAAATGTTCACGGTTTAGTTCACCAGGCCAGCTAATAACGGCATGGCAAGTACCGCTTTCCAGTGCTTTTGTTGCCAGTTCCAATTCGCCGTGACCGCTATTGGGTTGTAGTACCATAATCTTGTTTATATCGATGCCTGCCTGCAGTAGCCAGGATTTTGGCATTTTCTTTGGTGGTGCGATCCAGGCAAACCAACGATCATCCTGGCTCAGTTGCGCAAGTAACGGCATTAGGAGCTGAAAATTATATTCGTCTTCATCTTGAAGGATAATCTCCGTGATTTTTCCAGCCATTGCAGGATTCGGTCGCTGTGGAGCTGGATACCAGGGAATAGATCGGTTCTGGGTATCAAGAGTTTCGTAGATATGGCTTTGCATTGCTAGCTACCTCTTCTTAGAACACCAACAGCCAGGCCTTCAATCGTGAGTTCCTGGTTGCGTAAGTCCACTTCAATGGGTGAGAAATCTTTGTTTTCTGCGATCAATTTTACTTTGTGCTGTTTCTTCTCGAAACGCTTAACGGTCACTTCATCATCAATTCTGGCGACAACAATCTGACCATTTTTGACCTCCTGGGTTTGATGAACCGCAAGTAAATCACCGTCACATATACCCACGTCAATCATGCTTAAACCTTGAACGCGAAGGAAATAGTCGGCTTTTGGTGAGAAAAAATCGGCTGGAATTTGACAATGTTCGTCAATATGTTCCAGAGCTAACACCGGGCTACCAGCGGCAACACGACCGACAATAGGGATACCCTCGTTACCTTGGTCCATGTCTGGGATTCGAATGCCTCTAGAAGTGCCTGGTGTTACTTCTATAGCGCCTTTTCGCGCCAGCGCTTTGAGATGTTCCTCGGCGGCATTAGCGGACTTGAAACCTAACTCTTTGGCTATATCCGCCCGGGTTGGCGGATAGCCGGTTGTTTCTATATAGTGCCGAATGCATTCGAGAACTTCCGTTTGCCGCTTGGTCAGATTAATCATGGTGGTTCCAAGTAGTCTGTGTTTTTATACAGTATATGTGTTTTTATACAGTTGTCGAATTTTTTTGAATAGATTTAATTATTTGTTCTTATTCATTATCAGGCGCGCTTAGTTATTGGTTGATTGCGCCTTCAACGTGAGACCTATGTAACCCGTGGCAAAACAGATACCTGAGGCGGTCAAGAAAGAGATTCAAGCAGCCTATTCACAATACCTGGATAACAAGGGCTTTAAGGCGCGTTATGGGCAGCGTCTGATGATCGCCGAGATCGTGAAGGGCTTATTTGGTGTTGATAGCGAAGGTAGCGCAATAAGTGTGGTAGAAGCCGGAACAGGAACCGGTAAGACTATTGCCTACTTGTTGGCGGCTATTCCCGTAGCCCGCCATCTCAAAAAGAAACTGGTCATATCTACGGCGACGGTAGCGCTGCAAGAGCAAATTGTTAGTAAGGACCTTCCTGAGCTGGCCGCCCATAGTGGTTTGGAGTTCAGCTTTGCGTTAGTCAAAGGTAGAGGGCGTTATCTCTGTCTGAGTAAGTTGGATCTGTTATTGAATAATCATCAACAAAATAACCCCACCCAAGGGCTTTATGAAGATGAGTTGGCGTTGCGCCTGGATGACGATGGTTATGAGTTTTATCAAGAGCTGGGAGAATCCTACGCTCGTGGTGATTGGGATGGTGACCGGGACAGCTGGCCTACTGAAATTGATAACCAAGATTGGCAGCTGATTACGACAGACCACCGGCAGTGTACTAATCGTCGCTGTAGTCATTTTAGCGGTTGTTGTTTTTTCCGGTCACGACAGGGGGTGGATCAGGCAACATGTATTGTCGCTAATCATGATCTTGTGTTATCTGACCTCGCTTTGGGTGGCGGTGCTATTTTGCCGCCTCCAGAAGAAACCATTTATATCTTTGATGAAGGCCACCATTTAGCCGATAAGGCGCTTCAGCACTTCAGTCACCGGGTGCGATTGAAATCCACCCAAAGTTGGTTGAAACAACTCAGTAAAGGTCTTTCCAAGATGCTGAAGGATCTTGGCAATCCGGAGTCATTGGCCCGCACTCTAGAGCCTGTTGCAACATTAAGCGAAAATATTAGTAGAATTCAGGGCGACCTGATCCCGCTAATTGATGAGCTTCAGGCTCAAGTGTCTGAACAACGTTCAGACCGGGCATATTATCGTTTCGTTGAAGGAGTCGTGCCCGATTCCGTACGCGACTTTGCTGTGCAACTAGCGGGTAGCTATGGGCGTTTGTTCAGCGTGCTGGATTCCGCTTCAGAGACTTTAAAAGAAGCGATTGATGAGCCTTTGTTGGGAGTTTCCAGAGAAGGCGCAGAGTTATGGTATCCGACTCTGGGGCGTTTTTTGACAAGGACTGAAGGCAGTTGGGCGCTCTGGCGTGATTATGCTGAAGCCGGTGTTTCTGCTGGGGCCCCCCAAGCTCGGTGGTTAACTAGTATCAGTGGTCTCGACGGAGAAGATACTGAGCTTTCAAGTAGTCCTATATTGGCTGCCGATACTTTGAAAAAACATCTTTGGGAGAGTTGTTCTGGAGCCGTGGTTACATCGGCAACACTAACGGCACTAGGTGTATTTCAGCGTTTGATTATGCGCACAGGTCTGCCAGAACACGCTCGTTTTTGTAAGGTTCCCAGTCCATTTGATTACAGTGCCGCCACCTTGAACATTCCGGCTTTAAAAGCATCACCAGCGGAGGTCGAGGATCATGATAATGAAGTCGCAAACACTTTAACGGAGTTAATTTCCAAAGATGATGCGGTGTTGGTGCTATTTACGTCCTGGCGTCAATTGCTTAGCGTGCAGGAAAAGCTGGCGACTGCTTCAGAGTTAAAGATACTGGCTCAGGGTATGTACTCGAAGCAGGAGTTGTTACGGAAACACAAACAAAGAGTAACGGAGGGGGACGGAAGTATCTTGTTTGGCTTGGCATCCTTTGCTGAAGGCGTTGATCTTCCGGGTAAGCTGCTTACCCATGTAATTATTGCCAAAATTCCTTTTTCAGTGCCGGGAGATCCCGTTGAGTCTGCGCTCCATGAATGGGTTAAAAAGCAGGGTGGCGATCCATTTATGGATATATCGGTCCCTGACGCTTCAGTACGCTTAATTCAGGCCTGCGGACGGCTACTACGCTCTGAAACAGACCGTGGAATGATTACGGTGTTGGATAATCGTTTGATTACTCGACGTTATGGGCAGGCACTTTTGAACTCTCTGCCGCCTTTTCAGCGCTAGTCACTGACGCCACTGAGTAATTGCTTTACAATTCAGCACGAAATTAAAGAGTTTAAATCATACATTAGATGGTAGATAACATTGTTTAAGTGGTTATCCAAAACGAAAAAAAGCGAGAAGTCTCCAGCCGAGGCTCCTCAACATCAGCGCCAACAATCTGATGCTAGTCAACAGACGCGCAAACCTAAGCCAAATAAAAGTACAGTAAGCAAAGCAAAGGCTGCTAATCCGTCGTCTTCAGAAGCCAAAAAAGATAAGCCAGAAAAAAAGCCTGCCTGGAAAATTGAAAGCTTCGCTGTACCTGTGGACGAAGATAAAGTTCGTTTTCATGATCTGGATCTGCCGGACTGTTTGATGAGGTCCATCGCAGAGATGGGCTTCCAGTACTGCACCCCCATTCAGTCCCAGACTTTAGTGCATACGTTGGAGGGTAAAGACCTGACGGGCAAGGCTCAGACGGGCACCGGTAAGACGGCGGCGTTTTTGATCAGTGCGATCACCGATATGGTGGATTATCCTCTAGAGGGGCCGCGCCGCAAGGGTAAACCAAGGGCTTTAATCGTCGCGCCAACCCGTGAGTTGGTGATGCAAATTGCCAAAGATGCCGCCGGATTAGTCAAATATTCTGACCTCAAGGTACTTACCGTGGTTGGGGGGATGGACTACGAGAAGCAGCGTAGTCAGCTTCGCGAAGGGGTGGTGGACTTGTTGGTAGCCACACCTGGGCGTCTTCTTGATTTCAATCGTAAGGGCGATGTGGATCTCAGTGGCGTGGAACTGCTGGTGTTGGATGAAGCGGACCGTATGCTGAGCATGGGCTTTATCCCCGATGTTCGGGAAATCATTCGATGTACTCCTCACAAGCGTGATCGCCAGACTTTACTATTTAGTGCCACTTTCTCTGAGGACATCCTGAACTTGGCGCGAATGTGGACCCAAGATTCAGTAACGGTTGAGATTGAGCCAGAGCGGGTCACCGCTGAAACGGTTAAGCAGCAGGTCTATCTGGTCAGTGAAGAGCACAAGTTCAACTTGCTGTATAACCTTGTCCGACAACAGCATCTTGAGCGGGTAATGGTCTTCGCTAATCGCCGTGACATTACCCGGCGATTAACAGAACGGCTGAAACGTACAGGCATTGATGCCGCATTGCTGTCAGGAGAGGTTAGCCAGCAGCAGCGGGTTAAGACGCTAGAAGCTTTCCGTAGTGGCCGCGTCAAAGTGCTAGTCGCTACCGATGTGGCGGGACGCGGCATACACGTGGACGGTGTCAGTCATGTAATCAACTATAATTTACCCGATGATGCCGAAGATTATGTACACCGTATCGGCCGTACCGGAAGAGCTGGCGCCGAAGGGGTTTCCTTTAGTTTTGCCTGTGAAACTGATTCATTCATGCTTCCTGAGATCGAAGAATTGATCGGTCAGCGTCTTGAGTGTATTAATCCTGAAGATGAATTGCTGGCCAGACCTGCTTAACGTTGGGCAGGGTGCTGATCGGAACGTCTATCTACGGTAAATCGGAGTAAAAGATAGCGATGCAACGCAAACACGTGATTACCGTTTTGGGTGGAGGCAGCTTCGGTACCGCTCTAGCCAATATTGCTGCAGAAAATGGCAACAAGGTCTATCAGTGGATGCGTAATGCCGATCAGGCCAAAGAAATGACGGACGAACGGGAAAATAAGCGTTATCTTCCCGGTTGTCAGTTGCATCCAAACCTCCATCCGGTCACTGATTTCACATCCGCAATAGCGCAGAGCCAATTGATTCTTGTCGCTATACCCAGCAAACACTTCCGTGATGTCGTGCAGCAGATCAAGCCTTTCCTAAAACCCCATCACCAACTCGTCAGCACCACCAAGGGTGCTGAAGCGGGAACCTTCAAATTGATGAGCCAGGTGCTGAATGATGAAGCCCCTGACTGTGCTGTTGGTGTCATTAGCGGTCCCAATTTGGCCAAAGAAGTGGCTACTAGGCAGCTGACAGCAACGGTCGTAGCCAGTGACGATGAAAAACTTCGCCTGGCCGTGCAATCGGCATTTCATTGTCAGTATTTTCGAGTTTATGCCGGTACGGATACCTATGGTGTCGAGCTGGGCGGGGTGCTGAAGAATATCTATGGAATTGCTGCCGGTATGTGTACGGCGCTGTCGATGGGAGAAAATACCCGTAGCATGCTAATGACGAGAAGCTTGGCCGAAATGAGTCGTTTCGCCGTCAAACTAGGCGCTAACCCTCTTACGTTTTTAGGGTTGGCCGGCGTCGGTGATTTGATCGTCACCTGTATGTCCCCCCTTAGTCGCAATTACCGAGTTGGTTATGCTTTGGGTGAGGGTAAAAGCCTGCAGCAGGCGGTTAGTCAGTTGGGTGAAGTGGCAGAAGGGGTTAATACCATCAAGTATGTGAAGGCCAAAGCAGACGAGCTGGAGGTCTATATGCCGCTTGTGAATGGTCTCTACGAGGTAGTATTCAATCATCGTCCGGTTAAAGAGGTGATTCACCAGCTGATGATGAGTGAGCAGAGTAACGATGTAGAATTTGAAGTTCTGGATCCACAGGCTCCGCGATGACAAGGCGGGTTTATCTGTTACGTCATGGCGAAGCTGGCTACGCAGTTTCTGATCCTGAACGTGAATTGACTGATACGGGGCGGATAGATACTGCAGCGGTTGTAGAACAACAAGTCCAGTCGCTGTTTAATGTCGACCGAATTGTCTCAAGTCCCTATCTGAGGGCTCAGCAAACGGCCACCATCGCTCAATCTTTCCTCCCGCAACAGTTTTCTATCGAACCAAGCGAGCTATTAGTTCCCGAGGCAAAGCCTTCTGCACTGATCGAATGGGTAGAAGGACAGTCCGGCCATATTCTTTTGGTAGGGCACAATCCGTTGTTAACACGGGTATTGAATCTCTGGATAGGCGTTGATGAAACTAGGGAGCATATGGATACCAGCTCCCTTGCAGCTGTTGAATTTTCCATTAGCGCTGCAGGATGCGCCAATCTAGTTTGGATTCGGCACCGGCTCTAGTTTCCAGAATTTATCGAATATGCCCAAGTTTTTGTCAAGTTGCATTATTTGCGACTGCAGTTCAAGCACGTTCTTCGTGGTGGGGTACATCGATACTAGACGATGCAGTACCTGATGGCTTTCGTCGAACCTTTCCATTCGGTGAAGTGCGAGGATCAGCCCACGAAATACGGCAGTGTCTGGGGTGAACTTAAGGTATTCCTTGGCCATTGTTTCATACTTCAGCAATAACCCGTGGTCATTTTCTTGAAGTCCATATTGCAGAACTAGCTGCATTTGAATTAATGATACCTTCTGATTGAAATACAAATTATGGCTGGCTAGTTCTAGAATTTTCACGTCACGATTTTTGTGGAAAAGAAACTGAATAGTGGAATGCAGTGAAAGTAGGCAGTGGGTAAAGAAAATAGACCCCATTAGAGGGAACGCCAAAGCTGTGGCTAAGCCGAGGCCTCTTAGCGAGCTGCTAATGCCTATCTTAATCGACCGTGAACGGTGGTTGGCTACAATCGCTACCAAGAAAATGAACAAGATCCAGTGTAACTGTGAGATATAAAAAGGGAGTTCCAGTTGAGTGTGTAGTGTTATAGGGAATGTCATTGCCACATAAGCCCCCCCTCTTTTCCAACCTAATTTTCTGCAACACCATAGAAACGTGCCAATAATCGCCAATATTCCCGATAGCGCAATTAGCCCACCTTCAACGGCCCAGTACAGCAGTTCATTATGTGGATGGCCTAGTCGAACCGCCATCACTTCGGCATCGGGATGCTGCTTTGTGTAGTCAATTTTCTTGTTATGCCAAACCCTTTCAAACTGTCCGATACCGTGACCAAAAAAAGGCTTTTCCAAGAACAAATCTATGGTTGAGTCGTAAATCATATAGCGGACAGATCCCAGGGACGGTTGACCCGTTTTATCTGGCATGCCACTACCATCCACCATAGTATTGAATTTTTTGAAACCGGCCTGTAACCCACCGGTACTCGTTTCCAGCATGCTGCTGAAAAAGGCGCTGGTTAGTATGACGGTAATGATTGCTACGAAAATTTTAAAATCATTTCGTATTTGTTTATGTCGACACGCCAGAATAATCAGAATTCCTACCAAAACGCTTATCAAAGCGACCCTGGAGCCCGTTGTGGTTATGGTTGACGTGCATAATCCGATAGCTAATAACAGTAATGACTTTTCAATCCAGGATCTTAGTTTGGCCGAGGGGACGGTGAACAGATAAACAGCAACGAGAAGACCGGTAGCTGCATAGCTGGCACTCAGGTTGGCTTGCTGGAAAATCCCCACTGCCGCACCAGAGGTTTGTGGAAGCCAGGTAGGAAGAGGGTTGGCGAGTATCTGTATAAGGCCATAAGTACTCTGAACCGCCGCAGATGTGGCGATGATATAGAGGAGGCTTTCCTGCCAATAGCGATTGAGCTGAAACTGAGCTACGGCGAAGAAGAAAAGCACACCGCCCCAGATTGCGAGGCTACGAAACAGCCAGTCCACGGGGGTGGCAACACTGTTTGTTAATCCAAGGACGGTGGTCGTAATCAAGAAAAACAGCATGGATTTGCTCATGCCTGGGAGAATCAATACTCCCTTGTGCAAGATCTTCAAGAGAGCGAGCCCAAGTACAAAGCAAACAACTATCCATATAATGTTGTTAAAAGGCAGAAATAGGCCAGTGCCCCCCGGATTATCTTGATAATAACTAGGAGCTACCAGAAAAAGGATAAAAAACAGAGTGATATAAGCTAGATTAAATCGCCGTTCTGTTTGTTGATCCGCTATGCTGTCCATAGATGTTTTCCATATAAGTTGAACGTCGATGATAGCGAAATATGCGACTAAGGAATATATACTCAGGTCAATTGTCAGACGGGTTCACCATCATAGAAGGAAAGTTGTGTTGCAGATAACTAATTCTTACAGGACAAAAATTTCAGGCAATGTTTTAGCTCGGGCTAGGTTCTTCGCCTTGTTATGGGTTGTTGTTTACTCGGCAAACAGCCATGGCGCTGCTGATGTGGCGGGCTCGGAGGATGTTAAAGAGCTGGATCGCTATCCGCTGTCTTCTATCGTTCAATATAATCAATCTATCGTGCCAGAATATCGGTTGGCTCTAGGTACCATGAAAAAGGTCAATGGTGTCCTGTCCCCGGAAAACGCAGAGTATATAAACGGGCTGTTGACACGAATCACTTATCGGATTCCTTCAGGCCATGGTAGTCGTGATGCGTTTGACTTTGTTACGGAGCAACTGAAGCCTATTCCTCATCAGGTCGTTTTCGAATGTCAGGGCCGTAGTTGTGGAAGCAGCAGTGCCTGGGCAAACAGTCAGTTTGGAATATCCAAACTTTACGGCATAGATCGGGAGCAGCACTATAGAGTGGTGCGCTTGAACGGGGATAAGCCCACTACGATGGTTTTCTATGCCGTGCGCCGGGGTAATAAGCGCGTATACCTTCATATTGATCGCATCCAGGCCCAAGGCGCTGTTGCTTTGCGGGGTGCTGAGCAGCTATTAGGGAAAATGCTGAAGAGTGAGCGCGTCGTCGTATCTCTTAAGGATTGGACAGAAGACGAAGTCGCTTCCGTGGCGGCAGCGATAACTGCGTTGTTAACCGAACGGCCGTTATCGACGATCTGGCTGGTTGGACATCAGGCTAAGCAGGGACCATTCGTTCGATTGCGGAATGATTCCATGAAGTATGTCAGTGAGTTCAGGCAACGGTTGGTGGAACAAGGAATCGACGAGCATCGATTAAAGCTGCTCGGTATAGGGCCTTTAGCGCCAGCCTACACCGATAGTGTTCCTGAAAACCGAATAGAGCTAGTGGTGGAGTAAGGCTGGCCTTAAAGGTGCCAATGGCGCAAAGGATGCAATCCCAGCGCCACAACCTAAGGTTTTTTTAGTACGGTAACAGAAACGGAAGATAGACATTCCTGAGAGTTCATGTCGTTTCTATGAGTTCCATCGGGCTCAGGATATAATCGGTATTGGTCGGGAAGCGGCCAAGCGTGTGCGGCCATTATGAACCTAATCTAAGCCTGGGTGCCACGGCAACGGCTTCCTATATTGGTAGCTCGATTTAGCTGACCAGTGAAAGGAATTCCGCGCGAGTGCTGGCATTACTGCGGAATAGGCCTAGCATCATTGATGTTTTCATCACGCCGTTCTGTTTTTCCACGCCACGCATCATCATGCACATGTGTTGGGCTTCGATAATGACGCCAACCCCTGCTGCGCCTGTGACTTCCATGATGCTATCGGCGATCTGCTTGGTCATGTTTTCCTGAATCTGCAGTCGACGGGCATACATGTCGACGATTCGGGCAATTTTTGATAATCCAAGCACCTTGCCGGAAGGGATGTAAGCAACATGGCATTTACCGACAAATGGCAGCATATGATGCTCGCACATGGAATATAGCTCGATATCTTTGACGATAACCATTTCGCTATTATCGGATTCGAACAGAGCGTTATTGACCACCTCATCTAACGTCTGCTGATAGCCTCGGGTCAGGTATTGGAAGGCTTTGGCAGCCCGTTCTGGTGTGTCCCTCAGGCCTTCACGCTGAAGGTCTTCCCCGACGGCTTCAATAATGCTGGCAAAAGCTTCTTTCATGGCATGACTCTACGATTGCTGGGGTTAATAAATAAGGGGGGCGAAAAGGGCCGTAAGCTACGCTATTCGTCATAACAGGTAAAGCTGTTTAGCCCCTGAGTTGGCCATTTTAATGGCGCTATCTTTTTTCAGTTGTATCCAGTGGTTTCTTCAGTAGTACATACAAGGCCCCAGTACCTCCGTCTTTAGGAAGGGCAGAGACAAAGGCCAGTACCTGCTGCATCTGCTGGAGCCAGTCGTTGCAATAGGATTTTAATACCGCTGGGGTGCCGTCTTCTGATAACGCCTTTCCGTGAACAACAATCACGCAACGTAAACCTCGGCGAGAGGCTTGATCAATAAATCGTCCAAGCTCTTGCCTAGCCTGATCTGCAGTATAGCCGTGTAAATCGAGACCTTCTTCCCAGGAAAGAATACCTTTACGGAGTTTACGCATAACCTGCAGCTGAATGCCCGGCTGCGCGTATATCAGCTCTTCTTCAGACTCTACCAATGTACGAAGCTCGTCTGACAATCCCTTGTCGAATACCTGATCGTTAGTTAGCGCGGCTGCTCGGCGGTATTCCACATTTTCGGGCTTATCGGGTGCTTTTCTGATATCAGCACGATCATGTTTTATCGGCACGACATCGCCCATCAGAGTTTTGAAGTCGGTATTTTCTGCTGATGTGTTTTTATCTGTCATGGCGACTTCTGATAATTTTCATTACTATAGGGCCCCATTTTATACTCTGTGGTTTTGCTTACCAGTAAAAGCAGAGAGAATTTTAACAGTTATGATCGGGGGCAGTGTTTTCAGCCACTCCATCATCATTAGCATGATATAGCCAGCCAATGAGTTTTGAATGTCAAACAGATCCAGCGTTTAAAGAGCTGGAAACTATCCGTGATTTTATCCGTCTGGGTGCCAGCCGCATGAACCGTTCAGACCTGTTTTTTGGTCACGGAACTGATAACGCGTGGGATGAATCTGTACAGTTAGTGATGCACGCTGCGGGATTACCTTGGGATGCAAATCCAGCGGTGCTATCTGCACGTTTGCTGAGCGCCGAGAAAGAACAAATTTTGAAGCTCTTTGATGCGCGGATTAATCAGCGAATCCCCGCGCCCTATTTAATTGGTGAGGCCTGGTTCTGCGGCATGCCCTATTATGTCGACCCACGGGTGTTGATACCGCGGTCACCGATAGCGGCATTGATTGAACAGGGGTTTCAGCCCTGGCTGGGTGAAGTTTCTGTGGAGCGAATCCTAGACCTGTGCACGGGTAGTGGTTGTATCGGTATCGCCAGTGCTCATTATTTTGATCTGGCAGAAGTGGACCTGGTGGATATCTCCAGCGATGCGCTGGAAGTCTGTCAGCGCAATATCGAACGTTATCAGTTGCAAGAACGGGCGCAAGCTGTGCAGTCTGATCTGTTTAGTAATCTGCAGCAGCGCTATCAGTTAATTGTCAGTAATCCTCCTTATGTGGATCAGCAGGATTTTTCCTCCATGCCTGAGGAGTTCAGTCATGAGCCAACCCTGGGGTTGACCTCTGGTGTTGATGGTTTGGATATCACCCGGCAGATACTTCGACAGGCAAGTGATTATCTGACCGCTGATGGTTTACTGGTAGTGGAGGTAGGGAATTCAGAGGTGGCGCTGCAGGAACAGTTTCCGGACGTGCCTTTTACCTGGGTTGACCTGCCAGGCGGCGGCAATGGAGTCTTCTTGCTAACTGCTAAACAACTGCAACACTATAGAAATCGATTTTAACGTAGTCAGGTTTAATGTCAGTCGAATCTGCAAGTCGCTATCCGGAGTAAGGACATGTCAGGCAACACTTTTGGCAAATTGTTTACCGTAACCACTTTTGGCGAGAGTCATGGTGCTGCGTTGGGTTGTATCGTCGATGGCTGTCCGCCCGGAATTGAGATCACCGAAGCCGATCTGCAGAAAGATCTGGATCGACGCAAGCCGGGTACGTCTCGTCATACAACACAGCGCCGTGAGCCTGATGAAGTAAAGATACTTTCAGGCGTGTTTGAAGGTAAAACCACCGGGACTCCCATTGGTTTGCTGATCGAAAATACCGATCAGCGCTCCAAGGATTATTCCAATATCGCTGATAGCTTTAGGCCCGGTCATGCAGACTATACCTACCTGCAAAAATACGGGGTTCGTGACTACCGTGGTGGTGGCCGTTCTTCCGCTAGAGAGACAGCAATGCGAGTGGCTGCCGGCGCCATCGCCAAGAAATATCTGGCAACCAAAGGGGTCGAAATTAAAGGCTACCTGTCTCAGCTAGGGCCTGTTCGTGCCGAGAAAGTGGCCTGGGAGGAAGTTCAAAATAATCCCTTCTTCTGTCCTGATCCGGATAAGGTTGAGGCCATGGAAAATTACATGGATGAGCTGCGTAAATCCGGAGATTCAGTGGGCGCAAAACTGACGGTTGTTGCCCAAGGTGTGCCTGTTGGTTTGGGCGAGCCTATCTTTGACCGTCTGGATGCCGAGCTGGCCCACGCGTTGATGAGTATCAATGCGGTTAAAGGCGTCGAAATCGGTGACGGGTTTGAGGTGGTCAGCCAGAAGGGTACAGAGCATCGTGATGAAATGACTCCAGAAGGCTTCCTGTCCAATCATGCTGGCGGCATTCTCGGCGGTATCTCTACCGGTCAGGATGTCGTTGCTCATATTGCGCTTAAGCCTACTTCTAGCTTGCGTATCCCTGGTCAGAGTGTTGACCGCAATGGCAATAGTATCGAGGTGATTACCAAGGGCCGCCATGATCCTTGTGTCGGTATTCGAGCTACACCTATCGCAGAGGCGATGATGGCAATGGTCATTGTTGATCATCTGTTGCGTCAGCGTGGTCAGAATGGTGACGTGGAGCTCGCTATGCCTATTATTCCTGCATCACCAGATCAGGCCTAAGATTGAAGACAGAGGGTGCTTTACCCTATTGGCGCCTGTCATCCTTCTATCTTTGTTATTTTTCCCTACTGGGCGCTCTGGTGCCCTTTTGGGGGCTCTATCTAAAGGATCTAGGGTTCACCATCAGTGAAATAGGTTCGCTGGTCGCCATTTTGATGGGCACGCGAATCGTTGCTCCGAATCTGTGGGGATGGTTGGCAGATCGAAGTGGCCGCAGACTCAGCATTATCCGCTCCGGTTCCTTATTGACAGTATTGGTTTTTTCCACGGCCTTCTGGGCTTTCAGTTTCTGGCAGGTTGCCTTTCTCACCTTTGCATTTACTTTCTTTTGGAACGCTGTGTTGCCTCAGTTTGAGGTAGTTACACTGCAGTTTCTTGGGCCTAATCGCGCTCGCTATAGTTTGATTCGCCTTTGGGGTTCTGTTGGTTTTATCGTTACCGTCGTGGGTCTGGGTGCGCTTTTTGACTACGTTAGCATCCGTTGGCTGATCCCGGTGCTCTGGGCGTTAATGATACTGATATGGCTGACAACGCTGCTGGTTACTCAACCACCGGCCACAGAAAGCAAAGTAGCTAGCGGTGAGTTTCTGAGAGTGGTTAGGCGCCCAGAGGTGATTGCTTTTTTCCTGATAAGTCTGATTGTGCAGTTTGGTCATGGACCCTATTACACCTTTTACTCCATTTATATGACTGAGTTTGGTTACGACAAAATTGACATAGGTTTGCTCTGGGGGTTAGGCGTGCTGGCCGAAGTGCTGGTTTTTGTCGTCATGCATCGACTGTTGGAATGGACCGGTTTGCGCAACATGGTGATTTTTGGGCTGGCCGTCTGCGCCGTGCGTTGGTTGCTAATTGGGCTGTTCCCCGACTCTCTGGTCATAGTGCTGTTTGCTCAATCTTTACATGCAGTAACCTTTGGTTGTCTGCACGCCTCGGGTATTACTCTAGTGCAACAATTTTTCCCTCCCGGTATCCAAGGGCAAGGTCAGGCCCTTTATAGTAGCTTTGGTTTTGGTGTGGGCGGTGCCCTTGGTGCGTACTTTAGTGGTTGGATCTGGACCCTAGCGGGTGGCACTGCAACATTCATCGCTGCAGCGGCTATTAGTCTGATTGGATTGGTAATTGCGTGGCTGTGGTTGAGAACCGATTAAGCAATTGCGTTAGACTCTTATCATTGAATCAGTTATCTGCTATAACGGTCAGATAAGGTTTCAATTTTCCGGAGTTCCGCAATGAAGGTTACTATCAATCTTGATGTTACCCCAGAAGAGATGCGAAAGGTTCTAGGGCTCCCTGATATGCAGGAATTCCAGAGTGATTTGTTGGCGCGAGTTCGCCAGCAAATGGAGGCAGGGGCTGAAGGTTATGACCCTATGAGTTTATTGAAACCCTATATGCCCGGTGCTGCGTCTATGGAGCCGTTTCAACGGTTGATGGTGCAGATGATGAGCGCATATAAAGGGTCAGATAAAGCAACTAACAATAAAACTGAGAAAAGCTAATGGTGATAACTCATCGCCTGAGTACGAAAGAGGAAACACAAGCTTTGCGTATTTTAAGAAAGTATACCAATCGTCGTCTCTATGACACTTCCCGCAGCTGTTACATCACCCTGGAGGATGTAAAGGAACTAGTGCTGGAAAACACACCGTTTCAAGTTCAGGATTCAAAAACAGGTAAAGACCTGACCCGAAATATTCTGCTGCAGATCATCAGTGAGCAGGAAGGGGAAAGCGCAGGAATGCTGACCAATCAAGTGCTGCAGCAGCTTATTCGCTTTTATGGCGACAGCATGCAGGGCATGATGCGACAGTATCTTGAGCAGAGTATTGGCTCTTTTCTTTCGCAGCAGGATCGAATTCGCGAGCAGATGGAATCAATGATTGATGCTGCTAATCCGCTTAACGTGATGAACAAAATTGCTGGCCAGAATATGGCTATGTGGAATATGTTCAGCCATAACGACGAGCAGAACCAGAACCAGAACCCTGAAAACCCTGAAGGGAAAGCTTCTGCAGAAGGAAAACCCGAGTCTGATAAAAAAGACTGAGTCCCTGGCCTTTTCATGAATCGGGCCTTGTTGCGCTAAGTTTATCTTGTCGCGAAATTGAGGTCCGAGATTCAAATTGCTTATTATTCCCCTTTCATTAGCCAGTCCGCGATCAGCTTTGGCAGCTGTTGGTGTGAGCGGCGCCCAACAAAAATCCCAATGTGTCCGCCGTTAAAGGGGTGCTCGTTGTAGTCTTGGGATGACGTCAGCGTTCGCAACGCTTTTGATGCTGCGGGGGGGACTAAGTGATCCTTGGTGGCAAACAGATTTAGCAATGGTTGCTTGATACGGCTAAGGTCGACCGCTTCTTCGCCAATGGATAAATCGCCGTTGATAAAGCGGTTGTCGGTAAAGAAGTTGTCGATAAATTCCTTGAACGCTTGGCCCGCTAAATCTGGGCTGTCATGAATCCAGCGCTCCATGCGTAGAAAATTTAAGGCGCTGTTGCGATGCTCTAATTGCATCGGTAGGCTAAGTTGTTTTTGCAGTCCCAGCCGTGCCGGCATCAAGGAGTTATAAGCTTGGGTTAGTAGGTGGCCAGGAAAGTTTCCGTAGCTCTGTAGCGCCAGGTCAACATCGACACCCTGTGCCAGTTGGGACAGGGTATTGCCATCGGTATGAAAGTCCACAGGGGTGACCACGGTGATCAGGCGATTAACCTTTTCTGGGTTGATCGCGGTATAACAGAGGCTGAACGTGCCGCCCTGGCAGATCCCCATTAGATTCAGTTGCGTTTGTTGGCTGTGTTGCAGAACCTTATCGACGCAGTTGTCGATATAGCCATTAATATAGTCATCGAGATCTAGATAGCGGTCGGCACGATCCGGGTAGCCCCAGTCGATCAAATAGACTGGCACCCCGTGTTCCGTTAGTGATTTGATCAATGAACGGTCTGGCTGCAGGTCGAGTATATAGGGACGGTTGACTAGCGCATAAACAATTAGCAGAGGGCGCTTTTGCACAACAGCCCCCGTGGCTGGATAGAAGCGGAGCCGCAGTTTGTCTTCCTGATAAATTTCCTCGAAAGGCGTGCAGTCCACGTCGACTTGATCGATTTGGCTAAGAGTTTCAAGACTTTTAAGCATCTTGTTGTTGAACTCAAGAAGCTCTTGTGCGATTTGAGCAGGTTTGAGCTTCAGCCTCTTCATTCTCCGATGGACTCGTTATTGCTGAGTGTGGAGCCAGAGAGCGCAGAGAGTTTAAGCTCCATATTTTCTAATCTGGTCGCCATTGCTGCCTGCTGTTGACGATCATGCTCAGTAGCTGCCAGCAACTGCTGTTCCAGCTGGGATATCTTTTTGGACGTCACCTTAAGCGATTTTCTCAATTTGTGGTGGCGCTCCAGTAACTGGTCATAGTCTTTAAGTGGTACTAGACCAAAACTTCGATATTCCTGCTCCCAATATTCATGATTGAGCTTTTGCAGAGTCAAAGAGGCGTTGCTTAGGCGGCTATAGGTTTGTTGATATCCGGGTGTCTGCAGCTGTTCTAGATAGCTTTTTTCATAATGATCCACCCAGAGTCGATAAAGATCTTCCAGAGAAGTAGGATCTTCACCGGCTTTTAGAGTCGTCAGTAGCTGGTGGGTGGTGGTGTGGTTGATACCTTTCTGGATCTCCACATAATCATTTAAGGCATCGCGAAACTCTCGGAATGTTTGCTCTGCCTCTGTAAGTTTGGTTTTAAAATGATCTTGGCTATTGCGAATGCCTTGCTCGAAAAAAGGAAAACCAGGTAATGAAGGGATGTTAATCCCCAGGTTGGAAAAGAAGTGGGACAGTTGTTCCGGTAATTGCCATTGTTTAATAAATGCCGCACCCGTCTGGTCTTGAAGGTGACGGCTGAATTCAAAAACGGCTTCGTCTAGGTTTGGGCTGTCGTTTTCTTTTGATAAACTGCGTAGCAGCAGCTCACCGTACTTGCAAAAACCTTTGGCCTGCTGTGCCATAGCTTCTGCCAACTCTGCATTTTGGGGCGGCAGTTGTTGTTCTGCCATTTTTCGGCAGCTATCGAGCAGGGTGTTCCAGTCAGCAGCGTCAGCATCTTCACCATTGATCAGGCTTTGCCAGTAAACCTTTTGGGTTTCAAGCCAGTCCTGTAGCGTTTTGAGTTGCTCGTCGTCCACTATCTTCTCCTGGCATGCCCGTGCGAAAGGCTAGGTGCGGATCTGTTCTGCCTGTATCGAGAGGCAAGTCTATATTAACTCAGTCAATGATCAAGATTATCAACAGTTAATAGCTCAATGAAAACCTTGGCTGCATTGGATAGGGTTCTATCTCGGTGAAAAATCAGCCCCAAAGGCCGCGTCATCTCTGGAGTCGGAACCTCTAGAACCGTTAGCGAAGCGTCGATAACCGTTTCCGGTAATAGGCTCCAGCCAAGGCCGATACTGACCATCATGCGAATAGTGTCCAGGTAATTGGTCGACATAATGACATTGAGTTCTAGTCCTTGAGCACTGAAATGTTGCTCGGCGATTTCCCGGGTAAAGGTTTTCTGGTCCGGTAGTATGGCGTTATGTTGATTTAGGTCTTGAAAACTAACTGAGTCCAGCCGAGTCAGGGGATGGTCGTTGGCGACCACGAAACGCATGTTATCCAACCATACCGGGATGGCTTCTATCTGGGCGTGGGGGTGGGGTGACAGGGTGATAATGGCCAGTTCCATATCACCGTGCAAAATACCTTCGTAGGCGAGCTCTGATTCAGTAAATTCCAGATCCAGTTCTACTTCAGGGTGGCTCTTGGAAAAGGCTCTGAGAGTATCCGGTAAGCGGTGAAGGCTGACGTGATGACTGACCGCCAACGAAAGCTTTCCGCTGACACGGCCGGAAAGGTTCAGCAGCATTCGTTGCGTGTCTTCCAGCTCTAACAGAATGTGTTTTGCCTTTGGTAGCAGAGTCGCACCAGCCTCAGTAAGAAATACCTTACGGCCGATGCGGTCGAATAGTTTGCAGCCAGTCTGCTGTTCCAAATTCGATATGCGCTTACTAACAGCAGGTTGGGTGAGAAAGAGTTTTTCCGCCGCTATAGAAAATGATCTGGTTTCGGCAACGTTGACGAAAGCATTGAGACTGTGAATATCCATGGGTGACCTTTTGATGCAGTGGGTAAACCAAGCTATAACAAATTGGAATGCAAATCATAAATAAAATGAATTTGTTTTATTTGATTCTCAGTCGTAGCATAGTCTCATCAATATCCGAGGGCAGTTCGTTAATGCTGCCCTGAACCAAACGTGGTCTGGAGAATAGCAATGGCCGGTAAGACTCTTTATGACAAATTATGGGATGCCCATTTGGTAAAGCAGCAGGATGATGGCAGTGCGCTGCTATATATCGATCTGCAGTTATTACATGAAGTGACGTCTCCTCAGGCCTTTGAAGGTTTGCGTTTGGCGGCAAGAAAGCCTTGGCGCTTAAGTGGCAGTCTGGCCACCCCGGATCACAATGTGCCGACCACGGCGAAAGAGCGTGAGATCGGCGTTGATGGAATCGAAGATCCTGTTTCTAAAATCCAGGTCCAGACTCTGGATGACAACTGCGATGAATTCGGCATTGTTGAGTTCAAAATGAAGGATCACCGTCAAGGTATCGTTCATGTGGTGGGTCCAGAGCAGGGTGCAACATTGCCGGGCATGACCGTTGTTTGCGGTGACTCCCATACGTCAACCCATGGCGCTTTTGGGGCTTTGGCTCATGGTATCGGCACATCTGAAGTTGAGCATGTGCTGGCCACTCAGTGTCTGATCGCCAAAAAGATGAAAAACATGCTAGTGCGTGTGGATGGTCAATTGAAGGCCGGGGTGACCGCTAAAGATGTGGTGTTGGCTATTATCGGAAAGATTGGCACCGCTGGTGGTACTGGTTATGCGGTGGAGTTTGGCGGTGAGGTTATTCGCAACTTGTCTGTCGAAGGGCGCATGACAGTCTGCAATATGGCTATCGAAGCAGGCGCTCGTGCCGGTATGGTTGCTGTCGATCAGACAACTATCGATTATGTTAAAGGGCGTCCCTTTGCTCCTAGTGGTGAGCATTGGCAGCAGGCGGTTGATGCCTGGAGTCAGTTGCACAGTGATGAGGGTGCGGAATTCGATCAGACAGTGGTGCTGGAGGGCGGTGACATCAAGCCTCAGGTAACCTGGGGTACGTCGCCGGAAATGGTATTGCCTGTTGATGCTAATGTTCCTGATCCCTCTGCAGAGAGTGATCCGGCTAAGCAGCAAGGTATTGAGCGGGCGCTTAAATACATGGGTTTGACCGCTAACCAGGCTATTACCGATATCCAGCTGGATAGGGTCTTTATTGGCTCTTGTACCAACTCTCGTATTGAAGACCTGCGTGCTGCGGCTGACGTGGTCAAAGGTCGTACGGTAGCCGCTAGTCTTAAGCAAGCGTTGGTTGTCCCTGGCTCAGGCTTGGTGAAAGCCCAGGCTGAAGCGGAAGGCTTGGACAAAATTTTTACAGCAGCAGGGTTGGAATGGCGTGAGCCCGGATGCTCCATGTGTCTTGCTATGAATGCCGATAAATTGGGGCAGGGGGAGCACTGTGCTTCTACCTCCAATCGTAATTTTGAAGGGCGTCAGGGTTTCGGTGGTCGCACCCATCTGGTGAGTCCGGCGATGGCAGCAGCAGCGGCAATTGCCGGTCATTTTGTCGATGTCAGTAAGTTCAACGGCTGATTCAGCGCAACGAGGAAAATTACCATGCAAAAATTTGATCAGCATTCCGGCGTTGTCGCGCCATTGGATCGCGCTAATATCGATACCGATATGATTATTCCCAAGCAGTTTTTGAAATCTATCAAGCGCTCCGGGTTCGGTCCAAATCTGTTTGATGAATTGCGTTACTTAGACGAAGGTCAGCCCGATCAGGATTGCAGTCAGCGTCCCTTAAATCACGAATTTGTTTTGAATTTGCCTCGTTATCACGGCTGTTCGGTATTGCTGGCGCGGGAGAACTTTGGCTGTGGTTCCAGCCGTGAGCATGCGCCATGGGCACTGGATGACTTTGGTTTCAGGGTGGTAATCGCCCCTAGCTTTGCTGAGATCTTCTTTAATAACTGCTTTAAGAATGGCTTGCTGCCGATCGTCCTTAAAGAAGAGGAAGTGGATGTTCTGTTTGCCGATGTCGAGTCAGAAGAGGGTTATCAACTGACCGTTGATTTGCCTAATCAGAAGGTGGTCCGGGCTAACGGTGAGCAATTTAGCTTCGAAATAGACGAGTTCCGTAAGCACTGTTTGCTGAATGGTCTTGATGATATTGGTTTGACCTTGGAACACGCTGATGCGATCAAAGCGTACGAGGCCAAACGCAGCAACGAAGCACCCTGGTTGTTTACCAGCTTCGAATAAACAGTAGAGACATCGTAACGTTTTTATAGGAATGAATATGAGCAAGAAAGTATTGGTATTGCCTGGTGATGGTATCGGGCCAGAAATTGTTGCTGAAGCCGTGAAGGTTCTGGAAACCGTTAAGTCCAAACTGAATCTGGATATAGAAACCATCGATGGTTTGCTGGGTGGAGCTGCAATTGATGCTGCGGGCGTTCCTTTTCCTGAGGATACACTGGAGAAATCCAACGATTGTGATGCTATCTTGCTAGGTGCCGTCGGTGGTCCGAAGTGGGATCAGATTGATCCTGCCATTCGTCCGGAAAAAGGACTGCTGGGTATTCGCTCAAAGCTGGAGTTGTTTGGCAATCTTCGCCCGGCAATCCTTTATCCGCAATTAGCTGATGCTTCTACCCTAAAGCCTGAAGTGGTTGCGGGCTTGGATATTCTTATCGTTCGTGAGCTTACAGGTGGCATATATTTTGGTCAGCCTCGGGGTATTCGTACTCTCGAAAATGGTGAGCGCCAGGGCTATAACACTTATGTTTATGCTGAGTCGGAAATTCGTCGCATCGGTAAGGTTGCTTTCGAATCGGCTATGAAGCGTGATAAACGTGTCTGCTCAGTAGATAAGGCTAATGTGCTTGAGGCGACGATTTTATGGCGTGAAGTGATGGAAGAGGTGGCTAAGGATTACCCAGAAGTTGAGTTGAGCCATATGTACGTAGATAACGCCGCTATGCAGCTGGTGCGTGCGCCTAAGCAGTTCGACGTCATCGTGACGGGTAATATGTTCGGAGACATCCTTTCTGATGCTGCGGCCATGCTCACCGGTTCTATCGGGATGTTGCCGTCGGCGTCTTTGGATGCATCGGGTAAAGGAATGTATGAACCTTGCCATGGTTCGGCCCCAGATATTGCAGGGCAGGGCATAGCTAACCCGCTGGCAACTATTCTTTCTGTCGCCATGATGCTGCGTTATTCTCTGGCGGAAGTGGAAGCTGCGGATATTATCGAAGCGGCAGTCGGTAAAGTGCTTGATCAGGGCTTGCGTACGGCTGACATTTTTTCAGCAGGAATGCAGAAAGTGTCCACCTCCGAGATGGGTGATGCTGTGGTTGCTGCATTAGTCTAAAAAGGCCGCCGATTAGAGCGCTCTTTAAAGGCTTCTGATATGATTGGTTGCTGTTTGTATAAAGTAAGCAGCGACTATCTTAATTTTTCAAAAATAGGACATCAAAATGCGTGTAGGTTTCGTAGGCTGGAGAGGTATGGTTGGTTCCGTGCTGATGCAGCGCATGCTTGAGGAGCGGGATTTCGATAACATCGAACCGGTATTTTTCACTACCTCTCAGGTGGGGCAAGCTGGCCCTGCTATTGGTAAAGACATTCCGACACTCAAGGATGCTTGCGATATTGGCGAGCTCAAATCTATGGACGTTATTATCTCCTGCCAAGGTGGCGATTACACGAAGGAGGTCTACGGCCCTCTGCGTGAATCTGGCTGGCAGGGATACTGGGTTGATGCCGCTTCCTCGCTGCGTATGACCGAAGAAAGTGTCATTGTTCTTGATCCTGTTAATGGTGACATTGTCCGTGATGCTATCGCCAAGGGTGGTAAGACCTTTGTGGGTGGTAACTGCACAGTCAGTTTGATGTTGATGGCGCTGGGCGGCTTGTTTAAAGCGGGCGCTATTGAATGGTTGTCTTCCATGACCTATCAGGCAGCATCTGGTGGTGGTGCACGCCATATGCGCGAGCTGGTTCGTCAAATGGGACAAATTAAGGGTGCTGTAGCAGACCGTCTGGATAATCCGGCATCTGCGATTCTAGAGATCGATCGGGATGTTGCTGCGGTGATGCGCAGTGATGATTTCGATACGGCTCAGTTTGGTGCTCCTCTAGCGGGTAGTTTGATTCCTTGGATCGACTCTCAGCTGGAAAATGGTCAGAGCCGTGAAGAGTGGAAAGCACAGGCTGAAACCAACAAAATTCTTGGTATTGATGGGAATCCCATTCCTATCGATGGTACCTGCGTTCGTATTGGTGCCATGCGTTGTCACAGTCAGGCGTTTACCATTAAGCTGAACCAAGATATTCCGATTGATGAAATCGAAGGCATGTTGGCCGCGCATAACGACTGGGTAAAAGTGGTGCCTAATGATCGTGATCTGACCATTAAAAACCTGACTCCAGCGGCTGCTACTGGCACGTTGACCGTTCCTGTCGGTCGTCTGCGTAAGCTTAATATGGGGCCAACATACTTGAACGCTTTCTCCGTGGGTGATCAGCTGTTATGGGGGGCGGCTGAGCCGTTGCGCCGGATGCTGAATATTATTCAGGAAAGCAGATAATATTATCTTTATCTCTTCAGTATTGATTCGAGAGTGAAAGCGCTATTTAAGAAACGGTCGATAGTTAATATCGGTCGTTTTTTTCTGTTTTAGCTCAGCAATATTTAGCTTTTAGCCGAAGTGAATGAAAAAACTACGATATTTCCAATTTTAATAGCTATCTAACCATTGGGTATATTGATTAAAAGTTATGATTAAATAATACTTTATACTGCGAATAGATTAGATTGGATGAGATTTTCTAGGGGTTGATAATTGTTAGGCGATTGTATGTCCTATCAATCCTGTTATTTATACTTCTAACCTCCTTCAGGGACGCCTGAAAGAAGTGATCAAAAGGATGAGAGTATGTTGCGCAAATATGCGGTCACACTGGCTGCTTTGGGTGCTTTGACCGCTCCGGATGCTAAAGCTCTTGGGCTGGGAGAAGTCACTGTCCATTCGTCATTGAATCAACCTCTCAGTGCTGAGATCAACCTGCTTCAACTCAGGGATCTTGCGAAATCTCAAATAATTGCCGGACTGGCTGACTCAGATGATTTCTATCTGGCGGGGGTGAAGCCCACCATTATTCTTTCTGATATTAATTTTCAGATGGTGGTGAAAGACGGTAAAGGTGTTATCCGCCTTACCACCACGGATCCAATTAAAGAACCTTTTTTGAATTTTCTGGTAGAAGTGAATTGGCCCAGCGGCAGGCTGGTTCGAGAATACACTATCTTGCTGGATCCTCCGGTTTTTAGCGCAAAGGATCTTGCCCCTCGCTCTGCTCCGGCGGCCCCGAGGACCTCTTCCTCTTCAGTCAGCACCGCTAAAGCAATGCCTGCTGCGCAAGGTGCCCCCGCGCCGCAAACGTCGGGTAGTAATGTCCGTTCAAGAATGGATAAAGACGGCCAGTATTATGTAGATGTTCACGATACTCTTTGGAATGTTGCCCTAAAAACCAGGCCGGATCGTTCCGTTTCTCCTCAGCAGATGATGTTGGCTATACAAAGGACTAATCCTGAAGCCTTTATTAACAACAATATAAATCGCCTCAGATCTGGAGTTGTTTTAAACATTCCTAGTAAGCAACAAATTCAATCAGAAGATTTTGGCCAGTCCATTGAGGAAGTGAAACGTCAGAATGGTGCTTGGAAGGGTAAATCCCCAAAGAATGAGGCGTCTGCCAAGAAAAAGTCTGAGCAGTTAGACGCCAGTGAGCAGAAGAGTACTCAGTCAGCCTCTGCCGTCTCGCAAGAGCAGTCGCAGTTACGCATTGTCAGTAAAGCTCTGGATAAGGTTGAAGCGACTGATAAGGAAGATAAAGCTGTCAGTGTTGATAGTCAGGCGGCTTCTGTAGAAGCGCCGATATCCGAAGAACTGGTGATGAAGAACAAAGAGCTGGAAGAGCAGCTGGTTGTTACTCTGGAGGGTTTGGATAAAGTCGAACGTGATAACGCCGAATTGTTCGAACGTATGGACAGAATGAGCGAACAACTGGAGTCGGTCCAGCGTCTGTTGTTACTTAAAGATCAGCAAATGGCTGACCTTTCGAATAAATTGGTTGAGGCTCAGTCCGCGGTGCAACCAGAAATGGCACCAGTGTCTGAGCAGCCTCAACCATCCAAAGGCATTATCGAAACGTTGATGCAGACTCCGGCTCTGCTGGCCGCCGCAGGAGCTGGCATTTTGGCTTTATTAGTCGGATTGCTTTTCGCTGTGCGCAAACGCAAGCAGGGTGGTGACGACGACCAGGCCGTTGAGCAGGCCATGGCTGTGCTGGAAGAACGGGAACAGGCCGATAAAGCAGAAGAGCAGGTCGAGCCTAAAATCACCGAGAGTGTCGAGGCTATTCCAGAAGACGCGTTAGACGAGGTGGCAGTCGATGAAGATCCAGATGACCCCTTTAACTTGTCGTTAGATGAAGACGCCGATGAATTTGACGCGTTAATCTCTGATGATCTAGACGAGCAGCTTGGTGATGACTTGGATATGGATCTTAAAATCGACGAGCCTGTCGATGAAGATCCAGAAATGGCTGAGTTCGCGGCATCTTTGCTGGATGATGAAGAATATAATCTCGCCACGGATGAGGCTGAACTTGATATTTCCGATGAGCCGCAAGGCACTGATGTAGAAGCAGTTGATGAATTAGATTTTGCGGAAAAGGGCGCAGAAGAATCAGAAGAGGGCGATGATGACCTGGACTTTATTCTTTCCGCCAGTGCTGACGAAGTTGATGAAGAAGAAAGTGATTTTGAAGAAAGTCTGTCAGAAGATGATAACGACCTAGATTTCATCGTATCGAAATCGTTGGATGCCGACGATTTGGATACTGAGGCTGATGATTCTCTCGTGGAAAATGATGAGCTGGACTCCATCCTTGGGGATGCCGGGGACGAAGATAGCGAGGACTTGTCTGACGAGCTGGAAAGTCTGCTGGAAGAGCATGCCAGCGCTGAATCTATGGATCTTGATACCGTCGCTCATCAGGGTGATGAAGACGATCACCTGATGGATGATGGTGCCCTTGATGACCTATTGAATCAAGCAGAAGAGCAGGACAGTAGCGAAGCCGACGATGAGACTGAAGATTTAAACTTCGAAACTCTTGATCTAGATAGTCTGGATTTGGAATCCGACGAGTCTCAGGAGGCTGCTTCTGAGGCTGAGGCCCTTGATGGGGTCATCGCAGAAGAAGTTGAAGGTGTTACGGATGACTCAGGCCTTGATGCTCTTGATCTGGGAAATACGGATGAGCTGGCTGATGAATTGAATACGATGCTTGAGTCAGAGCAGGAAGTGTCGGGGGAAGTAGCAGAAGAAACTGCCGAGGAGCTGTCCTCATTTGCGCTTGATGATCTTGATGGGGCTGAGGCGGATGTTACCGAAGTACTAGTCGCTGAGCCTGAAGAGTCGGAATTGGATGCTGCAGGGGATGCTGAGCTAGAGGATGAGCTCAATTTGATGCTAGATGGAGATGATAATGAACTGACGCTTGAAGAAACTTCCGTTTCTGAAGGCGATGACGAGCTTAATTATCTGGATGCTGCTGATGAGTTGGGAACAAAGTTAGATCTGGCCCGCGCCTATATTGATATGGACGATCCCGAAGGCGCTAAGGACATTCTCCAGGAGGTCGTTAAAGATGGCAGTCCTGAGCAGGTAGCAGAAGCCCAATCACTAATTGATAGTCTTTAACAATAGCAATGAACAATGATCGACCCTGGAAAAGAGAATATCTGTTTGGGGTCGTTTATTAACGTTAGATGATGCAATGAATGCAATAGAAAACAAGGAGGCGGTTGAACCGCCTCTTTTTCGTTATGCGCTGGCGGTAGAATACGATGGCAGCCAATACCATGGTTGGCAGCGTCAAAGCGATGATGTAGATAGCGTCCAGCAACGGGTTGAATATGCCCTTGGTCAGATAGCCGATGAGCCAGTTTCAGTTGTCTGTGCCGGGCGTACAGACTCAGGGGTTCATGCTGGTTATCAGATTATCCATTTTGATACTCAGGCCGTAAGGCCGGACCGAGCATGGGTTATGGGTGGGAACACCAAGTTACCGAATGATATCTGCTTTAAATGGGTGGTATCTGTTTCGAGTGACTTCCACGCTCGTTTTTCTGCTCAGGAAAGGCGCTACCGTTATATTATTTACCCAGCTCCGGTAAAGCCAGCGTTATTGAACAGTCAGGTTACCTGGACTCGTAAGCAGCTTGATGCAGAACGGATGCAGCTGGCGGGAGATTATTTGGTTGGTACTCATGATTTCAGTTCCTATCGGGCAGTCGCCTGTCAGGCTAAGAGCCCGGTTAGAGACGTGCGTCATTTAAGGGTCAACCGTATAGGGCCGTTTGTTGTGATTGATGTTAGGGCGAATGCGTTTTTACATCATATGATTCGAAATATTGCGGGTGTGTTAATGAAAATTGGTGCCGGTGAGGCGGAACCAGAGTGGGCTAAAGTAGTCCTAGATGCCCGAGATCGGCGTCAAGGTGGTGTTACGGCTCATCCATACGGTCTTTATTTTGTTGATGTGCGCTACCCAGATGAGCATGATCTGCCTTGCGCTGACATCGGGCCGTTTTTTTTACCGGAGATGGACTGAACTATTGGTCAATCATCTGATACTATCTCGTTTTTTGTCAGCGTTTGCAGGGTGGATCGTCGATGTACAGATTAGTAGCATTGATGATGTGTAGCAAACAGTGAGAACTCGAGTAAAAATTTGCGGGATCACTCGTATAGAAGATGCCAAAACCGCAGTTGATGCAGGCGCAGATGCAATCGGTCTGGTATTCTATGCACCCAGCCCGAGAGCCGTGACTATTGAGCAGGCAATTGCAATCTGCCGGACGCTACCTGCCTTTGTTACCGTCACTGCGCTGTTTGTCGATGCTTCCCGTGATTTTGTCACTCAAGTTATAGATTCAGTACCTGTTGACTTGCTGCAATTTCATGGCAAAGAAAGTCCGGAATACTGCGGCAGTTTTTCGCGTCCTTATATGAAGGCAATAAGGGTTAAGCCCGGACTCGACATTATTCAGCAGTTTGAGCAGTATCGGAGTGCGCGAGCGTTATTGCTGGACGCATACCGACCAGGGGTCCCTGGTGGTACAGGCGAAACTTTTGATTGGAATTTGATACCGCAAAGTCTGGCTTCCAGTGTAGTGCTGGCAGGTGGGCTAACCCCGGACAATGTGGCTTCTGCGATCAGCGCAGTAGGGCCCTATGCTGTCGATGTCAGTGGTGGTGTAGAAGCCGGAAAAGGTATCAAAGACAGTAGGTTAGTAACAAAGTTTATACATGAGGTGAGTTGTGCCGAGCGACATTGATTATAAAGCACTGATGGATCTTCCCGATGAGTTTGGACATTTTGGTCCTTACGGTGGTTGTTTCGCATCCGAGACATTAATAAGTGCGCTGCAGGAGCTTTCTGCACTTTATGAGAAGCTGTGGCGAACGCCTGAATTTCAAAAGGATTTTGATTACGATTTGGCCCACTACGTAGGCCGTCCTTCGCCATTATATCACGCAGAGCGTCTGTCGAAAGAGGTCGGTGGTGCACAGATATATCTAAAGCGAGAAGATCTTAACCATACCGGCGCTCACAAGATAAACAACACCATTGGTCAGGCGTTGTTGGCTAAACACATGGGTAAACCGCGCATTATCGCTGAGACAGGGGCAGGCCAGCATGGCGTAGCCTCAGCCACCGTGGCCGCCCGTTTAGGGCTGGAATGTGTGGTCTATATGGGCTCGGAAGATATTCGCCGCCAGGCCCTTAACGTTTATCGCATGAAACTGCTCGGGGCCGAAGTGGTTGCCGTTAACTCAGGAACCAAAACCCTGAAAGACGCGCTGAACGAAGCCATGCGGGATTGGGTAACGAACGTCGATAATACGTTCTATATTATTGGCACGGCGGCGGGGCCGCATCCTTATCCGAAGCTGGTTCGTGATTTCCAATCCGTTATTGGACGCGAAGCTCGCCAGCAGTGCCTGGATCGTACTGGTCGCTTACCGGATGCGCTGGTAGCCTGTGTTGGTGGTGGGTCTAATGCCATTGGCTTGTTCCATCCCTTTATTGCGGATGAAAAAGTCAAAATGTATGGCGTTGAAGCAGGTGGCTACGGTATCGAAACCGGTCAGCATGCGGCGCCTTTATGTGTTGGCCGTCCCGGTGTGCTGCATGGTAACCGCACCTATCTAATGGAGGATGATGCGGGTCAAATCGCAGCGACTCATTCTGTCTCTGCTGGATTGGATTACCCCGGAGTAGGTCCTGAGCATGCCTGGTTGAAGGACTGTGGACGGGCAAATTACGTTGCCATTAATGACGATGAAGCATTGAATGCCTTCAGAACTCTGACTTGCGTTGAGGGTATTATGCCAGCGCTGGAATCCAGTCATGCCGTGGCTTACGCGATGAAGTTGGCCGCGACTATGGAAACAGATCAGATCTTGGTGGTTAATCTATCGGGTCGCGGTGACAAGGATATCCACACGGTCGCCGAAATAGACGGTATCGGTATTTAGTCAGACCCTTGTCGACGATAACAGGAATATTGAGGTTTATATGAGCCGTATACAAAACTGTTTGCAAACTCTTAAAGCAAACGGTCGTAAAGCGTTGATTCCCTATGTGACAGCTGGTGACCCTGAACCTGGCGTGACCGTCGAATTGATGCATGCCATGGTGGAAGCGGGTGCCGACATCATTGAGCTTGGGGTACCTTTTTCCGACCCTATGGCGGACGGGCCAGTGATTCAGCTGGCTTGTGAGCGGGCATTGCTTCATGGGGTTCGCCTCGTTGATGTGCTAGGAATGGTTAAAGAGTTCAGGGATCGTGACGCAAATACCCCCGTCGTGTTGATGGGCTATTTGAACCCGATTGAAGCCATTGGTTACCCGGCGTTTTTGCTGCAAGCACAAGACGCGGGAGTTGATGGTGTTCTTACGGTTGATTTGCCTCCTGAAGAGGGTGTGCAATTCTGTGCTGATCTGAAAAGTCACAATATTGACCCGATTTTCCTGCTGGCACCGACAACCACGGACGCTAGAATCAAACAGGTCTGCGCCGCCAGCAGCGGTTATGTTTATTACGTTTCTGTCAAAGGGGTTACCGGCTCAGCTGCATTGGATGTTGATGAGGTTGCTGAGCGCGTTAATACCATTCGGCAGATCTCAGATTTGCCTGTCGGTGTCGGCTTCGGTATCAGAGACAATGACTCTGCAGCTGCAGTTTCCAAAGTTGCTGACGGTGTGATTGTTGGTAGTGTCTTAGTGAATAAAATAGCTGAGCTGGCCGATCAGCCAGCTAGTATTCCGCAACAGGTCGCAGCCATAGTTAAGGGTATGCGACAGGCTATGGATGCCTGTTAAGTCAACGTTTTGGTATCCATCCTAAACGCGGGTGTGTCTGGAGAAAATATGAGCAACTGGCTAGATAAGATTGTACCTTCTTTGATTCGCTCAGAGTCTAAGAAGAAAGCGAATGTACCAGAAGGGCTTTGGAAAAAGTGTCCGAAGTGTGAAGCCGTTCTGTATCGTCCCGAGCTGCAAAAAAACCTTAACGTCTGTCCTAAGTGCGACCATCATATGCGCCTTCGGGCAAGGGATCGTCTTGATCTGTTTTTGGACCAGGGCACCCGTATTGAGATTGGTGCTGATGTAGAACCAGTGGATCGTTTGAAATTTCGCGATTCCAAAAAATATAAAGATCGTCTGAGTGCCGCCCAGAAACAGACGAACGAAAAAGATGCCTTGATCGCCATGAAAGGCGAAGTCAATGGTTTAGCGCTTGTTGCCGTGGCCTTTGAGTTTGAATTCATGGGTGGCTCTATGGGTGCTGTGGTCGGTGAGCGTTTTGTCAGGGCGGTGAATGTCTGCCTGGAGCAGCGTATACCGCTGGTCTGTTTCGCCGCCAGTGGTGGCGCGCGGATGCAAGAAGCCTTGTTCTCGCTGATGCAGATGGCCAAGACCAGTGCCGCTTTGGAAAAAATGAAGTTGGCAGGTGTACCCTATATTTCGGTATTGACCGACCCCGTCTTTGGTGGTGTTTCTGCAAGTCTGGCAATGCTCGGTGATTTGAATGTTGCTGAGCCTAATGCGTTGATTGGTTTTGCCGGTCCTCGTGTTATTGAGCAGACAGTGCGGGAGAAACTTCCAGAAGGGTTTCAGCGCAGTGAATTTCTGCTTGAACATGGTGCTATCGATATGATTATTCATCGCGGCGAAATGCGTGATCGACTTTCGTCCATTCTGGCAAAATTGACGCACAACAGCATTGCTCGGCATGAAACAGAAGCTTTAATGGAAGAGGATCCGGTTGACAGCGACCTTGACGATGTCATCGAAGAATCTTGACCAGTGGCTGGCCTATATAGAGGCTTGTCATCCTCAGGAGATTGATCTCGGGCTCGAGCGCATCAAAAAAGTTGCTCGGGTTCTTGGATTAACCTCTCTGAACTGCCCGGTAGTGACTGTTGCTGGTACCAACGGCAAAGGTTCTACCATTGCCTATATGGCAGAAGTGTTGAGCCAGGCCGGGTATCGCTTTGGTTGTTATACCTCCCCTCATTTTCTTCGCTATAACGAACGCATTGTTACCAATGGTCGGCCGGTTGAAGATAAAGCCCTGTGTGATGCTTTTTGCTGTATTGAAATTGCGCGTGAGTCGCTTGCTGTTGCCTTAACATACTTTGAATATGGGACATTAGCGGCTCTGATTTTATTTAAACGGGCTGAGCTTGATGTGGTGCTATTGGAAATCGGGCTTGGTGGTCGTCTCGACGCCGTCAATATAATTGATCCCGATATCGCTATTGTCACTACGGTGGCCATTGACCATGAGAGCTGGTTAGGTAGTGACCGGGAACAGATAGGCTTCGAAAAAGCCGGAGTTTATAGGCCAGACCGTCCCGCTCTTTATGGTGAGAAAAATATCCCAGGATCAGTTCTAAAGCATGCCGAGACCATCGCTGCGAAGCTTTATCATTGGGGTGATCAGTTTGCTGGCGAGAAAACTGCGGAGTGCTGGCAGTGGCGAGGCCGGGATAATGCGGGTGGGCTAGTCGTAATAGATGACATATCATACCCCACGCTGCCTTTTGAAAATGCCTCAACAGCGATTCAAGCGCTGAAATTGTTAAATCTGAATATCGATAATCAAAGTATTCGAGATGGTATAGCGGCCGCAACCTTGACTGGTCGATGCCAGCGCATCGTTATTAATGGTCGCGAAGTTATCCTAGATGTCGCTCACAATCCCCATGCGGCTATTCATTTGGTAGAGCAATTAGCAAACGTTGAGGGGGCTTTTCATGCTGTTATCGGTATGTTGGCGGATAAGGATATTGCCAGTACCCTGGAACAATTGAAAAGACGGGTGAACCATTGGTATCCAGCGACGCTCAAAGTAGCTCGAGGTCAGGATGGGTTGTCATTGCAGCTCGCGTTGACTGTTGCGGGCGTTAACACAGGTTTAATATATCCTGCTGATTCAGTTGTAGCCGCCTTTGATCAGGCGCTTAAGAACTCAGCAAAGGGAGACAAGATTTTGGTCGTAGGCTCCTTTGTTACTGTTGCCCAAGTACTTGAATATTTAGGAGATGAACACCAATGAGTCAAAAGCGTAAACAACGCTTGCTGGGTTTTCTATTACTATTATCACTGGCGGTTATATTTTTACCGATGATCCTGGATGGCAGCGGTTATCGTGAGCGTCAGTTAGAGGCGACCATCCCAACGGTACCATCTGCGCCGCAGATGCAATCTTATTCTCCGAAAAACAAACCTATTGAGCAGCAACCTGACATTGCTATACCCCGTCCTACGGCAGTAAAACCAGCGCTAGTGAAAGACGCTGTTAAAAGTACTTCCGTGACTAAAAAAGCGGGCTCTAAAGTAACAAAGCAGAAACTATCGATAAAGCAGGAAAAACCAGTACTTGACGTTCAGGGTGTTCCTGTCGCCTGGACAATTCAGCTGGCTAGCTTCAAGAATATTGCTAATGCCCGTCAGCTTCGAAAGGCATTGATTGATAAAGGATACAAGGCTTACTTAAGACGTAAAGGCGAACATAACAAGGTGTTTGTTGGACCAGATAATCAACGCAGCGAGCTTGATAAGTTGCGCTTGCAGTTGAAGACAGAATTTAAACTGGATGGTTTGATTTTGCGTTTCACTACGAGTTGATACATTGTCTTCCAAGCATGTGTTTGAGTTCTTGGGACATGCCGCAGGCTCTGATAGAATGCACGCCTTAATTCCCCGAGAGAGTGAAGAATGAACTGGGCAGATTGGGTTATTATTGCTGTCATCGTCGTATCATCCTTGATAAGTCTAAAGCGAGGGTTCGTCAAAGAGGCGCTTTCACTGGTTACCTGGGTCGTTGCGTTTGTGGTTGCCCGTTTATTTACAGATAACCTAAGTACGCTGCTGGCTGAGTATATTGATACGCCTTCAGCTCGTGTCGTCGCCGCTTTTGCCATATTGTTTATCGCCACCTTATTTATTGGCGCACTATTGAGTAATCTGATCGGGCTGCTGATTAAAGCCACCGGGCTTAGCGGTACTGATCGAGTTCTTGGAATGGTGTTCGGAATAGCTCGTGGGGGCTTGATCGTAGTGGTCTTGATCGCATTGCTAGGCATGACTCCAGTCATTCAAGATCGTTGGTGGCAGCAATCTACGCTAATACCGCACTTTGCTGTAATGGAAGAGTGGACACAGAATATTGCCAGTGAAGCATCTGATCTGATTATGAATATCGGTGGATGAAGATCGGCACTATAATTTCCCTGTGAATTCTAATTTATTTCGGTAGGTCTGTTCCTGGCATCGGTGCCATGATAGAAGATTACCGAAAATGAGTCCTAAATGAGGTACGCCGAATGTGCGGTATTGTGGGTATCGTTGCCAAACACAATGTCAATCAGATGTTGTTCGACAGCTTGACAGTATTACAACACCGTGGCCAGGACGCTGCGGGGATGGTGACCTGTCAGGGCGGACGCTTCCACCTTCGCAAGGACAATGGGCTGGTCAGCGAGGTTTTTCGCACTCGCCATATGCGCCAATTGCGTGGAAATATGGGCATCGGTCATGTGCGTTATCCTACCGCCGGTAGTTCCAGTGCCGCTGAATCTCAGCCGTTTTATGTGAATTCTCCATACGGCATTGCGCTGGCACATAACGGTAATTTGACCAACGTTAAAGATCTCGCAAAAGATATTTTCAAATCTGATTTGCGTCATATCAATACCAATTCTGATTCTGAAGTACTGCTCAACGTATTTGCTCACGAGCTGCAGCGTCTTGATAAGCTTAAGCCTCAAGCTGAAGATATCTTTACAGCCATCGAACAGGTACATAAGCGTTGCCGCGGAGGTTATGCGGTGATCGGTGTCATTACCGGCTACGGAATCATGGCCTTTCGTGACCCCAATGGTATTCGCCCGGTGGTATACGGGAAGCGCGAAACTGATCTAGGTACGGAATACATGGTCGCGTCAGAGAGCGTAGCTCTGGATATCAGCGGTTTTACTCTGATCCGCGACTTGGCACCTGGGGAAGGCATCTATATTACCCAGGACGGTGAGGTATTCACCCGGCAATGCGCGGAACAAACAGCGCTACACCCCTGTTTGTTTGAATTCGTTTATCTGGCTCGTCCTGATTCAATTATTGATGGTATTTCTGTGTATAAAGCACGCCTGCTACAAGGCGAATTGCTGGCTCAGAAGGTGCTGCGTGATCATCCTCAGCATGACATCGATGTGGTGATACCCATACCCGAGACCAGTCGTACGTCTGCGATGGAAATGGCGAATGTGCTGGGAGTTAAATTTCGTGACGGTTTCGTCAAAAACCGTTATATCGGGCGCACCTTTATTATGCCTGGGCAGCAGCTTCGCGAGAAAACTGTGCGTCTCAAGCTAAATCCGATTGAACTGGAATTTAAAGGTAAGAATGTGCTGCTGGTTGACGACTCTATCGTCCGTGGTACAACGTCGCGGCAGATTGTCGAGATGGCCAGAGACATGGGTGCTAGTAAGGTTTACTTTGCTTCTGCGGCCCCTGCGGTACGTTATCCCAACGTCTATGGTATTGATATGCCGTCGGTCTCTGAGTTGATCGCTCATGGTCGTGAAGATGACGAAGTGGGTGAGCTGATTGGCGCTGACTGGATCATTTATCAGGATTTAGAAGATCTGGTCAAATCGACCCAGGGTGGTGATTCCAATATCGACGTGTTCGACTGCTCCGTGTTTGATGGCCGTTATGTAACGGGAGATGTTGATGAGAAGTATCTCGATTCATTGGAGGCACAGCGAAATGATGCAGCCATGCGTGATACTGAGTCCACCGATAGCAATGACACCAATGATATGCATAACCAACTGTAGGGATAGTTTTTATGAAATCACCTGACTCCCAGCCTCGCAAAGGTCTGGATTCGGACCTGACTGGGGTTGAGTTGAGTACCTTGGCTATTCGCAGTGGTCATCATCGCACCGCCGAAGGTGAGCATTCAGAGGCGATCTTCCCTACCTCAAGTTTTGTGTTTAATAGTGCGGCTCAGGCGGCTGCCCGCTTTAGTGGTGAGGAAGAAGGCAACATATATTCCCGCTTTACTAACCCTACGGTAAGAGTTTTCGAGCAGCGTATTGCGGCTATGGAAGGAGGAGAAAGAGCTGTCGCCACTTCTTCGGGAATGGCTGCTATCTTGGCGCTAGGAATGAGCCTGCTAACACAGGGTGATCATATAGTCTGTTCCTGTAGTGTTTTTGGTTCCACCGTCTCATTGTTTGATAAATATTTCTCCAAGATGGGGATCAGCACCACGTTTGTTGATCCGGGAGATATGGCTGCTTGGCAGGATGCTGTGCAGCCGTCGACGAAATTGTTTTTTTTAGAAACCCCCTCAAACCCTCTGTCAGATATTGCAGATATTGCTGCCATTGCTGAAGTGGCGCATAACAATGGTTGTTGGCTGGCTGTCGACAACTGTTTTTGTACCCCGGTACTGCAGCGGCCGTTGGAATTTGGAGCGGACGTTATTATCCATTCCGCTACTAAGTTTCTCGATGGTCAAGGGCGTTGCATTGGTGGTGTGGTAGTGGGACCTGACAAGCTGATGGAAGAGGTTTTCGGCTTTGTTCGTACTGGTGGTGCGTCCCTTAGCCCGTTCAATGCATGGGTGTTTATCAAAGGTCTGGAAACCTTAGAAATAAGAATGATGGCCCAAAGTCAGCGAGCTTTCGAACTGGCATCCTGGCTGCAACAACAGCCTGGCATAGAAAAAGTTTACTACGCCGGTCTAGATACTCATCCCCAGCACCAGCTAGCAACAAAACAACAGTCGGCCTTTGGTGCTGTGTTGTCTTTTGAGGTCAGAGGTGGAAAAGACGCCGCATGGCGCTTTATTGATGCAACGCGGCTGATTTCCATTACTGGAAATCTCGGTGACGTGAAGACTACAATCACCCACCCAGGCACAACAACCCATGGCAGGCTGAGTCCTCAGGAGCGAGATACAGCGGGAATTCGTGATAATTTGATCCGAGTATCTGTGGGGCTGGAGAGTGTCAAAGACCTTAAGGATGACCTGAGCCGAGGCTTGGCTGCGATCTGATTGAGAATCAGTAAGCCCCTGAAAAAGACTGTGAGAATGTTTTTCAGGGGGTGTAATAGTCGGAATTTTCGGCTATGTTTGTTGTAATTGTGCCAAAGCATGAGGAGCAATGAATGCCTGAAGCTAAAGAAAAATTCAGTGAATTATTTGAAGGCCTGAAGGCCCTGATCGAACATGGCTTTCCAAAAGAATGCGATGGTTGTGGGGCAGTTTATGAGAATATCGAACAATTTGTTGAGCTGACAAATCCCGTTGATAGTGACACCGGACTTAAGTCACGAGACGAGCAGGGCAGCGCTGATGTCGAAATGGTTCGTCAGTGTAATTGTGGGCAGTCATTGTGCGCGGTCTGCGAAGATCGCCGGTCATGCAACCCTATGGCGTTAAAGCGCCGCGACCTGTTTGAACATCTGCTGGGAATTCTCACTGAGGGCGGTATGCCAAGGAAAATGGCCAAATCTGAAATTCTTAAGGTGATGAGAGGAGAACCCAGTCAATTGCTGACTAGCGAACAGTTACAGCGCTTCTTCACCTGAGGAATTGAACACCGTATTATCTAATAACAGCAATGGTATTTGCCGATTTAATAAGGTTTATTTTTTTGTTGCCTGCAACGTTTAACTCACAGAATGCCCTTCGCTGTTAAGTTTCTGATATTCAATATTTTTATTTGGTATTTGTCTTTTTAGACCACCTCTCACCTTCAATCCAAAGTGTCGTGCTTCTTATCTGAATCCCCTGCTCACTTATGACTAAAAAAGTCTAGAGTTTAGGGTCGTAGATCACCCTCGTTATTATAAAAGTCAATGTAAGTGGAAAGCCCTCAGCAAGCGCAACACTATAATGCCTCCGAGGTCTTATATTTTTCGTAATTTAGTCTAATATTCAGGGGTGGAGCCATAGTCATGGCTATCCACGTTGAGTCGCCTGGAGCGTCTTGAGATGGATCTTCTATACTGCCTTACTATAATCCGACGCCAACTGGCGAGCAACAAACACTTAGTATTAAGTTTTTTATAAGGGTTTTTTATGCTCTCTAAAATATCTATCGCTAAACGTATTTGGATGTTATCGATTCTGTCGATAACCATTTTTGCCTGCGCCTATCTGTTTGAAACTTTTCAGATGAAGACGGAGCTGCTCGACACTAAGAAAGATCGATTACTGGGCGTGGTTAGTACGGCTCATGCGGTATTAATGGGTTTCGATGCACGCGCAAAAAAAGGAGAGATGACCCAGGAAGAAGCAAAAGCGCAAGCCAAAAATGTAGTTCGAGAAATGCGTTATGACGGTAAGCAGTACTTTTGGTTGAACAACATGGAACCGAGGGTGATTATGCACCCAATCAAACCGGCGCTTGATGGTAAAGATGCCAGTGCTATCGTCGATAAGAAAGGCAAAAAGCTCTATATGGCTTTTGTCGATGTAGTTAAGAAGGATGGAGAAGGCTTTGTTGACTACTTCTGGACGGCGCCTGGCGGTGGTACAGAAGAATTGCCGAAGCTGTCTTATCTGAAAGGTTATGCTCCCTGGGGTTGGATGGTAGGTAGCGGGGTTTACATCAATGATGTTAATGAAGAATTTCAAGATATTTTGGTCAAACGTTTAGGCTTTCTGGCTGTGATTGTTGTCGTACTGGGGGTTCTTTCGGTACTGATCTGTCGCAGTATAACTGTCCCCTTGGAGCTGACAACTGAAGCCATGGATGATATTTCCCAAGGAGGAGGTGACCTGACAGTACGGATGCCGATTAATAGTCAGGACGAACTTGGTCGTTTAGCAGCAGCTTTTAACGCTTTTGTTGAGAAAGTCCACAATGCCATGCTGCAGGTACATAGCTATAGTGATCAGCTGGTGGGTTCTGCTGAAACTATGGCTAAGGTAACGGATAGAACCACATCAACCTTGGGGGCTCATCAGGAGGAAACCCATCAGGTAGCGGCAGCTGTTCATCAGATGAGTGCGACTGTACAGGAAGTTGCGGCTAATGCGGCTGAGGCGGCTCATTCTGTTCATGCTGTGCGAGAGCAGGCGATTGAGGGGCAGAAAGTTGTTGAACAAAGTGTAACTGCCATCGGAGATTTGGCCTTATCTGTAGATAAAGCCACAGAAAGCATACAGACCCTTGAGACCGATGTGCACAATATAGCGGGCATACTGGATGTTATCCGCTCTATTGCAGATCAAACTAACTTGCTAGCCCTCAACGCTGCGATTGAGGCCGCCCGAGCCGGTGAGCAGGGTAGAGGTTTCGCTGTGGTTGCCGATGAAGTTCGTACATTGGCGCAGCGGACCCAGGAGTCAACACAAGAAATTCAGTCGATGATAGAGCAGTTGCAGGCCGGTGCTAACAGTGCAGTAACTGTGATTCGTTCTGGGCGGGAGCAGGCTGAAGTCAGTGTCGCTAAGTCTAACTTGGCGGGTGAAACGTTAACCGCAATCACTCAGGATATTCTGAAAGTTGCGGATATGAATACGCAGATCGCATCTGCCACGGAACAGCAAAGCGCCACTGTCGACATGATTAGTAAGAACGTCAGCAACATTAATGATGCCTTTGGAGAAACCACCGAGGTGGCCAAGCAGGTAGCGGATTCTGGTCATGAGCTCCACCAATTAGCCGATGATATTAACCGGCTGATGTCCCAGTTTAAGGTTCATTAAAGACCTTAGTCTCGATCAATTCTGTCACAGTTGATTCTTCTCAACATAAAAAGGGCAGCATTAAATAATGCTGCTCTTTTTATTTTCATGATTGGCGCTTAGTATCTGTAACATAAGTAAATTTATTCGCTCTATTACTATTCGTATAACTATAACTAGAAAGAAAAATTATGAATCAGCAAGCACTTGCCTTTGATGTATATGGAACTTTGGTAGACCCGTTACAGATGTCCCGATTACTAGAGGAAATCGTCGGCGAAAAATCAGCCGCAATGTCTCAGCTATGGAGGGAAAAGCAGCTCGAGTACAGCTTTAGAAGAGGACTGATGAAATATTATCAGGACTTTTCGGTTTGTACGCGTCAGGCGCTGGAATATGCTCAGCAGGTTCTTGGGGTTTCGTTGAGCGAAGAGCAGATAGAGCGTCTGCTATCGGCCTACCAGCAGATGGATCCCTATCAGGATGTGATACCCGCTCTGCAATGGTTTAAGGCACAGCAGATGCCTGTCGTTGCGTTCAGTAATGGTAATCGGACGATGGTCACTGAGCTGCTACGTTACGCAGGTATTTTGCCAGAATTGGACCAGGTCGTTAGCGTCGATGCGGTTTCTAGTTTTAAACCGGATCCGGAGGTTTATGCCCATCTTTGTACAAGCCTTGATCGCAATCCCGAAAATATATCCCTCATTTCCAGTAATCCGTTTGATGTTATCGGTGCCAAAGTGGCAGGGTTGAAGGCTATTTGGGTAAAGCGCTCCCCTCAGGCAGTGTTCGATCCATGGGGTGTCTCACCTGATAAAGTGGTGACTGACCTGTTGGAACTTAAAGCATTAATCGCGGCTGATCTTTAGTCGCCAGCCCTCTGGATTTTGCAGGAAGCTATGTTTGTTAAAGATAAGCCGATAAAAGATTACCCTTTCTGGTTAAAGCCGTTTTTCTGGAGCCAGCAACGACGCTATGGTGAAGTGTTGAAGCCTGGGTTGTTATGGGCGCGGGTACCTAAACTATTTGCCGCCGTCGCCGCCCTCTATGGTGTATTGGACCGCAAAGGATCGCCTATTGATCCTGTTATTCGGTCACTGGTAACCGTCCGGGTTTCTCAGATCAACCACTGTGCTTTTTGCGTTGATATCAATGCTGCGACTCTGATCAAACGGGCGGGATCAGAAGAAAAGGCAGAGCTGTTGCATGATTGGCGTGAGAGTTCTTTTTTTGATGCTCAGGAAAGGGCCGTGTTGGAATACACGGAGGCCATTACCTATAGCGACCGAGAAGTAAACCACCAGATGGTCATGGACCTTAAGCAGTACTATGACGATGATGAGTTGGTGGAATTGACTGGTTTAATCGCATTTCAGAATTTGTCCAGCAAGTTTAATAGTGCGTTAGATGTTCCTGCGCAGGGTTTCTGTTCGATTCCCTCATTGCCTGAATGCGCTTCCCCATTAAAAGAATCTGAATAAACATTCGGATGAAATTACCTTATGATTTTTATTGTGGAACCTTCGAAACGGATATTTATGAGTAGTGCTAATAAGGGAACCAGCAATAGCTGGTTGTGTCTGGCATTCCTGTGTTTGATCTTCTACAAGCCTTCGGTGCAGTCGGCGGAGATGGACTGGAGCTTATACAACGAACTGTTACAGCAGTATGTTTCAGCCGGTCAGGTTGAAGGGGTCACACTGAATCTAGTGGGTTATAGCAAATTGTCTAAAGACCCGCGTTTTTCCCAGTTGCTTGAGCAGTTGCAGCGCTTTCCATTGGATAATTTGAACACTAAAGAAGAGAAACTTTCATTTTATATAAACGCCTACAATATTCTTGCGATTCAGATGGTTATAAAGCACTGGCCGCTAGCAAGTATTAAGGATGTTGGGAGTTGGTGGCAGCCAGTGTGGAAAAAGGAGGCGGGTAGCCTCGGTGGCTCGACTGTTAGTCTTGATCAGATAGAACATGAAGTTTTACGTAAGTTGCAGGAGCCAAGAATTCATTTTGCGATCGCGTGCGCATCTCTTAGTTGCCCTGATTTGCGTAAGGAGGCTTACACCGCAGATCTATTGGTCGAGCAGCTAAATAGTCAGGCAAGAATTTTTCTGAAGAACAAAAGTAAGGGATTGAGTCGCAACAGTGATGAAATTGTAGTATCCAAAATATTTGATTGGTTCGCAGAGGATTTTTCCGCTGAGGGAGGGGTCCAAGCGTTTATCAATCAGTACAGCGAAGTTAAAACGTCAGAGATAAAAGGCTACTTGCCCTATAACTGGCAAGTAAACGGAACCTAAACTGGTTATGATCAAACGACAGGCAAAAAAATGGTCGAAAGCCAATTGAACAATTACTCATTGAAGGGGGGATATGAGTAATTGCCCCGTTGAAACTGCTTCCGACCTTTCATAAAAACCTTATGATGTCAGTATAGACCAAAGGATTTAAAAAAAAGTTCAAAAATTATCAAAAAAATATGCTTTTTTAAAATATATTGTAAGTTGTTCTTAATTTTCTTATGGTTAGATTCCTTATGGGCGGTCGTTTCGACGTATTCGAGGCCTTAAACTACGACATTTGGTGACGGAATCGTTATTCCATGCAAGATTCTACTGCAACTATTGAAACAGAACTTTTACCCCGATTGCTGGAACAGGATGAAGAGAGTTTTAATCGTCTGGTTAAGGCCTACTATGGTGCTATGTTAGCGTTGGCGAGAAGTATTGTTGGAGATGCCATCTGTGATGAGGTGGTCCAGGAAGCATGGGTTTCAATATATAGAGCCCTGCCTAAATTTGAAGGCCGCTCGAGCCTGAAAACCTGGATACTTCGAATCACCGCTAATGAAGCTAAAACTCGTTTACGTAAGGAATCCAGGTCGATTTCACTTGATCAGTTTGAAGACCGAGGCGAAAGCCTGCTTGCCGGTCGTTTTAAAGATGATGGTCATTGGCATGCAGGACCTAGTTCCTGGCATGAAGATGGTCCCGAGTCTCTGCTGATAAACGGAGAGATGCGTGATTGTATTGAGCACACCTTGCATCATTTACCGGCGATGCAGCAGGCAGTGTTTGAACTCAAAGACCTTAGCGGTAACAGTTTCGATGAGATCTGTAACATCCTTGATATTTCATCATCTAATGCACGGGTATTATTGCATAGAGCAAGAATCAGTCTTTTTGGCAAGATTGAGCATTTCCAGGAGACCGGTCAATGTTGAAGTGTAAAGATGTCACGGAACAAGCCAGCGCTTACATCGACGGCGAGTTGGGGTTCTTTGAAGGACTCAATTACCGTTTTCACCTAGCGATATGTAAACATTGTCAGACTTTCTCCCAAAATTTTCAGGCTGGCATCGAGATGATCAAAATGCTACCTAAAGAAGAAATAGACCAGGATCGCGTTGATGCGGTGCAGCGGCGAATAAAAGATAACAGTTAGTTAATAAGCCTTCCTAAATGTCCGTGTATTGGGCAGTCAGTTGACGCGTGTCAAAATACCATAACTACAGATCGTCTATAGTCTCTTGCTGCACGTCTCGTATTTCCTGGTTCGAACCGGTGCGCGCGTAATCTTTAAAATCGAACCCAGAAGACGTCTCCTTATTTTAGTTTTGAGTTAGTCAGGAGGGTCTTTATATGACTCAATTGATCAATGATCTCCATCAAGATCACAGAAACATCAGTGCGTTACTAACAATTCTTAAGAATAAACTCGCAACTCTTAAGACCGGTGCCCGTCCCAATTTTAGCTTGATGGCTGAGGTTGTCGATTATCTTTGTGATTATGGCGATGAGTATCACCACGCAAAAGAAAACCTTATATATCATTACCTAATTGATCAGTACCCGAAAAAAGCTCAGCTTGTTGAACAGCAAATGAAAGAACACGAAGAGTTGCACCTGCTAACATCTCAGCTTAGTAACAGCGTTAATCAGGTGCTGATGGATATGCCTTTATCACTAGGTGAATTCACCGATCAGCTGCATCTCTTTATAGAAAAACAGGGGCAGCATTTGAATCATGAAGAGTGTAAAGTATTTCCAATTATTGAGCAGTGTTTTAGCGGTGAAGACTGGCAGAACATAGACAGAAAGCTACCGACACGCGAAGATCCGTTGTTTGGACATGATAGAGACAAAAGATATAACATCCTTTATGAAGCCTTGATAGAAGATCTGACTTGAAGCTAACCCCTTGGAATCCGGAAGAACAGCGGCGCTCACCACGAATTGACGTTGATTTGTCAGCAGAAATTCGCACTGAATGGCAGCAGCTAAGTCCCGCTAAAGTGGTCAACCTTTCTCAGAATGGGATTGGCGTTGAAGGTAGCGGGGCACTTATCGAGATGGTTTTTCCAAACTTCAATCATAGCAATGGCAATCATCGCTCAATTGTTTACCTCAGGGTGGGGTTATTAGAAGGTGCCGTATCTCTGGTCAAACCTTGGGTCGATATTCAATGCCATAGCGCCTACGTAAAGCGCATCGGGCATGATCGTTTCCTTATTGGACTTTCCTACGCAGCTATTGATGGGGACGCAAAAGAGCGTCTAGACCAGTTTTTGGACGGGATTTAAGCCGTTAGCGTCTAGTCCTTTCATAGCATTGGCAAATCAATTAATGAGATCCGCTGAGATTTAGTAATTCTGAATCCATACTGCTGCGTCGCGCCGGTCGCACGTGGTCAATGGGGATATAAATAGTCCTATCTCTGCCCATGGATTTAGCCTGGTAGACCGCTTTGTCGGCACAGGCAACTAATTGGTGGGCATCGGTAACCAAATCTGTTTCTGGATGAGACTTTGGTTCGCAAGTGGAGACGCCGATAGAAATGGACATCTTGAAAGGCTCATCCTCCTCGCTGCGAAAGGTCATGCCACGTACACGGTTACGGATTGCTTCTGCCACCTGCACGGCACGACCGCTCACGCAGTCGGGAAGTAACACAGAAAACTCTTCTCCACCATAACGGGCGATAAAGTCAGTTTTACGTAATTGTTTTTTAACTGCTTGGGCTGCTTGAAATAGAACGCGGTCGCCAGTTTGATGGCCGTAGCTATCGTTTACTTTCTTAAAGTGGTCTATATCTACGAATAGGCAACTCAGCGGCGACTTGTTGCGGCTGGCCCTGGATAGCTCCCTTAGTATTTCCTGATCGAATGAGCGCCGATTATTCACCTTCGTCAGCATATCAATAATGCTTAAGCGCCTAAGGGTCTCCTGGCTAATACAATTTTCAATACAGACCGAAATGACCGAGGCCAAATGACCGATATAGTCGGTGGCTATGTGTTGGTTATAGCGTTGGGAATCATTACTTCCTAGATGCAGGCTACCGATAATCACACCCTGGCGCACTAAGGGTAACAAGGCGCAACTCATGATGTAAGGACTATCAGAGAAGGCAAAGGCCTTTACCTCTGCGTTGGGGTTAATAAGCAGCGGTCGGCTGGGATTGGGGTAGAGGTTTTTTAAAGACGAGTAGTCATCAATGAAATTCAGTCTTTGGTTATCAGAAGGGGGGGTATAGTCCTCGGCGAGATCTCTAGCTGTGCATTCAGGATCGAACAAAATCAGGTTAATCGCATCCAGGCGAAAGTATTCCTTGAGATTGATCAGCAGCATATCCAGCAGGTCGGTGAGGCGGTTGCAGGATAGCAGTCGTAACTCTATGTCCTGGAAAGTACGTAAAATATCCTGATTCCGTTCAGCTTTGCTGATCAGTACATGGAGGGTTCTTTTTAGGCTTCTATTCTCTTTTTCGAACGGATTCATCGACTTAGAGCCGTTTATGAACTGGATTATGGAATCACAGTACCATTGTTGGTGCTAAATTCCTAGAGTTGATGTCAGCCTGCTTTCCTTGTGGGTTGGTTATCGATGTTGTTCGGCCATGACACGTTCTACGGTATCAACGATGGCCTGGGTCTGAGGGTCGACTTCGAGGTTAATTAAATCCCCAGTCTGGCGCCAGTCAAGATTGGTACGCTTTAGAGTTTCGGGAATCAAGTTCACATTGAACTCTTGTTCTAACACTTCCCCAATGGTGAGGCTGATGCCGTCGATGCCGATATAGCCTTTAGTAAAAATATATTTCTTCAGCTGAGGGGGGAATTCAAACCAGATTTGGCAATTGTTTTCAGTTTTAATGATCCGGCTGATCCGAGCCGTGGAGATAATATGCCCTGACATGGTATGGCCACCAATATCGTCGCCAAAACGGGCTGCTCGCTCAACATTGACGCGGTCACCGACGACAAGTTTTCCTAAATTAGTAAGCCGTAGCGTTTCTTGCATCAAATCAAAGGAAACATGGTCCTGATCAATTTTTGTTACGGTCAGACAGCAACCGTTGTGAGCCACAGAAGCGCCAGCAACTAGGTCGCCCAATAGTTCCGTTGGTAGCTTTAGAGTGTGGCAACGGAAGTTCGTTTTCTCGTCAATGGAAATTACTTCAGCGGTGCCTTGAACAATACCTGTGAACATTAGTCTGTGTGCCTCAAATTATTCCCCATTGATATACCGCAAATGCCAACTATGCTGCAAAAGGGAGTCTTTAAGCTGGATTGGTTTTTCATTTTAGAGGCTTGAATTGAGTATGGAAAGTAGGGATTTATCGTTATGAGATTTTTGGTCACCGGTGCCAGCGGATTTATAGGCTCGGCGTTGATCGATAAGTGGATCACCGACGACAGTTGCGATGAAATAATTGCCCTGAGCAGAACTCCAGAAAAATTGGAATCTCGTTTTAATGGCCGTGTTCGAGTGATTCATTCCCTGGGTCAGATCAACGACCAAGATAAAATAGACGCAGTCATTAATCTGGCTGGTGAGCCGATACTGGATAAGCGCTGGAGCGAAGATAGAAAGGAAAAACTTTACGATTCTCGAATTAACACCACCGATGAATTGCTCAAATGCTGTCGTCGTTTGGTATCCCCCCCTGGAACCTTGATTAGTGGCTCCGCTATCGGTTATTACGGTAACCAGAAAGATGATCGAGAGTTGGACGAGAAGCAGGAAGGACATCCCTGTTTTGCCCACCGCTTATGCCATGACTGGGAAAATAAAGCGCAGCAGGCCGAATCTATGGGAATGCGTGTTTGTTTGTTAAGAACCGGCGTAGTCCTGGGGCGTGGTGGAGTGCTACAACGGATGTTGCCGCTTTTCCGATGTGGCTTGGGTGGTCCTATTGGCAGCGGTAAGCAGTGGATGTCATGGATAGACCTGCAGGATATGGTTAACGGTATTGATTTTTTGCTCCGTCATGAAACATTATCCGGACCTTTTAATCTCACCGCTCCTGAGCCAGTAAATAATCTTCAATTTTCAACGACTTTGGCACAAACTTTGAGGCGGCCGGCTTTTATTAGGGTGCCTGCATTTATGCTGGAGTTGATGCTGGGGGAGGGCTCTGAACTATTGACGGAGGGACAACGGGTGGTACCGGAAAAACTGCAACGGGCTGGTTTCGAATTCATCTATCCCAGTTTGAAGCAGAGCTTGGAACATGTTCTTAAGGCCGTCTGAGGGCGCACTAGCGTCTATTTATACGTCGTCTATAAACGGCCTTGCAAGCAGCTAAATCTGCTCTGTCGTCTCTGTGCGGCTATAGGTTTGGCTAGAGCGGATACGTTTTCTCAGTCGTGTCACCTGATTAAGAACTAAGTCGCCTTGCCAAGGATCGTCTTCTGCGGAGCGCCGGTAGAGGTGGTGCTCCATATCCCGCAGCAGGTAGGAAAGCGTTGGATCATCGGCACAAATTTCAACGTCTGCCAGGTCGCCAATGGTTTCGTTCGGCCAAGTGAACTTAGCCCATTGTACTAATTGTTGTGCAGTATCCTCTGGGGCATTCACGCAGCAGGCTCTTGATAGACGGTTAAAAGCGTTAGTTTCCTCCAGCATGTAGTCTCTTTCTTTCAGCGCTGATTCAGGAACTTGTTGCCGAGCCTTCAAGGTATGCATTAGCTGTTGGATTTGTTTTAACTTCAGTTGTGTAAGACTCCAGCCCGTGGCACAGACCAACGCTATGGCTGCCCATAACCATGCCATCCAGGGTAGAGGGCTGTCGCTGTCGGCTCCTTTAATAATGTCGGCAGCTGCTTCATTAGGCAACGGTTGGCTATTATTCGACTGTACAGTCTGTGCCTTAGTTGTTTTAGGGCTGGTTGTTGCCGAAAAAGGCTTAAATTCAGAGACAGGAATGGTGACTGGATTCAGCTCAGAGACTTCCTGCTCATCGCGGATAACATCCCACCACTTCAGTTTTATTGCGGGCAGTTCTATGTTTCCAGAGCGGGTTAACAGCAGTTTATATTGTATGGTCTTGCGGCTGACCAGGATGCCAGTGTCTGTTTGTTGAGATAACTCAGGGGCTTGAAGATAGATGCTGACCCCTTCCTGTGGATTCAGCTCAGGTGTTGGTAGCCAAGAAGCCGGTATATTGTGTCCTTCTATCACCAGCGTACGAATAAGGGTGTCGCCAACTTGCAGTTTGTCAAAATTAGCAGGTTGCCATTGTTCATCAATGCGCAATTCGGTGGCTGCCAACCACTGTTTGGAAGATATTTCTGGTGGTGGCCTAAGAGCTTCAAAGGGCAGGCTCTCTGATTGAGCGTTGAGCTGCTGAAATGTATTGGCGCCGGAAAATTCGATAGGGGGGATGGTAAAGCGGCCGGAGGTCAACGGAAATAGAACATAGCGCTGTTCGATAACCTGAAAATCCTGGCCATTACGTATTTCCCCATAATTTCGTTGTGGCCCCAATCGTTCGATCAATACATTGTCCAGCAGCGGCTCGGTCAACTCTGCACTGGTTAATGTTTGAACAAAATAAAGTTTCACGCTGAATACGAAGGCGGCGCGGCTGTAGTTCAGGTCCGGGGTAATACTGGTTGCCACAAATAGGTCGGGCTGTATTTCTAACGGACCCTGATCTGATGCACTGTAAACTAATGACCGGCTGCGTTCTGCGCCCACTCGAATGCCAGGGATTTTTAATTCTCCCGCATGCTTCGGTCTTAGTCGCAAGGTCCAGGTGCTTTTATAAAGGGTAACGCCATTGCGGAAGTTGGAGACGGAGACTTTGCTGTTGTTGAGAATACTAAAGTCTTGTTCTAGCGTAGTGAAATCCGGTGTGTTTAGTGATTGTCGTTGTTCAGACTCAAGTTCTAATTCAAAAACCGCTGTTACCGGGCCTTCCTTGCGGTTAAGGGTGGCGCTGGTTTGTGCCTGAATGACGGAACTGAGCAGCAGAAGCGGAAGCAAAAGTTTACGCATTATTATTATGTCAAAGTCCAGAAACTAATGATTAACGAGAGTCGTGCCGTTGGTTGCCTATTATTATCAATCGTTGATAGCGCTGCAACAGACAGGTGCGGGAATGGTGTACTTATATGAAAATAAAAAAAGAGGTTCTTTGGTTGCCCAAAGAACCTCAAAGGAGGACCGCTAGGACGGTCCAGAACGGAAAGGGTCAATTTGAAATTTTGTGGCCATCAGCACTGCTGCTTTTTGGCAATTTTTTTACTTAAGCGCTACTGACAAATCAGAATATTTTGTATCTAAAAAGCACTAGATAAGCCAGTGCAGGGAGTGCTCTCGAATAAAAGCTCCATAAATATCGGACTCATTTAACGCCTTTAAAATCTGCCTGTGAAAATAAAATTTAAACACCATGTGATTGATATGTTTAAGAAATATTAGTTCATGAAAGCATTTGTTGCTGTGCAGCATGACGTTGATCTGAAGCGCTGTCAAAGTGTATGTTGTGCATGGCAGCGCGACGTAGTTTTACTAGATCGCACTAATAGATATTTATGTAAAAATACTACATAGAAAATCATGCTTAGAAGCAGCATAAGGCAGTGATTTTAAGGGGTTTTGGTGAGTCCAGATTAGTGACTTTTTTCAGGAAAAGTGAGATAAATCAGTTTTTACAAGCTATTACAACCATATTGATCGCTGTTTTAATGCATAAAAGATATAAGTGTTTCTGGCTACAAAACGGCTAACGATCGAATCCGGTTGGTTTTAGTTGGATTTGTGTACCGAGTTTTAGGTCTCGGTGTTGATGCTATCTGGGAAATTTGCGCTGGATGGCCGATAACACCCCTCGCAGCATGTTTAGCTCCACTTGCTCTGGTCGGCCGCGGTTAAAAAAGCGCTTAAGCTTAGTCATGACCTTTCCTTCATGCTGGGGCACTATAAAATCTATCTGTCTGAGGGTGTCTTCAAGGTGTCCGTAAAAACGGTTCATATCATCGTTACTGGGGTAGGCCGTATCGCTACTGATGGGTGTTGTTGCCGAGTCTGAATTTTGACTGGCTAGCCACAGCTCATAACAAACTACCTGCACTGCTGCGCTGACGTTCATAACCGGATAGTCGGGGTCCGCTGGAATGGCCAGGTGAAAGTTGCACTGCATTAGCTCGTCGTTGTGTAACCCCATGCGCTCTCGTCCAAAGATGATGGCGATCTGACTGTTGTCAGCCTCCGTCAATGCTTTCTCGGCACAGCTTCGGGCATCCAGCATGGGCCAGGGAAAGCTGCGGCTGCGGGCGCTGGTACCAATCACTAGAGAGCAATCTTTGATGGCCTGTTCCAGCGTTTCTATCACAATGGTGTTTTCCAACAGATCTTTGGCGCCGGCGGCTCTGGATTCAGCCTCTGGGTGAGGGTATTCCTTGGGATCGACCAGATACAACTTGCTTAGGCCCATGTTTTTCATGGCTCTAGCTGCTGCACCGATATTACCGGGGTGAAAGGTGTTTATCAGTACAATGCGTATATTGCTGAGCATAGGGCTACCCAATAGCTAAGGATTCAGGCTGGATGTTTAGATTGCCGGATATTTGGTTGGTAAACGAGTTAAGGTCGGAAATAAAGCGTTCTCGCTCAGCAATGTGTGGGGAGTGATCCGCTTCGCTGTAACGGATTAGCTGACTTCCATTGATTTGGCGGTGGACCCAGCCAGCCAGTTCGGGACCGTAGAATTGGCTGCGATCCCCATAGAGTAAAAGGGTCGGGGACGTGATCATGGCCATCACCGATCTGAGATCGGCGTCACACAGGCTTTGCCAGCACTCGGTCAGTTTCGGGCCAGGCAATAATCCCAGGTATTCCCGCAGACGCTGAAAGTATTTGCTGTCGGGTAGGCTGTCTGAGGCATCTTTTAATCGGCCGCAGATGAGACGAATAACGGCATCCGCGAAGTCATGGTCAAGTTGTTGGCAAAACTGCTGATTGTCTGCCTGCTCGAATTTCCCAAAGACGCCATGTTGCCATTGATCGTCAGTCAGTAGTTTAGGGCTCTGGTCGATGATAACCAGTCCTTTAATCTGCTCGCAACCGTAGCTTTGAATGTAGCGCCATACGGTAAGCGCTCCCATTGAATGGGCAACGACTACGGCCCCTTGGGGCGCTTCCTTAGCGATCAGCTCATGTAGGTCTTCAGCCATCCGTTGCAATGATACAGGGGCCTCCTCTGTGATCTTTGCGGAACCATGGCCACGAGCGTTCCAGCAAATAGCTCGCTGTTGTTGCGGGAGGGATTCTGCAAAGGGTAACCACTCCAGGGCGTTTGAACACCATCCATGGAGGAATATTACCGTTGCGCCAGAAGGATTTTCAGCGTCCCGGGTAAGGTAGTGTAGGTCGGTGCCGTCAGAGGTATTAAGAATTGTCATGATTGCTGAATAAATAGAGAGGGGGCGAAAGCGCCCCCTTGAGTAGAGTTGCCAAGGCGAACTTAGATGGCTTTGGCCTGAGCGGCTGCGTTACCGACGTAGGTCTGTGGAGTCAGGGCCTTAAGTTCGGTTTTAGCGTCTTCAGGCATATCCAAGGTATCAACGAATGCTGCCAGAGTTTCTTTGTTGATGGTCTTGCCGCGAGTAAGAGCCTTCAGTTTTTCGTAAGGCTGATCGATACCATAACGGCGCATCACGGTTTGGATCGGTTCTGCCAACACTTCCCAGCTGCTGTCTAAGTCATCGTCCAGGCGTTGGGCGTTGACTTCCAGTTTGCTGATACCTTTGAGGCTGGATTGATAAGCAATGATGCTATGGCCGAAACCAACGCCCAGATTTCTCAAAACGGTGGAGTCGGTGAGGTCACGCTGCCAGCGAGAAAGGGGAAGCTTGCTTGCCAGGTGAGCTAGGATGGCGTTGGCGAGACCGAGGTTACCTTCAGAGTTTTCAAAGTCGATTGGGTTGACTTTATGCGGCATGGTCGATGAACCTACTTCGCCAGCGATCGTTCTTTGCTTGAAGTAGCCTTGAGAAATATAGCCCCAGATATCACGATCAAAATCCAGCAGAATGGTGTTGAAACGAGCAACAGCATCAAACAGTTCCGCGATGTAGTCATGGGGTTCGATTTGGGTGGTGTAAGGGTTCCACGCAAGGCCCAGTCGTTTCACAAAAGTTTCGGCATTGGCCTGCCAGTCGATTTCTGGGTAAGCACACATATGGGCGTTGTAGTTACCGACGGCGCCATTGATTTTACCCAGTGATTCGACTGCTTTAACCTGTTGTACCTGGCGTTTGAGACGAGCCGCGACGTTGGCCATCTCTTTGCCCAGGGTAGTAGGAGTGGCTGTCTGGCCATGGGTGCGGGATAGCATTGGCTGCGCGGCAAACTCATGAGCCAGCTTGCAGATAGCGTCGATAATCTGTTCCATCTGCGGAACCATGACCTGATCGCGGCCAGCGTTTAGCATTAACGCGTGGGACAGGTTGTTGATATCTTCGGAGGTGCAGGCGAAATGGACAAACTCGCTGACTTTATTGAGCTCGTCGTTCCCTTCGAGCTGCTCTTTGATGAAGTATTCCACGGCTTTAACATCGTGGTTGGTCGTGCTTTCAATTTCCTTCACTCGCAGAGCGCCGGTTTCATTAAAGTCACTGACAATGCGATCCAGAATGGCGTTGGCTTCAGCACTAAAAGCTGGGACTTCTTCAACCTGAGGATGTTCGGCCAGCTGCTGCAACCAGCGGATTTCTACTTCAACCCGGAAACGGATCAGGCCAAATTCACTGTAAATAGAACGTAATTCAGCAGTCTTGCTGCCGTAGCGACCGTCTACAGGAGAAACGGCTGTCAGCGCGGAAAGCTCCATGGATACTCTCACTTCATCAAATAGTTTGGAATCAATTAGATTCAGGCTAAAAAACAGAGCGCAAATTGTACATTAATATGTACCAATGAGCAGCATAAAGCGAACCAAGTGTGCGCTCAGTGATCAGTGGCTGGTATTAAGAATATTTCTGGCTGCTTTTCCAACCCGGGATTTAAACAGCAGTAGTTGCCAGCGCCGCCCGCCCATTTGTCTCCACAAAATCGCCGATCTAATTCCAGCCAGCAGCAAGGCTCTGACTTTGTTGGCATTGTCGGTGTTTTGCAGGTGACGGGGCTCCCCGGTTACCTGTATCCGGAAACTGAAGGTGCTGATGGTGTCCTGGTAGAGTCCTGCTGTTGCCGCGATAACATTGGGATGGCAGTAGCGGCTATCGCTCGGTTCTACAGACTCGTTGCTAAAATCGCTGTTCGCTGTTTCTTGAAAGTAGCGAGCTTTATCACGAATTTTATCCAATCCGTTGCTGAGTTCATCCAGCATTCCTGGTTGCTTGCTTAAGCGGTTTTCCAGATGCAGCATGCTTAAGGCGTAGCGGGTGATATCTTTCGACTGATCTCGTTTTTCAGCCAGGTCGAGTAAGTTTTTCAACCCCATGTTCAGATTGAAAGGTAGCTCCCTGACACCACCGAAGACATCTTCAGTAGCCTTTGGGGAAGTAACAAAGATACTATTTATCGATGTTTCAAAACTGTTTTGTGGGATGAGTCCCCGTTTGGCGATCTGATCGACCAGGGCCGCAGCTTGAAATACTCCGGCTAAGGCGATGGCCTGTTCTTCATAAGTACCTGACAAGGCGCTTCTCCTTAGAGTTGGTCGTCACGGAAAGTCTGTTCGATAATGCCGCCACCGAGGCAACACTGATCACTATAAAATACCACTGACTGGCCAGGGGTTACGGCCCTTTGCGGCTCGTTAAACCAAACCTGATAACCGCCTTCGGGATTGGTTTCAATACGGCAGTCCTGATCATCTTGACGGTAGCGAGTTTTGGCGGTGCATTCGTAGGGTAGCTGCTGTGGTCCTTGGCCATCGACCCAGTCTACCTGATCGGTTATCAGCATCCGGCTAAACAGTAATGAGTGCTGCTTGCCTTGTACGGCAATCAGTACATTGCGTTGCAGATCTTTACCCGCGACATACCAGGGCTGATCTGGGAAATCAGTCAAGCCGCCGATGCCAAGCCCCTGGCGTTGGCCAATGGTGTGGTACATCAACCCCTGATGTTTGCCAATTACTATGCCTTCGGGGGTTTCGATAACACCGGGCTGAGCCGGCAGATACTGCTGCAGGAAGTCTTTGAAGCGGCGCTCGCCGATAAAACAGATGCCGGTGCTGTCTTTTTTGTCATGTGTGATCAGTCCATGGGTTTCGGCGATCTGTCGAACTTCGGGTTTCTCCAGTTCGCCGACTGGAAACAGTGTCTGGGCAATTTCAGCTTCGCCAACCGCATGCAAGAAATAACTCTGGTCTTTATTAGCATCCAGTCCGCGTAGCAGAGAACAGTGCTCATCGTCTTGTCGTCTGCGGACATAGTGCCCTGTTGCTATATAGTCGGCGCCGAGCACTTTGGCGTATTCCAGAAACGCTTTAAATTTGATCTCTTTGTTGCACAGAATATCTGGATTAGGGGTGCGGCCCGCTTTGTATTCGCTGAGAAAATGTTCAAACACATTGTCCCAGTACTCAGCGGCAAAGTTTGCGGTATGCAGTTTCAGGCCGAGTTTGTCACATATCGCTTGGGCATCAGCGAGGTCGTCTTTGGCGGTGCAGTAATCGGTACCGTCGTCCTCATCCCAGTTTTTCATAAACAGACCTTCGACCAGGTAACCCTGCTGTTGCAACAGTAAGGCCGATACGGAGGAGTCAACACCGCCGGACATGCCGACGATGACTTTGGTCTGGGTGTTGTTTTCTGTTGCGGTAGTCATGGGCGAACTGCTTTTAATGATCAATGCTGGGGTTAACGGGCCAAAGTGGTGCTGAGATAATTAGGTCAGTGCAATCAGCGCGGCCCATTACTCCTGAATATATTCCAAAGGATAGCGCTTACCTTGCAGATAGTCCTCTAGAGCTTTCAGCACCATGGGGCTGCGCAGGCGTTCAACTTCTGCCTGTAGTTCTTCATAGCTAAGCCACAAGGTACGGATGATATCTTTATCGAGCTCCCGTTCGGTTTCTTCTTTAACCGGTCTGCCTACGAAACAGGTGCGATGGTAAGTACTGTTTTTATGCGGCGGAGTGTAAATATACATGCCCAGTAGGTCGGTGATTTCTACCTGCCAGCGGGTTTCTTCCAGTACTTCCCGCATGACGCCTTCGACCAGCGTTTCATTGGCTTCTAGATGCCCGGCCGGTTGGTTGAGAACGCGTTTTCCGTTGCTGTATTCTTCAACAAATAGAAAGCGCCCTTTGTCCTCTATTATGCAGGCAACTGTTGCGTGGGGCTTCCAGCACATAATGATTCCTCTATAAAACAGGTCGGATAGTTTATCCCATCAGGGCGTTACGCCCAATAGTGTTGAACAACATCTCTGCTAAAGCGTGCTTACCAATAGGTGATTAAGATGATTTCGGTGATGCAAGTTGGTCTAAGCAATTGTTACAATTCATTATCCTATTCGACGACGGAGTTGTGCAGTGGCGTCCACCTATATAAAGATCCAGACGGAAGACTTTGATATCAGCGCCGAAAGTGCAGAGATGCGCGATGCTGAGGGTAAAGTGGGAGCCATTGCTACTTTCACAGGCTTAGTTCGTGACCTGGAAGAGGATTCGTTGCAGGAGATGTTTCTGGAACACTATCCGGGTATGACCGAAAAAAGCCTGGCTGTTATCGTTGATCAGGCCCGCGTGCGTTGGCAGCTGCTGGATGTGAGAATAATCCATCGGGTTGGTCGCTTGCGCCCTCGAGATCAGATTGTCTTTGTGGCAACCAGCAGTGCCCACCGCGGAGATTCCTTTGCCGCCTGCCAGTTCATCATGGATTATCTGAAAAAAGATGCGCCTTTTTGGAAAAAGGAAAAGACTCAGAAACATAATCAGTGGGTCGAACAAAAAGAATCGGATCTAGAGTCTGCCGAGCGTTGGCAGCAGGACTAACCGCGCCAATAAACTATCTAACAAATAGCGAAGATTCAGGCAGTATGGTGATTCTTCGCTTATTCTTTAATGCACCCCCATTAGTTAAGAGAGATACAAAAATTGACAACCACTGTGTTTGTTCCTGGCCAACGCTGGGTCAGTGATACAGAGTCCAATCTGGGCTTAGGTATTGTTGCTAGTGCTGAGAATCGCCGAGTAACCATTATTTTTCCCGCAGCGGGCGAAGAGCGGGTCTATGCGCACAGCAATGCGCCTCTGAGCAGAATTCAGTATGAGGCCGGAGAAATTGTTCAGAGTTCTAATGGACTGTCCTTTACCGTGGCGGAACGGCAAATCAAAGACGGTTGTTTTGTCTATATTGGCACTGATGACGAGGGGCAGGATCAAAATTTGGACGAGATTGATCTGAATAGCTTTGTTCAGTTCAACAAGCCTCAGGACCGATTGTTTGCTGGCCAGATCGATAAAAACAGCAGTTATCAATTGCGCATGGATACGCTGCATCATCGTCACAATCTGCAGCAAAGTGATGCCTATGGGTTGCTGGGGCCACGGGTTCAGCTCTTGCCTCATCAGTTTTACATTGCTCATCAGGTTGCACAGCGCCACGCGCCTCGGGTACTGCTGGCTGATGAAGTGGGACTGGGTAAAACCATCGAAGCGGGACTGATAATCCATCAGCAATTAATCAGTGGCCGGACGGAACGGGTTTTAATCGTGGTGCCTGACAGTCTGGTTCATCAGTGGCTAGTGGAAATGTTACGGCGCTTTAATCTGCATTTCTCGATTATGGATGATGAGCGACTGGAGGCTTTGCAGGAGTCTGACGACTCCAATCCTTTTGATAGCGCCCAGTTAATACTTTGCAGCTTGTCATTCCTATCGGGCTCAGAGACTGCAGGTGCGCTGGCGCAACAATGCAAATGGGATCTTCTCGTGGTTGATGAGGCTCATCATCTGACCTGGCACGATCATCAGGCTGGTGCTGAGTATGCGTGTATCGAAAGCCTGGCGCGGTGCATTCCTGGGGTCTTATTGTTAACCGCAACGCCTGAACAACTAGGCGTTGAAAGTCATTTTGCGCGCCTACGGCTATTGGATCCGGACCGCTATTTTGATCTCGAACAGTTCACCGAAGAAGAGGCTAGCTACAGGCCGGTGAATCAACTAGTCCAGTGTCTGATGGCTGAGGACGGGGTTAGCCAAGTTGCAGAGAATTCGGTGATTGCCGAACAGATAAATGAATACCTTGGAGCCGAAACACTGCGAACTCTGCGGGCTCAGCTGTCCCATGCAGAAAACTCAGAACAGAGCGAGCACGCGATATCGCTAGTAGTTAATGAACTCTTGGATCGCCATGGTACCGGTCGAGTGCTATTCCGGAATACTCGCAATGCCGTCAGTGGTTTTCCACAGCGACACCTAAGCGACTATCCGCTGGCTCAACCTGAGCTTTATCGCGAGCGGGCCCAATCGGCCGAGCTGATTGAAAAACTTCATCCAGAACGTTTGCTGGGAGAACAATGGCTCGTTACCGATACCCGGGTTAGCTGGTTGGGTGAATGGCTAAAACAGCAGGGTAAAGAAAAAGTCCTGATTATCTGTGCTCAGGCCGGTACCGCAAAAACCTTGGAAGAGCATCTGCGGCTAAGAGTGGGTGTCCGTTCCGCCGTTTTCCATGAAGGCATGACGTTAGTGAACCGCGACCGGGCTGCGGCCTACTTCTCCGAGCGAGAGGAGGGCGCGCAGGTTCTGGTCTGTTCGGAGATCGGTAGTGAAGGGCGTAACTTCCAGTTCTCTCATAACCTGGTGTTGTTTGATTTACCGCTGAATCCTGATCTGCTAGAGCAACGTATTGGTCGACTGGATCGCATCGGCCAGCAGCGTGATGTCCACATCCACGTACCTTATTACCGGGACAGCGTGCAACAAGGGCTGATGAACTGGCTGCATGAAGGATTAAACGCTTTTCTGACTCCCTCTCCTGCGGGTCATAGCTTGTTTGAGTCATTGTCCGATCGCCTCTTCCAATGCCTGGAACATATGGAGGACCAGACGGCAATGGCGGCGTTGGTGAATGAAACGCACCAGCTGAATGAAACGGCATTGGAGTCAATGCGACAAGGCCGGGACTGCCTGCTGGAATTAAACTCCTGTAAGTCAGAAGAAGCAGAACGGGTGCTGGATGCGCTGATCGAAGTTAGCAATTACGCGGAGTTATCCGGGTATATGGAGCGGGTTTATGATCAGTTTGGCGTTGACCAGAGCCATCACAGCGCCAACGCTCTGATACTGGCACCTGGGGATCATATGCATGTTCATAGTTTTCCTGGTTTGGCAGACGACGGCATGACAGCGACCTACTCCCGTACTCAGGCATTGCATCGTGAAGATATGCAGTTTCTGACCTGGGAGCACCCTATGGTGAGTGGCGCCATGGAGATGATAGCCGATGGTGATTTCGGTAATACCGCTCTTTGTACCATTAATTTACCCCCCATAAAGCCCGGCACACTGATGCTGGAGGCGGTGTTTAATCTGCATTGCCCAGCACCCAAAAAACTGCAGGTACAGCGTTATCTGCCGCACGCCTGTGTCAGAGTGCTGCTCGATTCTGAGGGTAATGATCTTTCTCAAATACTCAGCGACCAACATATTAGTAAGTTGGCCAGGCGCGTAGCCAAAGGCCAGGCACCGGCTATTGTTCGTCACGCCAGGGAGGAGCTGACAGCACTGATCCGTCGTAGTGAAAGTATCGCCTCGGAGCAGCAGCAAGCCTTGATCGACACTGCCATCACTAATATGTCAGAGGTGCTGGGCACTGAAATGGCAAGACTGAAAGCCTTGGCAGAGGTGAATCCAAATATTCGAAACGAAGAGCTGGAGTACCTGCAGACCATGACTGTTGCACTGGCGGAGTATCTGGAATCAGCACAGTTACGATTAGATGCAATACGCGTGATTGTGGCCACTTGATATTGGCCCTCCTGGCATCTATAAACAGGATAGATAGATGTCAGGCTTAGGGCTAAAAAACCATCTAAACGGGGTAAAGTATCAGCGTAGACAGCTCTGCTGTCTGGTTCTGCCGGTCCGGATCCGTATCGGAGTATCCGTCTTTCCCAATTACGCTACTTGTGCAGACGAGTTGGTTAATTTCGCCGACTGAGCCATGTATGTTGTCAAGGCAAGCGGCCGAAACCAAGCTCGTTTTTTTCATTCAAGTCTCTGTCGTCATGTTGAACCACCAACCTCGTAACATTCGCCATCAACAGATGGCTTTTCAGAAACATATCATCCGTTTACACTGATACCCTGTTTTTCTTTAACCGAGATGATAACGCTTATGCTTTGGTACAAGACATTTCATATTCTCGCAATGACTAGCTGGATGGCTGGTATTTTTTATCTACCAAGAATCTTTGTTCACTATGTTGAAGGCAGAGCAGAAGGGCAGGATGTCGCTCGTTTAGAAATTATGGCCGGTAAGCTTTATAGCTTTATGACGCTGATGGCTATTTTTACTTTGGGCCTCGGATTGTGGCTGTGGTTGGGATATGGGTTTAGTGGGGGATGGCTGCATGCCAAATTGTTCTTTGTGGCATTGTTGGTGGGTTATCACTTCTGGTGTCGCAACTATCTGATAAAAATGAGAGCGGGCACCCTGACTAATAGTGGACGGTATTTTCGATTATTTAATGAACTTCCATTGCTGATATTTATCCCTATTCTTATCTTTGTGGAAATTAAACCGTTTTAATTATGCTGTTCTAATTAAACTGGGGAGACCTGATGAGTAAAACATATTTGCTGACGGCCATTGCCTCTGTATTAACAATGCTCACCGGTAATCTGGCCATTGCACAAAATACTAGTAGCGCTGTGAAGGATCCCATTATTCACATCAGCCCCGATGCTAATGTCAGAAACGTGGCTGTTTGGGCTGTCACTGCTGGTGGCAGGTTATTGTGGTGTCGTAGCACTAGTGGTGACACCGAGTGTATTGTGCATCAGCCGTTGAATACTGATAAATCACCCTATTTTATTGAGTTAGCTGAACGTATTGGTGATGGTGGTAGCAGTGTTTGGGCATTAACCAAGCAAGGACAATTGTATTGGTGTCGGCCGGAAGGTATGGAATCAATCGGCTGTTACCCATAGTTTCAGCGAATAACTGCACTTAGGTTCAAAGGTTACGAAAACTTGATAGCAGCGCCGGATATCGCAACGGCTTAATGAACAGGTCCAGATTGTTCAAGCGATTAATCATATTGTCTGAACCCTTTCGAGAACACGGGTGACTACCTCTACAGGAAGTTGATCGTTAGTTATGATAGGTTTTCGGGGTCTATTTCATGCATATAACACATAATTTGACGCCACTAGGAAAAAGCCTCTGGTGGGGGGGTAGCATCCTAGTATTGCTATGGCTGGGCAGTTTGTTTTTTGGTTTTCACTATGGGAACGGTTGGAGTGGTGTGTCTTTAGGACAAGGCGAATTGCAGTTTGCGTATGCGCCTCAGGTTCAGAGCTACAGCTCTTCATCGCCGCCACAGGGTTGGTCTTTTTTCAGAGTCCCTTTCGATGCGCACTGGCTACCGGATATCTACGATGCATTTGGTATCTATTATCTGATTTTTCCGCTTTGGATCCCAGCTACAGCGTTGGCAATAGCCGGATTGGTAGTTGCTCGCGCTTCAAGGTAGGGGATTTAGGTGTCTGCGGTAGAGCAATCCCTACCATTTTGTTTTGACAGATACAGCGCTTTATCGGCGCGGTTAATAATGTCTAAAGCAGTTTCGTCTTTACGAAGAGAGGCAACACCAATGGATACTGTGATCTGACACAGTTTCTCACCGGATGAGCGTCTTGTGAGTACGCTTTCGTTGATGCTTGATCTAAGGTTTTCTGCGACCTTCATAGCATCTTCTGATTGGGTGTTCGGTAGTATCACCGCAAATTCTTCGCCACCGTAACGTGCCACCTCATCCGCTCCTCTGATGGTGCGGCGGATCATTTTCGCGACAAAACAGATAACCTGGTCACCCACTAGATGGCCGTGTTTATCGTTGAATTCTTTGAAGTTGTCGATATCCACCATGAGGAAGGAAAGAGGTTCATCACCCGCAGCATGACCAATTATATTAGCAAGGTTTTTCTCCAGTCCACGACGATTGTAGACGCCGGTCAGGGGATCAATAAATACTTCGCTACGTACCTGCTCAAATTGGGTTTTGAGTTCGCTGATGTCATCACTGCAACTTTTAAGGTCATTGCTGATGCTGCTCACTTCCGAGCGCATAAGAGAGGTTTCTTGGATAAGTCCATTGATGACGGAACGAACGTTATCGAGGCTTTCGCCGTCTTCCAAATTGGCTAAGGAAAACTGTAAGGCCTCGTTGTAGTGCCCCATTCCATTTTCTGAACGAGAGAGGCTGCCGGCGGCATCTTGAAGGATTTCCTGTAGGTCGTTGCGGAATTTATCCAGTAATGCAGTATCAGTCGGGTTGTCTATAAACTCGTCGTAAAGCTGGTCGACTAGTTCTTGTAATTTGGGCCCTGTGGCTGAGCTGGTAGTCAGTTGGTCTTGAATATCTGGCTGCTCACCCGATTGGAACTCATAGCCTACGGTGAAATTGCTAGGGGAGGCTCCGATAGACTGTTCTTTTAGCCAATGGAGCGTTCTTTCAGCTAAAGAGATGGATTGATCAACATTGTGAGGTTTTCTGCGGCTCATGCTCTATCCATATATTCCGTGTTTCGAATCGTTGCTGTGAGAGCTAAAAATTTTATTATTTTTATCACATGTAATCGAGGATGCCGTTTATTATGCCAGATTAAATTACCATGAGTCTCCCCGTTCTTTTACGTAAGAGCACGTTATTAATGACATAAGTTTATTATTTCATGGATTGTTTTTCTATTCTTATTTTCTGTGTTCTAAGTCGTTGTAATTATTCGGTATGTTTTTTATTTGACGTTTCTTTTTTTTCGTTCTAGGGTCTCAACCGTTAAACAATCGGCGCAGTTTTACGGCTAGATACGCATGAAAGTCAATTTGTGCTGGTTTATTCATTTTAAACCTGGAAAATGTCACTCAGGATAATTTTCTTAGCACATTTTCTGTTGTAACTCCGCTTGATTGTAGAGATGCCGCAAAAAAGCACTTTATAAGAGAGATTAATCATAGAACCTAGGGCCGTAAAGTCATTCCAGTTTCTTAGCCGTTTATCTATTCGCCAGAAACTCTTTCTGATACCGGTATTGCCGATTCTGCTAGTGAGCCACTTTGCCATTCAGGCATTTATGGAGTCATGGCAGCAGACGCAGGTTATGGAGCGCATACAACGTCACTCCCAGCTGGCAGTAGCGGCTAACGGTCTGGTTCATGAAATTCAAAAAGAGCGCGGCTTATCCGCTGGTTATGTTGGTGGAAGCGGGCGTCAACTTAATGAAGAACTCGTGCTGCAGCGCATTCTGGTAGATGAGACAATCGATAGTTACAAATACCTGATCCAACACCTGACCCGAAATAACTACGATCTTCCTATTGCATCCCAAGTCCGTCGGATTGTGACCCAAATTGATGATTTTACGGTTATTCGTGATCGTGTGGACCGTCTTGATATCGACCTGGCGGAATTGTTGGAAAAATATACGGCACGCAATACCGCGTTATTGTCTTTGGTATCTACTATCGCCGCCAATAGCGATAGCACTGACATTTCCAATCAGACATCGGCCTATTTCTTCCTATCACTCAGTAAGGAGCAAGCGGGTATTGAGCGTGCTGTATTGAGCCATGCTTTTGCCAGAGGCACGCTCGATGCCAAGCTAAGACAGAAATTTCATGCACTGCTATCCGAGCAATCTGCCTACCTTAAATTGTTCAATGAATATGCCGGTGAACCCGAGCGCACCATAGCCGCCAACATATTGGATAGTACTTCACTGACACGTTTTCGGGAAATTGAGAATATTGCTCTGGAGCGAGCCCAAAATTTTGGCGTTAGTGCCAAGGATTGGTTTGAGGTCGCTACTGAGCGTATCAATTTGTTGAAACGAGCAGAAAACGAATTATCCACACGCTTGAATGAGACTGTAAATAGGCATCAGCAGAATGCTTTTAACAAGTTGGTGCTGGTTACGGTCGTTTCTTTGTTCAGTATTCTTTTCACGCTTGTTTTATCGTTGATTATTGTTCGCGCAATCAACAATCAGCTTAAAGAGTTATTTAGGGCTGTCAGCAAAGTCGATCGTGATTCAGATTTATCCGCTAGGGCTCAGGAGTTAAGCGACGATGAATTGGGGCGTTTGGCAGGCTCATTTAACCAGATGCTTGCGCACCTTGCTGATGCTGAAGGCAAGGTGCGTATGCTGTCCCAGGCACTAGAGCAAAGTCCGGTATCAGTAATCATCACCGATCTTGAAGGGCATATCGAGTATGTGAATCAGACTTTCCAGACCGTTTCGGGATACAGCGCAGAAGAGGTTTTAGGTCAGAACACCAGCATGCTTAAATCCGGTAAAACCCACCCACGGATTTACCAGAGTTTGTGGCAGGATTTGTGTGAGGGGAAATCCTGGGAAGGGGAGTTTCAGAATCGTCGCAAGGATCAATCAATATTATGGGAGAGCGTCCATATCTCCCCTGTATCCGATGAGAAGGGCACCGTTCACCATTATCTTGCTGTGAAAAATGATATTACTGAAGCTAAGCGACAGTCCGAAAAAATCACCTACCAAGCCAATTTCGATGCCTTGACCGGATTGCCCAACCGTTTCCTGTCGCTGGATCGATTGTCACAGTTATTGAGTAGCGCCCAACGCCGCAGTAAAAAAGTGGCTGTTTTATTTTTGGATCTTGACGATTTTAAGAAGATTAACGACACCCTGGGTCATGAGTCAGGAGATTGTGTGCTGATTCAGACCGCAGAACGCCTTAAAACGGTCATCCGTAGCGAAGATACCGTAGGCCGCCTTGGTGGCGATGAATTTTTACTGTTGCTGCGTGACATTGATAACGAAGGTCATGTGCAGAGTGTTGTTGAGCAGGTTCAGGCCGTGCTTGAACAGCCCTTTGTTCAAAATGGACGGGAATTAGTCATTTCCTCCAGCATTGGTATCGCCATGTATCCGCAAGATGGTGAGACGGCGGCAGCCTTGCTACGCAACGCCGATGCCGCCATGTATGCGTCAAAGCGAGCGGGGCGCAGCACCTTCCACTATTTTACTGAATCGATGAACCGCACTGTGACTAGGCAGCTGGTATTGGAAGAGCAGTTACATGGCGCTTTGGAGCGAGATGAGTTCTTTGTTTGCTTCCAGCCGCTGGTTTGTGTTGAAACGCAGCATATTATGGGCGCTGAGGCGTTGTTACGCTGGAATAACCCCGCCCTTGGCATGGTGTCGCCAGAGGAGTTTATTACCGTTGCTGAGCATTCAGAGACGATTGTACATTTAGGGCTGTTTGTACTGGATAAAGCATTGGAAGTGGCTGCTTGCTGGCGTAGAGACCATCATCCCGATTTTCAGATTGCCGTTAATGTCTCCCCCAGGCAATTTCGTAATAGACAGTTTCCCGATGAGGTGAAAAAGGCCCTTGAACGTCACCAGCTTCCCGGCAGTGCGCTGGAGCTTGAGATCACCGAGGGTGTGCTGATGAATCGAAATATGCATCTGGATGGCATTCTTGAAGACCTGCAAGGCATGGATATCGGCATTTCCATGGATGATTTTGGAACCGGTTATTCATCCCTGAGTTACCTGCGTAGCTACCCCTTTAGCTGTCTTAAAATAGATCGCAGTTTCATTAGTGATATATCAGTTGATCCCGCAGACCGTGAGCTAGTTGCAGCCGCTATTTCTATGGGCCACGGTCTTGGCTTAAAAATTGTCGCTGAAGGGGTCGAAACCGATGAGCAGCTTAAATACCTGCGCCAGCAGGGCTGCGATATTGGTCAGGGTTATCTGTTCGGGAAACCCGTTATCGCCGAGGAATTTGAGAAAGCATTGCTGATAGATGCTGTAGATTCTCCCTTTCTGCCAGGACTAAAAGTGCCACCGAGGCCGTTAACCGATGTAACGGCCTAAGCGGCTAACGTCACGACCTTTTGATATGCAGGTCCAGCTGAGGAAAGGCAATTTCGACTTTATTGGCTCGGAATTTTCTGTCAATCAGGTTGTGTAACCCGTGGATAACCGGATTGCGGCTCGACATCTCACTGACATAAACCCTGAGTTCATAGTTCAGCGTACTATCGCCAAAACTAATGAAAAAGGCCTCGGGTTTAGGGCTATCCAGTACCATCGTGTTTGCACCGGCCGCTTCTAAAAGTAATCGCTCCACCAATTCAGTGTCTGACCCGTAGGCCACCCCAACCAATATTTTGACCCGGGTTATTGGATCGGACAATGACCAGTTGACTAACTGTTCAGTAATAAAGGATTTATTCGGGACGATTATCTCTTTGCGATCCCAATCTACGATGGTGGTGGCACGGATCTGTATCTTGCTGACAGATCCTGTTAGGCCGTTGATGGTGATGGTGTCTCCGATACGGATCGGCTTTTCAAACAGAATAATCAGGCCAGAGATAAAGTTGGCGAAGATCTCCTGCAGACCAAATCCGAGACCAACACTGAGAGCAGCCACCAGCCATTGCACTTTCGACCAGTCAAAGCCAAGAATGTTAAAACTGATTACGATGCCCACCAGGATCAGCAAATAGTTGAGCAGGGTCGTGACCGCATAACCGGTGCCGGGTGACAGACTCAGGTGCTGCAGTACCAGTAGTTGCATCACTCCAGGTAGATTACGAATGCCGATCCACATCAGTAATAGTATCGACAGCGACAGCGAAAAGGCTTTCAGGGTAATGGGTTGTAACTGTTGGGTGCCATTAAGGTTAAGAGTGGTCTCCCAGACGACAATGGTGTCGAGAATATTTAAGGCGCTAAACAGGGGGGACCATAGCGTCCACATCAACACACCAAAGGCTATCCATAGCAGTATTTTTACTAGTCCGCGGGTCTGATCGCTGATGGTCTTTAAATCGATGTAATTTTCATCCAACAGATCCATCGGAGTTTCACTGCACCTTTCCTCTTCCTTGGCGCGTTGGGCCAGCATTTCCGCACGACGGGTTTTGGCTTGTTCAAAAGCTATGCGCCGTTCCTGAATCAATAATCCACGTAAAGCAATTCCATAAGTGAGTATCAGCGCGCTGGCAATGACTAATGAATAGAGCAGCATGCTGATGAGTTTCAGGCCGGTGTAGAAATAGCCAAACAGGGATATGCCGGCTAATGACAGGGGAATCAGCACCAATAGTCCCCAGATAAGCAAGTAGGGGCGTTGGCGATGCAGAATCGCTGTGTTATCGGCATCCGGTAATAGCTTTTCCCGTAAAGTTCGCAGAAAAAACAGACTTAGCCCTAAACACCAGCATACAAAAGCGCCTCGGCCCAGAGTAGTTCTCATGGCTTCGCTATCGATGGCCTCGGTGATAGCTATGATTATTAATAGAGGGAAACTGAAAAATACCAGTCGCCGTAACTGCCGTAGCCACTGCTGCACGCCCCTAGCCTGCCAGTGTAGGTGAGCGGCTAATAGGCCCTGAGGGCCGCCCCAGTTGCGACAACACACCCAGAATAGCAGCATATAGCTGTGCCATATCAGACCTTGGCCAACACCTTGGACAAAGGCGTGGTCGCCGTGGTTTTGCAGCAAACGGCCGGTTGCAAAAAACAGCAGTGGTAAGGGTAGGGCGTAGAACAATCCTGCAATCAGCAGGTGCAAACTGTTGGAAAATCGATCTTGGGCGACTTTGCCAACGTGGGGGGAAAATGTCCGCTGTAGAGAGGCTAAGCGTTTTCGACCCAGAAACCACAATGCCAGAACGACAACGCTAAAAAATAGCAGTGCGGAGGATTTTTTCGGTGTTTGGTAGAACACCGGAACGACCTGCTGCCAACGTTCGAGGCTGAATAGCCAAATCAGATTTTGCTGTAACAGGGGGAGGCGTTTGGCGTTCGCTGCGCCGGTATTGGGCACCCATAGCAGATGCTGCGCAACCAGCTCCTGAAATTGTTGGATCTGGCTGTGCAGTTGCTGGGCCGCAACTTCATATTGGGCCAGGCTACCAAGAAGACTGCGGTTGCTTTCCAGCAGTCTGGAGACCAAGCCGCCGCGGGCGCGAATAAGAGCGATCAGTGCTTCACTGTCTTGATAGCCGAGGGGCGGTTCGGCGCTTTCCGTTAATAGACTGATGTATTGGTCGAACTGCTGCAGCAACTCAGATTCCTGTTCCAAATCATAGTTTTCAAACTGCGCTTCGCCCTGGCGCTGCAACAGCTGATCGATATCGGGTAATGGCGGTAGTGAGGCTAGTTCAGCTCTTAGTGTTTGCCCGAAAATAGCGCTGTCTTTTAGCCACTGTAGTTGCTTTTTAATGCGTTGCAGCTTGTTGCTAGCTTGCTGGTTTTGCTGCTCGGCGGTAGATTTTTGCAGGCGCGACTGTTCAATCTCGGCGTTAACGCTGGTTAGCTGGCTGGAAAGTCGATCGTTTTCCTGGGCCTGCTGCTTTATTAACGGATGGCTACTGAGGTCAACGTCAGTTAGCTGGTTAGAAGCGGCTACGGCTTTTTCGGTTTCCTGTCTGCGCTGTTCAGCGACATAATCCTGCAGATTTTGCGTAATACGGGTCAGATCGGCAATCTCGTTGTCTAGCAAGCGAGTCTGCAGCTTGATCAAGCCTTGCCGATTACCGCTTCCCAGCAACTCAAGCTCTAACATTTTCATCTGTTCATTGACGGCCTGGAGGTGGGCATTGTCCAGCATACGGTTGGCTTTGCTTAATTCAGTATCTACCACTGTTGTGTTAGAAACCTTGCCGATCAGTGATTCCTGGGTGCTTTTAAGATTGTTGATCTGTTCAGGAATAGTGACCTGGCGGCCGCTGCTGAGGGTTAGTTCATTATTGAAGTTGCTCTGTTGATTCTTCAGATCAAGCAGTTTGGCGCTGTTTAGGGCGATTTTCTGTAGCGCTTCACTAACGGGCAACTCAGTAAGGGTTGGCAATGAGCTGCTTTGGTAAGTTTTAGTTTTTTGTAGTAGCTGTTCGGACAGAGGACCATAATCGGTAATCAGTGTATTAAGTTCGGCGGCTCGTGCCTGGAACTCGTTTTGTTCCTGTAGATACGTAAGGGTTTGTTGATAGCTGTCTTTGAGTTGTTGATTATCGCCTTCTTCGGCGGGCCCTAATGCTTCAAGTTTTTTTTGTATGGCAATAGTTTGATTAGTAAAAGGTTTGTCTAGGTTCTCTTCGCCCCGCAGGGTCGCAGATGACAGCGTCATAAAAGAGAAAACTAAACAATATGTCAGGAGTCGATGTAACGTCATAATCTATCCGCGAAAGAATGAAAGAAGCCACATAGGCAGCGGGTTTTAACACCCTAATCTGGTTCGTATCTATAACCCAGAGCGTAGATTCACTATCAAAATGAAAGTTCCTCATTTACCAAGACGAATAACTGCAATACTGCTACAGTTTAGCAATAGATAAAGTGTATCTAACTAATAATTAAGTTTTTTCTGGATTTATCGTGGGCAGAGCATATAACCAACATCAACAAAGGCACCAAGGGCTTAGTGCCTTTGGAAAAGACCTTACCCGTCGTTCTGCAGCTTGTTGCGAACTCTGTGAAGCTCGTGGCGTTAAATTGCAGATACATGAGGTGCCTCCAATCCCTACTGATCCGGAGTTGGAACACTGCATTTTTGTCTGTGAAACCTGCCTAGATCAGCTGCAGCATCCTAAAAAACGAGATCCTGACCACTGGCGCTGTCTCACTAGGGCTATCTGGAGTCAGGTACCAGCAGTACAAGTTACAGCGGTGTGGATGGCACGACAGCTGAGTGCTCAACCCTGGGTCGCAGAGATGCTCGAGCAACTTTATCTTGATCCCGATATAGATGCTTGGGTAGAGAAGAGCGACCCTTGATTTTGCTTTTTTGACCCGCGCAAGCCGTCGGGTTCTAACACAGAAATAACTCCCTAATGAATTCAAATTTGCTTCTACGCCAGCACTGGGTCTTTGACCTCGATGGCACGCTTACTCAGCCGATACACGACTTTCCAGATATTCGTCGTCAGCTCGGTGTGCCTGAGGGTATTGGTATCCTTGAATATATTGATCAGCAACCGACACCTCAGAAAATTATTCTTAATCGGCAGCTGGATAAGATCGAGACAGAGCTGGCTTGGCAGGCATCAGCTAATCCGGGAACAGTCGAACTGCTATTCGCGCTTCAGCAACGAGGATGCAAGTTGGGTATCCTGACTCGCAACCAGCGCAATTGTGTGGATATTATTTTGCAGCGCATTGGTGTCGCCCAGTTGTTTGAGAATCAGGCGATTATTGCCTGTGAGGATGCGCCGCCAAAACCAGATCCAGAAGGCATCAGACGAATTATGGACTTCTGGTGTGTGGGTCCTAATGAATGCGTGATGGTTGGCGATTATCTCTACGATTTGCAGGTTGGCAGAGCGGCGGGGACTGCCACCGTTCATTATGCGGCCGATCGTACCGAGCGCTGGCCGCAATTGACTGATTGGGTGATTAGCGAATTACTAGAGTTGCAGGTAACTGATACCTAACTGTTATCCCACACTTTTAGAGGAAATGGCATTCATCAATAACTGCGATTATTCATATGCTAATTAGATCTTAATCTACTTATATTTAGTCGAAGAAGTGCTTTGTGCGATGCGGAATTTGATACTATAATAAGCCATGTTAAAAGTATGTTATTTAGCTGTTGTCGTGACATGGTTAATAGAATAATTATCTGAAGTGACATGCAAGGATGGTTGTTAAGCAAGATGCTGTAGGATTTTCCTTTTCTCGCCGGTTAGTTTATCTGTATCAAACTAGCTGATGCTATCCCCTCTAAAAAAATGCCCATTGACTAACTTTGAAATTGAGCGGTATTTTTTTTGTCTTTTATACGTGTAATCAGGATTAAAGGCCCTCGACTGCCAGGGACTAGTTAACTTGCCTACTGGGGTTGATAGTTGCATTCGGGGTATAGAGATCAATGGATATGGTCAGGAAACAGATGAAACGCATACGTCACCCTTTCGGAAGAAAGCGAATGTACTACGATTTTTGGTTGTTTTCTGAAAAGCATCCTCACGTCATCATCGGAATGATGGGGCTATTGATGAATGTTCCTGCTCTTGGCCTGTGGACTCTTTATCAAGTTGTCTATTGAGAGCTTTCAATTTCCCCTAACCGTCTAGGTTATCGGCGGCCGTGACAACTACGGCTTAACTCGGCTGACCCGATAGCCATATTCAGCTAACAATTTCTGTATACCCTCGTCTTCGCTGTAATGAGCGGCTCCGACAGCAAAGAAGAAGCTTGTTCGGGGTTGGTCTTGCAACAGCTTGTGGATACGTTCTGCCATGCGTTGGTTGCGATCAGCCAGCAGTCGATCCAGCAAATCATCCAGCAGAGGTTGCGGTAATGACATCTGTTGTTTCAATAACCGGTCAAAGGTTGTTGGATCGCCGGTAGCGTAGGCTTGATAGGTTTCTTCCATAATAGGGCGTTGCTGTAGCTGTGCCTTCTCTATGTATTCGAGGGTGGAATCAAGCATCGTCAGATTATCCTGCTCATTAAATGACTCGAAGACATCGGCTTGTTCATCGATGGTTTCCAGCCCGCCGACTTGTTTACCGTTTTGCTGCGCCTGTTGATATAAGCGCATATCCATGGCTATCTGACTGCCATGTCGGACCTGATCTTCCAACAGCGGTAAGGTGGCGGTTAACGCCCATAACTTGAGTTGAGCCATGGCAGTCAATGACAGGTCAGGATGAATATTGGCTAATACGCGATTGATACGTGCCTGACGTTGAGGGGATAGGGTGCTGAGTAATGATCCGCCATCGGCGATAATAAACGTCTGGGCTGCCAGCAGCATTGCGGTTGGGCTCATATCCAGCTCGCCATAGAAAGCATCAGCCTGTTGGAAACTACTGACGACAACATCTGGCAAGCGATTTAACTCAGGATGGGCGCTGTGGATGGTACCGAACAGGTAAGATGATTGGCCCTCGATGCCCGGCGCTACAACTCGCCATAAATAAGGGGTTTGGTACTGATCTGCCTGGCTGGAATAGGAAACAAGCAACAACAGCGGGATTAGCAGTCTGATAAGAGCGTGGCGCATGATTGTTGTCCTTAACGGGCTTGTGGTAGCCGCTAAATTAATCGGGGTTTTGGTTTCTAATAGATTAGCTTATTTAAAACGTCGTCTTAACCCGGCTTCGGCAATGATGCGGGTCGAGACTTCCTCAATAGACAGACTACTAGCGTCTATAAATTCGATGCGGTTGAGATTAAACATGGCCTCGGCATCCTGCACTTCATTCAGGCATCTGCGCATACTGGCATAGGGACTATCCGGGCGTCGTTCGCTGCGGATTGCACTTAATAGCTCAGGCTCGAGAGTGAGGCCGAATAATTTATCGCGATAGGGTTGCAGCAGTCTTGGTAACCGGGTCTCATCCAGATCGTCTTCGGTCAGAGGGTAGTTAGCGGCCAGTATGCCAAACTGAAGCGCAAGATAGAGGCTCGTCGGTGTTTTGCCCGTGCGGGACACCCCCACCAATATAATATCGGCCTGCTGATAGCCCTTGGCAGAGGCACCGTCGTCGTTCTCCAGAGCAAAATTAACCGCTTTTACTCGCTCTTTGCTCATACTGCTGCGCAGTTGCGAGCGAGAATGACCGGTGGCATTTTCCGGTTTGGCGCCTAAGCCTTTCTCCAGTGTTGGCATTAACGAGCTGAATACGTCGATGGTCAGGGCATCAGATTCTTTGAGGATTTTTCTCAGGTTTTCTTTCGCCAGGGTATAGATAACCACCGGTTTTTGCCCTTGCTCTTGGGCATTGAGGTTAATCTGCTTCACCGCTTTTTGGGCTTTTTCCTGGGTATCGATATAGGGCAATGTTACTCGCTCAAAATCAATATCGTTAAACTGGGCCAGTAAACTGCGACCCAGAGCCACTGCCGTTATGCCGGTACCATCAGAGATAAAAAAGGCGGTGCGTTGCATGGGTGTTCCTTAGCTCCGGTGTTCTCGTTAGGTTAGTGTTGCTAGGTTATTGTTACAGGTTAAGGACCGCTTCGGTAAGTTTTATGTGGCTGGTTATATTTACCACGAAGAGTCTTCGTGAAGTAGTATAATGGCCGACTTTATGGGCCAGCATCCGAGATGAGGAAAAGGATTGGACAGCTACATTCTAGAGTTCGAAAAGCTTGGTATGGAAGACCTGGAACAGGTCGGTGCTAAAAATGCTCATCATGGCGAGATGCTCAGGCATCTGGCTGCTGCCGGCGTCAGGGTACCCGCAGGCTTTGCTACTACGACTGCCGCCTACCGGGATTTTCTGTCCCAGAGTGGTCTGGATAGTCGTATTAATAAACTGCTGGGTGCACTGGATGTAGAAGATCTGCACAGTCTCTCACAGGCGGGATCCTGCATTCGTCAGTGGATTTTGGAAACACCCTTTCAGGCAGAACTGGAGTTGGCCATTAGTGATGCCCTGGCATCATTACCTGGACTGGGGGTGGAAACGCCGGTGGCGGTGCGCTCGTCGGCTATGGCCGAAGATTTACCGGAGGCAAGTTTCGCGGGTCAACAAGAGACTTTTCTAAATATATCCGGCCTAGATAACGTCAAACAGGCGATTAAGCAGGTGTTCGCCTCATTGTTCAATGATCGCGCCATCGCTTATCGGGTTCACCGCAGTATTCCCCATGGCGATGTGACCTTGTCTGCGGGTATTCAGCGCATGATTCGCAGTGAAACGGGTTCTAGCGGGGTGCTATATACTCTGGATAAGGACTCAGGCTTCCGCGATCTTATCTTTATTAATGCCGTTTATGGACTGGCTGAGCCGGTCATCCAGGGGCGTGTCAATCCCGATGAATTCTATGTTAGCAAACCAGCGTTAGCGGCTGGTAAGGCGGCCATTCTGAGCCGCAGCTTAGGTAGTAAAACTATCAAGATGGTGCACAGCGACCAACATAGCGTGGGTGATTCAGTCACCACGGTGAAATCCAGTGTCGAAGAACGCTCCAGTTTCTGTCTCAATGATCAGGAAGTGATGCAGTTGGCGCGGTTGGGGCAAGCCATTGAAAATCATTTTGATAGTGCCATGGAGATTGAATGGGCCAAGGACGGGGATGATGGCCAGCTTTATATCCTGCAAGCACGGCCTGAGCATGGTAAAAGTGGTAACAGTTCCAGAGTCGTCGAACGCTACCTGCTGAAGGAAACCGGTCGGGTGCTCACCGAAGGCCGTAGCGTCGGCCAGAAAATTGGCAGTGGCGTAGTGCGAGTCGTTAGAAATAGGGATGAACTTAACGATATTCAGCCGGGAGATGTATTAGTTTCGGATATGACCGATCCTGAGTGGGAGCCGGTTATGCGACGTTTATCCGGCATAGTGACCAACCGTGGTGGCCGTACCTGCCACGCGGCAATTATTGCCCGTGAGTTGGGTATCCCTGCCATTGTTGGCTGTGGCGATGCCACCGATGTATTGAAAGAAGGGGAGTTGGTAACCGTTTCTTGTGCCGAAGGCGATATTGGTTTTTGTTATCAAGGGCGTCTGGATTTCGAACATCACAGTAGTCGTGTCGATGCGATGCCGACATTGCCGTTTAAAATGATGATGAATGTTGCCAATCCGGATAGGGCTTTTGATTTCCAGGCGTTACCCAATGCCGGTGTTGGCTTAGCGCGGCTCGAGTTTATTATTACCCGCATGATCGGTGTGCATCCGAAAGCCCTGATCCATCATCAGGATCAATCTCCAGAAATTCGCCGCGCCATTGGCTTACGTTCTGCTGGCTACGCCTCACCAGAAAAATTCTATATTGAAAAGCTGGTGGAAGGCGTGGCAACACTCGCCGCCGCCTTTGCTAATAAGCCGGTTATCGTGCGGTTGTCAGATTTCAAATCCAATGAATACAGCAACCTTATCGGTGGCCGTCAGTATGAGCTCAATGAAGAAAACCCAATGTTGGGTTTTCGTGGTGCCTCGCGTTATATCTCTGAATCGTTCCGCGAATGTTTTGAACTGGAATGCCGGGCACTGAAAAAGGTCCGTGATGAGATGGGCTATACCAATGTGCAGCTGATGGTCCCCTTTGTACGTACTCTGGGTGAAGCCAAGCAAGTGGTGGAGTTGCTAGAGGCCAATGGTCTGAAACGGGGTGAGAATGGACTCAAGCTGATCATGATGTGTGAGTTACCCTCCAATGCCTTACTGGCTGATCAGTTTCTGCAATATTTCGATGGCTTCTCCATCGGATCAAATGACCTGACCCAGTTAACCCTCGGTCTTGATCGTGATTCCGGTGTAGTAGCGCACCTGTTCGATGAGCGTGATGAGGCGGTGAAATCCTTGCTGGCTATGGCCATTCAGGCCTGTAAGCGAGCCAACAAATATGTCGGTATCTGTGGTCAGGGTCCTTCGGATTACCCCGATTTTGCTCAATGGTTGATGGAGCAGGGGGTGGATAGTCTGAGTCTGAATCCAGATTCGGTATTGGATACCTGGTTTTTCCTTGCCCAGGGCGAACATAAACACTAGCACTAGCTCGGTGACGAATAAATCGATGAACACCACCTAAGTTCAAGAGCTAGAATTCATAGTTAGGGGCATCATTTCCAGCGATGAATGAGTATATATAACAAAGAACTACAGGGTATTTTAAAGCGTTGTGACCGATAACTGCATCTCGGTTAAAGAGACTAAACTGATAGGAGATATTAATCGTGCAAGATCTGTTACCTGATCTATGTGACCAGTTCCCTGAGCTGGTTCAAGTGGTAGAACCGATGTTCGGAAATTTCGGCGGCCGGGAAGTGTTTGGCGGTGAGATTGTCACTATCAAGGCCTTTGAGGATAACTCGTTAGTGCGCGAGCAGGTTGCTCTGCCGGGCAAGGGTAAGGTCCTAGTCATCGACGGTGGTGGATCTATGCGCCGTGCTATGCTGGGCGATATGCTGGCGGAGAAAGCCGCCGAAAATGGCTGGGAAGGTATTGTTATCAACGGCTGTCTTCGTGATGTTAATGCCATCGGAGCCACCGATATCGGCGTCCAAGCTCTAGGTACCCATCCTATGAAAACCGACAAGCGCGGTTTGGGAGATCTTAATGTAGCGGTAACCTTTGGCGGTGTGACGTTTCGCCCGGGTGATTATCTTTATGCGGATAACAACGGCCTACTGGTGTCTCCACAGCCGCTATCACTGACCTAATCAAGAATATCCTTTGTGGCTGGGGCCTGTTCCCAGCCCAGGACTTGCGTGTGAATGATTTTTGTATTCACTGAAATGGATTTATTTGGTAGCTCTGCGTTCCATTGGATCACCACTATGCAGGATGATGAACCCCTATACGGCCTCCTGTCGTTGGCCTTTCTGTTGATCTTTGCACTTTGGAGGCAGCGTCAGGATATCCGCGAACATGGCGAGCCGAGCCGGGGTGATCGCTGGCGCACTTATGGCTACATGTTGCTCTGGTTGCCAGTGCTATTGGGGATCTTTGCCATATCCGCCCGTCTGTACATACTTGTTTCTCTGGTTCTTTTTGTATCCTGTTACCTACTTGGGTTCGGAATGGGGCCTCAGGGCACATACCGGCAGTTACGTGACGCGGCCTTTGTGGCTTGGATCTTGTCGTTACCGATCTGTTTTGTGATGTGGGGCAGTTCTTAATAGTTATACCTAGGTAGCTGTTTGGCAGGTTCCTTTATTCTTGATTCAACTCATTTCTATTCCTATGCCTGCTCTGTTAATTTTCACGCTAGGGTTATAATGGAGCCTAGTAATCATATCGAGGAGCGAGAGTGAGTCAGGTTAATTGTTTGTATTGCGGTAACGCTATCTCCGATGGTGCCGAACAGTGTCCGCACTGTGGTAAGGCTTCACATTTTAAAAAGAAGAAGACAACTCTGTTGTCGGTCAAGCAGTTCTATGTGATGTTTGCAGCACTGGTAGTGCTCAGTGGCTTCCTCATCGTGTGGTTTCCCCGCTGAATTAATTAGTCTGCAAAGCGGCACCGCTTCACTTCTCCGACTATATTTTTAAGGAGCATTCTAAAATAGGCTTTTGGGGATGAACAAACGCTCTCAATCGACCATTACTAGCCCTTGTGTCCGGCATTGTTGTTTAAATGATGAGGATGTCTGTCTTGGTTGTTTCCGCTCTCTTAGTGAAATTACTGGCTGGTCAAAAATGGATGAAAGTCAGCGCACTGCTGTTCTGGGTCAAGCCAAACAAAGGCATGAACTTCATCAGATACGTTACCCGTCTAGTGCTGAAATTGTCTGGTTAAAAACCGCCAACCGATGATGTTTGGTTTGTTGGAAAACGGTCGTACCGCTTTCTGAATGGCTATATCTGTACTAAAATCAAAGCGCCTTAACCGTATTTGTGAGCAATTGGAATGTCTTCAACTTTGTTGCTTACAGGGTTTTATCAGCGACAACTACGCCAAGGAGCCGGCACAATGACATCGAATAGGATTCGCGTCGCGTTCGTCGACGACAATGCACTTGCCCGCCAAGCACTTTCTAATCGCTTGAAAATCTACCCCTCTTTATCACTGGTCGGTGAAGCCGAAAATGGCCTTGCCGCATTAGCCATGGCTCGCGCATTGAAACCGGATGTGTTCCTAGTGGATGTAAATATGCCGGGACTGAATGGTTTAGATTTAAGTCGAGTGATTTCGCAAGAGTTACCCGATATAGGGGTCGTTATTTTGACTGTCAAAGAGCTACTTGAACCGGAAGAGGTGTTTGCTACCGGTGCCGGGGGATTTTTGCTTAAATATGATCTGATCTCTGAACTGGAGGAGGCGTTATTAACTGTAGCTGCCGGCCAGCGTTATCTATCCAAACGGCTTCGAGATGATCCTCATAAAGCCTTGACGCAAGAGGTGAAGTTTTCGCAGGTGATTGATGCTATGGAAGCAGAGGATCGCGACTTTCTAAAGCAGATGCTTATCGGTAAGAGTGTTAAAGACAGTGCTCTGTTTTTGGGTATCAGCGCTGCCAGAGGTGCCGCCCTGCGGCAACGAATTATGGCGGCGCTGGGGGTGCGGTCGATGGGCACCTTGATCCGTTATGGCGTTGAACAGCGCAATGGCATTAGTCATAACCTGCCGCCCTATATGATTGATTAATCACCGATTTAAGGTGCCTGTTGTGCCATTATTAAATCTGAATTCAGCGCTTTAGAATTGGCGACAATAACCAACAATGCCACCACCACAAAGGGCAGCATGGCTAGGTTTAGCCATAGCCAACCCAGGGTCAATTGCATCCATCCTGAAGCCAGCGCCGCCATGGTGACGACACTAAATACCATAAATTCATTCATCGCCTGACTTTTGGATTTTTCTGCAGGGCTATAAGATTGGGTGACTAATTGGGTGGCGCTGATAAACATGAAATTCCATCCAATTCCCAACAGTAGTAGTGCCAGAGAAAAGTGCTGGTATGTTTGTCCGGTGATATTGATAAGCAGACAAAATAAAATCAGTACCCCACCCATCAGCAACATTTTGCCAACTCCGAAGTAGTCGATTAGACGTCCGGTAAAAAACGAAGGTGCGAACATCCCCAGCACGTGCCACTGAATAACCATGGAGGAATCTTCGAACTGAAATCCGTGATGGTGCATTGCCAAGGGAGTGGCGGTCATCACTAACCCCATGACGCCATAACTGACCATGGCGGCAATAACGGCGACATAAAATTTTGGTTGCAGCAGCACCACCAGTAAAGGGCGGCCGCTATCACCAGAACTATGAATTTCAGAGTCATGAATGCTGATTCTGCTGATTAACACTAGGGCGATAGCATAAAGCACCAGCAGGCCTATAAAGGCGCCAATAAACGGTTCTTGGCTGAACCAGTGGCGGCTGTATATGGCGAGATTGGGACCGATGATGGCGGCAAGTACCCCTCCAGCCAAAGTCATGGATATAGCGCGGCTTTTATAGTCGGGGTGACAGACTTCCACCGCAGCAAAACGATACAGATTACCAAAGCCGATTCCGACTCCCAGTAATGCGGTACCCATACAAAACTGCCAGAAACTGTGCTGCTTTAAAGCCACCACACAGGCCATCGCTCCGATAATGCCAATAATACCGCCCAGATAGAAGCCCCGCTTTCGGCCGATTTTTTCCATTATCAGGGATGCGGGGATGGTGGCGCACATGAGTCCGACAAACTGTAGCGCCACAGGTAAGGTAACCAGTGCCGGGGTTGATGACAGCTCGCTGCCTACCAGGGCATTGACTGATACCAGTAACACATTGCCACTAACCAGTAAGGCCTGACAGAGAGACAGAATGATGACATTAAAATTCATTGCTCAGTTCCTGTGTTCACTGCGCCATGGTTTTCGGCAAAGCGTTGGCGGTATTCAGTCGGGCTGATGCGGCGCTTGCGTTGCATCACTCGACGCAACTGGTCGGCGCTGGTAAAACCGCAGTTGTCGGCAATGTTCTCTAGCTTCTGTGAGGTTCTTGCCAGAAGATCTTGAGCCAGGGTTAAGCGGTATTCTTCGATGTAGCTTGCTGCTGTCTGTCCCAGTTGTTGTCGGAATAGGCGTGTCAGGTGGCGGGAACTGAGGCCGATATGTTCAGCCAGATATTCAATGCTGAGATTGGCGCGTGGATGGTTATGTATGTATTCCAGTAATTTGCTTACCGGTCCGGCAGCCAGCGCGCGAGTAGTTTGTTGTTGGAGGGCGCCACTGAATTGCGCTTGCCCACCGGGTCTATGCATAAAGACCACGAGCTCCCTGGCGACTTGGCTGGCAAGCTCATGGCCGTGGTCTTCGGCAACCAACGCTAGTGCCAGATCGATGCCTGCGGTTACGCCGGCTGAGGTGTAGATGCCCTGGTCGCAGAGATAGAGCGCATCGGCTTCTACTTGGATCTGCGGATATTGCTGTTGCAATTGGGTGCAGTGTTGCCAGTGGGTTACTGCACGATGGTTATCCAGTAAACCGCAAGCCGCTAATAAAAAGGCACCGGTACAGACTGATCCTAGTCTGCGGCATAGTTGCGATTGCTGCTTAATATCTGCCAATAATTTGTGGTTCTGAAACTGCGAAAAGACGCCGCTACCACCGGCAATCAATAGGGTATCGTATACACCGCTAGCGTCAAAAGCCTGGTCAGCGATGAGCGTTATGCCAGAGTTGGTGAGAAACGGACCTGCTGTGGCAGCACTGATACTTATTTTGTAGTCAGCCTTATCTAGCTGATTGTTAGCACTGGCAAAGACCTGTAATGGGCCGCATACATCCAGCAGCTGACAGCCAGGATAGGCCAATACGCTGATCGACTTCATAACAGTTCTCGTTTGCAAGCAATGGCGTCAGTATGGTCTGGAATAACAATGTCCGCAATGACATTAATCAGTCATATCTAGCCATAATTGCTGCATCTGCGAAAAAGTTTTCTGAAATCAGAGTTTTTTCTGGCGAAAATCTAACGGTGTTTGTAAAGTATTATGCTGACTAAGGTTTTTCTATGTTTAAGGGATGAATAGGCACCGCTGATGATAACTTCTGAGAGTGACACAGGTGTAATGATGACGGTCATCCATCGTCTAAATACTCGTAGGTTACCTAGAGTTAAGGCTTTGAAGGCGCGTGTTGATCGGGGTGAGGAACTAAGTAACTACGATATATTGTTTATGGAACGGGTGTTTGCCGATGCCGGCAAGATTAAACCTTATATCGACCGTCATACAGAGTATCGGGATATCTATATCCGTTTGATTAGTCTGTATCTGAACATCGCCCACACGGCTCTGGAGAATGAAAATAAGAGCTAGCGGCATTAGGGTTTCTGCTATGTGCCTTGTTTATACGTCTTCTAATTTCCTACTTCCTGCTAAATGATTTCTCTTTAAGCTCATGGCCGCTGCTTTCTTGAGGCGCTATGCTGTGGGCTAGCAGTTGTCAAACATAGCCCTGACCTGCCGCGTAAAAGCTCGACGGGCAGCAGTGAAAATTATCGAGGACATGGCTTGAAAACCAGGTACTGGAAAACCATTAAGTTATTGGGACGTTTTGTGGTTCCCTACCGTCGCACTCTCATTGGCGCTGCCATTGCGCTGGTGTTTACGGCGTTGATCACGCTTTCTATCGGGCAGGGGGTAAGGGTCCTAATCGATGGCGGCTTTATCCAAGGATCGGTTGAATCCCTGAACTCGGCCATAGTCGCTATTGTGGTGCTTACCCTTTTTATGGCGATAGGGACTTTCGTACGTTTTTACCTGGTTTCCTGGTTAGGTGAACGCGTTAGCGCCGATATACGCCAAGCGGTTTTCGATCATCTAATTAGCCTTAATCCCAGTTATTTTGAATCTAATCACAGCGGCGAAATCATGTCGCGGCTGACCACAGATACCACGTTGCTGCAATCGATAGTCGGTTCCTCATTATCCATGGCGGTCAGGAGTGCGCTCATTTTTATCGGAGCGCTGCTGATGCTGTTGGTCACCAACATTAAACTGACCATGGTGGTGTTGATACTGATTCCGCTGGTACTCGTGCCTATTCTGTTTTTTGGTCGTCGGGTTCGTACCTTGGCCAGACAGACTCAGGAATCGGTTGCCGGTGTCGGCAGTTATGCCGGCGAGGCCATTCAGCATATTAAAACCGTACAGAGCTTTACCCGCGAAGAGCAGGAAAAACAGGCTTTTAAGGAAGAAGTTGAGGCCGCGTTTCGGGTTGGTAAGCAACGGGTGATGCAGCGCTCCATTCTAATTGGTACCGTTATTTTTTTGGTGTTCAGTACCATTGCAGCAATGTTGTGGGTGGGGGGTAATGATGTCCTTAGTGGCACCACCAGTGCTGGAGAACTAGGCGCCTTTTTGTTCTACGCTATCTTGATGGCTACCTCGGTTGCGACTTTGTCAGAGGTATTCGGCGAGTTACAGCGAGCCGTGGGTTCAACAGAACGGTTGATGGAGTTGCTACAGGTTACGACCCGGATTACGCCTCCTGCGAAGCCCGTCAATGCCGACAAATTAAAGGCCACTTTGGCGCTGCGAGAGTTGAGTTTCTATTACCCGTCCAGACCTAAGCAAGCAGCCCTGAGAGACTTCAGCGTCGACATTGCCGAGGGTCAAAGTGTTGCTCTGGTAGGGCCGTCAGGCGCGGGTAAATCCACGGTGTTTGAACTGCTGTTACGGTTCTATGATCCGCAGCAGGGGCAGGTCTTGTTGGGGGGGACGGACCTGAGAAATCTTGACCCTGTCGAGTTACGTCGCCAGCTCGCATTGGTGCCCCAACAACCGGCGTTGTTCTCCGCCAACGTTTGGCACAATATCCGTTATGGCAACCCCTACGCCTCTGATGAGCAGGTTATAGCCGCAGCCAAGGCCGCTTATGCCCATGATTTTATTCAGCAACTCCCTGATGGCTATTACAGCGATCTGGGTGAAAAGGGGGTGCGATTATCGGGCGGGCAACGACAGCGCATTGCCATCGCTCGGGCGATTCTGAAAGACCCTAAAATTTTGCTGTTAGACGAAGCGACCAGCGCCCTGGATTCAGAAAGTGAGCAACAGGTTCAGCAAGCGCTGCAGGCGTTGATGAAAGGTCGTACCACGGTCGTTATCGCGCACCGTTTGTCGACAATACAGAACGCCGATCAGATTCTGGTGATGGATCAGGGGCGTCAGGTGGCGATCGGAAAACATAACGAGTTAATGCACAGTTGTGATCTATATTGCCGCCTGGCGAAGCTGCAATTTGATAATAGCGGGGAATGGTTGGTAGCCGCCGAGGATCAGCCAAAGGTTAGTGACTTAAAATGATGTGATAATCTGAATGATGGATAGGTGCATGGAAAGCGTTGAAGCACTACAACAACAGTTAGAGAAACTGCAAGTAATGTCCCCTCAGAGCGCCGCAGAGTTCACGCACCAGCAGCTGGGTTTGCGCTGTTGTGAGTTGGCGTTGCAAGGCCTGCAGCAAGGCTGTTACGGAGTCGGCGCCGTACTGACCGATGGCCAGCAAAGTATTGTAGCTGAAGGCGTTAATCGGGTCTTTAGCGCAGGATATCATTCCTCTGCACATGCAGAAATGCAGCTGTTGGATGCATTTGAGCGTACATATAGGGATTATGGTGATCGCAGCGAGCTAACCCTGATGGTCAGCCTGGAACCTTGTCCCATGTGTCTGGTGCGTTCGATGCTGGCGGGCATTGGTCATATTCGTTACCTGGTTGCGGACGCGGATGGTGGCATGGTTAGCCGGCTAGAAAAACTGCCACCGGCCTGGCGCAATCTGGCCAGCTTACAATCACATCATCTCGCCCATATAAGCCCTGAGCTACGACAGCTGTCGACTGCCCTGGCCAGTTACGACCTTGCCGCTATGCGAAAAAAAGTCATGGCTAACATTCGTGGCCAAGACTAATAACAAGCTTGGGATCTAAAGTGCAGAGAGTTCCTCACCCGGTTTGAGCAAGCCTCTAACCAGCAACGCCAGGCTGGATTCCATTTTCAGCACCATCGGCCAGATCATGAGTTGGTGAGCACGCCGGTGCAGGCGAACTTGCTGCATTACAATTTGCAGCGCATCGCTATTGTGTCAGCCGGTGCTGGTCAAAGGTTTTCGGTGGCGCAATTGTCGGCGCAACTGGCGCAATCGATTGAACAGCTGGATTTTCCTGCCGCTGACTCTGGAGTCGAGCACGTTATGGTCGCCCATGGGCTGGGTGATAATAGGCGGGATGTTAGCTTCTACCTTGTTGACCTTGACCTTGATCTTGATCTTGATCTTGACCTTGGTACCGCTGCTATATGTGTTGATTAGCTGTCCCAGAACGGTAGTTCGGGCCAAAGCCGCGATTTCAATCGCATCTGAATATTAGCCTCAGGCTGGTTTTTTTTACCACGCTAATCGGTATGATGCCCGCTAATGGACATTCTAGTAGGAGATAGGTAATGCCGATTAAGGTTAAGTTTCAGTTAGAAAAAGAAGTTAAACACAGCGTTCGCTATAAAGAAGTCGTTGAAGAAGGGCGCGCACCGGTGGTTGGATCTATCTATGTGCAGAAGTGGTACGCCGGTGATGCAAAAGAGTTGACCATCGTCATCAGTAAAGCTGGCGAAGGCGATGACTAAGTCGTCGTTGCTGAAATATATTTCGGCTTATCCACCCGAACTGCAACAGCAGGTTCAGGAGATGATCGATCAAGGTCGTTTAGGCACGTTTTTGCTCGGCAAATACCCCAAGCCCCATGATGTCGCCAAGGATAAAGATCTTCGTGTTTATGTGATGGGTCTAAAAGACCGTTATATCAAGAAGTCAGAACCGCTGAGCAAAATTGTTTACGACGACAAAATTCACGTCATCAACAATGCCCTTGGTTTGCATAGCTACGTATCCCGTGTCCAAGGCGGCAAACTGAAAAGCAAGAATGAGATTCGTATCGGTGCGGTCTTTAAAAAAGCGCCGGAAGAGTTTTTGACGATGATAGTGGTGCATGAACTGGCGCACCTGAAAGAAAAAGAGCACAACAAAAAATTCTATAAACTCTGCCTGCATATGCTGCCCAATTATTATCAGTTGGAATTCGATATGCGCTTGTATCTGATTCAACTTGAATCCGGCGGCGCTATCTATCAGTAACTTTCCTGTTGGCCGTTTTATCTGTTACAGCGCCTGAACCGTCCCCCTATTTTGTGGCATGGGTCGAAATCATGCGCAGAGGTTCATCCCCCGGTTGTCCTATTAACCTTTTAAATACAGACACAAACTCCTGTTTTTACAGTGCTTAGTAGGAGTATTGTCAACTATGCTAACAGGGATAACGAATAGGGATAACGAATCGGGATGACGAATAGCGACACAGAACTGGTCTATCGGCCTATTAGTGCTGATTCCTGGGATGACCTGGCAAGGTTGTTTGGCGCCCATGGCGCGAGGCAGGGATGTTGGTGCATGCGCTGGCGTTTGCCACGCCTGCAGTTTGAACAGAACAAAGGTTCCTGCAATCGACGAACCCTGCAGGCGGGGGTTGAAGCGGGCAGAATACGGGGCATATTGGGTTATATCGATGAAGTCCCGGTGGCCTGGTGTTCGCTAGGCTTGCGCGAAGAGTTCGTCGGCTTAGCGGCCTCCGAGATACTGGCACCGGTGGATGACCAGCCAGTGTGGACAATCGCCTGTTTTTTCATCAAGAAGCCTTACCGGTTACAGCAGGTGTCCGTCGACTTGTTACGAGCCGCCGTGAGCTATGTCGGAACGCAGGGAGGCAGCATTGTCGAAGGCTATCCATTGGTCCCTATTAGTGAAAAAATTCCAGTGGCATTCGCCTGGACCGGTTTTGAGTCGGCATTTAAAGCGGCAGGTTTTACCGAGGTGGAACGGCGGGTTAAGATCCGACCGATTATGCGGTACTACATTCAGAGCTGAAGATCAGTTATGCCGCTAACAGGGTTAGCCCTTGTTTTTGTCCTCAGATAGCTCATGTTTTTTCATCTTTTCCCACAGGTTTTTGCGACTGATGCCTAGGCTGTTCGCCGTCTCAACTATATGCCATTGGTGCTGGTCCAAGGCGTTGAGGATGTAGTCCCGCTCGCAATGTTTTATATAGTCTTGCAACTCTTCATCGGCATGCCCTGACTGAGTCGCGGTATCACTCAGGTCCATTGCAAATGAGAACAGGTGCGACGCCGTCAGTATGGGTTGAGGGCTCATGATACAGGCGCGTTCAAGGCAGTGTTTAAGCTCCCTGAGGTTTCCCGGCCAGAGTTGTTCTGTCAGAGTTCGCTTGGCGCTGCTGTCGATACTGCGGGCACCGTTGCCGTGGATTTTCGAATACTGCTCCAGGAACAGATCGGCAAACCAGAGAATATCTTCGGTTCGTTCTCTCAGGGGGAGAACATGCAGATGTATAACGTTGATCCGGTAAAACAGGTCCTCACGAAACTGACCATTCTCCACCATCTTCTTCAGGTCTTTATTGGTTGCAAAAATTAGTCGTACATTCACCGCATAATCACGTTCACCACCGAGCCGGGTAATGCGCTTTTCTTGCAGGATGCGCAGTAAATGTACCTGCATATTGAGAGGCATCTCACCAATTTCATCCAGAAATAGGGTGCCGCCGTCAGCCAGTTCGAAAAGGCCCTTCTTAATTTTATGGGCACCGGTAAAAGATCCTTTCTCGTGGCCAAAGAGTTCGGACTCCAGCAGCGTCGGTGAGAAGGCGCCGCAATTGACCGCGATAAAGGGCTTGCCTTTTAATTCGGCACAGCTGTCGTGTAACAGCCGCGCGACGTGTTCTTTACCGACGCCGGTTTCCCCGGTGACCAGCACTGAAGCGGAATGCTCAGTAATTCTGGGGATTGATGCCTCGATACGGCGCATGGGCAGTGAAATGCCCAGGATGGGTTTATGGGCGTCGTTGTTCAGTGGTGCTGGGGTTTGGGAGAGGGATGAAACTTTGTCTACCAGCAGATCAAGATCAAAGGGTTTGGTGATGTAGTCGGCTGCGCCATGTTTGATCAAGGTGACGGCTTTGTCGATCGATCCATAGCCGGTGATAAAGATAAACGGCGGCAGCAGGACGTCACTGCTTTGCAGTGATTCAAAGAGTTCTTCGCCACTCATGTCAGGCAGGCGAATATCGCTGATAACGAGACTATAGCGGCCCTGATTCAGATCGCTGACGGCGGCAGCGGCGGTCTGGAACCAGTCAATGTCAAAGCCTTCTAGTACAAAACGGTCACAGAGTGACTCGCCCATAATGGGGTCGTCTTCGATAAGGCATAATCGCGGCAATTGCATCAGGCGGCCTCACTAAATGGCAGGGTGATGACGAACTCAGTTAATAGCTCGCCACTACTGACTTGAATGTCACCGTTAAGTTTTTCAACGATCTGATAGGTAACCCAGAGGCCAAAGCCGTTGCCATCCTCCTTGTCACTGAAGGATGGCTCAAACAAATGTTGCAGTTGTTCTTCTGTTATCTGTTTACCATTGTTAACAATGGTAATAATCAGCAGCGAATGAATAATTTGTATCTGGCAATTAACACAGCCTTTTATTGGTGTTGCCTGAATGGCATTGAGTAATAGGTTGAGAAGGATTTGACGAATCAACGTTGAGGCAATAGGTATCTTCTGCGTAACTAGGTTATTCCATTCGACCAGGGTTTGTTTTTTGTTGGCTTCTTGCTGCACCAACGTTAGGGTGTCGTCGATGTCCTGATGGGTCAGGGGGTGTGTTTCAGCAGAGGCTTCAACCAGCAACGCGGCGACAATATCTTTTATCTGTATTAATCCTCGCTCTAACAGACTAACCGTTTTGGCTGTTAGGGGATCATCACTACCATGGCGCTTCAGGGTACTGGTGGCGTTGAGCATTCCCCCCAGAGGGTTGTTGATCTCGTGGGCAATGCCAGCAGTAAAACGGCCAATGGCCGCCATTCGTTCTGCTATTAGCACTTGTTGTTCAAGCGCTTCTTTTTCTTTCAGCTGGTCAACCATCAGTAGAAATTGTCGACCCAACTGGCCCAGTTCATCGTTAGATTTATAACGGACTATTTGACAGTCCATGTCGTCTGGAATGCTGGTGCCTATGTTACTCATACATTTGGATAGTTCTACCAGAGGCTTTGCCGCACGCCGCCCCCAATACATGCCAATCGGCAATAGCAGCGCAATGATAACCAGTGTGGTAATAGCAGCGAAGCGGATGAAAGTAGAGAAACGGTTTATAAAAATTTCCTTTGGATAGACCATGATCAGGGTGCCCAAAAGGGTACTGTCTGATTGGATCGGGGCGACGATGTACAGGCTGTTGAATCCGTTTCTCTCATCGTAAAAATGGGGCTGTTTTTCGATGTTATTGATACGTTCGATCAGTTTCGATATTTCCGGGTCATGTTCGGACGGGTCGGTGAGCATCGGATATTGTGAGGGGTTGGACGATACATAGACCTGTTGCTGGTCATTCAGGACTAAAACGGCACTGGCCTGCAACGAGTTCTCTTCAGACTCAATACTGAACGGGGTATTGATAATTTCATAGGCCTTCCATACATCATCGTGTAGTAATGCAGGGGTCAGGGTGTGAGCCATTATTCGTCCCATATTTTGTGACGTCAGTAGCAGGTCTTTTTTGAAAATAGTGTAGCCACTGATCAGCAGTGAAGAGGTGACGCTGGCGCCGACTATCAGTATCAAGATTGCCGTGAACAAAGGTATTTTAAAGCGTAGGCTTAGGTTGTTTGTTAGCTTCATTTTTGCTCAACCACCTCTTTCATTGCCGCTATTCCATCAAAGAGACTCCTATCCTGAATACTAAAGCCATCAAGGTTTAGGCGCTGCAATAGCTGTATTCCTTTGCTGTCAGTATTCATCTGCAGCAGCACATTCTGAATCGCATAAAAATCCTCCTCGGAGACATTGTTGCTGGCGACAAATGGGGGGAACCCGAACTCCTGGGATTTTTGTGCAACTCTCGTATGCCGGGTTACTTCCGGGTTGAACATTGCCAGGGTATCCCAGACATAGCCGTCGACAGCACCGCCCTGAGCGACCCCCATAGCAACGGCTTCGACCACTTTTTCATGGGCCCAGGTGAAAAAGCTGCGGCGGAAAAAATCGCTTCTGTCGGCACCGAGGCGCTGGATCTGATATTGGGGCACTAAATAGCCGGAATTGGAATCCGGGTCGGAATAGGCAAATATTTTGTTTTGCAGCTGAGCGATGGAGGTCGTTGTCTGATCCGAGGCGTGTACGATTAAATAGGATTGATACACTGGCCTGCCGTGATACAGGGGCACCGCCAGTAGTTGCAGACTGTTCTGATATTGCAGATAGGGATAACCACAGATCCAGGCGAATTCAATCTTGTCCTGAAGAATCAGATCGGTGATCTCTTTATAGGTTGTGCGTTGTACGAATTGGACCGGTCTTCCTAACCGCTCCTGTAAATAGAGTTTCCAATCGCCGAGCATGGATGTCTGATAATTTAGGAATACCGGAGTGACACCGATACGGATAGTCTTTTCTGTTTGCTCTGTAGAAGCATGACAGAAGGAAACAAATAGAAAACTGAGCAGCACCAGCCTGCAGTTTTTCCGCAGTTCAACCGTCAAATAATATCCAACTATCCAGTCCATTACGCGGTCCCAAATGAGCAGTGGTTTTTATTTAAACAACGACTTATACCCTGTCTGACTTTGCCGTAAGACGTTTGTGTATAACGTTCTCCCTCACCGTGCTTGAAAATTATTTCAGGCTGTCAGTTAGCGGCAGTCATCTGAATAAAAAGAACTATTTTTTTACTAAGTTATCTCACACATCTCTGTCTTTTCCCACAAAAAAACTGTGGTTACCAGTTAGTAACATTAGACCAAAGAGGTTGCGCTGTACAGGTTACTGATCGGTAACATCAACGGCCATTAATCTCGATGTTAATGCTTATAACTACATGAAGTTATTGGTTATTGTATTTCATGGCTTAGTCCTTGCTTCACCCAGTTGATGAATTCTAAGTGACGGGAAAAATTCACTAGTCGACGTGGTAGGTGATTCGCCATTACAAATTTATGAGGTATTCGATGCTGAACAAGTTCAAGCAAATAGGTAACAAAAATGTAGGAATTTTGTCGGTTCTGGCGGTCAGTATGGTGCTCGTATGCCCGCTCGCCTGGTCTGCAGATGTTGAGAATATTGATTGGTCCTTGGTCCCCGTTAGTAAGCCTAGGTTATTTTATCCCGGCCAATCCAGCTATGAATGGCTGCGCATTGAAGAGCACAAAAAGGCCAGTAATCAGGTGAAGGAGGGAGAGGCTTGTCTGGAATGCCATAAGGGCGAGCAGAAGTCTCTGGGAGAGATACTGGTGGTTGAGAACAGACTCGAACCTGATCCCATTGCCGACAAAGGCGGTTACAAACGTCTATCCCTGCAGGCGGCCCATGATGCCACTTATCTGTATATGCGTTTTTCATGGAAGAGTGATGGTGAAGGCATCGGTGATCAGGGCAATTACATGCGCTTCGATGGTGAACAGTGGCAATGGTATGGCAATCATCGCCAGCATGAGGCGGTGATCGATGAGGAGCAGCCGGCCATCTATCCGGATCGTCTGGGCATCATGATGGGGGATAGCCGGGTGTCGCAATATCCCGAGCAGGGATGCTGGATGACCTGCCATGAATCCATGCTGGGAATGCCCGAAGAGGCGGATGAGGATGAAGTGTCCGAACACCCGGTTATCAGTCAGCTATACAAAGAGTTTGGCGTTGTGAATCGTTCGGTGCGCAAGTATATCCCGGGTTCGCGCTCGGAGGGTACCGATTGGGCAGCGGTGAAAAGCGAAAATGAACTGGCCGCCCTGCGCAAACAGGGCGCCTTTCTGGATTTGCTTATCTGGGATGCGGCGCTGACCAACCCCGGCGGTTTTGCGGCCGATTTTAATGTGTTGGAGATGAAACAGGTCGATGCCGGTACCAGCCCATTGCTGCCTAACGGCAAGATGCTCGGTGGTCCAGAGTTCATGTTTGATGCCGAAAAACTGGGCTTCAAAGCACTTAGCGAAGAAGACTTGGGCGATGACAGCAAGGCTAAGCATCTGGTGATCGGAAGCACCGCCACTGCACTCAGTGGTGACTTCAAGGAGGGAGATATCTTGCCTGCACACATCGTCGATACAGGGGCTGCGTCAGGATCGGCAGCCGATGTGGATTACGCCAGGGGGGAGTGGAACGACGGTGTCTATACCTTGACCTTGCGTAGAAAACTGGACACCGGCCATCCACTGGATGATCTGATCATGGAGCCCGGCGGAATCTACACGTTCGGATTTTCCATTCATGATAATGCCGCTGGAAAACGCGCCCATCATGTCTCGTTTCCAGTCAGGGTCAGCATAGGCCCGGGAAAAGCTGATATACAGGCCGTTACCTTTGAATGACTTAGCAGTGCTGAGGAGGACAGGGCGTGGGAATCTTTAACCGCCGGAGTGTACAGATAGCCGCGCTGCTAATCGGCCTGGGTTTTGTCGCGATTGTCATCGCCTTCGAACCCCTGACCCGGAATGTTATCGCTGTGGATGCTGTTTGTTCCTATTGCCACGTCGATCAGGAGTACCGATCCGAAGTCAGGCTGGCTTATTCGAAAGCACATCCGCCACTCAGGGAAGAGACTGCGCAGGAAAACGGCAAGGCCGAACCACAGGCCGCCTGTGCCGAATGCCATTTGGCTCCAGGATTTATCAACGCAGTCTACGCCTATAGCCATTTTGCCAGTCTCACCGACCTGTTTGGACATTTTCGTAGCCGTACCTCCGAACGTGCCGGAACCTGGCTACCACCCCGTCAGGCTGCGGCCTATCGGGTCCGTGATCGGTTGTACGAATATAACAGCCCAACCTGTAGAAACTGCCATGTAGAAGAAGAGATTGAGCCGAAACGAGAGCGGGGCATTAATGCGCATAAGAAGGCGCTGGGTGACAAAATGACCTGTATTGAGTGCCACTACAACGAAAAGCATCGCAGTGTCGACCTGCGTGAAAATGCCTTTGCACAAAACGCTGAGCACTGATCAAGGATTAGGGACTACGGACTAAGCACTAGCGAAAGGCGGATTAGTGTAACCAAAGGGCCATCGGTAACGGAGTTAATTATGAGCGAGGACGATGAAAGCAATGGCCGCCGTGAATTTCTGAAGGCGGCAGGTGGCGTGGCCGTGGGTACGGTAGCTGGCGCAGTGGCATTATCACAGGTCGGTGCGGCCAAAGCTAAGACCGATGTTGCTAGCGAGTCTTCCGGTAAGCGCAAAGTTCAGTATGGCATGCTCATCGATCTGCGCCGCTGTATCGGTTGCCATGCCTGCAGCGTTGCCTGTAAGTCTGAGGCCGATGTGCCTATGGGGGTGGCCAGAAGCTGGGTGGAATATACCGAGAAAGGCGAATACCCCAATACCGCGCGCAGCTTTTTGCCACGCATGTGCAACCACTGTAGTGAACCGGACTGTGTCCGCGTCTGCCCGACCGGTGCTACCTACAAACGACCCCAAGACGGCATCGTGGTGATCGATCAGGGAGTCTGTATTGGTTGCCTTTATTGCGCTCAGGCCTGTCCTTACGGTGCTCGTTTTCTTAATCCGGTCACCCGCTTTGCGGACAAATGCGACCTCTGTATACACCGTGTTTCGAAGGGGTTAGTGCCATCGTGTGTCAATACTTGCCAGGGCCGGGCGCGGGTATTCGGTGACATCAATGACGTCAATAGCGAGATTCATAAACTGATTTCCAAACACCCGGTATCAGTTCTGCGGGAACATGTTGGAACTGGGCCCAACGTGTTCTATATCGGTCTCGATACCACGGATGAAAACACCAAACGACCCGACCAATACGTGCGAGTCACCACTCATAACGGCACCCACAGCGAGAGGGGGTAGCGATGACGCATCATCTAATGTGGAGCTGGCCGGTTTACTGGTACCTGTTCCTGGCCGGCACCGGCGCCGGCGCCATTGCCATCAGTGCCTTTATCTACCTGCGTGGACCGGGCGGAAATTTGGCTGAGCGCTACTTTGATATTGCAAAGTACGGTGCCTTTATCGGTCCTCTACCGGTCATTATTGGTACCGGGTTTTTGATCTTTGAGCTGGGGCGTCCGTTTCGTGCCTTCAATATCATGACTAGCAACTTCTGGTTTAAAGCGTTCAATCCATCCCCCATGAACTATGGCGGCTGGCTGCTGCTACTGGTTGGTTTGGTTTCGGTATTCTATGCCCTGAGTTTTGTTAACTGGAAAGCAATGATCGCTGGCGCCAGCGGCGAGGTGTTGGAAAAGTGGTCGGTTGCGCTTCGCAAACCACTGGCCGGAGCCTGCGCGCCACTGGCCATCGCCACTGCTGTTTATACGGCTATGTTGTTGGGGGCGATGCCTTCGCGGCCATTGTGGAACACGCCGGTATTGTGGGCGTTGTTTACGATCTCGGCACTATCGAGCGGTATAGCTGCCATCATGTTGGCGAACCGCATAGCTCATCGCAGTAATGGTGACCAGACACGTGAGCGTTTGTTTCACAACAGTGGTTACTGGCTGACTCTTTCCGACACTATTCTGATCATGATCGAACTGCTGGTGATTGCCCTGTTCTTTATGTTTGCCTATGTCACCGTGCAGGATGCCAGCTATGCGATCAAGGTGATTCTACCAAGTGGCCAGATGGGGCCGTTATTCTGGACCTGGGTGGTGTTAATTGGCTTGCTGATGCCATTGTTGTTGGAAGCGTTCTTTCTGCTCCGCGTGCAATACAACGGTGGACACTTCCGAGTCCCTTATGTGTTTGAAGTGGCGCTGCCGCTGGCTATCCTGGTGGGCGGTTTCATGTTGCGCTATGTCATCGTCGTGGGTGGTCAGCTTACCGGTCCAATCGGTCTTTAAGGTACAGGCTATGGTTAATCGTCGTAATCTTCTCAAACTCGGTGCTGGACTTGGAGCCGGAATAGGCGTCCCCGGCACTTTCTTGTCTGCAGCCGACGGCCTGGCTAGCGCGGCCCCTAAGCTAGATAAAGAGCCTATCTTTAAGGCGCCAGAGACGTTTTTGCAGGGGGGTAAAGATTACTCTTATCTGCGTGGTAAGGAGAAAAAGGCTGTACCTAGTGCCTGCTGGCAGTGTGTTTCCCGTTGCCCCATTATTGGCTATCTGGAAGACGGCCGACTGACTAAGATCGAAGGCCAGCCCAACTCTATCCGTTCTCTAGGAAAAATCTGCGCGAAATCTCAAGCAGGGATCAATCAGCTCTATGACCCTGATCGCATTCTATATCCGATGCGTCGTGTCGGTAAGCGCGGTGAAGGCAAGTGGAAGCGCATAAGCTGGGACGATGCACTGGACGAATTGGCGGCCCGCATGAAGAATCTGCGCGACGTCGGTGAGCCGGAAAAATTCATGTTCCACTACGGGCGCATGAAGGGAGGCACCAGCAAGTTGGTGAGTAACTTTCTATCTGCCTATGGTACCGGCACCATCGGTAACCATACCAGTCTCTGCGAGGGTGGAAAATGGACGGCCCAGGAGCTGACCTGGGGTAGCCATTATGATAACTGGGACTTCGATAACAGCCAGTACGTACTCAACTTTGGCAGTAATGTTTTCGAGTCTCACACCAACCATATCTCAACCGCCCAGCGTCTGATTCGCGCCATGGTCGAGCGCGGCGTACGCATGGTGACTTTCGATGTGCGACTCTCAAATACCGCCGCTAAGTCAACCGAGTGGGTGCCGATCAAGCCTGGCACCGATCAGGCGGTGGTGTTGGCCATGTGTCATGTCATCATGAACGAGGGGCTGTATGAGGCGGGCTTACCATTTCTGGAATTCTGCAAGGTTACCGAGGACTACCAGGCTAGTCTGGATGACAAGATCGACGCACTGAAGACATTGGTAGAGAACTACACCCCGGCCTGGGCGGAACAGATCAGTGCAGTCCCTGCCGAACGGATCGTTGCTATTGCCCGTGAATTCGCCACTAAGAGACCCGCCTGTGTGATCAGCTATCGGGGTGCCGTGGCGCACTACAATGGCAACGAGACCGAGCGTGCGATCCAGATGCTGGCAGCCATCACCGGCAATATCGATAATCCGGGGGGGCGCTGTAAGGCAGTGGCAGCCAATTGGAACTTTCCTAAGCCGAAGCAGGCTAAATCGAAGCAGCGGGTTGAGGCGCGCAAGCTGGATCTGTTGGACGGTTTTGAAGGACAAGTCGCGTTCCCGACTCACCATGTCAGTAATCAGGTGTTCAAGCGCATTAAAGATGGCAGCGCCGGGCGCCCGGATATCTACCTCTGGTATTGCTATGCACCGGTCTATTCCAACGGCGATTGCAGTTTCAATAGCGCAGTGCTGAAGGACGAAAGCCTGTTGCCCTTTACGGTCTCGATCAACCCCTTCTACGACGAGTCGGCGGCATTAGCCGATTTGATTCTGCCGGATACTACGTACCTGGAGCGCTGGGATTGTGAGGACATGGTGTCACCGACTCAGATCCCTGAATATTACATTCGCCAACCCCTAGTGCCACCGCTGGGTGAGGCGCGCAATTTCCCCGATGTCTGTATCGACCTGGCGCAACGCCTGAAAATCAACTTGGGGGTTAAGTCGATGCAGGATTTCGTCAAGAAAACCTGCAAGAAGACCAAGATCGTTAAGAAAAAGGCCAAGGGATTGCGTGGCATGCAAAAGCGTGGGGTGTTCCATGATAAACGCGAAAAACCGCGCTACTACAGCTACCGTCGAGAGGTGTCGCCTAAGGTGCTGGCTAAACCCAGCGTCATATTCGATGTCGATACCGGTGTCTACTGGGATTGGAAAAAGGCCGGCCTGGACAGCGAAGAAGAGGCCATGGCGCAGGGGTTTACGCACGCTAAAAAAGCCTACAAGGGCTATGTTGGTCAGAAGATAGGTGAACAAGTGTATGTCGGATTTCCACCGGACAAGCTCAACAAGTCGGGATTGTTTGAGATTTACTCGGGGCTGATGAAGGATAAGGGGCTGTCGCCATTGCCGGAGTTTGTGGCTATCCCCGAGCACAGTGCAATGCAGGACGATGAGCTGATCCTTACTACCTATAAGGTTAATGTTCAGACTCATTCGAGGACCATGAATTGTCGTTGGCTGAGTGAAATTTACCATGATAATCCGGCCTGGATTAACCCCCAGACAGCGCAAGACCGAGGCATCGCCGACGGCGACAGCATCAAAGTGACCTCGACTACCGGTGAGATAGAAACCCGGGCCAAGGTAACGCCTGCGGTAGTGCCAGGGGTGATCGCAATATCCCACCACTGCGGACACTGGGAGTATGGACGTTTCGCGTCGGGTAAGGCATCTCCCCAAGGGGTCGAGGATATCCCTAACCGTGACCACCGTTGGTGGCACCGCAACGGTGTGCACCCAAACTGGTTGATTCCGAACTCGCCGGATCCCATCAATGGCCAGCAACGCTGGATGGATACTGTCGTTCGGGTAGCCAAGGTCGAACCGGCCTGAGATACAGAGGAAGTGATGACATGATAGGACAGACTAATCGATGGCATTTGTTGCCGTTAGTTTTACTGTTGATGCTTACGTCAATGGTTTCTGTACAGGTAGCGGCTTCGGCGCGCAATGATGTCGTCATCCTGGTGCGTTCACTCGGGTATGGGGCGGGCATACATCATTTCAAAAACTATGTATTACGTGGCCAGGCGAAAAGCCATGTGATAGCTAAGAAATCTTTTTATGACGCGTTGCAGGCCCTCAATCGACTGGAAAAAAGTCCGGAGATTAATCCAGAATATCAACCGGCGATCGCCGCCATAAAGACCATGTTAAAGGCTTATGATGCAGGCTTGGAACGAGTGGCTCAGCTGCGTAGCAAAGGTTGGCGACTGGAGGATATTGATCGCTCCGTGACGGTCGACGACAGCGCGGCCATTGCTGCCTTAGAACAGTTGCGAACGCGCTGGCAATGGAGTGACCTGGAAGAGATCGAATACCAGCTGGGTTATGGCAAGGGTATCCACAATTTTAAAAACTATGTGCTGCGACAACAGGAGCGCTATCACACCCTGGCCTTGGAAAACTTTCTCGCCGTTGAATCCCTGATCGTCAATCGTTTCAATACAGCCAGATTGGACGATGAACAAAGAGAGGCGTTGCAAAAAGTCGGTCGGGTTATCCAGTCGTACCGCAACTATCTGGGGCTGATCGGGCGACTGCATGCCATGCAACGTAGTGAACGCCAGATCGATCTAGCCGTTAAAATCAATGACGGACCCGCGTTGGCTGGCCTAGCTTTGCTGACCCGATAGCGAGTCCTTGTCCCTAGCTTCAGCTTGCTGGCGTTCGTTGATTTTTTTGTTATGCATTTGCTTCTGTGAACCACTGCTGAAACCAAGCAACGGGCAAACACACGTCCTCTAGGGCTATGGATTGAAGCTCTTCAACAGAGTACGTATTTGCCAAATATAGGTCCCACTGTGTTTCGACATCTGCTAACACGGGCATAATGCTTTCAATTTCATCGGGTGCGTCTACATCACAATACTTGTTCCAGAATCGTTCACACCACCCCGCAATCTGTTTGTGGCCGTAACGGGGTTCTTCTGGGTTGCACCCCATTGATAGGAGCATCAAAGCATTGCTTTTGTTGAACTCCAATTCTATCGGCTTACTCAGATTCATCGTGATTCATAACGCCTATGCTCAGTTGCGCTTGAGGCTGACGTGACCTCGGCGATAGCCAAGGGCGCGGTAGGGTAAGTGTCAGCTGCAGTGACTGGTTATGGGGCAACATGCCGAAGTCTCTGATATTTCAAAAGTCCGCTAACGGCCCAGAAGTAGTCATTCGTCAGTTACCGGACGAGGATCTTTAGACAGCCGGAACGGTTGTTCCACATCTCTGCGCAACAGTCATTGCACCAGCTTGGCCCGAGGGCGTCGTTCGGGACGTGGCTCCTGCTTAGAGCGTCGCAAAGAAAGCCCTCAGCCGCTTCGCGTTGGTGCCCACGTCTCCCAAACCAACTCGCGACAAAGAGCGCGCATCGATTACGGACCCCTCTGCCGTGGGCCTGATACGAATGACAACATCGTCCTTGAAGCGAAACCAAAAGGTCGTATCGGTTGCTTCAATGCGGCCTTCTTCTGGCACCTGGGCGACCAGTTCCCAGCCCAATTTGTTGATGGCGGCCAAGGCCCGCTGGAAGACCGCATCAGGTGGCTCGTTGATCACCACCGGTACCAGATCAGGAAAGGCTTCGGTTTGCATCTCTGCCAGTGTTTCGTGAGTCGTATTGCGTGCAACCCCGTAGACAACGCTGTTAGGCGAGTCGGCCCGTAGCCGCAGCACCGCGACAAATTCCGGTGGGTTTACGGTGTCTGTAGCCACGTCGTGAATGGGAGGATAAGTCACCCCTTGCGGAGGTCCGTAGGACACCGGTATGTAATAGGCTAATGCAGAGACTATGGTTCCCACCGCAGCCATGGCAGATAACCGTGTGCCGTTTTCAATCCCTCGCAGTCGGCAGAAAACGAACAAGCCAATCGTGATGATCAGTCCAAGCCCGGCAACCCAGTCCGCGTAGCTATTGGCCGGACGAAGCAGACCAAACCCAGTGCGGAAATCCCACAACCCAGCCCAGATACCGAGGGCTGAGGCCAGGGCCACAGCACCCACGGCAACGCCGGCGATGAGGGTCAAGCGGGCGACCCAGGTAGGACACGATGGCTGTGAGGTAGAGGTTGGTTGTTCTGCTAGCGGGTCACTCATTAGGTTTACCCTGTTGGTATTCGAGTGGGATGAAACCGTAGTCATTGTACATTGTCGAAGGATTTCGGATTGAGGGCGCCTTTGGCCCAGACGGTGCGAAAAGTCGAGACCGTAAAGTTTCGCTGAAAATACGGGCACGAGAGTGTCTTACAATAACGTTTTTAGGCAGAAACCCAAAGCAGCGACCTCTCTGATAGACAGATTTTTCTGTCCACCAAAGTGGTACAAGATCAGCACCGAAGGTCTAGCACGCTTGCGTGCGTTGGTGATGGCACTTGTTAAGTGCATTTTGGCGTACCTGCATTTGCTTGTTTTAGTAGCCCTTGAAGACTTTGTGTAACCCATGAGCCATCAATTGATTTAAATCTAACTAAATCATGTTTTTTTAATTTTTGGTTTTCTCGAAAAAGAGTTTCAACGCTATCATTAAATTTTATAATCATTTCTTTGCTTTCACACAAGCACGATGAATGATCTTTTCCTGAGTCAATACAAGACATAACTGAGGTAGAAACATTATCTAGATTTTGTTGAATAGTATCTAATTGCGCTATTAATTTTGAATCTTCAATTAGCATCTCATCATTTGCAAATGAGATGTTAGCGATAACTATTAGGTAGAATAAAATTAATTTCTTCATGTGGTTACTTTTAGCACTTAATGCCTCATTAACGGGCCGGAAAACTGCGCAGCAGTTTGGAGTTCCAAGCCAGCCTGCTGAAGTTGAACGCCTTGTGTGGGCATGAACTTATGGGGTGAAAGTCCCCTGTAGGAGAACCAGCGTCGATGGATAATGGCAATGATCATACTGCTCCCTGTGAGCGGTTGAATCCATTCGCTTTTTGACATTGAACGACAACTACTAGCTGAAGGCAAGGGCTCTGCCGTGAGGAAGGGTCTGAAGGAGCCGGAGCGAAGCGGAGACCATGAGCCGAAGGCGACAGCAACCGAAGGGCGCGGTAACCCCGAGCGCAAAACTGCGAGCCGACGAACAGACAACCAGCGAAGCGCAGGTGAACAGCTTTAGCTGGCCCGAAGGGAAGCCAACTTGTTGGCGTATAAATCACATACGAGGCTTAGCTCTGGGACGAGTCTGCAGGGTCTGCCCCGCGAAGCGCTTTGGGTGCAAGAAGACGAAGTCCATTGGTTCAGCAGCAATGTAAATGTGGCGGTTGTGCAGCGAAGGTTCATGTTCTGTCTTTCCGATAAAGAGGGGGGGAGGTCTGCTTAACATGCGATCGGTAACTAACCCAGTCTGGCCACTGGCTTCAACAGGCCCGGCGTCTAGGTCTCATCAACCTGTACGAGCAAATCCGATGACAACCGATAGCGCTTTTCGGGGTAACTCGTCAGGTGATTAAGCAGAAGTCAGCAGACGGCATACGACCCCATGGATGGGGGAGGTAGAGCGACGCAGGAAGCCAAAGCCGAGTAGCCAAATGCCCAGCGTAATGGCTGGGACAGGGTGAAGGCCTGAACCTGAAGATCAGTGAGGAGTCTGTGCAGCTCAGTTGCTCCATGCCCGACCGGGTTAAGGAGTGTTGGCGCAAAAGCAGAAACCAGCATTGGGGTAAGTTTGGAGCTAATCGGCCAGCTTGCTTTAAACGTCTTTGGGAAACGCCCTGTGCGGACCCGCATGCAGGGTGTTGTGGGGGCTGAGGGTTAGAGACCCTCGGCTACCCGATTAGGGCTGCACACTATAAGATAAAAATTACTTTTCTGGGGAAATTTTATCTAGTGCATAATACAAAGGGCAAAAGCCAGAAAATGCGCTTTGAAACAAAATCAGACCCAAAACGGCGGGAATTATTAGCCAAAAAGATTCGTGATAATGACCAAGTGCTACACAAATGAAAATTACGATGCCGACAATCCCGTCATGAACTTTTCGGTTATTCATTACTTTTACTCCATATTTTTCAATAACTCTTGTTTTGCTAAGTATCCATACCATTGTATACCTACCTCTTCGTTGAGATAGGCGTTTACTTTTCGAGTTACCCACGAACAGTAGACACCTTCTATAGTTAGGTTTGCGCCTAACACGGAGGTGTAAAATGGCTAGAAAGAAATACCAGTCCTATACGGAAGAGTTTCGGCGAGAAGCCGTCAAAAGGGCGAGTCAGCCCGGTAATACTGCTGCATCAGTTGCCAAGGAGTTAGGCATTCATCCCGGTCAAATATCCAATTGGAAGCGTCAGTTCACGCGATTGTCTGAGAAACAATTCAATAGCCTGAATGGTGTCGATTACTCCAAGAAAGAAAGCGACGAAGTTCGAAAGCTCAAGCGGGAACGGGATGAGCTGAAAAAGGAACTCGAATTTCTAAAAAAGGCAGCTGCGTACTTTGCGAAACAGCACGAGTGAAGTACGCCTTGATACAGGAGTATCGAGGACAGTATACGATACGACTGATGTGCAAAGTGCTGGGTGTTTCAGCATCTGGATACTATCGCTGGCTAAATCGAGAGTCCAGTGGCAGAGAGCGAAGACGACAGTTCATGGAAGAACAGGTATTGGATACGTTCGAAACCTACAAAGCTCGCTACGGCGCGCCTCGCATCGCCAAGGAGCTGAATGCTCTGGGTGTGCCTTGTTCGCTTAACTATGTCGCCGATATTCTCAGGCGTAAGGGCATCAGAGCCAGAAATGGCAAAGCCTTTAAGTACTCACCGTGCACAGAGGCGATGACTGGCGTGGCAGAGAACCTCTTACGTCGACGATTTAATGCAGAACATCCAAATCAAAAATGGACGACTGATATTACCTATATCTGGGTGAAGAATCAGTGGTTGTACTTGGCCACGGTAATGGATCTGTACTCGCGAAGTATCGTTGGCTGGGCACTGGATACGAGTATGACGGAACAACTCATTACGGATGCGCTGAAGATGGCCTTCAAACGGAGAGAGATCGAGCCTGGACTAATCATTCATTCTGATCGAGGTGTGCAGTATCGGTCTAATCGCTACCGAGGGCTAATGGAAAAGCATGGCTGTAGGCCTAGTATGAGTAGGAAAGGGAATTGTTGGGACAATGCAGTGATGGAATCTTTTTTCAGCCGACTCAAAGTCGAGTTAATCTATGCAGAACAGTATCGATCGATCGGTGAAGCTAAATCCGGTATCTTCGAGTACATCGAAGTTTTTTATAATCGAATTCGTAGACACTCTGCGCTGGGCTACGTTAGTCCGGCCGAGTTTGAGCGCAGATGCGCATAACCCAGTGTCTACTTTTCGTGGGTAGGACCACTTTATTGGGGGAGGTTTCGGTCCAGCCCGCAGGGCGATCTTTGATTTGTTTGTTATAACTTTATGCACGCAATTTTGTACCGTCAGGATTACGTGCTCCCTCGTCCCTTCTATCCGGATAAAACGGCTTTTTGTCTTCGCTATCGTAGAAGAGAACACCGTGGATACCATTAGCACCTTTTTTTGGTACCCTCCGCTTCCAAATCTTAGCGAGCGCTGAATTCAGTGATTCTTCTCTCTCTCTTTCGTAGACTTCATCAATAAATGCGATGTCAGTATCTATAGGAAAGATCAGATCAAATTATTTTTCAGTTGCACTGAAAATGTCATATACGCAGTTAATAGCACTATCGATGATCTGGATATTCTTCATGAGTTATAACGCCCGCGTAATAGGCGCGAGCTTGCGAGCGTCCTGATTGACGCGTTTGTTAGATGCTACCTTCGCTACTGAAGATATCTCCCTTGCTACCCGAGCTGAGAGATATTGACTCCATATAGCCCTCGCTGGATTTCGTTATTGGCTCGGCCACTTTCAAATAATCCAAAACGTCATTCCATATCATGATTTTTATATTAGAATGGCCATATAGGTAACGCTGACGAAGTTCATGCGCACGCGTATATAACCGCAAGCTTGTAGATGTATCGTAACTTCCTCTTACCAGAGTATTTGTATTACCAATTAGAATCCCCCCTAGTTTTACATTCTCTGGGTGATTAAGCCCAAACTCAGACACAAACTGTGTGCTTTTCAGCTCTTCATAATAATGCAGTAGTTGATTCTCAGCTTTTATAAAATCGGCGGTTGGCCTTACTCGATTGTTATTGCACTTTTCAAATAAGTAACATTGAGGAGCTTTAATTTCCCAGACATAGGCTTGTCTGGTATTAATTCCTCCCGAAGACTGCTCACAAATCACAATCAGATCAGAATCCCCTGTATGGCCTCGATATTCAGATTCTTCGTGTAAGATATTTGTTGCCGCTGTATTTTGAACAAACAGCTCTCTTGATAATGAAACAAACTCTCGGCACTCGAGTTCTTTATTTCCCGTTTCGTTGATCAAGTGTGTTAATTCATCATGCGGGTTAGCCAAAGGGGTTGCTGTCATGACGCCTCCCCCCAAGATTTTATTGAATACGCTACGAGCTCCTCTAAAGACTTATATGCACTGTTTTCAGTTATCTCTTCGCCAAAAGATATAAAATATGCCAATGGCACAGTGTATTTTATCTCACCTAGCTCGTTAGTCTTTAAGATCTGAGTGTGGTTCTGAACTATAAAAGTGCAATCGGGCCCTATAGCAAAGGAGTTCATTCCGGAGGATGTACATCCTGAAACTACACCATTCCGGCTATTGGACATTCCCATCATGGCCCCACCAGATTTCTCTGTTGTGAACAACCCAGGAAATAAATCATACCCCTTGGAATCAAAGTCCTGAATTCTTGCAATTTCAGGCTCATCAAGAAACATAAGCATTAGCAGCTGTTCATTCGAGAAACAAATCCAACGAACTTCATGCTTTAGGATATCTGGGAAACTTTCACTGAATTCTGCCGAAGCTCCTAAAAGTCTCCTTTCAATTATTCCTTTAATTTTTTCTTGATCTACATTCAAGGGGAAATCCTATATTTGTCGAGGGCATCTAACGGTTCTAAACTGCGGTGAAAACGCGCGCAGCGTGTTTGAGTCCAAGCCCAGTTTGCGTAGCAAACGTTTTTGGGCTGTGCAGCTTTGATTTGTTAGGAAGCATCTGTTAACTGCCATCCTTCATGAGTTAACTCAAAGATTTCGCCTTTCTCACCAACAGCGTTAACGTATCCGCTCGCAATTAATTCATTCAGTGCTGCTTCGTATGCAGCATATTCTCTTCTTGAATTTTTTCCATAGATCTGTTTCCCAGCCTGAATACTTTGCTTTCCTAAAGTTCTTGGTTTCATTATGGTTCCATTGCCACTTGAAGCTGCCGCGAGTAGTTCCTTGGCGGTATCTGAAAGACTAACATCTCGCTCATTCCGAATTTTTTCAATTTCTTCTTTAAGCCCTTTTTTGACGGATTCATCGGATATTTCTGAAATCGAGTCGTCTCTCTTAGCCCTTTCGATAAGTTCTCTTTCTCGATTTGCGGTTAATTCAGTTCTTTTCTGTTCAAGCTCAGCTTGGCGAATAGCTTTATTGTGTTGGGCCTCCATATTGGAGTTTTCTATAAGCTTTAATGGCTTTTCAGCAACAAGCAGGAAGAAATATCTTAACCAGTGCGTTGATGCTGCAACAACTGCTCCAGCGATAAGAGGAAATATAAAAAGGGACCAGTAACTAGTCTCCGAGTCAAATGCTCCTAACCTTTTTACGGGGTCAGCTTCCGTAACAATTAGTAAAAATATTCCGCGCCAGTTTAATACCAAAAACGCCAATATTGCATATCCGAAATATGGAGACTTTATCCGATCCTGTATTGCATCCAATACATCTTTCATACTTAGCCCACCCACTTAAAACGAATAATGATTGCTAACATTATATTCAACGTCGCGGTGACGCGTTTAAACACGTCACAGGCTTATATCGACAAAGGAGATGATGGCGGGAGGTGAAATCCCTTTTTTAATCGTTACAACAAGTCCTTTGTTGATGATGTTTCTGAGAACATCCGTTTAAGCATTGTTAACTCTGTCTGGTCCTGTTGCAAGTCCTTCGTTCACATCAATAATTTTTAATTAATACGTTTTGGTTGTTGGAGTGGTCGTTCCTTTAATGGCTTGGCAGAAGGGCTCAGGGGTTGGCGTTTGGGATGGATAAAGTCGTAGTCTTTGTCCAGAGGAAGGCAGCAAGTGAAGGGTTCGATCAGTTCTCCCCGTTCCATTTCGTCACCTGCTAACTGCGTATTGCTGATGGCTAGTCGACGACTTTGTCGATGCTGTTGAGTTCGTCAGGCCTCGAATGGCCGCTTTGTGCTGTGGTCTCAATGGATCATTGCAACACACCGCTCAAAGCGCTCAGCTGGAGTTTC
>JBALWH010000008.1:0-120774 GCA_036960175.1 Motiliproteus sp. | reverse complement strand
GCGAAGAAGCGCGGGTTATCTCCCGTCGCGGCGAAATTAGCTTGCGGGTAGAAACTCGTGGCCGTAACCGTCCGCCCAGGGGGCTGATTTTTGTGCCTTGGTTCGATGCGAGTCGCTTGATCAATAAAGTTACTTTGGATGCAACTGATCCGCTATCCAAAGAGACGGACTACAAAAAGTGTGCGGTGAAGATCGTAAAGGCCTGACCCAGATAGCTTTTGGATCATAAGACGACAGTGAGGGTATTTAGATGAGTGAACGTGAGGCAAACAATCGGAACAAGGACGGGCGTAATCGTCGTCAGTTCTTGACCGATTCTGCCCGCGGTCTCTGTAGTATGGGGCTGATCAGTGTAGGACTCGTTAGCTATGGTCGACAGGCGCAATCTCATGCGCCTGAAGCGATCAGGCCACCGGGTGCCTTGCCTGAGCATGAATTCCTTAGCGCCTGTCTGCGTTGCGGGTTGTGTGTTGAGGACTGCCCCTACGATACCCTTAAATTAGCGCAGTTAACCGATCCGGTCGCCAACGGCACGCCTTACTTTGTTGCCAGAGATGTCCCTTGCGAAATGTGTGAGGATATTCCCTGTGTGGGTGCCTGTCCGAGTGGTGCTTTGGATAAATCCTTAGATAACATCGACGATGCCCGCATGGGGTTAGCGGTTTTAATAGATCGTGAAACCTGTCTCAACGTGCTGGGGTTGCGGTGTGATGTCTGTTATCGGGTTTGCCCTTTGATCGAAGATGCAATCACCTTGAAACTTGAGCGCAACCCCCGTACCGGGAGTCATGCTCTGTTTATTCCTACGGTGCATTCAGATCATTGTACTGGTTGTGGCAAGTGTGAAGCGGCCTGTGTACTGGATGAAGCAGCCATTAAGGTGCTTCCTATTGACCTGGCAAAAGGCTCTTTAGGCAAACACTATCGCCTTGGTTGGGAAGAAAAGGAAAAGGCTGGGCATTCTTTGATGCCTGATCTGATCAAACTTCCCACGCGCCTGCCGGAGAGTAGCCAATGAGCTCGCAAAAATTAAAAGCGGGTTCGGCGCATTTAATTGGGCGTGATGCGATCGCGGCTAAAGGCTACTGGCAAACTTATCGTTTGTTGCTGCTTCGCCGACTTGTACAGATAACAACCTTGGGGTTATTCCTACTAGGTCCGGTGGCTGGGGTTTGGTTGTTGAAGGGCAACCTGAGCTCCAGCCAAATACTGGAAGCAGTGCCTTTATCCGATCCTTTTGTGTATCTGCAGACTTTAATAGCAGGACACAGAGGAGAGACCACGATGCTGATTGGTGCTGCGATAGTCGCGGTGTTTTATCTGTTGGTTGGTGGACGCAGCTATTGCAGCTGGGTCTGCCCGATCAATCCGGTAACCGATCTGTCTGGCTGGTTGGGAAGGCGTCTGGGAATAGGCCGAAAAGTATCTATCTCCCGTTGGTTGCGCTACTGGATTCTGGCTCTGAGCCTGCTGCTACCTGCCATTACCGGTATGGTGGTATGGGAGCTGGTCAATCCGGTATCGCTGCTGCATCGGGGAATCATCTTCGGAATGGGGATGGGCTGGTACTTTATAGGCGCTATTTTTCTGTTCGATCTGTTCGTATTACCTAAAGGCTGGTGTGGCCATATTTGTCCAATGGGGGCTTTCTATAGCCTGGTTGGAAAGTTTAGCCCGCTACGGGTCAAGGCATCGAAACGTGATGCCTGTAATGACTGCATGGATTGTTTTGCAGTCTGTCCCGAGCCACAGGTGATCAAGCCAGCGTTGAAAGGAAAGGAGAAGGGCGTGGGACCGGTTATTCTGTCGCCAAACTGCACTAACTGTGGTCGTTGTATCGATATTTGTTCTGTAAACGTATTCGAATATGGCAGTCGCGTTGCCAATCTGATGGAGAATCAACCATGAAAAAATTGACAGTGGCACTTACGCTGGTCATGGCTCTGGGCGGTATTTCTGTAGCCTCCCAGGCAGTTAGTGATACTGGTGGCCTGAAATCTTTGCGAGGAGCTAAAGCACTCGAGGAAGGAACTCGGGCTCCGGAAATGAGAGCTTACAACAAGGATGAGGAGCCGCTTAAACGTAACTACGTACAGCAGCCGCCGGTAATCCCTCACAAGGTTCGCGGTTATAAAGTCGACCTGAGGAGTAACAAGTGCCTGTCTTGTCATAGCTGGGATAACTATAGGGAGTCTGGTGCCACTAAGGTCAGTCTGACCCACTTTAATACTCGCGATGGTCATGCTTTGGCAGATATCTCGCCGAGACGTTACTTCTGCATGCAGTGTCATGTGCCGCAGGCTGTGACTGCGCCGCTGGTTGAAAACACCTATAAGTCCAGTGCTGAAGTTTCTCAGTGAAATGATGGCTTGGGAAAAAGTAATTTACAGCTAAGGGCCTAGGTTATGGGACATGAATCGAAGGGGCTGTTTGCCCGGTACTGGAGCATGCTGGCTACCCCAGCCAAAGCGGCGATGGGTAGTATTTTGGTCGGTGGTTTTGTTGCCGGCGTAGTTTTCTGGGGTGGTTTCAACACCGCCTTGTCAGTAACCAATACGGAGGAATTCTGTATCGGTTGTCATGAGATGCGTGACAACGTCTATCAGGAGCTGAAAGAGACCATTCATTACTCCAACCGTTCTGGGGTCAGGGCAACCTGTCCAGACTGCCACGTACCTAAGGAATGGACTTACAAGATTATTCGTAAGATTCAGGCCAGTAAAGAGGTGTGGGGCAAGATCACTGGAATCATTGATACTCCAGAGAAGTTTAACGGTCACCGTCGCGAGATGGCTGAACGAGAATGGGCGCGGATGAAGGCTAACGACTCCCGCGAGTGTCGTAACTGTCACGACTTCCAGTCAATGGATTACAGTGAGCAGGGTCGTCGCTCAGTGGCTCAACATCAGGATGCGCTGGCTACTGATGAAAAGACATGTATTGACTGCCATAAGGGCATTGCTCACCAGTTACCTGATATGAAAGGGGTTGAAGGCTGGGATTAAGATCCGGCTAAAAGTATCTTGAGGTAAATAAAAAGGTCATAGAGCGTTTGCTTTATGACCTTTTTTTGTCGTTAACGATCGCGCTGGGGAATGGATAGCTGATACGTATTTGGTGGCGGCTAGTTAATGAATCTATCTCTCGGGTCGGTCACCTTGGCTGCCCTCTCGGCTCTCAGCTAAAATTCTATTACTATAACGACGGTGAGGGCAGTTATGAAAATAAGAACCCTCGTTAATATTTTGATACTTGGTTCGATAGCGATGTTGATTTACTCGCTGGTAGGCTATCGCTATGTGAAATTTTATGGCACTGGAAAAACAGAAATACTTGCCGTTGCTGCGCAGATTACTGAACTATGTAATAGCAACAGGTCATGTCCAAATATCCTAGATGGCTGGCAGCCATTGCATGGGGAGCGGCAGGGGCTGGTTAAAGACGAGATGTGGTATTTCGTGAATTCAGATGAAACGGGTTCGGGTGTTGGCAATCAGGAATTCACCATGGTTTATAGTTTCTTCGAGCCGGATCATTGGTATGAAGTGCAGGGTGGTGTAGGTAAGCCGGTTACTTCTGGTTGGAAAAACCGTTAACACAGCTTGCTGAATAAAAGCTAAGGGTGAGGGTTTTGATCAGTTTAATCAGATTTTAAGAAGCTTAGGTGGGGCTATAAATAGCCTTTTCTCTTTCTCGTAGAATGAAAGAAAGAGAAAAGGTATTAGCCAGACCCGTTAAAAGGTCAGGCTAAGAATATGCTGTGTAGCAGTCTTACAGTGCTGTAACTTGATCAGCTTGAGGACCTTTCTGGCCTTCAACTTCTACGAAGCTTACGCTCTGACCTTCGTACAGGCTCTTACGGCCTTCGCCAACAATGGAACGGAAGTGAACGAAAAGGTCTTTACCACTTTCACGCTCGATAAAACCGAAACCTTTGTCATCGTTAAACCACTTCACAGTACCAGTCTGTTGATTAGACATATTTTTTCTCGCAATTAATTTATAAAAAGTATCGCATAATTCAGCAATTGACTGATATTACAACGATAAAATAAGCCTGTATCAGGAAAGCAATATGGGTAGGAGCAGAAACTGGTTCGAAGGGAACGATCTACAAAAACACAGGATGCAATAAATAATACAAAACAGACAGTATTCTAAGGGAACCAAGACATTGACACAAGGGTTATTTTAGCCGTGGATACTGGGCGGAGGGCTGTTAAATCGTTGTTAGTGAAGGGCAACAACAGCTTAGAAAATATCAAGTTTGTGCCCGAAAAGGGGCCTGAGCCCCGGGTTGAGCTTATCCGGTATTTCGCATGCCGCTGGCAATGCCTGTCATGGTGGTCATCAAAGCTCTTTCTACGACTTCATTAGGTTTATTTCGATCTCGGTAGAGGAGTTCTGCCTGCAAATAATGCAGAGGGTCTATGTAGGGATTTCTGACATCCATGGACTGTTTGATGGTTTCATTGTCCTGCAGTAGAAACTCTAATTTTTTGATTTGAGGTATCAGTTTACGGGCGTTGATCAGGCGTTCTCTGAGGTCTTTTCCCAGAGAATGATATTTTTCCGCCACCAAGCGTTGTTCATAGTATTCAACAATCTGTGGTTCGGCCTTAGCCAGTACCATTTCTAACATATCTATATAGGCGATGAAGAAGGGCCATTCAGCAAGCATTTCTGCAATTACCCGGTGTTTGTCAGACGCCATGGCATCTTGCAATGCTTGGTCGCTTCCAAGCCAGGCGGGCAGCATTAACCGGGTCTGAGTCCAGGCAAAAATCCAAGGAATTGCTCGCAGGCTTTCGACTCCTCCTTCTGCATTGCGTTTGGCAGGACGACTACCCAAGGGTAATTTTGCCAATTCCTGTTCCGGTGTTAGCTGCCGGAAATAGGGCACAAATAAGGGGTCCTTACTCACCACGTTTCGATAAAGCTGGTGCGCCTGTTCGGACATGTTATCCATTAGCTCACGCCATTGTGGTTGCGGAGCTTCTGGGGGTACCAGGCTTGCTTCCAGTACGGCACCGGCGTAGAGCTCAAGGTTGCGAACGGCGATATCTGGCATGCCAAATTTAAAACGGATCATTTCCCCTTGCTCGGTGACTCGCAGGCTGCCGTCAACAGATCCGGGTGGTTGGGACAAAATGGCAGTATGGCTGGGGCCGCCGCCGCGACCGACGGTACCACCACGGCCATGGAAGAGGGTCAGGGCAACGCCATGCTTATGACAGACTTCTGTCAGCGCTTCCTGAGCACGATACTGGCCCCAGCTAGCCGCGAGGGCTCCCGCATCTTTGGAGGAATCAGAGTAGCCGATCATGACTTCTTGACGTCCATCTATATAGTCGCCGTACCAGTCAATATTGAGCAGCGCATCGATACAGCTTCCAGCATTATTCAGGTCAGCGAGGGTTTCGAACAGAGGCACAATGCGCATCGGAAAGGGGACACGGCACTCCTTTAGCAGTAATGCTACTGCCAGCACATCGGAGGGATAGCTGGCCATCGAAATGACGTAACTACCCAGCGCTTGTGGTTGTTGCTTGGCAATTACATGGCAGGTATCCAGTACCTCTTGGACATCACTGTTGGGTCGCCAGTTATGGGGGAAGAGGGGGCGCTTTTGATTAAGCTCTTTTAACAGGTAAGTCTGCTTCTGTTCTTCGTTCCAACCAAGATAGCTGCCCTGGTCGTAATAGTCAGTAAGCTCTTCAAACACCTGGGCATGGCGCTCTGAATTTTGGCGTATGTCTAGTCGCACCAAATTAAGCCCAAAACAGGCAAGGCGACGCAGAGTGTTGCGTAGACAACCATCAGCGATCTCATCCATACCGCAGTCACGTAAAGAGCGATTGCAGAGTAACAGCGGTTCACGTAGTTCTTCATTGTCGACGTAGGCGTTAGTCGGCTCGATCCAGCCATGATCCAGGCAATGTTTGGCCCAGTTACGGGTGTCCTGCAGGCGACTACGAACCTTGCGCAGTAATTCACGGTAGGGTTCCGAACAGTCGCCTACCTGGGCGCGCAATTCATCGCTAGCGCGAGTCATGGATAGTTCATGGCGTAATTGCCCAACATCCTTTAAAAACAGATCCGCCGCCATCCAGCGCGACAGTAACAAGACCTCTTCGGTAACTTTTGCGGTGACAAAGGGGTTGCCGTCCCTGTCTCCACCCATCCAGGAGGCGAAGCGTATGGGGGCCGCATCTAAGGGTAAGCGACGACCGGAGATTTGTTCCAGCTCGCGATCAAAATTACGTAGAAACCGGGGTACTGCTTTCCATAGAGAGCTTTCGATGACCGCGAAGCCCCATTTGGCTTCATCTACAGGTGATGGCCTCTGTTCACGTATTTCTGGAGAATACCAAGCTTCACTTACCAGCTGCTGTAGCCGCTCCTTGAGGCTGACACCGGGTGCGCTCAGCGGGTGGACGCGATCAAGTTCCGCTAGGCACTGAGCCATAGTTTCATATTTTTGAATAAAGGTACGGCGGTTTACTTCTGTTGGGTGGGCCGTTAAAACCAGTTCTATCTGTAATTCAGCAGCCTTATCGGCGAGCTGATCTGGAGTAACGTTTTCTTTAAGGGTTTCCTCTAGCACTTGACTCAGGGCGTGAGGATCTGGCTTGTTTACCACCAGACTCCGGCGCCGGCGCACACGATGATATTCTTCGGCCAGATTGGCGAGATTGAGAAACTGACTGAAGGCGCGAGACATCGGCACCAGTTCCTGTTCGCTCAGTTGCTCCAGGGCATCTAATAATGGCTGTCGGCTGCTTTCTCCGCTGCGTGCAGATTTGGCCGCTTGACGGATAAACTCTAGCTTATCAAAGAACTCAGAGCCCTGATCGCGGCGAATGGTTTCTCCCAACAACTGTCCTAACAGACGGACATTATCTCTTAGGGGGGCGTGCAGATCATTCATGGCAATCACCGGTTAGCTATTATCGATAAAGGTCGGATTAGCAGTATTCAAACGGTTTGTTGTTAGTATTTATATCATGAGTAGTTTAAATAAAGATGATGATTAGGCCGTTTTACGATTTTTTGACTCTAATTCTTTATAGGCACGGTCAATATCTTCGCAAATAACTTTGTTTAACGGCTTCATTAATAGATTCATCCTGCTGAGAATGTTGGCGACATCCATTTGATAAGGCATGCGGGTGCCGCGATGTTCAATGGCGCCGCCAACGGCATCTAGACGGCCACCCAATTTACAGAAATGCCCAGCCAGTGAGGGCTCAGTGAGTATATACAGCGAGTCGATGCCATTACGTCTGGCCATTTCTAGCATGCCCATATACAAGCCTACAGGTATATACGGAAAACGAGGCCGCTGAAAAGAACCATAGTCTTCGCTAGAAATTTTTACTGCAATACCTTGCTCATCCGGACGGCGGCGATACTTGCCTATCACCGCTAGCCGGGAAACCTCTGCGATGGCATTGCTGGCTTGTTTTATGGGATCTGGAACACCGGGATCAAGGGTTTGTGCGCAGCTAAGCTGAAAGGGCAGTGGCGCCATTGGCTTGTCCTGGTCAGTCCTGATGGTGCGGATGCAGCCTACATACTCTTTAGTGTTTACGTTCTGTAATAGGCAGTGCATTGACTGCGCATCATATTCATCGGTTTCCATGCCGTCTTCGCGAACCGGCTCCCAGCCCAATTCTTCACAATAGACATGATGGCGAATCCGGTAGGCTTCTTCGATGAGTTCGTCAGTTAAAGCGGGAACGACGCGAAAGAACTTTTGAAAGTTTTTATGGAGTTTCGTGAACTCCATCATCATGATCAATTTTTCACGTATTGACATCGTTCTCTCCCTAGCAGAATTGGTCTGCATACTGCGGTGACGCGATAAAAAAACAGATCAACTCTATATGTCCATAACCCGATGTCATCGTTCGAAAATGACCATTGTCGACCGTATACTATAATCGCTAGCCCGATGAATTATAAATAATATTAGCATTCCATAGGGTAATTATTTTAATAATTATGAGAAACAACAATGGCTTTATCTATTGCCGATTAATGATTTACCCCTAAGTCAGTTCCATTGCCAATTTTTTTGCAGTGCTAAAATCGTTTTTGCCGCTGCCTAATTTAGGAATTTCCTCGACTTTAAGGATAGAACTTGGCCTCATTAATGGTGGCAGTTCTGACGCTTTTACTGTTGCAAACAGTTCTTCCTCTGACGCTGTTCCGCTGTATAGCAGTATGACCTGTTCTCCCTTTTTTCCATCGGGTATCGCAGTTGCAACTATCTCGCCGCTTTCATCAATTACTTTATTGAGAGCCATTTCTACGGCGCCTAGGCTTATCATCTCACCCGCTATTTTGGCGAAGCGGGAGTATCGATCAACGATAGTCAGGAATCCATCAGCATCTAAATGTCCCTTATCTCCTGTGCTGTACCAACGCTGTCCATCCAGTTCGATAATCACCGACATGGTTTTTTCCGGATCATTGAGGTACCCCATCATGACTTGGCTGCCGCCGATCAGAATCAGCCCATCTTTATCGCTGTCTAAAGTTTCCAGCGTATTTGGGTCTACCACACGAAAGCTGCTACCAGGCAGGGGTAAACCGACAGTGCCCAGTTTGCTGCCCTGTTGAATATGCCAGTCACTGTCATCCAATCGATCTGGAATGTTGACACTAGCGACGGGTGTCGTTTCAGTCGTGCCATAGCCCTCGTAGATGGTTTTATTGTACTTGAGTTGAAACGCTTCTCGCACTTCCGCATCCATTCGCTCCGCTCCTGCTACAACGATGCGTAGGCTGTCCAGCATCAGTGGATGAATGCGAGAATTACGATTGAATAAGCGCAGGAATGTAGAGGTGGCGCAGAAAATCGTTGCTCGATGGTGAGCGATGGCCTTGGCGATGTTCTGACAGTCGGTGGGATCAGGGTGGCAAATAACCGGCATCCCTTCGATCAGCGGCATCAGCCCGGTGACGGTTAACCCGAAGGCATGGAATAAAGGCAGTGTTGCCATAATACGGTCGTCGGCCTGTGTATCTAATACGTCGGAAACCTGTTTAATATTGCCCATGATGTTTTCATGGCTCAGCATAATGCCCTTAGGCTCACCTTCACTGCCACTTGAGAACAATATGGCTGCGGGCTGTTCAGCTTGCCAGGCGCTACAGAACAGCTTGCAAAGCCAGGATGCTGGCAGTATTCGTATTGTTGCCAGGATTAAAATCTTACTAACCGTTGTTACCTCCTTGGCTAGGTCTTCAGCAAACAGCACCTGACTATTGCAAAGTAACGGCTCAATATCGACGCCGCGTTGGGCCAGTCGGCTGACAAATTTACGTGAGGTCACAATGGTATTGATTTCTGCTTTTTCCACGGCGGCGCTCAGGGCTTTTAAACTGGCGCTGTAATTAAGATTAACCAGGGTTTTACCGGCGATAAGGCTGGCCATGTTGGTAATCAACCCCGCGCTGCTGGTAGGCATCAGCATGCCTACATTTCTGCCTGGACATTGGCGTTTGATTAAGCGGGAAAAGGCGACAGCGGCGGTCAGGGTGTTATAGCCGCTAAGAGACATTCCCCCCTTTGCGTCGGCGACACATAAATCCTGACCCTGGCGTTTGACTGTCTTAATCCAGGCTTCGGGAATCCTGTCTAGCTGGCGAGTATGTTCCTTCCAGGCTGTCATCGAGAGGTTGAATACGTTTTGCTTCAGCTCTGGAGTAGTCGTTGATATGGGAAGAGGCGCGCCAAAGGCGACGATGATGTCACGGCGAAGACCGCTGCTTCGAAGTTGCTGTAAGCGCTCACTGGATCGAGAAAAACGGCTGCCCCATAGTCCTCTGAGGTAAAAAGGAAGGATGATTCCATCGACATTCTCAACGCAGCGTTCGTATCCGCGCTTGAATTCACCTAGCTGGCCGTTACGGCTGATAGCTCCCTCGGGGAATAGACAGACCACTTCTCCGGCTTTAAGTAGTTGGTTTATTTTCTCCAGCGACGCTTTGCTGTTGCCGCCGGCGATGGGAATAACGCCGAACAGATCCATCAACCATTTCAGGTACCAGCGCTGATAGATATCACGATGCATCACAAAGCGCACTGGACGAGGGCTGGCTATCTGCACCATTGCCCAATCTAACCAACTGATATGGTTACCCAGCATCAGTACAGGGCCTTGGCTTGGAAGATGCTTGAAACCCATGACCTCAATGCGGTAACGACCCGCAAACAGATAGCTGATGACCAGACGCAGTAGTGATTGTGGCAGACGATAGAGGGTGTAGGCAGTGCCGATAATAGCGGTCAGGCCCAGTAAATAGAATAGCCCCAGGCTGTTGGTGCCAGAGTAGGCAAACACCAATGTTAGTGCCAGAAAGGCTAGCATAACTAAATTCTGTATCCAGTTATTACCGGCCAGAATTGTACCCAGTTGGCGATTAGGCGCATGGAATTGGATTAGAGCATTCAAGGGCACGATAAACAGACCACCACTAAGTCCTAGGCCAATAAAGCACAGAGCCAATAGCAAGGAATGTTCAAACTGTGGTAGCAATAACAGTGAAATAACAATACCAATAGCCCCTAAGGGGATAAGGCCTGTCTCGATATGATGCTGAGAGGCTTTGCCGGCTAACGCAGAACCTATGACAATACCGATGCCTGAACAGGCCAGCAGCCCCTGCACGATAATCGTGTTGTCCATGGCGAGGGTTTCTTTGGCATAGGCCGGGAAAGCCGCCAGTACTACCTGGGATATGCCCCAGAATACCGATAACCCGATTATTGATAGCCAGATAACCGAATTACTGTTCAGCAGTTTTAGATTCGATTGTAGGGAGCGACCACTCAGATAGCGTTGCCATTGGAAATTTTCTGGATTTTCCTGCTGTGATTGCGCTCTAGTGCGGATGGCCTTGGTATTACACAAGCGTATCGCCAAAGCCAATTCAAGAGTGGTCAGCAGTACTAGGACCCAGCCAATGGGTGCGATTTGCAGAAGAATCTCTGATTCCTTGTCTGCAGAGTTAAGCAGAAACCCTTCAAATAAGATTGAGAAGGCGAAGACTCCCGCCAGTATGGCAATAATGGTGACGGCCTGAACCAGCGCATTGGCTGTGGCCAGTCGTTCTGTACCGGCCAATTCCTTAATCAGACCATATTTCGCTGGAGAATAAAGAGCACTTTGAATGGCCAGTAGGAAGGTCATGAAAAATGCCACCTCAAACCAGCCCTGGTAATAGCTCAGGGTGATCATCAGGGTGATTAAAACGGCGGCAAAGGCGCTGGCTCGAATCACTCGAGGTTTGGCAAACCTATCCGATAAGAAGCCTGCGGGACTGAACAGCAAAATGAAGGGTAGTAAGATAAGACCATTGACGATAGCAGTGAGTAGTATCTGGGTCTGGCCGTCATAAATTTTGAAAATTGTGTTCTGGATGATGATCTTGTGGCCAAGATCAACGAAGGCATTGATAAAGACCACCAATATGAATGGTAGAAAGCCAGATTGCCGCAGCAGCTGTTTCATCGTGTAGCTCCATTGTCGGGTAGGGAATGGAGAGAAAATAAGGAAGGGTCTTTTATATAGCGACTTATATCGCAAAGGTAGCAATTTTGCGAGCCTGTGGTATTAATAATTGCCTCCCAGCATAGGGTGATCCACGATTAGCAATCAAACTTAGAAAATGGAAATGTTCTATGTCGCAAACAGCTCAGCTGGTTTTATCTTTGAAATTGATGCTCAAAGCCCACGGTAAAACCTATGCGGACGTGGCGGTTCATCTGAAACTGTCGGAAGCCAGTGTTAAGCGTTTGTTTTCAGAGCAGAATTTCTCCTTGCAACGGCTGGAACAAACGTGTCAGTTGATGGGGATGGATATCAGTGATCTAGTGCAGCTGATGACCGATAGCCATAAATCAAAATTGAGTGGGCTGACGGAGGAGCAGGAAAAAGAGATTGCCGCCGATCTGGAGTTATTAATGATCACCGTCTGTGTGCTAAACCGCTGGACCATGACGCAGATACTGGGCTATTTTCAGCTTGAAGAAACCAGCTGTATCAGGCATCTGGCTAAGCTAGACCGTTTGAAACTGATTGAATTACTGCCCAAAAACCGCATTAAACTGCTGGTGGCGCCTAATTTTAAATGGCTCGACAACGGGCCCATTCAGCGCTTTTTTCAGGAAAAGCTTGAAGCGGAGTTCTTCAGTTCACGCTTTGATAAGGAGCATGAGCGCTTGTTGGTAATGAACGGCATGTTGGCGGACAGCTCTAATGCGGTTTTTCAACGCAAGATGGAGCAGCTGGTGCGGGAGTTCGAAGAGTTGAATACCGACGACTCGCAATTGCCCTTTGATGAGCGTAAAGGCACTACCGTGGTCATAGCGGTTCGTCAGTGGCAATACGGGCTCTTCGAGAAATTTAAACGTAAGTATCGATAAATATATTCTTAAAAGCATTGGAAAACGTCTTTTATATAAGAAAATAATTAGAAAAAACGGGTTGATAATTGATCGGCGGTGTTGCTTTTAGTGTTTTGTTGTTCTGTAGTAATTCTTTTTTAATGTTTACTCAGAAATGATTGATTCTCACCTTTTCTCTACGTATTTTAACAGCCATAGCAATAAGGATATTGGAAGTGGTTGTTCTTCTGTGCAGGTAATTCTTTAGCTGCGTTCGTCCGCTTTTTTTTCGCTGCTGGATCCCAGCGTCATCTGTATATCATCGATATCTCCTGTTCCTGGGATTCCTGACCGCACTTACTTAGCAACGGCTAATAAGAGTCAAGGATGTCTTATGTCTAATATGAAAGTTCTACATAAATTAATGATCGGCTTTGGTGTGATGCTGGCCCTATTACTGGCGAGCAACTTTTCTGGTTATCAGGGTATCCATGCGCTGGATAACGCACTCCATATTGTTGGTGATGAAGAAGCGCCATTAATCGATGCGGCTAATGAAATGAAGATCTCGCTGTTATTTGGCCGCAATGCCATGGAGGAATACAAGGGAGCGACCGCCGCTATATTCAATACGGATTCAGCGCTTATATCCGAATCTAAAGAGCATTTTGAAAACTCAGTGCAACGTTTTGACCTGCTCGTGGGTGCCATTATAGATGGCGGCGTGATGGATAATGGCCAGACTGTTATTGCCACGGACAATACGCAACTTGCAGACTTGGTTCGCCAAGCTGATACCTTACACAATGAAAAATTTCAGCCAGCTGCTTATGCCTTAATTAAGGCTGGTAAATCATCGCTTGAATCGAAAATTGCCGCTGACGAAGCCATGACCGCTATGGAGGTTGCCGTTGAGGCAGTTATAGATGTTGGTGTTGTAACCGAAAAAAATGTGATGGCAGAAATCGATCATTGGGGGTACGAAGCTGATTCCTATGAGCGTTTACTCACTCAGGGGTTACCTTTGGTTAAGGCCATCAAGGAAATTAAAATTGATATTCTGGCTAGCCGCTTAGCCCTTGAAGAGCTCGCGCAAGCTGATTTTGAAGCCGATTTAAAGGCGGCTGAACAGGATTACCGGCAGACCATTAAAGACTTTGATCAGTGGATATCTGAAGCGCTAGGCATAGCAGAAAAAATGGGTTCCCAGGCTGCGCTTGATGCAATTAGAGAGATGGATCAGTCTCATGAAGCCTTTCAAAAGGCTGGTCAGACGATGATTGATGCGCAGACGCAGTTATTGGCCCGATCCGATGATTCTTATCAGGCTATGGAAGTCTTGGACAATATCGGTGATCAGGCAGAAAAATTGATCGGTAGCATAGAAGAACTGGCTACCCACGAGATGTTGGCTGCTATGGAGCAGGGGCGAGAAATTGCAAGCTCAGCCATAGTGACTGTCCTCGCTGTTGGTGGGGTGTCTATTGTTATTGGGTTCTTGATGGGATCCTTTATCACCGGTTCAATCACCAAACCTTTGGGTGGCGAGCCGGGTGAGATGATGCTGCTGGCTCGGCGTATTGCCGATGCCGATCTGACTGCTGAATTCAATGCTACAGCACCTGCAAACTCGGTCTATGGCGCAATGCGGGATATGAACGCACGGCTGCAGGGGATTATCGGTGAAATCGTTCGTTCGGGTACTCGCTTGGCTTCGACAGCAGAAGAAAGCTCAGTAGCCACCGCGCAAGCGCAACAGGCGATAGAGCGGCAGCATGCTGAAACGGAGCAGGTTGCAACGGCAATCAACCAAATGTCAGCCACGGTACAAGATATAGCGCAGAATACTTCTGCCACTTCTGAAGCAACCCAAATGGCAAAAGAGCAGGCGGAGCAGGGCGCTGAGACCCTAGATCATGCGGCTTTGTCAATTTCAAAACTAGTAGATCAGGTGGTGTGTGCTACTGAGGAAATGACTAATCTTCAGGAAAAAAGTCGGGAAATCGGTCAGGTGCTCGAAGTGATCCAGGGGATCGCCGAGCAAACTAATTTGCTGGCACTCAATGCTGCCATTGAAGCAGCTAGAGCGGGTGAACAAGGTCGGGGGTTTGCGGTTGTTGCCGATGAAGTGCGGACTTTGGCTCAGCGTACCCAGACCTCTGCTGCTGATATCCAAACGATGATTAACGCGGTACAGTCCGCTGCTGATCAGGCGGCTAAAACCATGGATCAAAGTAAGGCTCAAGCTGAACTGACTACATCTCATACAGCAGAAACGACTCAGGCCTTCGATGCTATTAAGACTGCTATCGATCACATTAGTGAGATGACGTTACAGATAGCGACTGCGTCAGAAGAACAGTCCCATGTGGCCGAAGATGTGAGCCGCAACATTATAGAAATTAGCAATCTGTCCTTGGAAACATCCTCGGGTGCCGAACAGTTGGCCGCTGCAACTAATGAAGTGGCAGCCTCTGCAGAAGAACTGAATGAAATTGCATTGCAGTTTAAATTGACATAATACGCATCGCTTGGGCTAAACCAGGCTGAACGAAAGGGCCTCTGGAGATCAGAGGCTTTTTTTTGTTTTGAAAACGAGCAGCAATCAGTCGGCGTGAGTCATCTGCCAATATTGGCGGAGGCTATGGGGGTGTGATCCATCTGCATATTCCGGCCCATCATGAACACTCATTCCGGTTCAACGTGAACACCTATTCTGGTTTAACGTGAACGCTCATTCCGGCCCAACGTGAACACTTTTACCGGTTTTTCCGGAATCAGCGTTCACCATCCCGGAATCGCTGTTCACGTTCGTCCGGAATCATTCTCAACGCATTGATTTTCAATCTATTTGATACCCTTCCTACTATTTGGGGAAGGCGATGTCAGCGAAGAGAATTACCATGCGTAAAATTCGAGAGGTTCTACGACTACGGCTGGCCGCCGAGTTGTCGTTTCGACAGATCAGTGCCAGCACCAAGGTCAGTACCGGAGCGATCCAAAAGCTGCTTAGCAAAGCCGGTGAACTTGGGCTGACTTGGCCGCTGCCCGAGACGCTCGACGACAGTCAGTTGGCGCTGTTGTTTTACCCTACCGCCGATGCACATCCCTCAAAACGCTATCAACTCCCCGACTGGGCTTCGATGTATCAGGAACTCAAGCGCAAGGGGATGACCAAGCAGTTATTATGGGAGGAATACACCCAGAACTACCCCAACCGCTGTTACAGCTACTCGCAGTTCTGTGACCGTTACCGCGACTGGTGCAAACGGCAGAAGCGCTCGATGCGCCAGCAGCATAAAGCCGGTGAGAAATGCTTCGTCGACTACTGCGGCCCGACGGTGCCGATCATCAGCCCGAGCACCGGCGAGATCCGCCAGGCTCAAGTGTTCGTGGCGGTGATGGGCGCGTCGAACTACACCTACGCCGAGGCGACACTGTCGCAGTCACTGCCCGACTGGCTGCAAAGCCATGTGCGGACGTTCGAGTACTTCGGCGGTACACCGGAGATGGTGGTGCCGGATAACTTGCGCAGCGGCGTTAGCCAGGCTTGCCGCTACGATCCCGAGCTCAATCCCAGCTATCAGCAACTGGCCGAGCACTATCAACTGGCGGTGATGCCTGCACGGCCCTACAAACCCAAGGATAAATCCAAAGCCGAAGTGGGTGTGCAGATCGTCGAACGGTGGATCTTGGCGCGCCTGCGTCACCACAGCTTCTTCTCGCTGGCGGAGGTCAATCAGTGTATCCGGGCGCTGCTGGAGGAGATGAACCAGAAGCCGTTCAAACAACTGCCTGGCAACCGCCGCTCGGCGTTTGAGCAACTGGATCGCCCCGCGCTCAAACCGTTGCCACGGCAGGCGTATCGCTATGTGGCGATCAAGCCGGTGAAGGTCAACATCGACTACCACGTCCAGTACCAGCAGCATCATTACTCGGTGCCACATCAGTATGTTGGCGAGAGGTTGGAGCTGCATGCCGGGGATACCTTGATCCAGCTCTACTTCCGACAGCAGCTGGTGGCCTCCCATCCGCATAAGCGGTATCCCGGCACCACCACCGAAGCCGGTCATATGCCGACACGACACCGCAAGCAACAGCAGTGGACGCCTGGGAGGTTAAAGCAATGGGGGCAGGATATCGGCTCAGATACCCGCGACTGGATCAGCAACCGGCTGGCCGAGAAAGCCCATCCCGAGCAGGCCTACCGCCTCTGCCTGGGGCTGTTAAACCTGACCCGGGAGTATCCTGCTGCAAGGCTTAATGCCAGTTGCCGGATCGCCAATCGGGAAGGGCTAACCCGACTCAAACAGATCAAGTCGATCCTGCGCAGCAACCGCGACCAACTCCCCGAGCAGCTCAGTCTAACCACTGAGCTACCGCAAGATCACGCGAACATCCGTGGACCCAGCAGCTTCCACTAGGAGAACCCCATGACAGCACAAACTCTAATCCAGCTACGCCAACTCAAACTGAGCGGCATGGCCAGTGCACTTGAAGCGCAACTCGAACAGATCGGCACCTACGAAGGGTTGTCGTTCATCGAACGGCTGAGCCTGCTAGCCGACCATGAGCAGCTGATGCGTGATCAGCGCAAACAGGAACGTCTGATCCGCCAAGCCAGTCTCAAGCTCAAAGCCACGATCCAAGAGATCGACTACCAACACCCACGTAACCTGCAACGCGCCCAGATCGCCCGACTAGCTCAAGGGGACTGGATCAACCGAGGTCAAAACCTATTAATCACCGGCCCCTGCGGCAGCGGCAAGACCTATCTGGCCTGTGCACTGGGGCACAGTGCCTGCCAGCAAGGCTACAGCAGCCGCTACTACCGATTATCACGACTGATGCTGGCACTAACGCAGGCCAAAGCGGACGGCAGTTACCATAAACTGCTGGGACAGCTGGCCAAGATCCAACTGTTGATCATTGATGACTGGGGCTTAGAACCGCTCAAGCCCGCGCACCGCAACGACCTAATGGAGATTATGGATGATCGGCACGGCCAAACATCGACCCTGATGATCAGCCAGCTCCCCACCGACCAGTGGTACGCCAGCATCGGCGACAACACCTTGGCAGACGCGATCCTGGATCGCCTGATGCACAACGCCCACCGACTCCCCCTCAACGGAGAATCGATGCGAAAGACACTGGGAAAGTTGACGGAAGATGAACACCTAATGTAAAAAGCAGGAGTCGTGATGCGTTGAGAAATCAGGTGTTCACGTTCGTCCGGAATCGGTGTTCATCTTCACCGGAATACGCATCCATCGCTTGGAAACACTCTGAACGTTGCTTCTGGCTATGGTTTGGATGCTGGGTGAACAAACCCTTCGGGGGTTAGCGGAAACTGGTTGTGCTGCTTTGTTTTGATTTCAGTAATAGCGGCTTTAAGCGCCAGAAAACGCTGAGGCGATGAAGGATGCGTGGAGCCTAGAGAGTCGTCAATTTGTTCTGGATATTCAGCGGCTACTCGGCGCCAGAAGTTGGCAGAACCTTCCAGAGGAAGGTGGCTAAGGGCCAGAATATAGAGGCCGAAATAATCAGCTTCGGCCTCGAATTGGGAGCGATGAATGTGGGCTCCGGCAATGGTAAATAGGGCGGGAGAAGGGACGCCAAAACCTAGGGCCAGCAGGTCGATCAGAGATCCGCTAAGGGCATTGCGGGTTATCTTAGGTACGTGCCTTAGCGCGTTGTGGGCTAGCTCATGGGCGATTACCAATGCCAAGTCGTGGTCATCGCCGCAAAAGCGCAGCAACCCCGTGGTGAGGGAAATCTGGTTGCCGTTGGCCCAAGCGTTAACTTCATCTTGGTGAGAGATCAGGATGGGGAAATCACAGATTTCGACAGGGGTAACCTGCAATGACAGCGATTGCCCTTGTCGAGCTACCACTAAATTGATAGGAGTGCCGGCTTTTAATGGTCGAAGCAGCGCGGTTACAGACTTACTTGCCTGCTTACCGGTTTTGAAGAACTCCCCGTTAATACTGACAAGCACGTCACCGGGTTTTAGTCCGGCAGCTGCCGCCGGGGATTCGGGGGTGACTCGCAAAATTTGCAGGGCATCGCCGAGCCCCAGATCTCTGATGGCTGTATCGCGATATTTTTCCTCTATGCCCTGTTTGTTGCTAAAGCTAATCCCTAATGACGCTTTGGTCTGTTCTCCACAGAACAGGGCTCCTGCTTGCAGTAACGGATAGCTGATGCGGCTGACTCGTTGTTGATGCTCCAGACGTTGGGAAAACGCCAGTGACAATTGTTTCTCTTGTTCCAGTGCAAGCAATGATGGCGGCGCTTTATAAATTGGCGTAATAGGCCCGGCGCAGCCTTGCAGAATCGCTGACGGAAGCAGCATTATTAGCGTTAAACGAATGGCATTTGATATGGCTGGTTTGATAACGCCGGGCCTTGGAGGGTATTGCTGGATTGAATGCATGAGGGTAGGTTAACGATTATTGGCCTTAGTGTGAACTCTTCTATGTTTGGCGCTGGAGCCGCAAAAAAATTATGCAGCTAAAGTGGATACAGGTCGGCCAAGGTGGATAAAAGTAATTCTATGAAAAAACTAGCGGCCAGTTTTGGTCCTGATGACGTCGAAATCTTGCAGCGGGAAACCGCTTATGAGGGTTTTTTTCAGTTGCAAAAACTCACCCTCAAACACCGTCTTTTTGAAGGAGGCTGGTCGGCGCCACTAACTCGTGAACTGTTTATTCGCGACGCTGCTGCCTGTGTGTTGTTGTACGACCCTTGGCAGGACCGCGTGGTATTAATTGAACAATTTAGGATTGGCGCTCTGTTGGATAGTACCGGTCCCTGGCTGGTGGAACTGGTTGCCGGAATCATCGAGCCAGAGGAGAGCGATGAGGCTGTGGCTACCCGTGAAAGCCGAGAAGAGGCTGGAGCGGAGGTCCTCGCGCTGTATCCTATTTGTCACTACCATGTTAGTCCCGGTGGCAGTCAGGAGAAAATTCATTTGATGTGTGCTCAGGTTGATTCTACTGGCTTGGGGGGCTTTCATGGGTTAGAACATGAAGGGGAAGACATCCGTGTTACATCAGTAACCCGACAACAGGCCTATACTGCTGTACAGAGTGGGCGAATATGCAATGCCCCAACCATCATCGCGTTGCAATGGTTGCAGCTGAATTGGCAGCAACTGCAGACACAGTGGCTCAAACATGAACAGTGACCGTATGAGAAAGAAGTACGTACCGGACCTGCAAAAACAGATGGCATGCTGTGACACCAACTATCTGCGGCTAATGAAGTTGATGCCGGATATTGATCATTGTGATCAGCGTTGTTTTCATATTACTTGGCGCCAGCATCGAGCCACAGTCGAGTTGCACGTAGAAGAACGCTTTACCTACACCACCACCTTGCGGATAGAGCAGTGTTATGACAATCAGCATTGGATTCAAATGCCTGGCTTGATCGTCCGTGTATATCATGATGCCCGCATGGCAGAGGTCATTTCCCGGCAGCAGCGACGGCAGTTTCGGGGCAGTTATATCTACCCTAATAAGCAGATGCATCAACCCGATGAGAAAGCTCAGCTCAACCAATACCTTGGTGAATGGCTCAATCAATGTCTAACTCATGGCCATAGTTCAGAAAAACTAGCCATAGCCTGAACCTTGGTTGATAAGCAGTATGTGAGCGCCTTTTCATTTCCTCAGCCAGTAATTTTTTTGTCATGACGAAAATCATTCAGATTAGTGATATGCACCTGATGGCGGAAGCGCGCGAACGCTATCGTGGGATAGATGTCGAAGCCCGGCTGCAGGCTGTTGTTGAACACCTGAGAAAGCATCACGGTGATGCTACATTGCTATTGCTGACCGGTGACTTGGTGCATCAGGGTGGGCTCGAGAGTTATCGTCGTATCGATGCGTTGCTCGCTAAACTTAATATTCCCTGGTATTGGATTCCCGGCAATCATGATTGCGCTGAGGCAATGACGGCACTTTGGGGCCGGATAACGCGCAAATTACAGCTGCAAGGGTGGCTGCTGACATTGTTGGATTCTACTTCAGATTCTGATGGTCGTGGCTCCGGTTCACTGGCGGACTCTGAGCTGGATTTTTTGCGTCAGCAGCTTCAGGTCGATGCCAATCATTTGCTGGTTCTGCACCATAATCCCATCGCCGTAGATAGTCAGTGGCAACAGGCCATTTCCTTGGGGAATGCGCAGGAATTTAATCAGATTTTAGCCAATTCCTCGAGGCAGGGGGCTGTCATCTTTGGGCATTTACATCAGCATTGGGACATCCAATCTGGCCATTGGCGGATGCTTGCTTGTCCCTCTAGCGCCGTTCAATTTCGAAAATATTGTGAGCACTTTGAAGTGGAAACCCTTGGGCTTGAGTCCTGGCCAGGTTACCGCTGGTTAACCCTGTTTGCCGATGGGAAATTGGACACAGGTGTCGAACGTTGTGATCCGAATCAACTGACTGAATAAAAAGGTCTTCTAGCGGACGGCAGCGCTTGCTTAGCAGGGTTCTGATAAGGTATTTTTCAATCATTCGCAGACCTTAGGTAGACCATGTCGAAACCACTTTTCGTTTATATCCATGGCTTTAATAGCTCGCCACAGTCCTTTAAAGCGCGGTTGCTGGTGCAATGGTTCGCTGATCAGGGACGAGAGGACGAGGTCATAGTGCCTTCTCTCTCTCATTGGCCTGCTAAGGCAATGGCGACGTTAGAAACACTGATTAATCAGCACCCAGAGCGTACTATTGTCTTGCTGGGCAGTTCCCTGGGTGGGTATTATTCAACATACCTGGCTGAAAAGTATGGTCTTCAGGCGGTGTTGATTAACCCTGCAGTGCGACCGTACAAGTTATTGGAAGACTTGCTTGGGGAAAATGAAAATATTTATACCCAGGAGCGCTACCAGCTGACGCGCCACCATCTGGACCAACTGCTGGCTCTTAAATGTGAAACACTAAAGGACCTCAGCCTTTATCTGTTGCTGACCCAGACCGGCGATGAAGTGCTGGACTATCAACAGGGGGTCGCGTTTTATCAAGGAGCTGAGATGATTATTCAGCCTGATGGCAGTCATGGTTTTGATGATTTTGAGACGATGCTGCCGAGAATAGAGGCCTTTGCTGCGACTTGATTTACAGGTTCTACCGAGCATTGTTGCCAAACAGTTTTTGCCGAACGATATAAACTGACACCATTGATGAGAATAAAAGCCTAAGAATGAATACCACCTACAACGCAGCAGCGATTGAAGTACTCAGTGGTTTGGATCCGGTTAGAAAGCGGCCGGGCATGTACACTGAAACTGACCGTCCTAACCATTTGGCGCAGGAGGTTATCGATAACTCGGTGGATGAAGCGTTGGCTGGTCACGCTGACCGTATCGACGTCACCCTGTTTAAAGATGGGTCTCTCTCGGTCAGTGATAATGGTCGCGGTATGCCGGTTGATATCCATCCCGAGCACGGTGTCAGCGGGATTGAATTGATACTCACCAGACTGCATGCAGGTGGTAAGTTCAATAACGATAATTATCAGTTTTCTGGCGGCCTGCACGGGGTTGGTGTCTCCGTGGTTAATGCGCTATCTCAAATGCTTGAAGTTACTATCAAGCGCGATGGCAGTGTTTATCGAATCGGCTTTGCCAATGGTGACAAAGTTTCTGATCTGGAAGTTGTTGATACGGTAGGCAAGCGCAATACCGGAACAGAAGTACGTTTCCTTGCTGATCCTAAATATTTCGATTCCCCCAAATACTCTCGGTCGAAATTACGGCATATGCTGCGCGCCAAGGCGGTTCTCTGCCCAGGGCTACAGGTCACTTTTACAGATTTGAGTGGTAGCGAAAAAAGCAAAGACGAATGGCTTTATCTGGATGGTCTCTGTGATTATTTGAAAGCCGCCACTCAGCTTGATGAGACGTTGCCGCTAGAGCCCTTTATCGGCGTTTTGAAAGGAGACTTTGAAGCGGTCGACTGGGCTGTGCAATGGTTGCCAGATGGGGGGGCGCTGACCACAGAAAGCTATGTCAATCTGATCCCAACGGTGCAAGGTGGAACTCATGTTAATGGTTTCCGAACCGGTCTGCTTGAAGCTATCCGTGAATTTTGTGAATTTCGCAATCTGTTACCTAGGGGCGTTAAGCTCACAACAGAAGATATCTGGGAACGCTGCTGCTACGTGTTATCGGTGAAAATGCAGGACCCTCAGTTCTCCGGCCAAACCAAGGAGCGCCTTTCATCCCGTCAGATTGCTGCTTTTGTTACCGGTACCGTTAAAGATGCTTTCAGCCTCTGGCTGAACAAACATACGGAACAGGGTGAGCAGTTAGCTGAGCTGGCGATTAATAACGCTCAAAAACGCATGCGTTCACGCAAGAAAGTGGTGCGTAAAAAAATCACACAGGGACCGGCTTTGCCTGGTAAATTGGCGGACTGTTCCAGTGCTGACGCGATGAAATCAGAGTTGTTCCTAGTCGAAGGGGACTCAGCTGGCGGCTCCGCGAAACAAGCCAGGGACAGAGAATTTCAGGCCGTTATGCCGTTGCGCGGAAAAATCCTCAATACCTGGGAAGTGGAATCCGGTGAAATCCTCTCTTCTCAGGAAATTCACGATATTTCCGTCGCCATCGGGGTTGATCCAGCGTCTGATAATTTGGAAGGGTTACGTTACGGAAAGATCTGCGTTCTCGCCGATGCCGACTCCGATGGTCTTCATATCGCTACCCTGCTATGCGCCTTGTTTTTGCGCCACTTTAAACCTGTGGTTATGGCGGGGCACATACATGTGGCAATGCCACCGCTATATCGCATCGATGTTGGAAAAGAGGTCTACTATGCTTTGGATGAGGCAGAAAAAACCGGCATTCTCGATCGCATCATAGCGGAAAAAAAGCGCGGCAAGATTAATGTGCAGCGTTTTAAGGGCCTCGGTGAGATGAATCCCTTGCAGTTGCGGGAGACAACCATGGCGGCAGATACACGCAGATTAGTGCAGCTTCATGTCGATGCCGGAGATGAAACGCATGAACTAATGGATATGCTGTTGGCTAAAAAACGCTCCGGTGATCGCAAAACCTGGCTCCAGAAAAAAGGTAATCTTGCCGATGTATAGTGGTGAAACAATATTTCACACCGCAGCTAAACGAACGATAGGTGGATAGTGCATGTCTTCAGGACGAACCAACTATAGTGAGCTAAACGTACTCATAGTCGATGATTTTCCTAACTTTTGTAGTGCGATACGGGCGATGGTCTATTCTTTTGGCTGTGAAAAAGTCGATATTGTTTTGCATGGTGAAGATGCCATTAGAATGTTGACCAAAACCCGCTATGACTTAATCCTTAGTGACTATAACCTTGGCGAAGGTAAAAACGGCAACGATGTGTTGGAAGAGGCCAAACACCATAGGCTGCTGAAAGGTTCTGCGCTCTATATTATGATTACAGCGGAGAACTCTGCTGAGATGGTGCGTGGTGCCCTTGAATATTCCCCTGATGATTATCTGATGAAACCCTTTACCAAGGAAGTTCTGCAGAGCCGCCTGGAACGATTGCTAGAAAGAAATCGCCTGTTTGTGCCCGTATACAAGGCTATGGATCGACAGGATTACAACCAGGCTAGGGACCGCCTTGATCAGGTGTTGGCACAAAAATCTCGTTATAAGCGCTACGGGCAAAGACTCAAATCACAGCTGCTATTTGATACCGAACAATATCAAGAAGCTACTGAGCTGTTTCAGCAGGTACTAAAAGAGAAATCCTTGCCTTGGGCTAAATTGGGCTTGGGAAAGAGTCAGTACCTCAATCAGCAGCTCGAGCAGGCAGAGGCGGCTTTTAATGACCTTCTGGATGAAGATAAAGGTTATGTGCAGGCTTGGGACTGGAAGGCCAGGTGTCAGGAGAAACGTGCTGATTTGGAAGGGGCCCAAGCGTCTCTGCAAGAAGCGGTAAAAATATCTCCGGCGAACGTGCGTCGACAGGTGCAGTTGGGTGATCTGGCTGCCAAGAATGGAGATGCTGAACAGGCCCAGCGGGCCTATAGTCGTGCTGTTAAAGTCGGTAAAAATTCGGTGTTTCGCTCTCCTGATAATTACCTGAAATTGTCAGATATCCTTGTTGAGCAACTAGAAAATACCGAAGGATTATCAAAAAAGTTAATAGAAACCAAAGCGCTGGGTGCAATGGATGAGTTGCGTCACTTGTATCAGAGTGATAATGAAATTAACACTCGTTCACGACTAATTGATCATCAAGTTCATTCTATTCAGGGGCACGAATTTGAGGCTGAAAAGGCCATGTTCAAGGCCTACGACCTGATCAGCAAGGACACAGAGGGCAAGTTGTCGGGTGCCTTGAAAGAAAAAGTGATCAAAAATCTTGAGGCTATGGGGCGCCAGGGTATGGCGGATAAAGTGGTCGCCGCCATGCAGCAAGAAGAGTCTTCTCACAATACCCTGGCGGCTAGTTATTATGAACAGGGCGATCTTGAAAAAGCCTTGGATGCACTTAAGGTTGCTCTGGTGGATAAACCGCGTAGTTACGCGGTCTGTCTTAACACTGCTCAGGTGGCCATCCACTATATGGTTAAGAGCGGTGTCAACGATGAGCTCATCGGCCTGGCTGATGGGGCCCTGCAGCGCGCTTCCGGTCTATCTGAAGATGACCGCCGCTATTCGACCTTTCAAAATCTTTTAAAACGGCTGGATAAAATCAAACAAACGGGAGCCCTCTGATGAAGCAGGGCGACTCTTTAGCATTTTCAACATTGTTGGCTTCTTCTGTACATGACATGAAGAACTCTATCGGCATGCTTTTGTGCCTGCTGGACGAGCAGAGAAGTCAGCTAGTCAGTAGTGACGATCAGTATGGTCAGGTACATTTCGAATTATCGCGGTTGAATAATTATCTGATTCAGATGATGACGCTTTACAAACTAGAGCAGGACCAGTATTTGTCGCAGGTTGACGAGCATTATCTTGATGAGTTTGTGGAAGACTTGGTGTTGATGAACCGGCCCGTACTCGAAGCGCGTGGAGTACAAATGCAGCAGCAGGTTGATCCAGAGCTGTGCTGGGATTTTGATGCGCCGTTGGTCAGTGGAGTATTGGGTTCAATTTTTACTAACGTCATTCGTTACGCCAATTCTCAGGTACGCATTTGTGCTGAACAGGTCAAAATATCCGCTCAACAGGTGGCCGTGGATAGTTCTTTGACGGGAAATGAACATAGCTACTTGTGCTTTAGTGTTGAAGATGATGGTCCTGGTTTTCCCGACAAAATGCTTGGGCGCATCGACCAGATGCAGCTAGGTGTGGATTTCGTCACTGGCAGCACCGGTTTTGGTCTCTACTTCGCCCAGCAGGTCGCTCAGTTGCACCAAAATGAACAACATAGTGGCTTTGTAGAGCTGAGTAATGGCAGCCCCCTCGGAGGCGGTTGTTTTAAACTCTATCTGCCATGAATAAATCCTCATAAAACAGCCCTCTCGGGCAAACAATAATAGAAGCATAATTAATCTATGACAGGCACTGTAGAAATTGATGAAGGCGTAGAACGTCTTTCGCTGAGGGAGTACACCGAGAAGGCTTATCTTGACTACTCGATGTACGTGATTCTTGACCGGGCATTACCTAATATCGGCGATGGTCTGAAACCTGTGCAAAGACGAATCGTCTATGCCATGTCTGAACTGGGTCTTCGTGCGGGCGCTAAATTTAAGAAATCAGCGCGTACCGTGGGTGACGTGCTGGGTAAGTTTCATCCCCATGGCGATAGCGCCTGCTATGAAGCCATGGTGTTGATGGCGCAGCCGTTCTCCTATCGATATCCACTGGTCGATGGACAGGGTAACTGGGGTTCGCCTGATGATCCCAAGTCTTTCGCAGCGATGCGTTATACCGAATCCCGCCTGACAGCATATGCGGCATTGCTATTGTCGGAGCTAGGGCAGGGGACCGTGGAATGGGGGCCAAACTTTGATGGCTCGCTGTCAGAACCACTGATTTTGCCAGCACAGGTGCCTAATGTTCTGCTCAATGGCGGTTCTGGTATTGCGGTAGGTATGGCGACGGATGTTCCTCCCCATAATCTACGAGAAGTGGTCAATGGTTGTTTGATGCTGTTGGACAATCCGCATGCAGATATAGCGGATCTAATAGAATTAATCCCCGGACCTGATTACCCGACAGAAGCTGAGATTATTACCCCTCAGGAGGAGATCACTAAGCTTTACCAGACCGGTCGTGGCTCTATCAGAATGAGAGCGGTTTATACTCAGGAAGATGGTGACATCGTGGTAACGGCATTGCCTCACCAGACTTCCGGTGCCAAGATTTTGGAGCAGATCGCGGCGCAGATGCAAGCCAAGAAATTGCCGATGGTCAGCGACCTTAGAGACGAGTCTGATCATGAAAATCCTACTCGCCTAGTGATTATCCCGCGATCAAATCGTATCGATGTCGAACAGTTGATGGCCCACTTGTTTGCCAGCACTGACCTGGAACGAAGCTTTCGGGCAAACTTCAATATGATCGGTACAGATGGTCGTCCTCAGGTTAAAAACCTGAAGATGATTCTCACTGAATGGCTGAAGTTCCGTACCGATACAGTGACCCGTCGGCTGCAATATCGTCTGGACAAGGTGCTGGATCGCCTACACATTCTTGACGGCTTACTGATTGCATTTCTCAATATCGATGAAGTTATTGAAATCATTCGTTCTGAGGATAAACCCAAGCCGGTGCTGATGGAGCGATTTAGCATCAGTGATATCCAGGCGGAAGCCGTTCTAGAGTTGAAGTTGCGCCATTTGGCCAAACTCGAAGAAATGAATATCCGCACCGAACAGGATGAGCTGGCAAAAGAACGTAAGCGTCTGGAATCCTTGCTTGGCTCTAAGGCCAAACTGCGCAAATTGATTCGTCAGGAGCTGGAAAACGCGGCAGAACAATATGGCGACGATCGACGCTCACCCATGGTGGCGCGAGGTGAAGCGCGGGCCTTTACTGAAATAGAACTGATGAGCGCTGATCCGGTCACCGTGGTGTTGTCGAAGCAGGGCTGGGTGCGGGCCGCTAAAGGGCATGATGTTGATCCAGCGTCATTGAGTTACAAGTCTGGTGATGAGTATAAACTGTCTGCGTTTGGGCGAACCAATCAGTCTGCCGTGTTTTTTGATGCAGGTGGACGGGGTTATACCGTTCCCGCGCATACGCTGCCTTCCGCCAGAGGGCAGGGAGAACCTCTAACGGGTCGACTGAATATTCCTAGCGGTGTTAGCGTTGATGCATTAGCCATCGGTGCTGAAGGTAGTCGTTTCCTGATGGCTTCTGATTCTGGATATGGTTTTGTCTGTCGTTTTGGCGAACTACTTAGTAAGAATCGGGCAGGTAAAGCGGTGCTGTCGTTACCCAAGGGTGCCAAGGTGCTGAAGCCTCGGTTGATTAAGGATGTAACTACACAGTTGTTGGCAGCGGTAACCAATGAGGGGCGGTTGTTGGTCTTCCCGATGACTGAGCTGCCAGAGCTTGCTCGTGGTAAAGGAAATAAAATCATTAATATTCCTTCCAGCCGCGTTGCCAAGCGAGAAGAATTTCTGCTTGCTTTGACTATCCTCGATGCCGGTGCAGCCCTGGTTATTCATGCTGGTAAGCGTCATCTGACGTTGAAGGGCGCTGATCTTGATCATTACAAGGGTGAGCGGGGAAGGCGGGGTAACAAGCTACCGCGTGGATTCCAGCGGGTTGATAAGATTGATTCTAAGCAAAGTGCAGGTGAAGAAGAGGGTGTTGAAGCCGGTGACCCAGAGACCTAGTTGCCTGACAGAGTAACAACGCTGTAAATAGACGGGGCCTTGGTAGTCTATACGACTTCAAGGCCCCTGGATTCTGCACGTTATCGCCGAGAGTGGACATAGCGTGCATAACTCAAAGTTTAGCAAAGGATCGTCGTGTTGCCAGCTCAATCAAGAAGCATCAGCCAATAAAGTGCTTTACCTGTCGGTCGATCAGTTGCTGGAAATCTTTGCACAGAGACGTTAATAGGTAGGCGGTCTCCGATACCTTCTTATACTGCCCATCTTTAATTAATTTCTGATGGAGTTCTTCAATATCGAATAATCGCTGGTGACTAATCAGGTCGTTGGATTTCACTTCCTGGCTGAGTTGGTGGGCTTCGACTATGGACGCGGGTGCTGCGCCGCAGACCAGGCAAATTTTTAGATTCAGTACCGGCTGCAGTTCGCTTATGCGGATTTCGTTGGTGGCACGATACATCCCTTTGAATAACTGTGCAGCACAGAGTGCATTGATGCCGTGGCTGTTATCCTCAGAAATTGGATCAAACAGCGCGTACCAGTTGCCATAGCCATCTTGGTGAAGTTGGCCTTTGTAGAGTTCGCAGGCCTGCTCAAAAAACACCTGGTAGATGCTCAGTAACTGGTTGCGTTCCCCTGTCGATAGGTAATCACTATCCGAGTCATGCTGGTTGATGTAGAGCAGATAGCTTGCTAGTTCTGTTTCCGCTTTGGGCTCATCGAAAGCCTCATGCAGTTCCGGGGCCGAAGTGCTGTTGTTCAGTGTTGCGCTGAAGGACTCATCGGTGACCGCTGAATTGTCGTCGTCAGCATGATCTACTGTTTCCGCTGTGATTACAGTGTCGGCTAGTGGGTGCTGAGGGGCATCATTTATTGAGTCTTCTGCTGTCGAAGTTTCGGTTTCGAGAACAGTTGTTTCAACCAGGGGTTGCTCCATAACCGCAAAGCGGTTGTTCAATAATCTGTTGAGGGTGCCAAACTCATCCCTGCGCGTGTTGTTTAGGGGGGAGATCTCATTGCTGTGCTGGAGTTGCTTTGCTGCTTGGTTCAGCTCGCTGATAGCTCTAGTGATATGGCGGGAAAATAGCCAGACCAACAGCCACAGCATGCCTCCACACAAAGCCATAATAGCGCCGTAATAGCGACGGGGGTGGGATGCTTGCTGTTCGATGGTTTGTGGTGATAGGTAAATACGGACATGCCCTAGAGTCTCCTCATTACTGAGAATGGTGTCATTATAAAGCAGATCGCTGGGCTGGCCAGACTGAGCCAGCATCTGACCTTTTTTACCGATCACTTCGGCGCCTAGGATCAGAGGGTCTTCCGTCAGCTTGTTCAGGCTTACATTTAGGCTGAGCCAGTCGCTGCTGAGGATCGTTGGGCCGCTGCTTAACGCCAGTTGCGAGCTGGTGGAATGGCCTAGGCTATCCCGTTGCTGCTGACTATATAGTTGCAGGCTGCGATTAAATTCACTGTAAAGCAGTGTTCCCGCGATAATCGAGAATAGGGCGAAAAGGCAGATGAATTTGCCAGTCAATGAAAATGGGTGAAATGTTGATGGGGGCGTTAACTCTGAACGCTTATTCATGTCAGGTTCCGGAATCCTGGATATTCTGTCTGGGCTTTATAGCAGCCCGAATAATAACAACTGATTTGCGAAAGGTAACCATTTAACAGGCTGTAGTTTGAGGTAGAGTTGGCAAATTGTGAAATTGATCAGTAAAACGGCGTTGCTAAGGCATATCCGCGATCCAAATCACGGGTTATAATGGCGCGATTAGGTGTGTAAAAAGGTAAAAAGACTAGGTGTCTCGATGGATGTAAAAGAATATATGAGCCAGCTGGGTCAGCAGGCTCGTGCTGCGGCCAGTGCCCTGACCAGAGCTAATACCGGTGATAAAAATGCCGCGCTGATAGCGATGGCTCGAGTGATCAGTGCTTCTCGAGAAATACTATTGGAAGCAAATCGTAAGGATATGGAAAAAGCTCGCGAGGGTGGTTTGGATGCCGCGATGCTGGATCGTCTGGAACTCAATGATGAGCGTATCGACGGCATGATCGAGGGGCTCAAGCAGGTTGCCTCTCTGGCAGACCCCGTGGGTGGCATAACCGATTTGAACTATATGCCTTCCGGCATTCAGGTTGGACGTATGCGGGTCCCTCTGGGTGTGATCGGCATTATTTATGAATCACGTCCGAACGTCACCTGTGAAGCCGCTAGTCTGTGTCTGAAATCCGGCAATGCCACTATCCTCAGAGGCGGCTCCGAAGCCATCCACTCCAACCAGGCCATTGCTGAATGTATTCGTGCGGGCTTGGCTGAAGTTGGGTTGCCAAAAACTGCAGTGCAAGTGGTAGAAACCACTGATCGTGCGGCGGTTGGTGAGCTTATTACCATGCCGGAATATGTCGATGTTATCGTGCCTCGTGGCGGCAAGGGGTTGATTGAGCGCGTCAGTCGTGATGCGCGGGTGACTGTTATCAAACACCTAGATGGTATTTGCCATGTCTATATTGATGAAGCTGCTGATCAGAGCAAAGCGCTGAATATCGCTATCAATGCCAAGACACACCGTTATGGTACCTGTAACACCATGGAAACTTTGCTGGTGCATCAGGCCGTTGCCGCAGAAATGTTGCCAAAGTTAGCTGCCGCTTATGCCGAAAAGGGTGTTGAGTTGCGCGGTTGTGAGCGTAGCCGTGCGTTGTTGACGCATATGGTTGCAGCCACACAAGACGATTGGGGAACCGAGTATTTGGCACCGATTCTTTCCATCAAAGTAGTAGATTCTATGGATGAGGCGATTGCTCATATCAATCGTTATGGATCTCATCATACTGATTCCATCATCACTGAAAGTTACACCTTGGGACGTCGCTTCCTAACGGAAGTGGATTCCAGTTCGGTGATGATTAACGCATCGACCCGTTTTGCCGATGGCTTTGAATATGGTCTGGGTGCTGAAATTGGCATCTCAACTGATAAAATCCATGCCCGTGGACCTGTGGGTCTCGAAGGCCTGACTTCGCAGAAGTATGTGGTCCTTGGTGATGGTCATATCCGTCAATAGTTAAGGAGCCCTAGTTATAAAACCATGGGAGCAATACGTTAATGCTTGATGCGGTTGCCTTTATGGGAGGGACTTTCGATCCTGTCCATAACGGCCACCTGCGCACGGCGCTGGAAATCCGCCAGTTGCTGGCTCTGGATGAAATCCGTCTGATTCCTTGTCATGTTCCAGTCCACAGAGCCTTGCCTGGTTGTAGTTCTGAACAGCGTCTGGAGATGTTGTCTTTAGCGGTTGAGGACGAGCCCGGGCTGGTGGTGGATGATCGGGAGCTACGCAGTGAACAGGCGTCTTATAGCATTAATACTCTAGAGTCGCTGCGACGGGAACTGGGGCCTAACGCTAGCCTGTTCATGGTGATGGGGATGGATTCCTTTTTAACACTGTCGAGCTGGCATCGTTGGCAGGAATTTCTGCAGCTCGCCCATCTTGTTGTAGTGCAGCGTCCCGGCTGGGAGTTTTCGCCGGGAGATCCCATGGCAGAATGGAGCCGCCAGCACCATGTTGATGATATTCAGCAACTAAAGGACAGCCCTTGTGGCTATATTTTGCTACATCAATTAACGCCGCTGGGAATATCGGCAACACAAATTCGAGAATTGATTCGTAGCAATCATTCACCCCGTTACCTTACACCTGATCGGGTATGGAATTATATCCGTGATCGGGCCTTATATAGCTTGGAAAATTGAGTAAGTATGCAAACTGAAGAATTGATTACGTTAGTGCAAACAGCCCTGGAAGACCTGAAAGCGAGAGACATCATCTTGTTGGATGTTCGTGGCAAAAGTAGTGTTACAGACTTTATGGTTATGGCCAGCGGGTCATCCAATCGTCATGTCAAATCGGTGGCCGAAAGTGTTCTAGTGGCCGCTAAGAAAGCCGGTCTGGAACCCTTGGGCCATGAAGGCCTGGATACTGGCGAATGGGCATTGGTTGATCTGGGAGATGTGGTGGTACACGTCATGCAGCCCCAAGTGAGAACGCTCTATGATTTGGAAGGACTGTGGGGTGTTGATGCCCTAGAAGAAGCCTAAGCAAGAGAGCCATAATGCGCATCAAGTTGATAACGGTAGGCACGCGGATGCCGGGCTGGGTCGAGCAGGGCTACAGTGAATATACTAAGCGCATGCCCAAGGAAATGTCCGTGGAACTGCTTGAGCTGTCATTGGGTCATAGAGGCAAGGGTGCGGATCTGACCCGGGCTATCCAAAAGGAAGGGGATCAGATGCTGGCAGCGATTCCGGCTTCAGACAAAGTGATTGCTCTAGATGTTAAAGGCAAACCCTGGAGTACCGAACAGCTGGCTCAACAGCTGGCAGACTGGCAGATGGATGGTGGCAATATCAGTTTGCTGGTGGGCGGTCCCGATGGCCTTGATACGCGCTGTTTGCAGCGGGCCGAGCGCAAATGGTCGCTGTCTGCCTTAACCTTACCTCATCCATTGGTTCGAGTTCTGCTGGCAGAGCAGTTGTATCGGGCCTGGACCATTCTTAAAGGCCACCCCTATCACAAATAATATTGGCCGATGAAGCATCCTCAGGCTTTTAAAGATCATCAACGGGAACGGCGCACTTTCGCATCGCGAACCATTCTTGCCTTTGTGCTGGTGGTGTTGGCGATGCTAGGTTTGGTTGGCCGACTGTTTTATCTGCAGGTGCTTCAGCACGATACCTATCGGGCAAAGTCCGATCAGAACCGAGTGCAGTTGTTACCAATCCCGCCGACTCGCGGCCTGATTTATGATCGAAACGGTGTGTTGTTGGCTGATAATCGTCCGAGTCACAGCCTCACCCTGACGAAAGAACAAGTCAAAGATATAGACGCGACTATAGCCGAAGTTTCCAAGTTGGTAGATATTAATGAGGATGATATCCGGCGTTTTAAACGGCGCTTGAATCAGCGTCGTCGTCCCTATCAATCGGTGCCGTTGAAATTCAAACTTAGTGATGAAGAGATCGCCAGAGTAGGGGTCGATTTTCATCGTATGCCGGGGGTTCAGGTGGAAGCGGAGTTGATTCGCTACTACCCCAACGGTCATTCTCTGGTTCATGCCCTTGGTTATGTCGGTCGGATTAATGACAAAGAATTGAAACGTATCGATGAGCAAAATTACAGCGGTACTCATCATATCGGTAAGCTTGGGGTAGAAAAATTCTATGAGGATGAGTTGCACGGTCAGGTCGGCTTACAGAAAGTAGAAACTAATGCCCGTGGCCGGGTAATGCGGGTGCTTGAGAGAGAGGATCCGATACCTGGACGGGATCTGCGGTTGTATCTTGATCTGAACTTACAGCAAGTAGCTGAAGAAGCTCTCGATGGTCGAAAAGGTGCGGTGGTTGCGCTAGACCCCAAAACCGGCGGCATTCTGGCCTTAGTTAGTACGCCTGGCTATGACCCTAATGATTTTGTGACCGGCATCAGTGGCAAAGACTACAGGGCGCTGCAGCAGTCAGAGGACTTACCGTTATTCAATCGTGCAATACGCGGGCGTTATCCCCCTGCCTCCACAATAAAACCCATTATTGGCTTGGCAGCAGTTGATTCCGGCACCATTCGTCTTGATTACACTATGTTCGACCCCGGTTATTATCAAATCACCGAAGGTGGGCGTAGGTACCGGGACTGGAAGAAGTGGGGGCATGGCAAGGTCAATTTGGAAAAAGCGATTACGGAATCGGTGGATACCTTTTTCTATGATGTCGGACACCGCATGGGCATCGATCCGATGTCTGATTATCTGGGCCGTTTTGGTTTTGGTAGGGTACCCAGTATTGACTTGCCGGAAGCTCATGCTGCCATTTTGCCATCTAGAGAGTGGAAGAAGCGGGTCCGAAACCGACCTTGGTATACCGGAGATTCTCTTAATCTAGCCATCGGTCAGGGGTTTTTCGTAACCACGCCTTTACAGTTGGCCACCGCAGCTATGACCATCAGTAACCGGGGTCAGTGGTTGGCGCCAAGAATGCTAAAACGTATGGATGACCAGCCGCTAGGCGTCGTTGAAGTGCCATTCAATAAGCAACTACCCAATGTGCAACTCAATCAGGACGGCTACTGGGATTACATTATTAACTCCATGATTAATGTCGTTCATGCCAGAAACGGTACCGCCCGAAAAATCAGCAAAGGATTAACCTATACCATCGCCGGAAAGACTGGAACTGCCCAAGTCCTGGGGATCAAGCAGGATGAAGAATATGATGCCGAAAAAATTGCCGCAAAATATCGTGATCACGGCCTGTTCCTAGGGTTTGCTCCGGCGGAATCCCCGACAATCGCATTGGCGGTAGTCGTTGAGAATGGCGGCGGCGGAAGTAGTGCCGCAGCACCTGTGGCACGAAAGGTGTTCGATGCTTATATTCTGGGTGGTCAGCAGAAAGCGAAACAGCAGCTGTTATCTACATCAGCACCAACACCCACATCGGGAGCTGCTCATTGATCAATCGTGACTTTCAGCGCAGCATGCCGGATGCCTCTAGCCATCTTCGCAAGGAAAAGAGTTGGTGGTCTTATACTCACCTGGATGCCATTTTACTGTTCTTACTGTTGCTGTTGGCCGGCTACGGCCTGTTTGTGTTTTACAGCGCATCGGGACAGAGCAGTGCTTCGTTACAGAAACAGATAGTCCGCTACGGCGTGGCCTTTGCGTTGATGTTTGCACTGGCCTGGCTTAATCCTCAGCATTATCGGCGCTGGGCACCCTGGTTGTTTGCCATCGGGGTGGGGTTGTTGATAGCAGTGATGCTGGTGGGCGTTGGGGCCAAGGGCGCCCAGCGTTGGATTGGTATTCCCGGTTTACCCCGATTTCAACCCTCAGAAATTATGAAGTTAATCGTGCCTATGACGCTGGCGTGGTATTTTGCCGAAAAACCGCTGCCGCCGAATTTCCGCAGTATCTTCATGGTGTTGATGTTGATGGCAGTACCGGTAGCATTGATCGCCAAGCAACCTGACTTAGGCACCTCGTTGCTAATCGGGGCGTCAGGTGTTTTTGTATTGCTATTATCTGGAATTCGCTGGCGTTTTGTCTTCGGTGCTGGAGTCTTTGCTGGGATTTGTGCCCCGTTAGTGTGGATGGGGATGCGGGATTATCAGCGCCAACGGGTATTAACCTTTCTGAACCCGGAAAGTGACCCCCTCGGGGCTGGATGGAATATTATTCAGTCCAAGACAGCCATTGGCTCCGGCGGCCTCTATGGTAAAGGTTGGCTCAATGGTACGCAGTCACAGTTGGATTTTTTACCGGAAAGTCATACGGATTTTATTATAGCGGTCATGGCGGAAGAGTTAGGGTTGGTGGGATTGCTGTTATTGTTGGCAATATACCTTTGCATCATTGCCAGAGGGCTCTATATTGCCAGCCAGGCACAAGATACTTTTGGACGCCTGTTGGCGGGTAGTTTGACCCTGACATTCTTCGTTTATGTGTTCGTAAATATTGGCATGGTCAGTGGTATACTGCCGGTGGTTGGCGTGCCGTTACCGTTAGTCAGTTTTGGAGGCACATCAATTGTGACATTGATGTCAGGATTCGGAATAATTATGTCGATTCATACCCACCGACGAATGGTTACCTGCTAATTATGTTGAACAAACTATCCCGCTCAGGAGAAGGTTCGATGGCCAAGTCGATCGTCAAGCAAAGAGGAGCGACAGCTACCGCAGTAGCCATCGCTCTAATCTTGTCTACGTTGCCAGCATGTGCGGCAAAGAGTACCGGCTATGCCGACAACCCCAAGGCCAAGGTATTTATCGACAAAATGGTCAACCAGGGTTTTGAACGTGCCTATCTGCAGCAGTTGATAGCGGGCGCTCAACGGCAGGAATCAATTCTTAAAGCGATCGCGAAACCGGCGGAACGACGTCTGAACTGGGGGCAGTACCGAAAGATCTTCCTCGGTAAAAAACGTATCCAGCAAGGAGTAGAATTCTGGGATAAGCATGCTGATACCCTGAACGCAGCTAGTGAAAAATATGGTGTAGCACCTGAAATTATCGTTGCTATCATCGGCGTAGAAACCCGCTACGGTCGCCACGCTGGGAAATACCGTGTGTTAGATGCCTTGGCAACCCTGTCCTTTGACTACCCGCCTCGGAGTACATTTTTTACCGGTCAGCTAGAACAATTACTGCTGCTCAGCAAAGAAGAGAAACTGGATAGTACCCAGTTAAAGGGCTCTTACGCGGGTGCGATGGGCTACGGCCAGTTCATCCCCAGTAGTTACCGCCACTATGCGGTGGATTTTGATGGTGACGGTCAGCGCGATATTCTTAGCAATCCGGTCGATGCCATTGGTAGCGTCGCCAACTATTTCAAACAGCATGGTTGGAACCAGGGTGACCCGGTTACAGTAACTGCTAGCGTTGCTAAGAATGTTGATAGTAAAGTATTTAATGCTAATTTAAAGCCGGAGAAAACCTTGGCTGAATGGAAATCTCTGGGCGTTGTCGCTGTACAGGAGCCAGGCGTTTCCGATAAAACCGTCGCCACAGCGATGAAGATGAAAATTGAAGAACGTGAAGAACACTGGCTCGGTTTGCATAATTTTTATGTGATTACCCGCTATAACCACAGCCGCCTCTACGCCATGGCCGTCTATCAGTTAAGCCAAGAAATTATTGCCGCCCGGAGTCAGGTTAAAATATGAAACCCGATCGGATTGACCGTTACGCGAAAACATTACTAGCGTTGCTATTGGCGTTGGTCATCGCTGGTTGTTCCGGTAACAGTAGTAAGTCCGGTCGCTATAGCATCGAAAATGATCACGGTCCTCAAGGTCATGTGGACCTTTCCCATGTGCCGGATGCAGTCCCCAAAGTAGAACCCCGTAGCCGTGGTGGTAACAAAAGCAAATATACCGTCTGGGGTAAAAGCTATTACGTGATGGCCAGCAGTGATGGCTATCAGCAGGGTGGCACCGCTTCTTGGTATGGTAAGAAGTTTCATGGTCATAAGACAGCCAATGGTGAAGTCTATGATATGTATGGAATGTCAGCGGCCCATAAGACCTTGCCATTGCCGAGCTATGTGCGGGTGACCAATCTAAAAAACGGGCGCCAGGTCATTGTCAGGGTTAATGATCGAGGGCCTTTTCATGGTGACAGGTTGATAGACCTTTCCTATGCAGCCGCCTATAAGCTGGATATGTTGAAGACCGGCACTACAAACGTGCAGATCGAAGCCATTAATCCCTCCGGTTACTCAGCGACACGGGTGGCCAGAGAAAGTCAGCCGGTGTCGGTAGTGCCTGTTTTGTCGGCAGCCGAAGCCGTTAACAATAATTTTCAAGCGGGGCGTTATCTGCAAGTGGGCGCCTATTCTAGCTGGGCTTCAGCACAGAGTGTGAAAACCCAACTACAGTCTTTAGTACAAGATCTATCGGTGATCATTAATAAGCATGAAGGAACTAAACCCCTTTATCGCGTTCAGATGGGGCCTGTAGATCATTTAGGGACACTTAATGGGCTCTATAATGTGCTCAAAACAGCAGGTTTCGGGGTTCCTCATGTGGTGGACTTGCCCTGAAGCATTCGCTAAAGTTGTCGCTCAATTCACCTGGGGTTTGATTGATTGGTAATGAAGAAATCTGGCATTGCGTTATGGTCTTTTATAGTCATTTGTTTTTTGAGTTTTCAGGTGTCAGCAGCACCTGTGTTAATTCCTGCTCCTCCTAAGCTGGCGGCCTCCGCCTATATCCTGATGGATGCTGTCACCGGTAAGGTGCTGGTGTCGAATCGAGTGGACGAACGGATTCCACCGGCCAGTCTGACCAAAATGATGACCAGCTATATCGCTGCTTATGAAATGGGTAAGGGCAATATAGGCGAGGATGATCTGGCTCTAATCAGTGAAAAAGCCTGGCGCACTCCGGGTTCACGGATGTTTATTCGCGAAGGTACTCAGGTCAAAGTAGCCGATTTGATGAAAGGTATCATCATCCAGTCCGGTAATGATGCCAGTGTGGCGTTAGCGGAACATGTCGCCGGTAGTGAAGAGGCTTTCGCGGACCTGATGAACCAGCATGCGCAACTCTTAGGCATGAAAAATAGTCATTTTGTCAATGCCACCGGTTTGCCCGCTAAAAATCATCATGTATCTACAGCGGATTTGGCTTTGCTCGCACGCGCCATTATCAAAGATTTTCCGGAGCACTATGGCATGTATTCGGAAAAGTATTTTACCTACAATAAGATTCGTCAGCCTAATCGTAACAAGCTGCTGTGGCGTGACAATAGTGTTGATGGTCTGAAAACCGGTCACACTGATGCTGCCGGTTATTGTCTGGTCGCGTCTGCGACGCGTAATGGTATGCGCTTGATTTCTGTGGTGATGGGGACACGCAGCGAAGAGGCTCGTGCTCAGGAAAGTCAGAAGCTGCTTTCTTATGGTTTTCGGTATTTTGAAACGCTGGAGCTTTATCCTGCGGGTGAGGTACTGAACCAGGCCAAGGTATGGTCCGGTGTTAAAGATCAGATTCGATTGGGTACTATCGAGCCGGTAGCAATAAATATTCCTCGAGGTCAGTCTAAAGCGTTGTCAGTTACCCTGGATTTGGACAAAACGATTACTGCACCGGTGGCTCAGGGTGCCCGTTATGGCAGCCTGATCATCTCTCTTCAAGGTGAGATTCTGCTTGAAAGCCCTGTGGTGGCATTAGAAGCAGTTGAACCGGCCGGCCTGATAAAACGTATCTGGCACAGTATTATGTTGTTCGTTCTGAATTTAATCGGCTCTTGACTAATATCAGCAGGGATATCGGCGCGCTGACTGCAAATGAGCAGAAAAGACTAGCTTGCGCCACTCCCTGTGTTATTCCACACTGACGTTAACGTCCCTAGCGTGTTGAGAACAGACTGAATGAGTGATGTCGTATATCTCAATGGCGAATTTATTGCCGCTGCCGATGCCCGTGTGTCCGTGTTTGACCGTGGTTTTCTGTTTGCTGACAGTACCTATGAAGTCATCCCTTTCTATAATGGTGTTGGTTTTCGCCTCGAACAACACCTGCAGCGCCTTCACGAAGGGCTGAAGGCGATCAGAATTGAGCTTGATATCGACTTGGCGCCACTCTGCCAGCAACTGATAGAAATGAATGGTGGTGGCCATCAAGCAGTGTATCTACAGGTCACTCGCGGTACAGATGTCCGCCGCCGCCACGCCATTAGCGCCTCGCTTAAGCCGACAGTATTGCTGATTAGTTATCCCATCGAAGTAGCCTTGGTCGGTGACTTAGACGATATCCCTGGAATATCCGTGATAACGACTGAAGATATTCGCTGGCGTCGTTGTGATATAAAGACCACAGCGTTGTTGGCTAATATCATTGCTCTACAGGCAGCACTGGAAGAGGGCGCTCAGGAAGCCTTGTTTGTCGCTGATGGTTACCTGACTGAAGGCGCCACCAGCAACCTATATGTCATCAAGCAGGGCGTGATACTGACCCCCGTCCAGGACTCCCACATTCTTGGCGGAACGACTCGGAGTTTGATACTTGAATTGGCGCGCGCGAATGAAGTTCCTATTAGTGAACAGCCGATACCTGAAGGGGTTTTGACTGATGCTGATGAAGTCTGGATCAGCAGTTCAACTCGGGGAGTATTGCCGGTGTTGAAGGTGAATGGAATTACCGTTGGCGATGGCAAGCCTGGACCTTTGTGGAACAAAATCGCCAAACTTTACCAGTTATTCGAGCAGGATGTTTTCCAAGGAAAACAGCCCTGAGTGGAATGTGAATAGAAGTTGATAGTAACTAGAAGTTGATTGTGAATAGAAGTGGATAATGAATAGATGACCGAGCAACAACCCCCGAAAATAGAATTCCCCTGTGCGGGCTACCCCATCAAGGTTATAGGTGTCGATGAACCTGGATTCAGGGCTTTCGTGATTGAAACCATGCAAAAGCATGTCATCGATTTTGATATCAGCACAGTGTCCGAGCAAGGTAGCAGCAAGGGCCGGTTTTTGTCGATACGGGTGAAAGTTACTGCCACTGGTATCAACCAGCTGAAAGCTATTCATCAAGACCTGATGGTTTCGGGCCGGGTTAAAACGGTGCTCTGATGAGTGTAGATGTTATTGTTCGGCAACTGGGGCAGCAGCCTTATTATCCCATTCTTACCGCCATGCAGCGTTTTACTGATGAGCGGGATGGGGACACGGTCGATGAGATCTGGGTACTGGAACATGAGCCAGTATTCACCCAAGGGCAAGCTGGAAAAGAGGAGCACTTGTTGGCTCCTGGCGATATTCCCGTGATAAAAGTGGATCGCGGTGGGCAGGTCACTTACCACGGCCCTGGGCAGTTGGTGGTGTACCTGTTACTTAACCTGAAACGCTTGAAAGTTGGGGTTCGTGACTTGGTTACCCTGATGGAAGATGCGGTGGTTGCGGTGATGGCCAGCTACGACATAGAGGCTTATCCCAAAGCCGATGCTCCTGGGGTTTACGTGGGAGGCGACAAACTCGCCTCATTGGGGTTGCGGGTGCGTCGAGGCTGCAGCTTTCATGGCCTAGCCCTGAACGTCGATATGGACCTGTCACCCTTTCAACGGATTAACCCCTGTGGCCACCCGGGCTTGAAGATGGTTCAGGTACGGCAGCTGGTAAAAGATGCCAGTATGGACGAAGTGAGCGAGCGCTTAGTGGAATACTTGACTCAAAGGTTAGGTTATAATTCCGCCTCGGTAAAACAGCAGTTGGATTAGAAACATTATGTCAGAGCAGCCAGAACAGCCTAAATCGAATCGAGTAGAGCAGGGGGTAAAACTCCGCGGTGCAGATAAGCTATCCAGGATTCCAATTAAGGTAATACCCACGGAAAAGAAAGATCTACCGAAAAAACCGGCTTGGCTGAAAGTAACACTGGGTTCTAGTCCAAAAGTTAACAGCATCAAGAAGGCATTGCGTCGGCATAAACTTTCATCCGTCTGTGAAGAAGCCAGCTGTCCCAATTTGGGAGAGTGTTTCAGTAACGGTACTGCCACCTTCATGATCATGGGTGATATCTGTACCCGCCGCTGTCCTTTCTGCGACGTAGCCCATGGTCGTCCTAATGCCCTGGCCGAGAATGAACCTCGAGAGTTAGCTGCAGCGATTGCTGATATGGGGCTTAAATACGTGGTGATCACTTCGGTGGATCGTGATGATCTGCGTGACGGCGGTGCTTCGCATTTTGCTAACTGTGTGGCGGAGACGCGGGCGCGTAGCAAAACCATTGAAGTTGAGACTCTGGTGCCGGATTTCCGTGGTCGTATGGATGCTGCGTTGGATGCGTTGCAAGTATCTCCGCCGGACGTGTTCAACCACAATATGGAGTCGGTACCACGGCTATATAAGAAAATCCGCCCTGGATCTGATTACCAGTGGTCATTGCAGTTGTTGAAAAATTTTAAAGACCGATGCCCTGAAGTCACCACTAAATCTGGCCTGATGGTGGGTTTGGGTGAGACCAATGAAGAGATTATCGAGGTGTTGAAAGATCTGCGTGCCCATGATGTGGATATGATCACCATCGGTCAGTATCTGCAGCCTAGCCGGGATCATCTGCCAGTCGATCGTTTTGTGCATCCAGATGAGTTTGATGAGTTTGCTAGAATCGCTAATGAGCTTGGTTTCAAGCATGTCGCTAGTGGTCCTTTGGTACGGTCATCGTATCATGCCGATAAACAGGCTCACGGTGGTACGGTAAAATAGTTTAAACACAACCGTCAGGCACAAAAAAAGGCATTCATCTGAATGCCTTTTTTATTGGATTTTACTATTGTTTGAACTTAGTCGTTCCAGGTGGTTTCGCTGCTACCGATGCTACCGTTGTTATCTTTATCCCAGCGCTTGATTCCGGTAGAGGTGATTTCCATATAGCCGTCACCATCTTGCGTGGTCCCACTGATAGGCGTCGCGCGCAAAGTGTAACTGCCTGCTGCGGCCGCTTCGATGGTGAGGTCGTAGTACTTGGTATTGGAGTCGATAGGAGTCTGGGAAGGGTATACCGTGGTCAGCGGCGCTTTAGAAGTGCCGCTGACGTCTGCGCCGACATAGGTGTTGTTGTCGCTTTTAAAGCGCACCATGGTGGTGGCAAAGCCTAACAAGGCGACTTGGACGTTATCGCGCCGACCAGCCATCAAGTATCCTTGATAGCTGGGGTAGGCGACACTTAGCAGAATGCCAGCAATGACTACCGTGACCATAACTTCAATCAGGGTGAAGCCCTTTTGGAGCTTCAGTTTCCTGTATCCCATCAGTTATTTTCCTCAATCCAGTACGTTCTTATGGACTCCACATCGGCGTTGACCTGATCTAGGCGCTCTGGACCTACCCAAACGGTAGGTTTGCTTTCTAGCGTATCTATGACGGTTGGCGTGGATGGGATACTGCCTATCTGCAACTGGATTACCCTGTCGCTCTTGTTAATAGTGCTATCGCCGGTGATATCCTCCATTGGTGACGCACTAAATAGACTGACCAGGTAAGCTCGGCTAGTGCCCTGAGCAGGGTTACAGGAGCCGCTCGCCGGCGGTGTTGGCTCATAGGTGGTGAAAACAATCTGGTTCTGTATGGTTGCACTGGAAGCCAGTACTTTTTCTCCACTGTTCTCCATGCGGATATACCAGCCTTGTTTTCGAGAACCGTCGGTATTTGAGAGCGCTACTTCAGCCGCTGTTTTCTGTGTTGTTGTTCCCTCATTAAGCAGATTGTCAGTAGCATCATAGAGGCCTGTTTCAGTGACGGCTGAATAGCTGCTTGGCGGGGCATGGGTGTCTACCAGTTTAATCATGTAGAAACGATCTTCTACGGCCGTATCTAACGGATGCGCGCGGAAGCCTGAGCCTATAGACAGAGACAAGTAGCGTTCTGATCCGTCGACGGACAGAGCAAGGTCGGGTGCATAGTAGAAACGGCGATTGCTCGCAGTCGTGGTTCCTGCTAGGTCAGCTATTACGCCACCGGTCACTAGGCCATTTGCCTGGGAACCTTCCTCATCGATATCGAAACGCCATACCTGGCCGCCCATATCACCGACATACATCTGGTCAGCGATACCATCGCGGTTCATGTCCAGTACTCGGATATCAGAAGGGATGCTGTAGTCCATATCTGCTAAGTTCAGGTCATGACCACTATTACCGGCGGACCAGAGCAGGGCCCCCGTTTCAGCGTCGACCATATAGATAGCGTTACCAACGTTATCCACGGTTCGTACTGTCGCATTGTCCTGGTCACTGTCATAACCACCAGCGAAGATCAGCACATCATAGGTAGCGGGGCTTCCACTGGGTGTTGTCTGCATATAGACCTTAGTTTTGACGGGTTCTGACCAGGTTTGACCGAGATCTACAAAATCGCCAGTGCCGCCGGTTATCTGCCACATCACTTCCGGGTTGCTGACATCAGTCACATCGAGGGCGTAGTAGTTACGACCGCCACGACGCATGCCTGCATAGATTCGTGCAAACTCATTAGTGTCTTTCAGGTCTCCGTCGTGGTTCAGGTCCTTAGTCCAAACCGTCAGTCCACCATCCAGTCCATAGGGGCGTGAGGTTACGCTGGCATTTACAAAATAGGTATCCAGATTGGCCAGTAACTCTTTCGGGATAAAGGCAAACTGCTCGATACCGGTATTGATATCGATGGCATGTAAATAACCTTCGTTAGTGCCGAAGAAAATGGTGCTTTCGATGGTAGTGCTGAGGCCGTCATAGGTGATTAATTCTGGACGAGAGTGCAATGGATCGCCCATGTCCTGTCGTGGAGCGTCATTAGCATCCAAGCCCTGAGCCCATTTAATCAGGTCCGTACGATAACTATCGGTTTGGGAGCCAATATTCAGCAGGCTCTTGGTGATAAGGGCATTGGAGTCTGCGAGAGCGTTATCCGACACGCTCAGAACAGCGCTGGAGGAAACGTTAGTAAAGAGGTTGCGGGTGCTAGGGATATTGCCGGCAGCACCGCCGTTCTCAACGATGTTTCCATCCTCATCTGCAGACCAGAAACTTTGCGAATCGATAGCAAAGAATCCAGTGCTGGGATCAATCGCTACTCTTTGAGGTGTATGGTTGTCATAGAGCGTAGCGGTGGCGCCCTTGAGTTGATATTTCTTCACGTTGCCATACCATTTGGCAGTTTCTTGGGGCTTGAACAAAGCGAAGTAGACGTCATCTCTATGGGCAAACCGGTTGAACTGGTTGATGGTAACACTGGGCTCGACGAAGGTAGTATTCACCGCTTTGATGGTTTTGATGATGGTATCGAAGACGCTGGTGAGCTCAGTGGCTGAATCTGCTTCATAGAAGCCCCCGCCGCCCTGAGTGGCTAAATTTCTCAGCCAATCATCAGAAAAGTTAAAGCCGATGGCATGGGTGGTTATGGTCTGGTCCTGAGCCATCCCCGAGGGTATCTGGTCGGTATTTTTCAGATAATACGTTAGCTCCGGACCACAGGCTGAAGATCCAGTGTCCGTACAGCTGGTATCGCCCGTCATGGTTTGAACTTTTGCTACAGCGGTATTGACGCTGGCATAACCGTCGGTCAGCAATACAATATGATTCGACTGACAGGACTCGATGATGGGGGTGGTATAAATTGGAGATCCAGTAATTTGCTCGTCCGCACAGGCGCTGCTGCCGAGATTGTCATCGCTACAACCTGTGGGCTGAACCAAGGTGCCGCCAGTGTAGGAAGCTGGGTAGGATACACGGGTAGCGGCCTTGTCTGAATCACTGCCGGTGCCGCGGGTTTTGCCGTAGTCGATTTCTTCACCGCGGAAGTAACGCGCTGCTTCATAGAGGGTATCCACTATAGGCGTACCGCTCTTATGATCGAGATTGTTAACCTCTTCAATCAGTTTGCTGCGCACGGTGTTGCTAGTGGTCGGAACGGTGGTTGGGTTTACGTAGTAGACCAGACGTGGTGCCAGGTTGCTGCCGTCATAAGATTCGACTACCCGTTTGCCGCTACCGGTAATGATAAAGCTCATGCTGTTGCCCGCGGCCCAACCGCCTCTGGCTAGAACTTCATTTACGAGAGAGGATATGTCCGGGCTGCGTTGCAACTCATGTTCGGTAGACCATTGATCCGTGATAGACCAGCTGGTGCTGGCGGTGGTTGTGGCCCGGCTGCTGATATTGTTGCTGGCCGTGGTAAAGGTCGATGAGCTATCTACGTATTCCGCTTTGATCGTCAGTGAGGTTGCTTCAGTAGCGGTAGTTTCATCTACAGCAAATTCAAGATAAGCGCTGTTAACGGTAGATCCTTGATTAAGCTGAACATTATTAAACCGCATGCCGATCGTTTGGACGCTGGATTCGGTAACTAGCTCAAGGTCAGAACTGGTCAGATCAACGCTACCACCACTTGCCTGCTCAGCGTCATCGCTGCTGCTGTTAACCCTCACGCCAAACTCAGAGTTCATGCAACCGCTAGGGTTGCTGGTCGGGTCATAGGTTATGCTAAGCTGAGCTGCCTGGCTGGGGTCGCTTTCATAGGATTTAGCAATACGCTGTCCGGTTCCGGTAACCACGATAGATAGGCTGTTACCACCGCACCATCCTCCCCGGTTGACGATTTCCTGGATGATAGAAGTCAGGTCCGGACTTTGATACTGGGTACCGTTCACCCAGGCCGTTAGCGTGCCTGCGCTATTCCAATTGACACTGGCAGTTGTACGCGGGCGACTTACCACGCCCAGATCATTGGCGGTGCTAGTAAAACTGCTGCTTTGGTCCGCATCTTCACCGTATAACACTAAGCTGGTCGTTGTTGTGTTGGCATTATCAGCAGTGAATGACATAACCGCCGAGGAGACCGTTGCTCCTTGAGGAATGTTGATATTGCTAAAGCGCAAGCCGATAGTTTGAGCAGCGGGAGTGGTGGATCCCGACAGATAAGTCACATGCAGCTTTGCTGCGGCACTGCTTTCACCATTTTCGGATTCAACCCAGCGGATGCCGGTGCCGCTGACATGTTCGATGATAAAGGCCATGGCATTGTTGTCGGCCCAGCCGCCTCGGTCGACCACTTCCTGTACCAGGCTACTTATATTTGGCGAAATCAGAGCGTTGTTGACGGCGGGATTATTGGTAATGGACCAAGCACTGTTGGCAGTTGTCTTAGTCCGCCCTGAAATATCAAAATCACTACTGCTGAAGGACACCGGATTATCGGCATCTTCCGCGTAAATGTTGATAGTCAACGGGTCGGATGATTCGCTCTTTTCTTCATCGATTTCAAATTCCAATCGTGCATCGGAAATGGTCGCTCCCACAGGGATATTAACGGTGCCAAACCGAAGTCCGACGATTTGAACTTCATTGCCGTCTTTCATGAGTTCCAGGTCGCCGCTGGTACGGCTCATATGGCCATTATCTACATCTTCCTCAGCGTCATCGTAACTGGCACTGACCTGGGCCGTGATAGAAATTGGGGTGGCGTCGATATAGGTGACATGCAGTTTTGCGGCGGCGGAAGGTTCGCCTTCAAAGGCCTCTGTCCAACGGATACCACTGCCGGTGATATGTTCCATGATAAAAACCATGGAGTTATTCACAGACCAACCACTGCGGTTAACAATTTCTTGGACCAGGGCGCTGACGCTTGGAGAAATAAGCGCGGCATCTACTGCGGGGTTAGCAGAGATTGCCCAGGTGGTATTTTCAGTGGTTTTTGTGCGGTTGCTGATATCGTTGGCGGTGGTGCTGAAAGAACCGGCACTATCGGTGTCCTGACCAGAAATGAGGAGAGTTACGTCGTTGGATGAAGCAGCGTTCTGCTCATCGATTTCAAATTCCAGAGAGGCGCTGGTAATGATGGATCCCGGAGGAATACTGACGTTGTTGAAACGTAAACCGATTATTTGCTCAATACTGTCGCCGACCATCAGCTCCAGATCGGTACTGTTGCGGTAGATACTGCCATCGTTGGTTCTTTCTTCGGAATCGTCGCTGCCGGAGGATACCTGCATGGTTATCGAGGTGCTGGCGCTGGCAGTGGCCGTGGTCATGTCTAGTGTTGATGAGCTCAGGATCATGCTGCCGTCGCTAGACTGTTCAGCATCGTCAGTGCCGTCTTTAATAGCTGATGTAGTGCTACCGCTAAGTGCATCTTGCTGAACGGTGGAGATGATGGTTGCATCGACATCGGTGACTGGATACAGGATTGGGCCGCCAGGGTTGGTAAAACGCATCAGCCCGACATTGACGTCCTGAACATTGTTCAGAATATCGGTGAGGGCGGCTTTCATTCGATCAAGACGGGTGGTGGTGCCACTGTCTGTGCTGGTCATGGAGCCAGAGGTATCCAGTACAAATAGCACATTAGGTTTAACTGTGACATTAGTGGAGCCGCCGAAATAAATTTCGGTGTCATCCGCCCAGGCGGGTGTACAGATCAGGATAGTGGCCAAAAAGCTGAGCACTTTTGTATGGGCTTGTTGACTTAATGTTCTCATGATCTTGCTCCTGTTTAACATTCAGCGGTTACTGGTCCGTTGATGTAACAAAACTAACCCGATAGAAACCCTGACGAATCAAGGTGCTAGCATTCATGTCTGTCATTTCTCCGCTACCATGTACTTCATAGCGGAAAGTGGAAGCGGTACCTAGGGAGTTGCCCGGGGCGATACCTTCTCCTATAAAGCGTGTCTGTGCTGTAGCTGAAACCCCAGAGCTGCCTATGGCTACACTGGCAACTGAAGAAAAGCCATCAGAGGCATCGATGGCTTCAAACATCAGGGATTCTGTATCGAAGCCAAGTTCAACGGCACTTTCGGCCGCTTGGAAGGTGCGGTTATAGGTTTGTGCGTTGGCGGCCATTTTCTCTTCGAAGGTTGCTGTTTTGCTACTAGTGGCAGCAATAAGCGTCACTATTACAATCATTAGCAGGCAGGCGATCAGCACAACACCTTGTTGCTTATGAGGTGGTGACATGTCTGTGGGTGTATGCTGACTCATCATCAGGTCCCCATATTTCTTAAATAAATGGTACTGGAAAAGATTTGGCGCAGACGCCTATCGTCAGGGTGAACCGTCTCAGGCAGCGTAGCACCATCAGGTTCAACATCTGTCTCTAGTAGCTTGTAGGTTTTATTGTCGTCTGCTTGCAACACGGGCTCCGTTGATGCCACCAATACGGACAGTCGAACGGCTTCTACGTCAGCAAAATCAAGTCCACTGCCATCGGCTGGTACGAAGCGCATATTACCGGTTGCTAGACGTTCGCCGTAGAGAATTTGCAGTTGCTCGATACCCTCTACCAGCTCCTGCTCCCGGCCAGTGATGGTGGAGACGTTAGGGTCATGGTAAGTCGCATCAAAATGATAGAGTGAGTAGATGTCTTCACCATGGGCGTTATTGCGGCCTGTATCTTTCACGTAATAAGCCAGGGCTTCAAAGGTCATTACCTGAGCATCTTCGTCATAGGGCTTACTCAGGTTGTTAGAGGAATTATGCGAATTGGAATGGGCCAGGGTGGTATAGCCGTCGCCATTGGCATCACCGATCATGTTGACGATGCGAAACATATCGGCATTTTCACAATCGGAAACGATGGCAATGTCGTATTTATTGAGGCCGACGCTGTTGTCGTTGATCTTGATATTGGCGTTCACTGCTTCACAAGAAGTGATGCCGTTGCCGTTACAGACAACGTTGACACCGGAGGGGGAAACGTATTGGACGTAGACCACATCGCTGCCGGAAGGGACGCCGGTGATGGAATCGAGATCATCGTTGCGATTGACAGTATTCCAGGTAGTGCTATCTGTTTCATAACCTTTAATGCCATCATTGCCGAGATCGATAGTTGGTGGGTCGTCAGCAATGATATTCATGTCGATCAGGGCGGGGTCAATACAGCCCTGATAGCCTGCCATACGGATATTTCGGCTGAGGATGTCCATTGCCAGACGGCCGTTTTCCTGAATTCTTGCGAAGGCATGGGCGACGCGATCAGTGTTGCTGCTGCCGAGAAATACTTCGAACACACCGAGCATCAGCAGGCTGCTGATCACTAAGGAGATCATCAGCTCAACTAATGAAACGCCCTGTTGTTTGTTGTAGTTCGGTTGGTTATTCATAGCTCAATTTGCCAGGTTAAAGTCGAGTACAAACTGTTTGGTTGCGTTGGCTTTGTTGGTACTGCTACCGATGTTCCAGTCGATTTCACTCCAACTTACTTGTACCGTAAATACCGCACCGCTCGCCGTTATCGAGCCGACGCCACCAGGGAGTACGGCCCCATAATCATTGTTGTCATGGCCGATGCTGGTGACATCGATAAAGTTTTCACTCCATTCCCGAAGATCTTGCACCCGCAGGTTGGCATCAGAACAGCCATTGCTCTGGTCAATACAGCTGGTGGAAGAGGGTAGGGCATCAGAGGAAGTGTTAAAGGTGTAGTTGCTGCTGTTGGCCAGGGCATAGCTTGAGTTTATGCGGATACGGTCAGCAATATCGTAGGCCAGCTGACTGGCCTGGGAGCGGTAGTAGGAGCCGCGATTGTTTTGCAAACCGGTTAGTTGCATGGCGGTTGCACCCAATAAGGTAGTGGTTAACAACACCAGAGAAATCAGCACTTCAAGCATGCCTACGCCCCGTTGGGCCTTCGCTTTTGCACAAATGGGGTGCTGTCTATTAGTGCTTATGGACATGATATATTGCTCAAACTGCCTTGGTGATCATTAACGATATTATCGTCGTTATCATCCGTTGCTAGCCGCGAGGTACCAGAAATATTGACGATAATCGCCTTAGCGTCGGCAGCACCGTCATCGTTGCACAGTGTCAGGGTGCCTGCGCTGGGGTCGGTTGCGTACAAAAATCCATTGGCATTAAAATGGATTTTGCCCGCACCGGTGAACCCAAAGCCAGATTCGCGAAGGGTATTTCCACCCTCTAGTGCCTCTTGAGTCAGGATTAATTCATCAGCACCGTCAATGATGCCGTTACCACTGTTGTTGCTATCCGAAAAAATGATCCAGCCCGTTTCCCAACTATTTGAATTGCTACAGGAAGAGCTATTACTGCTGGCGCAAAGGGTAACGATACTGCGTCGGCTAGCGGCTTCCCCACGGGCGTAATGGATTGTGCCAATAAGCGTATTAATCTGGCTGGTGAAGCGATTGTCTTTTACAAAACCCGTAAAGCTGGGGGCCACGATACCGATCAGTATCCCGACTATGGCTACGGTCACAATCATCTCGACCAATGTATATCCGTCACTAGACTTCATCTACTTAACAACCCGCTAAATCTATTCTCACGCTATCTACCTTAACTGACCTTTTACAAGTTTAGCGTTGATCTAGCGCAGTGTATTGATATTGGGTATTTGCGCTAAATCAATAAAATTAAAAGTGAAACGCTGGTTTGAAAACAGTTGGTCAGGGATTTTACCAAGAGGAGGGTTATCTAGCTTTGGGAGTCGGATCCTGCTAGCTGAAGAACGATATTAGTGAGCAATATCCAAGGTGAGGTGGGGTTTCCACCTTTGATAGAACGATCTACCTCACTACAGTTCTGTAGTAATAAAGACAGCGTCTGGGATGAATTTCGGCGCAAAGCTTTACCAATCAGTCCTTTACGGTTCCCCCAGATTCGATGTTTCTTGAATTGAGGCTCTGTTATGGCCGAACCTTGAGATTCATGAGCAAGAGTAAGCAGAACCCGGAGGTCTCGACTAATGGCCCAAAGTAACAATGTAGGTTCGACTCCTTCTGCTTGCAGTCCACGGAGGATTTTCAAGCAGCGGGCTGAGCCCCCCTTAAGGGCAGTATCGACAAGATTAAACAGGTCATAGCGAGAATTATCTGACACGCTGGCGAGAATATCTTCGTCGGTGATCTGTTGGCCGGAATAAATCAGTTTGAGTTTTTCGATTTCTTGGATTGCAGCCAGCAGGTTGCCTTCTACCCGGTCAGTCAGCATCTGTACGGCACTAGGGGTTGCCTCGACACAGGCTTGTCGTAAACGGCCGTTAATCCAGCCGGGTAGGCGGTCGATGTCAATAGGCCAGAAGGTTACCGTGGCTCCAGCCGTATCGATGGCCTTAAACCATTTGCTTTTCTGTGCGCTGCCATCGAGCTTCGGGCAGTAAATAATTAGCAAGGTGTCCGGTGAAGGAGAGCTTAGGTAGCTGACAAGGATATCGGAGCCTTTGGGTCCGGGTTTGCCATTGGGAATATGCAGTTCAACCAGCTGCTTATCTGAGAACAGAGACATGCTGTTAGCTTTTTCCAGTAGTGTCTCCCACTGGAAACCGGGTTCAGCGTGCAGCACGTCGCGCTCGATAAAACCTTGCTCTCTACCAGCCTTGCGCAGACTGTCGCTACATTCCTGAATCAGCAATGGCTCATCACCGGTCAATAGATAGACCGGTAATAGCGGTTTCTGTAACTGTGAACCTAACTGATCGGGATTCAGCTTCAAGGCTGATACTCCTTAACGGGTCGCTAGACCCAAGTAACGTCGGACCAATTGTCGGGCCAGGTCGTCGTGCATTTCACGACGCAGCAGCGCTTCTTCGGCGTCCTTGGCGTTGACGTTGTTTTCATCGAAGGTGTAAACACGCTCGATGATCAGTTCGGTAGGCTCGAGGATCGATTTGTTGGCGCTGTCGAGTATCTGAAAGGTCAGAGTCGAGCGCAGTTCATATTCTTTGGTCTTGGCGTTGGAATTAAGGGTTGCTGCTCGGCGTTTGCTGGTTTCGGTTAAGATATCCAGATGATAGGGGGCCGCGCCGGCATGACTAACCAGTTCAACGCCATTACTTTTCAGCAGTCGCTTGGTGGCTCGAACTGAGGAGGATTCCTGCTTGGCAGTGAAGTAGACCCGCTTCAATGAATCAGGGATGTCTACGGCCCCTCTGAGCTTGAAGCCGCAGCCACTGATTACCAAGGCCAAAAACAAAGGCACCAGCAGTAGAAGCTGCCGGCGCTCGATCAGGTTACGTGGGAACAAGCTGAGCATCAGCCGCTTACCACGATGTTGACCAGTTTCTGGGGTACTACGATGACCTTGCGAATGGTTTTTCCGTCGGTAAAACGCATGACGTTTTCATTGGCCAGGGCAACCTGCTGGACATGATCACGGTCGGCATCTGCCGGCACTTCCATTTTGGCCCGAAGCTTACCGTTAACCTGAACCACGATCTCAATCGATGAGCGTATCAGTGCGGACTCATCCACAGTCGGCCAGGATGCCGCTAATACGTTGTCTTCATGGCCCAAAGCAGCCCAGAGTTCGTGGCAGATATGCGGAGTGATCGGTGCTAGCAGCAGGGTGGCGGCTTCTAGTGCTTCTTGCACCACAGCACGACCCTGAGGGCTGGCATCAACGAAGCGGCTGACGGTATTGCTTAGCTCCATGACACCGGCGATAGCCGTGTTGAAGGTTTGGCGACGTTCGAGATCGTCACTGACCTTGCGGATAGTTTCGTGGGTCTTGCGACGCACTTCTTGTTGTTTCTCATTAAGAGAGGCGACATCTAATGCGTCGACAGGACCAGCCTGAAGGTGATCGAAGGCCAATCTCCAGAAGCGGCGAAGGTAGCGGTTGGCGCCTTCAACACCGGTGTCAGACCATTCCAAAGATTGCTCTGGTGGGGCGGCAAACATCATAAACAGGCGCACAGTATCAGCGCCGTAGAGGTCGATCATGACCTGCGGATCAATACCATTGTTTTTAGACTTGGACATCTTTGACATACCGGCGTAGATGACCGGCTCATCATCGTGCTGGTGAGTGGCGCCAGTAATGCGGCCTTTGTCATCGGTTTGAACATTAACGTCAGTAGGTGCAATCCAGTCCTGTCCCCCCCTTTCGGTTTCCCGATAGAAGGTTTCGGCTAGTACCATGCCTTGGCATAGCAGACGGCGATAGGGCTCATCGGAGCTGACCAGTCCTTCATCTCGCAGCAGCTTATGGTAGAAGCGGGAGTAGAGCAGATGCAGGATGGCGTGCTCAATACCACCGATATACTGGTCTACAGGCAACCAATAATTGGCCTTGTCCGGATCCAGCATGGCGTTTTCGGTGCTGCGGCTGGCGTAGCGGGCGTAGTACCAGCTTGATTCCATAAAGGTATCAAAGGTGTCGGTTTCGCGCTCTGCGGCACCACCACACTTAGGGCAGGTGGTGTTGATAAAGCTTTCCATCTTTTTGATGGGAGAACCGATGCCGTCAAATTCAACATCTACCGGCAGTACCACTGGGAGCTGCTCTTCAGGAGTAGGAAGCGGACCACAGCTGTCGCAGTTGATAACAGGGATTGGTGTGCCCCAGTAGCGTTGACGGGAAACTCCCCAGTCGCGTAAACGGTAGTTAACGGTGACCTTACCTTTGTTATTGGCTTCTAGGTCAGAGGCGATCATCTTAAAGGCGACATCAAATTCTAGATCGCTGTATTTACCGGAATTGACCAATACGCCTTTGTCGGTAAAGGCCTCTTTATCAATATCGACTTCCACAGCCGGATCCAGTGAACGAATCACCTGTTTAATTGGAAGATCGTACTTATGAGCAAACTCCCAGTCGCGCTGATCATGGCCGGGAACCGACATAACCGCACCTGAGCCGTAGTCCATTAGTACAAAGTTAGCAGTCCAGACCGGGACTTTTTTTCCGGTCAGCGGATGGACGGCTTCGATGCCCAGGGCCATGCCCTTTTTCTCCATCGTCGCCATATCGGCTTCGGCCATTTTGATGTTTTTGCATTCACCAATAAAAGCCGTTAGCTGAGGGTTTTTTTCTGCTGCTTGCAATGCCAGTGGATGCTGTGCAGCCACCGCCACATAGGTGACTCCCATCAGGGTGTCCGGGCGGGTGGTAAAGACTTCCAGGTCTCCATAGCCGTCCACATGGAAATTTAACTCGACACCTTCTGAGCGGCCGATCCAGTTGCGCTGCATGGTGCGAACCTGTTCTGGCCAGTGTTCTAGCTTATCCAAGTCATCCAATAATTGATCAGCATAATCGGTGATTTTCAGAAACCACTGGGGAATCTTTTTGCGTTCAACGAGAGCCCCGGAGCGCCAGCCGCGACCATCGATAACCTGTTCATTAGCCAATACCGTCTGGTCTACTGGGTCCCAGTTAACCTCGGCCTCTTTTTTATAAACCAGTCCCTTTGCCATCAGCTTAGTGAAAAACCACTGTTCCCAGCGGTAGTATTGAGGGTGGCAGGTCGCTAATTCACGGTCCCAGTCATAACCAAAACCCAAGGATCCTAGCTGGGTTTTCATGTATTCGATGTTTTCGTAGGTCCACTTTGCCGGGGCGACGTTGTTCTTGATGGCTGCGTTTTCTGCGGGCAGACCGAAGGCATCCCAGCCCATGGGCTGAAGCACGTTTTTGCCCTGCATGCGCTGGTAACGGCTGACTACATCACCGATGGTGTAATTACGCACGTGCCCCATATGCAATCGGCCACTGGGGTAGGGGAACATAGAAAGGCAGTAGAATGTCTCTTTGCTAGAATCTTCTTCTACCTTGAAACTCTGGTTGTCTATCCAGTACTGTTGAGCCTGTGCTTCGAGTTTCTGGGGTTGGTACTGTTCGTTCATCTTGCCTCGGTCACTGATAAGAAATTCAACGCAATAAGGGAGCAAAGCCGGGAATTATCCGGTTGCTGCGAATACAGTCAAAATAATTTGAAAAATTTGCGACTAGGATACAATAGAAGGTACAAGACAGATAGGGATCAATCTCCTTAGGTAGTAGTTTTAAGGGTTTTGGTCATAATTGAGCCGACGATGTAAGAGAGCCTGAAATGAAAACTGATGATCGCACCAAAAAACCGATCCCAGAGCATTCACTAGAGGCACCAGCGGTCTACACCCGCCTGCTGGAGCGCGTGTACCTGTCAGTGGACGGATTTGAGAAGAAATCGTGGCCTTTTATCAAAGAGAAAATCGAAGAAGCGGCTGAAATAGAGCTGGCAGCGGAGGATATGACCCGAGACGAACTGGATCTGCTGCAGGCCTACCTGAAGCGTGATCTGAAAGATCTGGGGTACTACGCTCATAAGACTGGCGAGGGCTTGGCGTCCTGGTTAAAGTTTGATCTTAATATCCTAGAGCAGCGGGTCGTCGATATGCTCAAGGAGCTGGCGGACAAGACGCGTATTGAGCAGGTTGAGCTGGCCCAGCGTCTAGAGCATGGTCCTGAGGATTATATGGCCGGTGAGATATCGGGTGTGGGTACCTTGCGTTGCCTGGAGTGTGGGGCATTGGTGCAGCTGACTGAAGCGGCGGTGATAGAGCCTTGTCATCAATGCGAGTCTCATTATTTTCATCGCGACAGTAAAATCTGGCCTTAACGGTTGATATTTTCGCAGCCTCCGTACAGGACGTTGCGTTATAGCCGCGGTCCTAGGTGCGGTGATGGCGCTTCCGTGTTGCTTGGTTAGACGTAAATAGAGCAATACATATTAGTAGGCAGAAGCTTAGCACAGGCACCGACCCAAAACGGCTGAAGGGAGTGTTGCCGGTCATGGCAATGACTTCTGCTCGCAGAACCTCTGCGACAAACTGTTCGGTTTGTTTGAGGATGTTGCCATTGGCGTCAATGATGGCTGAGATGCCGTTGTTGGTGGCTCGTATAAGGTAGCGGCCATTCTCTTTTGCACGCATCCTTGCCATTTGCAGATGTTGGTGGGGTGCTAGGCTGTCCCCGAACCAGCTGTCATTGCTCAGGGTTAGCAGATAGTCCGCGTTGCGACTGTCGTTGGCCACAAGGTCAGGATAAACGATTTCATAGCAAACAAAGGAGGCCAGCTGCTGTCCGTTGCTTAAACGCATGGGAGGTTGGTTCGCTGGTCCCAGGCTGAAGCTGGACATGGGCAGATCAAAGAAGGTAATCAGGCCTCTTAGCATATCTTCCAGTGGCACGTACTCGCCGAATGGCACTAACCTCTGCTTGTGATAAATGCCCTGGGCGCTGGCTAATCCGACAACGGAGTTGAAGTACTGTTTCTGCTGACCGGATCCCGTATGGGTAGGTACCCCGGTGATTAGCCCGATGCCACTTTCGTTCAATAATTCTTCTAGGGGTACCAGTGCTGGTCTTACGTTAACTAGCAGCCGGGGAATGGCGGTTTCCGGCCAGATGATAAGGTCTCGGTCCAGGTTCATCAGTGTCGACTTTATATAGCTGTCGATAATGTGCTGGCGGTAGTCTGGATTCCACTTAAGATTTTGCGGGGTGTTTCCCTGTACCAGTGCGACTTTCAATGGTGCCGCTGTTGATGGCTGGATCCAGGTTTTTTGGGTTAATAGTAATCCTAGAAAAGCTGGCAGTATCAGGCCGGCCAGAGCGGCAATAAACAGTTTTTGTTTCGGCCGTTGCAGCAATAGATAGATGGAGCTGGCCAGCAGCGCGGTGCAGAAGCTTAGTCCATAGACACCGGTTATAGGTGCCCAGCTGCCGAGCCAGGAATCTATTGGCGCATAACCGAGGTAGTTCCAGGGGAAGCCGGTTAGAAACCAGGATCTGAACCATTCAGACAATACCCATACGGCGGGAAACCCCATCCACATATAGCATTTGTGTGATGCTGCTTCGGAGCCTGCAATCAGTCGATAGAGCGCAGCCTGTATAGCAAAAAACGGGGCGATCGCGCAGACAAAAATAAACGTTAATAGGCCCGCTAGCCAGGGGGCTGCGTGACCAAACTGATTGATGCTAACGTAAACCCAGGATACGCCTGCGCCAAAAAAACCAACACCGTAAAGCCAGCCACGGAAGCTGGCCGTTTTTATATCAGTGTTGGCCAGGGAGTAAAGGAATAGCAGGCAGGACAGGACAGAAACTGCCCAGTATTGGAACGGAGCGAAGCCTAAGGGCGCGATTAAGCCTGCCAGCAATGCCAGCAGGTGGCCATTAAATCCTTTTAAGCCGTTAAAGTTTACTGGCATGGATTCAGGCGCTGGAAGGCTCTTTCAGAGGCGTTACTTGCAATAGCCGAATGCGACGATTATCAGCGTTAACTACCTTGAAGGTAAAGTTGCCAACGTCTACCGATTCTTCTTTTTGAGGTAAGCGTCCAAACCGCTGGGTGACGATGCCACCAATAGTGTCAAACTCATCTTCGTCTAATTCGGACTTGAAGTATTCGTTGAAATCATCGACTGGCGTTAAGGCCTTGACAATGTATCCGTTGTTCTCGAATTTTTTGATATGAGAATCTTCGTCATATTCGTCATATTCATCTTCGATTTCACCGACGATCTGTTCCAGAACGTCTTCGATGGTGACCAGGCCAGCTATACCACCATATTCATCTACTACGATAGCCATATGGTTGCGGGTGGCCCGAAATTCTTCCAACAAGATATTGAGTCGTTTACTTTCCGGAACAAAAGTTGCCACGCGAAGGTGGTTGTTGATATCGAAGCTATCGATGCCCTTGATGACATAGGGCAGTAGATCTTTGGCTAGCATGATGCCGATGACTTCATCGGGAGATTCGCCGATAACCGGGAAGCGGGAGTGCGCTGCTGCGATCATATCGGGTAGAAATTCTTTCGGACTTAATTCCGCGTTGATGACGATCATCTGAGGCCGTGGCACCATGATTTCGCGGACTTGCATATCGGAAACCTCGAGGGCTCCTTCGATAATGCTCAGGGCTTCGGTGTCCAGAACCTGGCTCTTTTCTGCATTGCGCAGTAGCGCTAGCAGCTCCACTCGGTCTTTGGGTTCGTCAGAGAAAGTTTGGGCGAGTCGTTCCAGCCAGGATTTATTACCCTGGCCGTTCGTCGATCGATCTTCGCTCATTGTTGCTGTTGCCTCTCGTATGGATCGGCAATGCCGATCTGTGCTAATAACTGCGTTTCTAGGGATTCCATCTCCAAGGCTTGATCATCTTCAATATGGTCATAGCCGAGCAGATGCAGAGTACCGTGGATGACCATATGAGCCCAGTGATTATCAATGTTTTTGTGTTGCTGCTGAGCTTCTATCACTACCACTGGGGCGCAGATGACCAGATCCCCCAGTAAGTCTAACTCGACACCCTCCGGGGCTTCAAAGGGAAATGATAAGACATTGGTCGGCTTGTCCTTGCCGCGGTAGTCATTATTCAGGGTTTGGCTTTCTTGTTCGTCAACGATACGGATAGTCAGTTCGGCGTCGCTACGACGACTATCCAGCGCTAGTTCAGTCCAGCTCAGTAGCTGTTGTTCGGAGGGTAGTTCGCTGACTTCCGTCGCCAACTGTATATCTACATAGATGCTCATGGCTGCGAAGGTTTGCTCTGGCTGTTGGAAGAAGAATCGAGATGAGAGATAGAATCAAAGGTATCGTAAGCCTGAACAATACGCTGTACCAGCGGGTGCCGGACAACGTCTTTGGCAGAGAAGTGGGTGAAGCCGATACCGGCCACGCCATCCAGTACTTTCATGGCGTGTTTGAGTCCGGACTCTGTGCTCTTGGGAAGGTCTACCTGGGTAATGTCGCCGGTGATCACTGCACTGGAGCCAAAGCCTATGCGGGTTAAGAACATCTTCATCTGTTCGCGCGTGGTGTTCTGGCTTTCGTCAAGAATCACAAAGGAGTGGTTCAGAGTGCGTCCACGCATATAGGCCAGTGGTGCTACTTCGATGATGTTGCGTTCAATCAGGCGAGACACGGTATCAAAGCCAAGCATCTCATAAAGAGCGTCATACAGAGGGCGTAGATAAGGGTCGATCTTCTGGCTTAGATCGCCGGGCAGGAAACCAAGTTTTTCACCGGCTTCAACCGCGGGGCGAACCAATAGGATGCGCCTTACCTGTTCCCGTTCGAGAGCATCGACCGCGCAGGCTACCGCTAGGAAAGTCTTGCCTGTGCCCGCAGGGCCGATACCGAAGTTGATGTCCAGGTCCTGGATGTTCTTGATGTAGTGCTGTTGATTAGGGCCGCGGCTTCGAATCAGCGCTTTCTTGGTCTGTATCGATAAATTGCTGGTCTGCGCAGAAGTATATGGGTGGCCATGTTCAACCTTATTTTCGATATCTGCCTGCTGTAGTGATAGATGGACCATATCGGGCGTTAATTGCGTACCGGTTTTGGCGTCATTGTACAGCTGTTGTAGAATATCGGAGACGATCTTGGCAGTCTGATTATCGCCTAGCAGTTGGAAATTGTTGCCACGATTCAGAATCTGAATGCCAAGACGTTTTTCGATAAGCCGGAGATGTTCATCCAGTTGGCCGCATAGGTTGGCAAGGTGGGTGGGGTTGTCAGGCTCCAGTGTGAAACGGATTGCGTTTTCTGTGGGCAAGGAAATTTCAAACCTCTTGTTAGATTACCCCGGATGGGTTCAGCCTGGGTAACTCTGCTAATAAAATACTTTTATAAGGTAGTAATAGTCATACTACTAGTTTTGATCAAGTTCTGAGGAGATCAGTTCCCCTCTCAGGCTGTTTGCGTAGGCTTCGCGTATCTTTACCGTCGCGAAATGGCCAATCAAATCAGGGTCAATCGCGGAGAAGTTAACGACGCGATTATTTTCTGTGCGTCCCTGCAGCATGCCGGGGTCTTTCTTCGAATAACCGCTGACCAAGATACGTTGCTCGGAATTCAGCATCGCCTGGCTGATATCCATGGCCTGGCTGATAATGCGTCGTTGTAGTAGTGACAATCGCTGTTTTTTGGTTTCAGCTTCGGTATTGTCTGGCAGTTCCGCGGCAGGAGTGCCAGGGCGGGGGCTGTAGACAAAACTAAAGGAGTGATCGAAACCGATTTGATGGATCAGATTCATGGTGTCTTCGAAGTCAGCATCAGTTTCGCCGGGGAAGCCGATAATAAAATCAGAGGACAAGCTGATGTTGGGGCGGATCTTGCGTAATTTGCGGATAATCGATTTGTATTCGAGGGCGGTGTGGCCGCGTTTCATGGCCATCAGTATGCGGTCGGAGCCGCTTTGTACCGGCAGATGAACATGGCTTACCAGTTCTGGAATGTTGGCAAAGGCTTCAACCAGGCTGTCGCTAAATTCCATCGGGTGTGATGTGGTAAAGCGAATACGGTCAATGCCATCAATCGCTGCTACGTAGCCGATCAATTCGGCCAGGTCGACTAATCCCTGCTGGCCATCGTCACCACGGTAAGCGTTTACGTTCTGGCCTAGCAGGTTGACCTCTCGAACACCCTGTTCGGCGAGTTGGTTTACTTCAACGAGGATGTCGTTAACAGGGCGGCTGACTTCTTCGCCACGGGTATAGGGTACGACACAGAAAGTGCAGTATTTGCTGCAGCCTTCCATTACTGATACAAAAGCTTCAACCCCTTCGACAGTCGGGGCAGGGAGGCGGTCGAATTTTTCAATTTCCGGGAAGCTAACATCGACATGACCGCTTTTTCCTTGAGATGTCAGGTCGATCATTTCAGGAACGCGGTGCAGGGTCTGTGGACCGAAAACCATATCCACATAAGGCGCGCGTTTGCGAATCGCATCCCCTTCCTGGCTGGCAACGCAGCCGCCAACGCCGATCATCAGCTCGGGATTTTTATTTTTCAGTTTTTTCCAGCGCCCCAGCTGGTGGAACACTTTGTCCTGGGCTTTTTCGCGGATAGAGCAGGTATTCAGCAGCAGTACATCGGCTTCTTTTTCGTTGTCGGTAATCTCCATCTCATGGCTTTCTCCCAACAGATCGGCAATTCGAGATGAGTCATACTCATTCATCTGACAACCGTGGGTTTTAATGAATAACTTCTTGGCCATGGACAACTTACCTACTTAGAAATATTGCCTGAATAAAACGGGCCATTATATCCCAGACAAGAGTGAAAGACCTAGTGCCGCAGTGGGCGTTCCTAGTAGTGATTCTAGCTAATCGGTGGATTCTAGGGTCCGTTAAGAGACAAGTGTCAGAAAAATCATGGAGATAGATACTTAGCCATTATTTTGGCGATTCGCATCATTGCTTGTCCATTGATGCGACAGCAGCAAGCTATGTTCGTGCATAGTCGTTGCCTGTTTATCTAGGGGCGGTTTTCTTTACAGAAATCCTCGACATAAAGCGGTCATACGGCTTTCTTTTTAGTATGGGATGATTAAGTATTAGAGAATGCCGGGATCTTTCTCGGTAACCACGGATCTATGGGAGTACGCGGGATGCCTAGTCTTGGTCGTTTGCGACGGATTGTTCAGGATGTTAACGGGGCATCAACCCTTGATGAGTCGTTACGACTGATTTCCTGCCAAGCAAAGGAAGTCATGGCCGTCGATGTCTGCAGTATCTATCTGATGGATGCAGACAGCCAGGATCTAGTGCTGATGTGTACCGATGGTCTCGATCCTACTGCAGTTGGCTCAGTGCGAATGCCTGTAGGAGATGGGCTGGTGGGAACCATCGCCGAGCGCCAACAGGTGTTGAACACCGATGATGCGGTTCAGCACCCTAATTTTCATTACTTCCCTGAAACCCATGAAGAGGATTATCACTCTTTTCTGGGTGCGCCTATCGTACATTATCGTCAAGTGGTTGGTGTGCTGGTGGTACAGCAGCGGCAAATCCGCCAGTTTGACGAGGAAGAAGAAGCGTTTCTAGTCACCTTGGCTGCCCAGCTTGCTGGTACGCTGGGGCACGCGATTAATAGTGGCAAGGTCTCCAAATTACTGAAGAAGGGTAAAAAAGCGAATACCCATGTCGATGGAATTGTTGGTTCCCCCGGCGTTGGTATCGGTAAGGTGGCTTTAGCCGGTGGTAATGTTTGCTTTAAAGATGTGGAAGAGCTTTGTTCTCTGGATATTGCGACCGAACTCGTTGAATTTGATCGTGCGTTGGGTTCTGTTAGTAAAGAACTGGATCAAGGTCACGAGCAGATGGCGGATACGCCTGGGGATGTACATGCCATCTTTGAAGCCTATCGGATGATTCTTGAGTCCGATGATCTGCAGCAAACGGTTCGTAATAAAATAGCTGATGGCCTGGTTGCACCGGCGGCGCTAAAACTGGTGATCGAAGAGCATGCCGCGATCTTTGAAGGCATGGAAGATCTTTATTTTCAGGCTCGTGGTGAGGATATTCGTAATATAGGTTTACGAGTCTTGCGCTACCTAGTTGAGCCTGACGCTAAACCCACCCAATATGACCAGCCGATTATTCTAGTAGGTGCGGTGATCAGCGTTTCCGATATTGCTGAAATACCTTTGGAAAATCTGGCTGGTATCGTCTGTCAGCAAGGTTCGGCTCTTTCCCATACCGCTATATTAGCAGGTGCTCTCGGTGTTCCCGCTGTGATGGGAGTGGGGGAGCTACCTCTACGCAAGTTGGCTGGACAGAGTGCCATTATTGATGGCTATCGCGGCCGGGTTCACTTCCAGCCTTCCAGTGCACTGCTGGCGGAATATATCCGACTGGCACGTCAGGAAGATGAGTTCGATCGTTCCCTCGATAAGTTACGGGACCTGCCCGCTGAGACGCCTGACGGTACGCGGATATCGCTGTTGGTGAATACTGGTCTTCTAGCGGACATGTCGCCAGGTTTGAGCAAGGGGGCCGAGGGCGTTGGTCTTTACCGCACTGAAATTCCCTTTATGATCCATGAATCCTTTCCTTCTGAGCAGCATCAGTGTCAGGTTTATCGCAAGGTATTAGAGGCGTTTCATCCGCGCCCGGTAACTATGCGTACGCTGGATATTGGTGGTGATAAGCCGCTGCCTTACTTTCCCGTTGTGGAAGATAATCCTTATCTGGGGTGGCGTGGTGTGCGTTTCACTCTTGATCATCCAGAGATCTTCGGCGGTCAGCTTAGGGCCATGCTGCGAGCTAGCGAGGGACTGGATAATCTTCGCATCATGTTGCCGATGGTTAGTTCCGTGGATGAAGTGGATAGCTTTCTGGAGCTGATGGATAAATCCTTGTCGTCTCTGGCAGAGGAAGAGCTTGCTATTAAACGGCCCCTGATAGGGATCATGGTGGAAGTGCCTTCAACCATGTTTCTGCTGGATTTTTTAGCACCCAAGCTGGATTTTATCTCTATAGGCACTAACGATCTGACCCAATACCTGCTTGCAGTCGATCGCAATAATGATCACGTAGCAAGACTGTTCAGCCGCCTGCATCCGGCTGTACTGAGAGCGTTGCATCTGATTACCACTAGCAGCAAGGAACTCGGCTTGGAGGCGAGTTTGTGTGGTGAACTGGCCGCAGATCCTGCTGCTGTGCTGCTGTTAATGGGGATGGGTATTAATTCGCTGAGCATGAACGCCCACGGTTTGCCGCGCGTGAAGCATGTGATTCGTTCCTTTACCTTTTTGGAGGCCGAACAGTTGCTCCAGCGCGCGCTTAGCATGGATAGCGAAGATGAAATTCGTGCCATGCTTAATCAGGCTCTGGATGAGCGCGGACTGGGTGGGTTGATTCGAAGTGGTGTATAGATTCCCGGCCCTGCTTTTGCGTATTTAGAAACTGAGTCTGTTTAAAATAGCCCCCGTATTTTTGTGGCTGCTATGCTATTAGCTATCCTGTCTTAGTGTAGTTCTGGCCTGTTTCCAGATGCTAACAAACGCTGCATTGCCTGCTGCGAGATGCTGCTATGAATGGACGCAAGGCTAGAATATTAGTCGTTGATGATGAATCGTTTACCCTAGAACTGTTACGGATTCAGCTGCAGGATGCCGGTTATCTGGTTTCCACGGCGGATAACGGTAAGGTTGCTCTAGACAAAATCCATCGATCTCCCCCTGATCTGGTTATTTCCGACATTTTGATGCCGGTGATGGACGGCTTTGGTCTCTGTCGTCAGTTACGCGCTGAGCCCGAACTCCGAGCGTTGCCAATTATTTTTTATTCTTCTCATTTTTTGGACCCTGAAGATCAGAAGCTGGCCTTCCGCTTAGGCGTTAGTCATTACCTGATTAGTCCCCAGGACTTTCCCCATCTGTTAGATACCGTTGATGCCGTGCTAAACCACAGTGAAGATCATCCTGATACGGATTCTCTAGTACAAGCGCTGGTGCAGGAAATACCGGAAATTCATCAGGCCAGGACGCTCAGCCAGCTGGTGCAAAAGCTGAATGATCTGGAGCTTAGCCAGCAAAATCTGGTAACCACCGAAGCCCGCTATAAGATCGTATTGGAAGCAGCCCCTGATGCGATTGTCATTTCTAATGATCAAGGCGTTATTTCCTTGATTAACCGACAGGCTGAGCTGTTGTTTGGATATAGTCGTGAGGAGTTGGTAGGGCAGGCCGTAGAAATACTAATACCGGAGGCCCAGCGCGGAGAGCATGTAGGGCATCGGCAGCAGTTTTTGTCATCTGATCGTCGCTTTATACAGAAACATCGACAAGATCGCTTCAAGGCACGCAATAAAGCCGGTGACATATTCCCAGTGGAGATAAATATTGGCGCATTGATCAGTGATGGCCGCAAAATAGTAACGGCCATTATTCGCGATATGCGTGAGCACTATCAGGCTGAAACTCAGATCCGTCACCTTAACCGTATCTATCGGGTGCTAAGTAGCGCTAATCATGCATTGATTCATGCTGTGGATGAGCGAAATTTGTTGCTGGATTATTGCCGGATTATTGTTGATAGCGGTCAGTATCCTCTGGCATGGGTCAGCCTTTTAAGTGGCGATGAGCCTCAGATGTTGGAGTTAGGGCAGTGTTATGTCGCTGGCTTAGGTGTTCGCTCCGCTTCTGAACTGCCCAGGGAAACATTGCAGGGGTTGAACTCGCCGCAGATTCCGGTCGAGTATGCGCAATTGGCTATTGATGCATTGGTGCCGTCGTGCCGCTGGTGGGGTGATTTTGTTAGCCAGCATGGATGTAACAATATTCTGTTGTTTAGTTTGCGTGCTGGGGCAAAAAACCTGGGTGTGTTGGGTATCGTCATCTCAGCAATGGATCGTTTTGAAAGTCAGGAGGTAGGCCTTTTTCTGGAGTTGGCCATGGATCTAGGATATGGCATTGAAACCCAGCGAAATCTCTGTGTACAACGTGAATCAGAGGTGCAGCTGCGGCTACAACACCGCGCTCTAGAGTCTTCCAGTAATGGAATTGTTATTATCGATTGGCGCCAGCCCAACCACCCAATTGTCTACGCCAATAAGGCGTATACAGCGATGACTGGCTATGCCCTTGAAGAAGTGATTGGGCGTAATCTCGTGTTTCTTTGTAATGGAGAGAACAATCAGCACGGTCTGCGGCTGCTCAATCAAGCCCTGGCAAACGAATCCGGTGTCACGGTGGTGATAAAAAACTACCACAAAGATGGTGCCTCGTTCTGGAACGAGATACATGTCGCCCCCGTGCGCGATGAGTCTGGCAGGGTCAGTCACTATGTTGGCGTGTCTCAGGATGTCAGTTCTCGCATCAGCTACGAATCCAAGTTAGAGCATTTGGCTACCCATGATGACCTTACCGGTCTTGCCAATCGTGCGTTGCTGCTGAACCGGCTGAATCATGCTGTCGAGACCGCAAGGCGCAGCTGGAAGCAGGTAGCAGTGGTATTTCTTGACCTGGATCGCTTCAAATATATCAATGACAGTCTTGGTCATGAAAGAGGAGACAATCTTCTCAAGCAGGTTGCCCAGCGGCTATCGGGCATTGTCCGCAGTGTTGATACTCTGGCTCGCATGGGGGGGGATGAATTTGTCTTTGTACTGACCGAGTTGGAAGACCTAGCTCCGGTGCAGCGGTTGCTGCAACAGATCCTTAATGCTATTAGGCAGCCTATTGATATAGATGGAAATACTGTAATTACGACGGCATCCGTCGGCTGTAGCCTGTATCCGGCAGACGGTGGCAGCTCGAGTGAACTGCTGCGCCATGCGGATGCGGCCATGTACCGGGCTAAAGAGTATGGTGGTGATGGTCATCAATTTTATGAAAGCAGTATCAATACCGAAGTGGCTGATCGTTTGCAGATGGAGGTGGACCTCAGACGTGCGTTGGAACAAAAAGAATTGGTGCTGTACTACCAGCCGCAGGTATCGATTCTCAGTGGCGAAGTCGTAGGTGCTGAGGCTCTGGTACGTTGGCAGCATCCCGACAAAGGTCTGTTGCCGCCGGATTGCTTTATCCCCATGGCGGAGGAGATAGGCGTCATTCAGGCATTAGGTAGCTGGGTGCTAAGAGAGGCCTGCACGCAGTACCGGCGCTGGAATGCCGATCTTTGGCCGGGCTTTACTATCGCGGTGAATATTTCCTATCAACAGTTTATCAACGGAGCCATGGTTGAGGAGATCGAAGGTTTGTTAGCAGAGTTCTCGATACCGGCGGATCGACTGGAACTGGAGTTGACTGAACGGGTGATGATGAAAAATACCGAGGCGGTGATGGTTCAGCTGGACGCGCTTAAGGCGATTGGCGTTAAGCTTAGTATTGACGATTTTGGCACCGGTTTTTCCAGCTTAAGCTACCTGAAACGTTTTTCTCTTGACCGCTTAAAGATTGATCGTAGTTTTGTGGTGGATCTCAATAATGACGATGATTCCTTCGTGATTACTAAGGCGATTAATGAGATGGCCCACTTGATGAACTTTGAAGTGGTTGCAGAAGGTGTTGAAAATATCGCCCAGCTAGAAACCTTAAAGGGATTTGGCTGTGATTTCATGCAGGGGTTTCTGTTTAGTACACCAAAGCCCGCAGAAGAGTTTCATCGCTTTATGGAGCTAAAGGGCACCGAGAACTGGACAAAAAAAAGCCCTCAAGAAGAGGGCCAAAAAGATGATGAGGATTAAAACTTCAGGCTGGATAACAAGCTGCATAAAATCAGCAGTGAGGAAAAGCAACAAAATTCACCTTTCGATGCCGTGCTAACGACCCGAGAGATCTGATGGCTAATTGCTTTTGGCTCTGCCCAGCAGGAATAACGCTATCTTACTGATTCCGCCCGTAACCATCAAACGACTCTTTTTCAGCTAAATGGTTAGAAAAACTAATCTATTTTTCTGCGAATTTGTTATTGGGTTCCCGTAGGCGATAGGGCTGCCGGGTTGAAATTCAGGGGTACGGGAGTGGCCGCCACAGGCTCGGGTTGGATGTTTTCTGCAGTGCTGCTGATAATCTGGGCTGTTGGGGGGATTACCGTTGCTGCAATCTCCGAGGTCGCTGGTGTCCGTTCATGGGCTGAGGTTGGGCCTTTGATACGGGTGAGTTTGATAAATAGACCAAACATCGGGTGATCCAGATAATGCAGTTGATCCCCGCGCATTCTGCGACCCTGTTTCATCTGCACGGTTAGCAGAGTTGGGTCTTTGCTGATGAAGGGTAATTCAATTGCCGCAGTTTGCGCTTCGGTATCCAGTGGTATTGGTAGTAGCTCAGAGACCGTGCCCGCGACAGCAGTTTCCTCGCTGATTTCTTCTGGAGCTAAATAGCCTTGCCAGTCCGCAGGTTTTTTAAGGGTATAAAAAAGGTTGGTGCGAAGATGCAGGTAGCGGGCGATATCGAGGGTGATATCTCCGTCCAGCTCAAAGGTGTGATCGTTTAACTGTTCACCGCCGCGAATTTTTATCGGAAATGCCTGTTTTTTGGCTAATAAGGGTTGCTGCCATACCTGATGAAACAATGGTTGGTAGCCTCTTCGTTTCATCAGAGATTTGGCAATGGGCAATGCGCGGCTGCTGCTATCTAATAAAACTAGCCCAGCTTTTCGTGCTCGTTCACCGTATAGGCTGATGGCCTTGCTGTGCTGCAGAGGAAGCAGTTTATCGTCCCAACTTTCTGCCTTCAGATTGTCTTGGTTTTGGCTGAAAATAAAGAGTTCAACCTGATACCAGCGGGCGTCGTTGCTGGCAGCAGCCCAAGATGTTGACGAGCTGATCAGAGTAATAGCTACCAGTAGCTGTAATAGTGGTCGTTGCGACAACAGTCGTTGCGAAACTAGTCGTTGTAGAAATAGTCGCACCATCAGCTACTCCGTCGGTGTCAGTTGTTGCAGCAGCCGTTCTATGGCCTGGAAACGCTGCTCGTTGGATTGCATATCTAAGTTGAATTTAAGTCGGTTGCCGCCCTCGAGTCCATACTTTTTTGGCTGGCTTTGTACAAGCTTAACCAGAGTGAGAGGGTCGACCCGGGTTACGGCCTCAAACTCCATTCTGCCGCTCTGGGTGCCAGCGTCTAATTTACAGATACCCAGTTTCTGGGATTTTAATTTCAGCAGGGTCAGACGGAAAAGGTTTTTCACCGGTTCTGGCAGTAGTCCAAAGCGATCAATCATTTCAACTTGAAGGTCTTTCAGTTGTTCTTTGGTTTTTGCATTGGCAATACGCTTATACAGGATTAAGCGGTTGTGAACATCGGGTAGATAGCCGTCTGGAATGAGCGCGGGTAATCTCAGATTTATTTCTGCACCGTGGTTAAGGGGCTTGTCCATGGAAGGGGTCTTGCCCTCTTTAATGGACTGGATCGCCTCTTCAAGCAGCTCCATATACAGTGAGAAGCCAATGCCTTGCATCTGACCGCTCTGTTCTTCGCCCAGGAGTTCTCCGGCGCCGCGGATTTCCAGATCGTGAGTGGCCAGGGTGAAGCCGGCGCCCAGATCCGAAGCTGCTTCGATGGCACACAGCCGTTTTGACGCATCTTTGGTCATAGAGCGCTCATTGGGTGTTAGCAGGTACGCATAAGCCTGGTGGTGGGAGCGGCCAACGCGCCCCCGTAATTGATGTAGTTGTGCCAAGCCAAACTTATCAGCACGTTCAATAATAATGGTATTGGCGTTGGGTATATCGATGCCGGTTTCAATAATGGTGGTGCAGACCAGGAGATTAAAGCGTTTGTGATAAAAATCGCTCATCACCTGCTCCAGTTCCCGCTCGCGCATCTGTCCGTGGCCAATGGCTACGCGGGCTTCAGGTACTAACTCTTCCAGCTCTAGGGCTAAATTCTCGATGGTTTTTACTTCGTTGTGCAGGTAGTAAATCTGACCTCCACGCAATAGTTCTCTCAGGATCGCTTCTTTGATCAGGTTTTTATCTTTTTCTCTAATAAAGGTGTTAACCGACAGACGTCTGGCTGGCGGGGTGGCAATGATGGATAAGTCTCGTATTCCCGCCATCGACATATTCAGGGTGCGAGGAATCGGGGTAGCGGTCAGGGTGAGGATATCGACGTCTGTGCGCAATGATTTTAGGCGTTCTTTTTGTTGTACGCCGAACCGATGTTCTTCGTCGATGATTAGCAACCCCAGGGATTTAAATTTGAGATCTCCCCGTATTAGTTTGTGGGTGCCGATGACGATATCTACCTGGCCTTCTGCCAGCCCTTGGGCGGTGATTTTTTGCTCTTTGGCGGAGCGGAAACGAGACATAACCTGAATGTTGATCGGCCAGTCGGCAAAGCGGTCCTGGAATGTTTGGAAATGTTGTTGGGCCAATAGCGTTGTCGGCGCCAGAATCACTACCTGATGGCCGCTTTGTACTGCAAGGAATGCAGCGCGCAGGGCCACTTCCGTTTTGCCGAAACCAACATCACCGCAGACCAATCTATCCATGGGCGTTGTAGCCATGAGGTCTTTGATAACAGCCAGAATTGCCTGTTCTTGATCAGGGGTCTCCTCGAACGGAAAACCGGCAGCGAAGCTTTCATATTGCTCATCGGGGCACTGAAACTTGCGTCCGACACGGGCAGCCCTGCGAGCATAGATGTCCAGTAGTTCGGCTGCCGTATCACGAATTTTCTCGATGGCTTTGCGCTTGGCTTTACCCCATTGTTCACTGCCCAGTTTGTGCAGTGGAGCCAGGGAATCACTGGCTCCAGAGTAGCGCGAAATTAAATGTAAGGCTGATACCGGTACGTAAAGCTTGGCCGCGTCGGCATATTCCAGGGTCAGAAATTCGTTCTGCTGTCCGTCCAGCTCTAATGTTTGTAACCCCAAGTAGCGGCCGACACCGTGTTGTTCGTGCACAACCGGAGCATTGGGCTGTAATTCAGTCAGATTGCGGAATATAAGGTCGCTGTTGTCCTGTTCGCTACGACGCCGGCGACGTTGTAATACCCGTTGCCCGAAAAGCTGAGATTCGGTGATCAGTTCGATAGCGGGCGTTGGCAGGCTAAGACCTTGTTCGATAGGGGAGACGATAATGGCAATCGAGTCGTTGCCCGCTAGGAAATCTTTCCAGCTGTCGACAACGATGGGGGTCACGTTGATTCGGGCCAGCAGTTCCAGTAGCGCTTCTCGGCGGCCAGCAGATTCGGTGCAAAAGAGTAGCTTCCCATTATTGCTTTGAATCTTGGTTTGTAGCGCTTGCAAGGGGTTGTCGGCTTTGGCTTTAACGGGTAGTTCGGGCGGTGTTTCTATCGCCAGGTTGGTATTGCTCTTTACGCTGTCGGCACTAAGGATGGTACGGGGGAAACTTTTCAGCTTGGAAAAGACCTGGTTAACTTCATGGAACGCTTGGTGCGGTGCAAGAATCGGTCGTTCAATATCGTAGTTGCGGCTTTCGTGGCGGCTGTTAATTTCTTGCCAGAAATCTTGGCAGGCTGACTCTAACCCTGTATCAACAAAAAGCTGGGTGCTAGCGGGCAGGTAATCTTGTATCGAGCAGGTTTCTTCAAAGAACAGTGGCAGGTAGTACTCGATGCCTGGAGGCGCAATGCCGTTGCCGATATCTTGGTAGGTCGGGCAGTGCCTGGGGTCTACGTCGAAACGTTCTCGCCACTGTTGACGAAAGTGGGTAATAGCGGTCTTGTTAAGAGGGAATTCCTTCGCAGGAAGCAGGCGGATGGAGTCCACTTGTTCAATAGAGCGCTGGGATTCAGCGTCAAAGGTGCGCAGGGTGTCGATTTCATCATCGAACAGGTCGATACGATAGGGTTGCTCACTGCCCATGGGGAAGATATCCAGGATTGATCCCCGAATAGCAAATTCGCCATGCTCATAGACCGTATCGACAGCATGGTAGCCTGCTTCCACTAAGCTGTTACGCATCTGATCGGTGTTCAGCTGTTGCCCACTGTTGAGTACCAGGCTATTGGCGGTCAGGTAGCTGCTGGGGGGCAGTCGCTGCATGAGCGTTGCGGCAGGGACGATCAGTATTGCCTGAGTTATGTGTTGAAGTTGATGCAGGCAGAAGAGTCGTTGGGAAATAATATCCTGGTGAGGTGAAAAGTTGTCGTAGGGCAGTGTTTCCCAATCGGGGAAGCTCAGGGTTTGGATATCCGGGCCGTAGAAATTAATTTCCGCTTTCAGTTGTGAGGCTGATTCGGAATTTCGGGCGATTACCAATGATAATCCCGGGTGTTGACGGGCTTGTTCGGCAATCAGCAGGCCACGGGCGCTGCCCTTTAAGTTGCCGATATAGCGATCATTATTGGCAACGAGGGATGGAATATTAGTTAAAACACTAAGCATGTAAAAAGAGGGCTTCTTAAAAATGGCTGGAAGGGGCGAATTGTAGCTGTTGCCTCTTTATTAGCAAGTAATGAGTCATATAGGTTTTATTTGCCCTGTGCTGGCTATCGGCTGGCGGAGTTTCCGAGAGCTGGTCCGTAGGGTGCGGTTAGGGGTGTTTTGGGGGTCTTTTGCAGTGCACCCAAAGTATAGGTTTTTGTCATTGCCCCGAATTGGCCAAAAGAGCATAATACGCCCTCGAATTTCTATCGCTGACGATATTGGAGTGGCCCTGTGAGTCGAGAAAACATCTTTTCTGATTGGAAAGAACGTGAAGCTGTCGCTGAATCCATGATTCCTGTGATTGGCCGTTTGTATCGTGATTCTGAAGTCGAAACTTCTGTATTCGGCAAGGTCATTGTTAAGCGTTCTGTGATCAATATCCTTAAAGCCCATAAGTATGTTCGCCAAATCGAGGGCGTGGAGCTGTTGGTATCCGATACTTATCCAGTGCTTGAGGCGATGGATAAAATGGATCTTGCTCGCGCTCACGTTGATATCGGTAAGTTGGCAATCAAATTCAAGAATGCGGGTGCTGGTCGCTCTCTGGAAGAGTTTTTGAATGAAGAGCTGGCCGGTGCCAAGAAAAATGGCGATCAGACGGAGCCCACTGATGTTGTTCTTTACGGCTTTGGTCGTATCGGGCGCTTGCTGGCTCGTTTGCTGATTGAAAAGACCGGTGGTGGTCAGAATCTGCGTCTGCGCGCTATTGTTGTTCGTGGTAAAGATAGTGACTTGGAGAAGCGTGCTAGCCTATTGCGTCGTGACTCAGTGCATGGCTCCTTCCTGGGTACTATTGCGGTTGATAAAGAGAACAACTGTTTGATCGCTAACGGTAATCAGATCAAAGTTATCTATGCTGATTCGCCTGATACCATCGATTACACCCAATACGGTATTAGCAATGCGGTTGTGGTTGATAACACCGGTAAGTGGCGTGATCACGATGGCCTGTCTCTGCACTTGCGCGCTAATGGTGTTTCTCGTGTGCTGCTGACGGCTCCAGGTAAGGGTGTTAAGAACATCGTTATGGGTGTTAATAACAAGGATATTACAGCTGAGGACATTATTCTCTCAGCGGCATCCTGTACCACTAACGCGATTACCCCTGTGCTTAGGAAGCTGCACGACGAATACGGTGTTAAGAATGGTCACGTTGAGACTGTTCATGCTTACACTAATGATCAAAACCTGATTGATAACTATCATAGTGGTGATCGCCGCGGCCGTGCTGCCGGTTTGAATATGGTATTGACTGAAACGGGTGCTGCTAAAGCTGTTTCTAAGGCTATGCCAGAGATGGAAGGTAAGCTAACGGGTAACTCAATCCGGGTTCCGACGCCTAATGTTTCCATGGCGATTTTGAATCTAAACTTGGAAAAAGAAACATCCAAGGAAGAGTTGAACAATTACCTGCGTAATTCAGCGTTGCATTCTGAGCTGCAAAAGCAGATCGACTATAGTGATTCTCCTGAAGCGGTGTCTTCTGACTTTGTGGGCTCTCGTGCGGCGGGTATTGTTGACGGTCTGGCGACCATCGTTAATGGTGATTCTTGTGTTGTTTACGTATGGTATGACAATGAGTTCGGTTACAGCTGTCAGGTGATTCGTTTACTGCAGCAGGTTACCAATTCAACCTTGAATGCATACCCTATCGAAGGGTGATGTCTTTTGTCATTTTAAGAAGCCGCTGAATCCAGCGGCTTTTTTTTGTGCTCGAATAAATGCCAAATATCAGGATAAAGTCTAAAACTGTACTGATATTCCTCATTAGTCTTATGGTAATAATTCCTTCAAATCTTTATAATTATGCGGATTTTTTAAGCGGGCAGTCGGTTGGTTTTTGTACAAAATTATTGCTAGGCGATAATTTTTACCTTCGGGCGCCCAGAAAGTAAGTTATTCGTGATTGGGTGAGGCGTATGGTCAAGATCAATAAAGGTCTGGATCTACCTATAGCCGGTGCACCACGTCAGACCATCGTAGATGGCTCTGAAGTGCGCAAGGTTGCTGTGATCGGAGCTGACTATGTTGGGATGAAACCCACAATGTCTATCCGTGTCGGTGATCGTGTGAAGCTCGGCCAGGTGATTTTTTCCGATAAGAAGACGCCAGGTGTTAAGTATACGGCGCCAGCTGCTGGTGTTGTTGCAGAAATTAACCGTGGTGAAAAACGTGCCCTACAGTCTGTTGTTATCGAAGTTGATGGTGACGAAGCTGTAGAGTTTGCCAAATATGAAATTGATAAGCTGAGTCAGCTGACTCGTGAACAGGTTGTCGAAAACCTGGTCGAATCCGGTCTTTGGACCGCCTTACGTACTCGCCCGTTCTCTAAAGTGCCCGCGCCAGAAAGTACTCCAAGCTCCGTGTTTATCACGGCGATGGATACCAACCCATTGGCTGCTGACCCTGTAGTGATTATTGCAGAGCAAACAGAAGCATTTCAGCAAGGCGTTGAGATCTTATCCAAGCTTGCCGGGCAAACCTTTGTTTGTAAGGCTGCTGGTGCCAATATTCCTACTGCTTCTGCTGCCAAGGTAGAAGAGTTCGATGGCCCTCATCCTGCTGGCAACGTAGGTACGCACATACACTTCCTGGATCCAGTCAGCGAAAGCAAAACTGCTTGGTATATCGGTTATCAGGACGTAATTGCAGTCGGTAAGTTGTTCACCACAGGTGTGTTGTGGACTGAGCGTGTTGTTGCATTGGCCGGTCCTCAAGTTCCTGAGCCCCAGTTGATCCGCACCCGCTTGGGTGCCAATACCGATGACCTGGTTGCCGGTTTGGTTAAAAGTGCAGACAACCGTGTTATTTCTGGTTCTGTATTCAACGGCGGCAAAGCAGAAGGTCCTCTTGCTTATGTGTCTCGCTACGCTACTCAGATCAGCGTTTTGCTGGAAGGTCGCGAGCGTGAATTCTTGGGTTGGATTGCGCCGGGTTCTGAAAAGTTCTCACTGCTTAATATCGTTACTGGCCGACTAAGTAGCAGCAAACTGTTTAACTTCACTACGACAACCAATGGCTCCGCGCGTGCCATGGTTCCTGTAGGTCAGTTTGAAACGATTATGCCTCTGGATATCCTACCAACTCAGCTGCTGCGCGCGCTGATTTGTAGTGATATGGATGCGGCTATCGCCCTTGGTTGTCTGGAATTGGACGAAGAAGACTTGGCTCTGTGCACCTATGCTTGCCCTGGTAAGTATGAGTACGGTCCGATCCTTCGTGACAATCTGACACAGATCGAGAAAGAGGGCTGATAATGAGTATTCGTAATATTCTCGACAAGATGGAGCCGCATTTCCATAAAGGCGGCAAATATGAAAACTGGTACGCCCTTTATGAAGCGGCGGATACTATTTTCTATACCCCAGGTCATGTCACCAAAACCGCATCTCACGTGCGCGATATGATTGACCTGAAGCGGATGATGATTCTCGTTTGGGCCTGTACCTTCCCGGCGGTTTTCGCCGGTATGTACAACCTCGGCTTCCAGGCTAACGAGGCGATGGCAGCGATGGGTCTGGCCGAAGTCGAAGGCTGGCGCGGTGCGATTATCGATTCCTTCGCAGGTCACGATTCCAGCAGCGTCTGGGATAACATGATCTACGGTGCGGTCTACTGGTTACCTGTCTATTTGGTTACCTTTGTCGTTGGTGGTTTCTGGGAAGTGTTGTTCGCCATGAAACGGGGCCACGAGGTCAACGAAGGTTTCTTCGTGACGTCCATCTTGTTCGCTCTGATTCTGCCTCCGACCGTTCCTCTTTGGGAAGTGGCTCTAGGTATCAGCTTCGGTGTGGTTATCGCCAAGGAAGTATTTGGCGGTACCGGCAAGAACTTCGTCAACCCGGCTCTAGCTGGTCGTGCCTTCCTGTTCTTCGCTTATCCGGCGCAGCTTTCTGGTGACGCGGTTTGGACTGCTGTTGACGGTTTCGCCGGCGCAACTCCTCTGAGCATGGCGGCAAACGGCGGCGTAGCAGAGATTCTGGCTAACAACATCACCTGGATGGACGCCTTCCTGGGGAATATCCCAGGCTCCGTGGGTGAAGTAAGCACTCTAGCTATCTTGATCGGTGGCGGGCTGCTGGTGTTCTTCAAGATCGCCGCATGGCGCATTGTTGCCGGTGTTTTCGGTGGCATGGTGGCTATGACGTTGCTGTTCAACCTGATCGGCTCCGATACTAACCCGATGTTCGCAATGTCGTTCACGTGGCACCTTGTGCTAGGTGGATTTGCCTTTGGCATGATGTTTATGGCCACCGACCCGGTGTCTGCGTCCATGACCAATACCGGTAAATACTGGTTTGGTGCTCTGGTCGGCATCATGGTGGTGCTGATTCGTGTGGTCAACCCGGCCTTCCCTGAAGGCATGATGCTGGCCATCCTGTTTGCCAACCTGTTCGCACCACTGATCGACTTCTTTGTGGTGCAGGGCAACATCAAGCGGAGGAAGATGCGTAATGTCTGCTAATAACGATTCCATCTCCAAAACGCTGATCGTGACGATCTCTCTGTGTGTGGTTTGCGCAGTGTTTGTATCGGCTGCAGCGGTGGGCCTTAAGCCTATTCAGCTGGCCAACAAGGCCCTGGATAAGAAAATCAATATCTTGGCTGCGGCTAATATCCGCGATGCGAGCAAGTCTGTTGACGAGTTGTTCGATGCGAATGTTACCGTCAAGGTCATCGATATGAAAACCGGCACTTGGGCCAACGATGTAGATCCTGCTACTTACGACGAGCGTAAGGCTGCTAAGGATCCTGCACAGGCCGTCAAGTTGAGTGCAGATCAGGATCTGGCTGGTATCAAGCAGCATGCTCGCTTTAAGACCATCTATATGGTCAAGAAGGGCGACAAGCTTGAGACGCTGATCCTGCCGATTCACGGCAAGGGACTGTGGTCTACCCTCTATGGCTTTATGGCCCTGGAAGGTGATCTCAATACTGTCGTCGGTCTGGGCTTCTACGAGCACGCCGAAACTCCCGGACTGGGCGGTGAAGTCGACAACCCTCGCTGGAAAGCGCTGTGGAAAGGTAAGCAGATTTACGGATCTGATGCCACCAACGCCGCCATCAAGCTGATCAAGGGTACGGTTGATCCGGCCAACAAAGACGCCGCTCATCAGGTCGATGGCCTGGCAGGTGCGTCTCTGACCTCTAAGGGTGTGACTAATCTGGTGCAGTTCTGGCTGAGCGAGAACGGTTACGCGCCCTTCTTGGCTAAAATGCGCGCAGGAGAGGTGTAAACATGTCTACGATTAAAGAAGTCATCACTAAACCCATCCTCGAGAACAACCCGATTGCTCTGCAGATTCTGGGTATATGTTCTGCGCTGGCAGTAACTAGCAGTCTCAAGGTTGCATTGGTAATGGGCATCGCGGTAACCGTGGTTACTGCCTTCTCCAACCTATTGATCGCGGCTATCCGTAACCATATCCCCAGCACCATTCGCATTATCGTGCAGATGATCATCATTGCCTCTTTGGTAATCGTTGTGGATCAGGTATTGAAAGCCTATGCGTTTGGGCTGTCAAAGCAGCTCTCGGTATTCGTTGGTTTGATTATTACCAACTGTATCGTAATGGGTCGTGCCGAAGCTTTTGCCATGAAGAATCCGCCTATGATCAGTTTCTGGGACGGTATCGGTAACGGCCTGGGCTACTCTGCGGTTCTGATCTTCGTAGGTGTTGTTCGCGAGCTTGCCGGCTCCGGCTCCTTGCTTGGCATCGAGATTTTCTCGTTGGTAACCAACGGTGGCTGGTACGTGGCTAACGGACTGATGCTGTTGCCTCCTTCTGCGTTTTTCGTCATCGGTCTGATGATCTGGGGCTTGCGCTCTTGGAAGAAGAACCAGGTGGAATCTGCCGATTTCACTATTGCCCCCAATACCAAATAAGGGGAGGAGAGAGTAATGGAACATTATATTAGCCTGCTCGTGCGCTCGATCTTTATCGAGAACATGGCGCTCGCCTTCTTCTTGGGGATGTGTACTTTTATCGCTATCTCTAAGAAAGTTCAGACTGCTATTGGTCTGGGTGTTGCGGTTGTCGTGGTACTGGGTATCACCGTGCCGATTAACAACCTGATCTACGCCTTCCTATTGAAAGATGGTGCCCTCGCTTGGGCCGGTCTTCCTGGCGTTGACCTGAGCTTCCTGGGTCTGATCTCCTACATTGGAGTTATCGCTGCGGTGGTACAGATTCTGGAGATGTTTCTGGATAAGTACGTGCCTGCGCTTTACAACGCTTTGGGCGTGTTTCTGCCATTGATCACCGTTAACTGCGCCATTATGGCCGGTGCGTTGTTCATGGTAGAGCGCGACTATAACTTCGGTGAGTCCGTGGTTTACGGTATCGGTGCGGGTCTGGGTTGGGCATTTGCAATCACAGCCCTGGCGGGTATTCGCGAGAAGCTTAAGTACAGCGATGTGCCTCATGGTCTGCGCGGTCTGGGGATCACCTTCCTTACCGTCGGCCTGATGGCGATGGGATTCATGTCTTTCTCTGGTGTGCAGCTGTAAAGCTGTGCGGTACGGAACAAGTAAAGGTTAAGCGAACATGGAAATTATACTCGGTGTAATCATGTTCACAGCCGTGGTGTTGGCTTTGGTAGCGGTGATTCTTTTCGCCCGCTCCAAGATGGTCAACAGCGGTGATGTGACGATTGAGATCAATGGTGATCCCGAAAAAACCATTAAGGTTCCAGCTGGCGACAAGCTGCTGGGAACCCTGGCCGGTCAGGGCATATTCCTGTCTTCTGCCTGTGGTGGTGGTGGTACCTGTGCCCAGTGTAAGTGTATTGTCGAATCGGGTGGTGGCGAAATGCTGCCTACCGAAGAGGGTCACTTCACTAAAGGTCAGCGTAAAGAAGGCTGGCGTCTGTCCTGCCAGGTTGCGGTTAGAGAAAATATGTCCATTGAAGTTGAAGACGATGTCTTCGGCGTCAAGAAGTGGGAATGTACCGTTGACTCCAACCCCAACGTAGCGACCTTCATCAAAGAGCTGACCCTGCGTCTGCCCGAAGGTGAAAACGTCGACTTCCGCGCTGGTGGTTATGTTCAGCTGGAATGTCCTCCTCATGCCATCGCTTATAAAGACTTTGATATCGATGAGGAATACCACGAAGACTGGAACAAGTTTGACATTTGGCGCTATGTGTCCAAGGTTGATGAGACCGTTATTCGTGCTTACTCCATGGCTAACTATCCAGAAGAGCGGGGTGTTGTTAAATTCAACATCCGTGTAGCGACTCCGCCTCCTGGGCGTGATGACCTACCAGCCGGTCAGATGTCTTCGTTCGTCTTCAGCCTCAAGCCTGGTGACAAGGTCGCTGTGTACGGTCCTTTCGGTGAGTTCTTCGCCAAGGATACCGATGCAGAGATGGTGTTTGTCGGTGGTGGTGCGGGTATGGCGCCAATGCGCTCTCATATCTTTGATCAGCTCATGCGTCTAAATTCTACTCGTAAGATCTCATACTGGTACGGTGCTCGTTCCATGCGTGAGGCTTTTTACGGTGAAGAGTTCGATAAGTTGGCAGCCGAAAACGAGAACTTCAAGTGGCATCTGGCTCTGTCTGATCCACTGCCTGAAGATAACTGGGAAGGCTACACTGGCTTTATCCACAACGTATTGTTCGAAAATTATCTGAAGGATCATGAAGCCCCTGAAGATTGTGAATACTACATGTGTGGACCGCCAATGATGACGTCAGCCGTTATCAAGATGTTGGAAGACATGGGTGTTGAACGTGAAAACATCCTACTTGATGACTTCGGCGGTTAAAGAATAAGTGGTTAAGCGATTTTGAAAATTGCTCAGCAACTTAAGACGGTTTTCGCCGGACTGCTAGTGCTTGCACTGGTTAGTTCGGCGCTAACCGGCTGTAGTGATCGCAATGATTCGCAACAGCTCATACAGACACTAACCGGTGCCACGATGGGTACCAGTTATACCGTCAAGGTGGTAGCGCCTCAGTCAACAGATCTTGTTTCTCTGAAATCTGCAATTCAGTCTGAACTGGATCGAATCGAATCCCGCATGTCGACCTATAAACAGGATTCGGAACTCAGTATTTTTAACCATACCGAGTCAGAACAATGGTTTTCGGTGTCGGTTGAAACTGCGCGAGTAGTTGGCCTTGGACTGGAAATTAGTGCTCAAACCCAAGGTGCTTTTGATATGACGGTTGGCCCCTTGGTCAATCTCTGGGGTTTTGGCCCCGGTAACTCCATATCAAAGTCTCCTTCTCAGCAACAGATCGATGAACTGCTGCCCAGAATCGGCTATCAGGCCATAGCGGCCCGCAATGATCCGCCTGAGTTACGCAAGACCAACAATGCCTATCTCGATCTATCAGCCATCGCTAAAGGCTACGCGGTTGATGTCGTAGCGGATTTGCTAAGCCAGGACTATGGCTCTTACCTAGTCGAAATAGGAGGCGAGCTTAAGGCTCACGGCCTTAAGCCTGATGGTACTCATTGGCGTATCGCCGTGGAAAGCCCATCATCCGGGCAGCGTAATATTCAGAAAATTATTAACGTCGAGAATACGGCGATTGCAACGTCCGGTGATTACCGGAATTATTTTGAACAGGATGGCGTTCGATTCTCTCATACTATTGATCCAGCCACTGGCAAACCGATTACCCATAGACTGGCATCGGTTACCATATTGGATCCTTCTTGCGCCCGGGCAGATGCCCTGGCAACGGCTATGATGGTATTGGGAAAAGAGAAGGGGTTGGCTTTGGCAAAACAGCTGAAGATCCCCGCATTCTTTATAAGCAAATCAGAGCAGGGCTTTGTTGAAACTTATACCGATGAGTTTGAATCCTTCCTAATGCAGTGAGGTAGTACCGTGGAAACATTTATTTTAGCAGTGATCGTTCTGGGCCTTGTTATTGCCGGAATGTCTATCGGCGTGATTATGGGTGGTAAGCCGATTAAAGGTTCCTGTGGCGGCGTGGGCGCAGCTCTGGGCGAACAGGACTATATCTGTCCGGTGTGCGGTGATGATCCAAACAAGTGTGAAAATGAAGAGCAGGATGACGAGGACGAAGAAAACGATAATGCTTTGGGTTATGAATTGAAACAATCTAAAGACTAGTCGCTATAATGGCTCGCATTATATTCCGGTGCTAACTCGCTATTTTATCGCAATGGCAGATCAGCGGACGATATTAAAATTATAAAGTACGATTTTGAGGGGGAGTAGATGGCGGTTTACGAATATGACGTTGTTGTAATCGGATCAGGGCCTGCAGGTGAAGGTGCGGCCATGAATGCAGCGAAGAAAGGACGTCGAGTAGCCGTCGTCGAATCTCAGGATAAAGTAGGTGGAAACTGTACCCATATGGGTACTATCCCTTCAAAAGCACTGCGTCATTCAGTTAAGCAGATCATCGAATTTAATACTAACCCCATGTTCCGGGATATCGGCGAGCCGCGCTGGTTTTCTTTTCCGAAGGTATTAAAACGTGCGGAAAAGGTAATTTCCAATCAAGTCATGATTCGCACCGGATTTTATGCCCGCAATCGTATTGATGTCTATTTTGGCAACGCCAGTTTTACCGATTCCAAGACCATCACGGTGTCCCACAAGGATCGTGGTAAGGATACCTTGAATGCCAAACATGTGGTGATCGCCACCGGTTCTAGCCCCTATACTCCACCGGATGTAGATTTTACCCACGAACGTATCTACAACTCCGATACCATCCTTAAGTTAGAACATACTCCACGCACATTGATCGTCTATGGTGCCGGTGTTATCGGCTGTGAATATGCTTCTATCTTCGGTGGTCTCGGCGTTAAGGTCGATCTGATCGACAACCGTGATCGCCTGCTTTCCTTCCTTGATGATGAAATTTCAGATGCGTTGAGTTATCACCTACGTAACCATGGTTGTACTATTCGTCACAACGAAGAGTACGAATCTATAGAGGGTGATGATCATGGCGTTCTGCTTACCCTTAAATCGGGTAAGAAAATCCGCGCCGATGCTTTCCTCTGGTGTAATGGTCGTTCCGGTAATACCGAAGGGATGGGGCTAGAGAATATTGGCCTGGAACCGAATAATCGTGGCCAGCTGGATGTTGATGACCACTACAGAACGGGTGTTGAAGGCGTCTATGCTGCCGGTGATGTGGTGGGTTGGCCCAGTCTCGCGTCGGCTGCTTTGGATCAGGGGCGTGCGGCCAGTACTGACTTGCTCAAGGCAGAGGATTTTCACTTCGTCTCTGAAGTTCCTACCGGTATTTATACCATTCCAGAAATCAGTTCTGTCGGTAAAACCGAGATGGAGCTGACCTCGGCTAAGGTGCCTTACGAAGTGGGTCAGGCGTTCTTTAAGGATATTGCTCGGGCGCATATCTCCGGTGAAACCGTGGGTATGCTGAAGCTCTTGTTCCATCGTGAAACGTTGGAAATTCTCGGTATTCACTGCTTCGGTGACCGCGCCTCAGAAATCATTCATATCGGCCAGGCCATCATGAATCAGGAAGGTGAGGCCAATACTATTAAGTATTTCGTTAATACCACCTTCAACTATCCCACCATGGCAGAAGCTTTCCGAATAGCGGCGATTGCCGGTTTGAATCGGATTGCTAATATCTGATACCGCTGGGTTTGATTAAAAATGGCCGCAGTTGCGGCCATTTTTTTTAATGCCAGGTTTCTAATCAGTTAGAACATTCGATATAACGGAATGCCAGCGTCGATGCTTGGATTAAAGTGCTGGCAGGTCTTTTTGCGCGGACACGATGTGCAGAGACGGAGTCGTGCTGGGCCTCCATTTCTGGGATCTTCCAGGCAACAGCTGGAGCGGAACACGGAGGGTGAATTGCCGACACTGCGTTTAAATATCTTGGAAAAATAGGAGATATCCCTGAACCCCACCAGATAAGCGATTTCGGTGATGGTTGCATTGGGATGCATTAATAATCGCATTGATTCGATGATGCGCTGTTGCATCACATAGTCCTGAAAGGTTTGCCCCATCAGGCGTTTAAATGCCTTGCTGAAGGTGAACAGGCCGAGTCCACAGGCATCAGCGACTTGCTGTTCTGAGATTCGTTCACCAAGACGATCTCGTATCAATCTCAACCCGAGTTTCAGACTATCAGCTCCAGATTTCTCCGGCTGGAATCTAAGGTCCTGGGGCACCTTGCAATCAACATTGGGTATGTCATAGGCGCTACCCCCCGATTTAGTGGTTGTTTTGACACTCCTAATAGCTTCGGCAACATCTGCTACCTGTGATTCTGAAATGGGCTTAACCAGAAAATCCCAGACGTGTAGTCGCAGCGCCCAGACTGCTAAGGCTTCAGAGTGTTGTAATGTCAGCATGATGATAGGAATTTGCGGGTACTTTTCCCGTGTTCTTTTGAGCAGATTAAGGCTTTGTAAATCGGGGTAGTCAAATTCAAAGCAGATAAGCTCTATGCCAGAATTGGATCTACAGCGGACTCCTGTTCCTTGTTTGGGTTCTCTACGCTCTCCGTCAGTCAGGTGATGAGGCGATGCAAGCATTCTCAGATTCCTGCGTTCACCTTTAACCGAAAACCCCCTGGAAAAGAGATCTCGGCAATGGTTATCCCTCTCTGAAACTCGAAGATCTATCCATAGCAAATTTGCACAATCCATGAACAACCCGCGCTATCGGCAGTGAATCGGCCCACTACTCAAATCCGTTTGAAGAATGCCTTGCCAATATGCTCCTAAGTAAAGGGCCAGCATCAATTCTGGTCCTGGTTAACAGATAGATTAAATCTAAGCAAAAACTGTTCCAACCAAACAATAGTTTAATTCAAGAGTATGTTTCTTATCGAATAATTGTTATTAGCGAGCAGGTGATAATTATCATTTATTGTGAGATGTGTAAAAAAAGGTGACGCTTTTGTGGCGTTTAACTTTCCCCTCCCAGTATTTATAGGCTATTCCCCCCCGCTTTTCTGAAATTTTCTGCTTTTTACCCTGTACTTGTGTATATCAGGGCTCAGGGGGCGTTAGTTGACCTGGTTCGCGGTGTCTGGATAACCAAGATAGTTTCAGACAGGCCCAAAATACTACCAACGATTGTCCCTGCCTGGGCTTATTCTAGATGTTATCGAAGTCTCTGATCGCGGATTTCTGCCGTCAAATACGGGGTCATCTGGGGCCGAGAGGAAAAGAGGTTTGTTCAATGAACCAAGGAACGGGACCAGAATCCAACGACAGTCCGCTAATAGCCGTTGCGCTCTGGTTGCTGCTGTCGGTTAGCTATGTGCTCACTCATAGCACCGAGCTAATGCAACTGGATCTGGCCGATACCGATGATTATATGCGTCTGCATCAAGTCGTGAACTGGATCCACGGGGCTAATTGGTATGACTTTAATGTTGCTCGCCTGAATCCACCAGAGGGCGTTGTGTTGCATTGGTCTCGTCTACCTGATTTGCCCCTAGCAGCTACAATTGAAGCGTTGTCACCGGTCTTCGGCGAGCAGCTCGCTATCGTTTCCGCTGTTATCCTGGTTCCGTCACTGCTGCTGCTGATTATGGTGTTGTTACTGTGGTTCGGGAGTCGCGCTTTTGACAACAGTGAAACGGCCATTATTGCATCTATCTATCTGATGGCCTGCATACCGGTGTTAGCAAAACTCTATCCAGGTAAGCTCGACCATCATGGTTGGCAACTGATGCTGATGATGGCGTTATGGGTTTGTCTGGTACAAGCATGTCGGCAGCACTGGAAACTGCGCTATGGGTTAGCTGCGGGTGTGGTGATGGCTCTGTCGTTATGGGTGGGGCTGGAGACCCTACCGATTATTTTGGTGTTATTTACCTTCCTGACGTTGCGCTGGGTTTTAGGCACGATAGGAGTTGGAAAATATTCATTAGTAATGGCAGTCAGTTTTGCCTTGGGGGTCAGCCTGCTACTGCCGTTGCATCGCTCACCCGCTGAGATCTGGCAAAGCAGCTGCGACAACTTGGCGATAAATTGGATCTTACCTGCCTGGTTGGGTAGCGGATATTTTCTGTTTTTACAGAGCATGGGCCCTAGGCTGAAGCGTACTGCTTCTCGATTGTTTTCCGCCTTTGCTGGTGCCCTGGTCTGCATGTTGATATTGCTCGCCGTTTATCCCAGTTGCTTGTTTGAAGGGCCTTACGGTCAGTTGAGTCCCCTGTTGCAGCAGGAGTTTCTTTCTCAGATCACGGAAGTAAAGGGCGCACTCTATTATTTGAACAGCGATCCTACCGCCTTTGTGCTGTTTCTCGGTTTCCCTATGTTGGTATTGGTCGCGCATCTGTTCGTCAGGACAACCCCGCGCAAGGATCTGGCTCATCAGCTCACTCTGGTATTACTGATAAGTACATTTGTACTCAGCTTCTGGCAACTGCGTTGCGTCATATTCGCCTGCCTGTTTGCGATCCCTCTCGGAGCAAGATTAACTCATGCCCAGCGGCAACAGACGCGATCAACGAACCGCCGACTGGTTTCCCTAACCTGGTTGATCATGTTATCGCCTTTGGCACCAGCGGGTCTCAGCGTGTTGATGTCACAGACAACGGGGCAGGGCAGCGAAGCAACGGTCGGCCTGGGCTACCAGGCTGTTGACCAGGTCGCTAAACGTATTGCACAACAGCCTGGCTATAGGCAGGGACGATCAGCGTTGATTGCAGCCGATACCAACCTTGGACCGACCATCTTGGCTCGCACCGGTCATAGTGTGTTAGCTGCCCCCTACCACCGAAACCAACAGGGGATGCTAAAGCTGCACAAATTATTGAATAGCCGTGACGATAATGAAGCCCTGAGTCTGACAAAGCAGTTTGGTATTGATTATGTGTTGGTGGTGGCCGGTTCAGGGGCTACTGGAGGGAGTCCGTTTTTTCAGCGTTTACAACAGCATAAACCGCCAGTATGGCTCGAAGCCTTGGCGATTGAAAGGTTGCCGGATGTACGACTCTTTCAGGTGAAAAGCGAACCAATGCTTTCTACTGCAGAAAATGTGGTTGCTCACTCGGTCGACCGATTAGACGACCCGCAGGGGCCGCGAGAGCCGTCTAAGATAGAGACAATATTGTCGTCTTCATCGGCGTTGCTGAGGACCGAGGAGTCCGCAAAAAAAGTATTTTGAAACGACTATTGAGAGTCGGTTTTTGCAAGTCCAATATTTTTCCGTATGAGGAGCTATTGTCATGGAAAACTCACCTATATCCGCTGCTTGCTCCAGCGACGACTGTGAATTGTCGATTATTATGCCGTGCTTGAATGAAGCGGAAACGCTAGGTATCTGTATTGCAAAGGCACAGTCGTTTATTGAATTCCATCATCTTTGCGCTGAAGTCATTGTGGCGGATAACGGCAGTACCGATGGTTCTCAGGACATCGCGCGAGCATTCGGTGCGCGGGTTCAGCAGGTATCGACCCGCGGCTATGGTGCCGCTCTGCAGGGCGGAATAAAGGAAGCGGCAGGCAAATATGTGATCTTTGCTGATGCTGATGACAGTTATGACTTCAGCGCTCTTTTACCTTTTCTCACCAAGCTCAGAGAAGGCTTTGATCTGGTAATGGGCAATCGCTTTAAAGGTGGAATTAGGCAAGGCGCAATGCCGGCGCTTCACCGCTACCTCGGTAATCCGGTGCTTAGCGGTATCGGGCGATTATTTTTTCGTAGCCCGGTAAAAGATTTTCATTGCGGCCTCAGAGGGTTTAATCGAACAAAAATTAAGAGTTTGAATTTGCAGACTACTGGAATGGAATTTGCCAGCGAAATGGTGGTAAAGGCAACGTTGCATAAGTTACGTATAACGGAAGTGCCGACCATCTTGTCTCCTGACGGCCGTAGTCACCCACCTCATCTTAGGAGCTGGCGAGATGGTTGGCGCCATCTTCGGTTCTTGATGATCTATAGTCCCCGCTGGCTGTTTTTCTACCCCGGGATGTTGTTGCTGCTGACCGGACTATCGCTAATCACCTGGCTGCTGCCCGGGCCTCAAACAATCCATAATGTAACCTTTGATATTCATACCATGCTATATGCCGCAGTGATGACCATTGTTGGATTACAGGTCACGAGTTTCGGGCTCTTCGCCAAGGTGTTCTCCATCGGTGCCAAGATTATTCCCGCCAGTGAGCGGATACAGAGTTTCCTGGACAAGTTCACCCTAGAGCGGGGCTTGCTCGCCGGCCTAGCCATCGCACTATGCGGATTTATCGGCTCCAGCTATGCGTTTACCCTCTGGATCGGTAATGACTTTGGACCTCTGGACCCGGTAACCATGATGCGATTAACCATTCCTTCTTTAACCGCACTGGCAACCGGTATTCAAGTGATGTTCCTGAGCTTTTTTATGAGCGTATTAGGGTTGGCAAGAACATGAACACACTTGAGAAAGCTCATAATCGCTGTGTTTTTCAGCGTCGGGTAAAGGTGTTGTCGCAGTGGTTGATTTCATTATTACCGATGAATGCCAGGGTCTTGGATGTCGGTTGCGGCGATGGGCTTATTTCCAGTCTGATAAAACAGAAACGCCCCGATCTGACCATCAACGGTATCGATGTTTTGATAAGAAACAAGACCCATGTGCCGGTCTCGATTTTTGACGGCCATTGCATACCCTACGAATCCGGCTCTTTCGATGCAGTTATTCTTGTCGATGTTCTGCATCACACCGTCGAGCCCAATGAGCTGTTGCAGGAAGCCAAACGGGTCTCAAGCAACAGCGTACTGATCAAGGACCATTGTCAGGATGCGCTGCTGGCAAAACAGACCTTGCTGTTTATGGACTGGGTCGGAAACAGTCATCAGGGTGTTGCTCTGCCCTATAATTACTGGTCCGAGCGACAGTGGCGGGAGGCCTTCGGCAATCTGGACCTGTCAGTGCACAGTTGGAATACCCGTTTGGGTTTATACCCCTGGCCAGCCAATCTGTTTTTCGAACGGTCGTTGCATTTCGTCGCGGAACTAACCTGCGGTACTCATGAATAGGATATGAACGATGGGCCGTGACCTAGGAACTTATAACCGCTTGCGTGGTTAATATTTTTGCCGTTGAGCATCCTAAGTTGCAGTAAAATTTCGACGTTGTTTTACCGGAAATCGGCCCAGTCCCCCAGTTTTCTCTTTTGACCGTTTTTACCAACATACTCCATATCTTCGGCAAGATACTACCAACAAAGCATCAGCGACCTTCCTACAATTCAATAGTATCTTCGCATCACAGGGTAGTTGTGTGAGGTGTTGATGGGGAACTAATTGACCATGAGGGAATTCATCATGAAAGATCTAAAACAAGCCATTGTTACCTTCCTACGCGACGAAGAGGGGTTGGAAACGGTTGAGTATGCAGTTGCCGGTAGCTTGATTGTAGCCGGTTCAGTCTTGGCATTTACCAACTTAGGACAACAGGTCGCATTAGGTATTAATGCCTTAGCAGCCGCGATAGTCCCTATCCCATAAGCTCTTAGGTAATCATCTCAGCAGCATCGCTGGGCGGTATTTGTATGCGGGGCCTCGGCCCCGCACCTGATGACTGGCGAAGTCGGGATTTTTGAGGGTTTATTGATGATTGCGTACCAAGCGGTTCCAACAGCGCTTATATTTTTTCTGCTATTGCTGGTAGTGATGGCCGCGCTAATCGACCTGGCCCAATGTCGAATTCCTAACACGTTGGTGATTTGGGGCCTGTTGTTGGCTTTTGCGGTACGTTACCACTATCTCGGTATTTCGGGCCTATTACAGGGACTAGGCGGCATGTGCGTTGGTTTTTTTGTTTTTTTACCCCTGTATATTATGGGCGGACTCGGAGCCGGGGACGTTAAGTTGATGGCGACCATCGGTTCTTTTTTAGACCCTATTCAAGCATTGATGGCAGTGGTCTTTTCCATCAATGCAGCGACTATTTTGGGGGTTGGTTATCTGCTCCTAAAAGGAGGGGGACGGGCTTACCTTGGACGTTACACACAGATGGTTAAGGCATTATCGGTCACCGGACGCTGGATCTATATCCCCCCCGCACCGGGTGAGGCCGCAGCCCATCGTTTTCCGCTTGCTGGGGCCATCGCCATCGGTACGGTGATCGTTGTCTACTACTACTATCCCGGTTTTTTTAGCATTATTAGTGATGGAAGGGCGCTGTGATGGATAACTCTTTCTTCGATTTTTTGGATCACAAACCTAGCGAAGAAACAGGCGCTGGCACACTCGCTGTAGCTTCCACAGACGACGAGCCTCAGCAGGTTGCAGCGCAGGCCCAAAAGCCACAGCCCCTGCAGGCCGTATCGCTGGCCCCAAAGCCACAGACCCTGCAGGAAACCGGCCTGGAAGAGCGTTTTCTGGCCGAACTGGTGACTAAGCACCTCTATAGCTCGGGGGTTCAAACACTCCGCCAGCTCGTGGAGAAGCTTGCTCTTAGAGGCTCGATCATTGAGCCTTTACTGCATTTTCTTCGCAAAGAAGCCTTGGTTGAAATTTTAGGGCAGCAGTCTGATCAGTCCGGCATACCCTATACCTTGACTGATCGCGGGCGCCACGTGGCGCTGGATGCGATCAATCAACGGGGCTATGTAGGACCGGCCCCCATTACCCTGGATCACTATCGCCATATTGTCGCCGCCCAGAGTATTCATCAAACTACGGTGACTCGGTCTAGCGTTGACCAAGCCTATGAAAGTATTGTCGTTCGTAAAGAAATTCTGGATCAAATGGGGCCAGCAGTTATTTCCGGTCGTTCAATTTTTATATACGGCCCCGCAGGAACCGGTAAAACCTATCTTAGTCAACGTCTGTGTCGCCTGTTTGGCGACAGCTGTCTGATTCCCCATGCGCTCTATGTTAATGAGCAGGTGGTGCAACTCTTTGATCCCCTTATTCATCATCAGATTGCTGAGGAAGCTGCGGTTGACGGGGCTCATAGTATGCGGGAGAGCGGACATGACCCCCGGTTTGCGCTTTGTCAGCGGCCGGTGGTGATTACCGGTGGTGAACTCAGTATGGATATGTTGGACATATTTTATGACGCGGCTACCAGAGAATATCGTGCTCCGCTGCAACTGAAGGCCAATAACGGGATATTTATCATCGATGATATGGGGCGCCAACACGCCTCTCCCAAGCAGATATTCAATCGTTGGATTGTGCCGCTGGAAGATAAGCACGACTACCTGAGTCTCGGCGCTGGACGTCATTTTCAAACCCCGTTTGATCAGGTGCTAGTGTTCTCATCAAACATCAATCCGTTGGAGCTAGCCGATGAAGCTTTTCTGCGACGGATTGGCTACAAAATCCATTTCTCTTATGTAAATCCTCAGGAATATGAGGAGATATGGCTACAAGTCTGTGCAGAAAAGAACATCAAATTTGTATCCGGTTTGGTGGATTTCGTTATCAACGATCTACATCGACCCAGGCAGGTCCCTCTTTGTCCCTGCCACCCTCGGGACTTATTGGGAATTGCTATGGACCGGCTACGTTTTCAAGGGCAGGAAAGTGAGCTGACGCCGGAGCTTATGACTTGGGCGTGGAACACTTACTTTGTACGTATGGATGAAATAATTAACTAGTCCATCAATACCCTTATTGCGGTATTGAGGAGGTCATCATGTTTAAGGGAAGGACGCTATTATTATTACTGATTTCAGGGGGGCTCGCCTTTGGCGCAGCGATGGTTGCCAATAGTTGGCTACAGAATCAACAACCGGCGTTAGTTGCCGATGATCGCTTACCGGTGGTGGTGGCCTCCATGGACGTGCCTTACGGTCAAAAATTGGAAAGCCACCATGTCAAGATTATCCATGTCGATCCAAAGGGTATTCCAGAAGGATCGCTGATGACGATTGAAGAGGTCGAGGGGAAAGTAGCCAACCAGAATCTGCTAAGTGGCGAGATAATCAATTCTAGGCGCATAACCGAGCACGTGGCTGGAAGCACTTTGGCTGCCCTGATTGAACCGAGTATGCGTGCCGTCACCGTCCGAGTTAACGATGTTATCGGGGTGGCGGGATTCCTGCTACCGGGCAACCGGGTCGATATTATTGCTACGCGGAAAATTAAGAGCAATGTCATCAGCCGAACTGTCTTGCAAGATATAAAAGTGTTAGCCGTCGATCAGAAAGCCAGAACGGATAAAAACGATCCGGTGGTGGTTCGGGCGGTTACCCTGGAGGTTACGCCATTGCAGGCGGAAAGCCTGATGAAGGCTCGAGATGAAGGCAATATTCAGCTGACCTTGAGGAATCCTTTGGATGATTTGATCAAGGCAAAAGAGGTTGCCAAAGCGGCGCCTGTCGTTAAAAAGGCCAAGCGGCGAGCAAGGGTAAGAACAGTCTCCAGCAGCTCAGTGACCGTGATTCGAGGTGTTGAGGCGAAGAAAACCAAAGTGTCTCTGTAATCGTTAAAAAGACATGGGTAACCCAGAAAGGCAAGCCTTGGATGCAGTTTTTGCTGATCAAGGAAGATTGACCGATATGAGGGAATCGAGATGATACAGTCACGCAGAAATCCCCGCAGTAGCCAAGTAAGTAGTAGCCGGGTAAGGCTATGCCTTATTTGCTTGACCTGGATGGCAATGTGGATTCCCCAGGTGCTTTATGGCCAGGGACAGAGCGGCCAACTGGGTATATTTAACGGCAATATCGACGAATTTAAGATTCCGATCTATAAATCCAGAATTATTAAGCTGAATCGACCGGTGACGAAGGTATCGGTGGGCAATCCAGAAATTGCCGACTTGCTGATCATGAAGTCACAACAACTCTATCTGTTGGGCAAAGGACTGGGGACCACCAATGTGTTGTTGTGGGATAAGGGCAACAACCTGATTCGTAGTATCGATGTTGAAGTCACCCATGATCTGAACAGCCTGAAATCGAAACTGCATAAGTTATTGCCAGGAGAGAATATCCAGGTTAACAGCTCGCAGGGGGCTATTGTGCTCAGTGGTGAGGTCTCCAGTCTAGGGGCACTGAATACGGCGCTTAAGGTAGCCAAGAGTTTTTCCCAACAGGCTAAGCGCGTAGAGAAGGAAGAAACCGGTGAGGTGATCAACCTGCTCAATGTTGGCGGTGGCCAGCAGGTGATGGTTAAGGTCACTGTTGCTGAGATGAACCGCTCTGTATTACGAAGACTGGGCATAAAATTCAATGCCATCGGTGCCGGCAGCAAGTTTCAGATAGGTGCTGTTAATGGTGGTGCGACTTTCCCAGACTTTGTTAATACCGCTGGTTTCAATGAGCTAGCCTTTGGTCAAGGCGGTATTGTTGGTCCGGCAATCGATCGTTTTTCACCGAATAACATGGCCATCGCGGATAAAGGCATTTTTGCCAGTTATATGAATGGAGACTTCCTGTTTAACATGGCGATTGATGCTGCAAAAAATAACGGTACCGCCACCGTTCTCGCCGAGCCTACGCTGACCACTTTATCCGGGCAGGAAGCTGAATTTCTTTCCGGCGGCGAATTTCCTATCCCGGTTCCCGGAGATGAGGGCAGCGTAACCATCGAATTTAAGGAGTTCGGTGTCGGGTTGAAATTCTTACCGGTGGTGCTGGACTCCGGCAGGATTAACCTCAAGCTCAATATCAGCGTCAGTGAGCTGGTATCCAATAGCGGCCTTAATCTGACGCCGAGTAATTCTAATGGCATCTTCGTGGTTCCATCGCTGAGTATGCGTAGCGCGAGCTCCACGGTTGAACTAGCTAATGGCCAGACCATCGGTATCGCCGGACTGATGAATGAGAGTACTCGTGATTTGATCGAGAAGTTTCCTGGGTTAGGTGACCTACCAGTATTGGGGCATCTGTTTCGTAGCCAGGAATATGAGAAAGGCACTACGGAACTGGTTATTTTGGTGACGCCTGAAATTGCCAAGCCGGTTAGACGGGGTGATTTGACGTTACCAACCGATGGCCATATGGAGCCCAGTGATGTTGATTTTTATCTGCTTGGAAAAAACCATAGGTCTGCCGAAAAGAGACAGGGTGAGGAAACGCAACAAGCTAAAACTTCGTCGGGCAACTTGGGAGGCAGTGAGAGTCAATTTGGTCATAGCATTCAATAAAAAGGTACTTAGTTAACCGCACCCAATTGCGGGTGCCATCAAACTTATGGGGTTGAACCATGATTTTATCAAACGTTAAGACCCTTTTGATCACGCTGATCATCGTGTTGCTGAGCGGCTGTTCCTCAACGGGTTATCTGCCTCCCTCTGGAGCATCGGTCGACAATCTAGTCAGACTACAAACGGAGCGACCGCTGGATTCGGTGCCGCCGTTGCAAAGCACTGCCAAGTTGGATGGTGAGCAGGGGGAAGTGATTATGGAAGTATTCAGAGCACACGTCTCTAAGCCTGCGGAGATTAACAATGAAATTCACATCAATGTCGGTAACTAACCGTCCGCAGCCCCTGCACCGTCAACAGGGCAGTATTGTGGCGATAGTGGCGATCAGTATGGTGGCGTTGCTGGCCTTAGCCGGGCTTGCCTTAGACGGCGGCCATATGCTGCTGAGTAAAACGCGCTTGCAAAATGTCGTGGATGCTTCTGCCCTGAGTGCCGCTAAAGCTTTAGCCATGGGTGAGAACGTTATCACGGCCGAGAGCGAAGCGGTGGCTACCTTTGCCCTCAATGCCGCAGCCACCGGTAATCAGGAACTGGGGGATGCTTATTCTGCTGGCGATATAGCCGTTGTTGTCGAATTTTCCGATAGCATTGACCCCTTTACACCGGATGGCAGTCTCACCGATCCCGCCTTTGTGCGGGTCAGAGTGGATAGTTTTGATCTGCAGGTCTGGTTGAGTCAGGTTGTTGGCTTCACTGATAAGTCTGTGGCCGCCAGCGCCGTGGCGGGGGAAAGTCCGGTGCTCGATGAAGAGGTCTGTGATATCGCCCCGGTAATGGCCTGCGGCGATGAAGACGCCGAGAATTATGGTTACGATAATGGGCAGCTGACCGTCTTGAAGATTGCCGCTAACGACGGCACAACCGTGGGTCCGGGGAATTTCCAGATTCTGGCTATTGACGGCGTCGGGGGTAGTGTCTTTCGTAAAGCGGCTGCCGGTGGGGAAACCTTCTGTATAACTGCCGATGCCGACCCCAGCAGTGAAGATACCACCGAAATTTTGCTTGAACCCGGTAACAAGGTCGGACCCACGGTGCAGGGGTTTAACAACCGTTTTGATATGCATGGTGGCGGAAACCTGTCTCCTCCTGAGCTCTATCCCCCCGATCGGGTGGTGCATTACGAAACCCCGGGTATCTCACTGGATGCCAATGACAATATAGTGGAGCCAGACACCCTGTTTCGTTATAGCGACTATGATATTGAAAGCAAAGCCTGCGGTGGTGCGGGTACCCCCCAATACAGCTGTGTACCTAATGGTGAGCCTTATAAGCGCGTGCTGGTGATTCCCATTGGCGACTGCAACGGCACCACTAATGGCCGGGATTTTGTTGATATCTGGGGTTTTGGCTGCTTCTTTCTGGTTCAGCCGGTGGAGCAACAGGGCAATCAGGCGCAACTATACGGAGAGTTCGTCGATGTCTGTAATGCCGATGGTAGTTTCGGGCCAGTACCAACTACCGAGACTGGTCCAACCAAGTTAATTCTGTATAAAGACTCATCCAGCGGGGATTCCTGAGATGTTAAGGGATAGCAATCAGCTCACCTCTACAGGCAAACAGCGTGGCATGGCCGTTGTTGAGATGACGCTGGTATTGCCGCTGTTACTGCTGCTGTTTTGGGGGGTCAGTGAAGTGGGTCGAATGCTGTACCTGTATAACACCCTGACCCAGGTGCAGCGCGATGGCGCCCGCTATCTGTCATCGAAGGCTTTTTTTGGTCAGGGAGAGGGAGCAATCATCCTTATTGATGAAACCAGCGGCGAAAATGGCGATCTGACTAAAAATCTGATCGTCTACGGTAACACCCTGGGGACGGGTACTCCGCTGCTGAAAGGTTTCAGTACCGCCGACGTAACCCTGAGTATTGCCAACCCCACCCATATTCAGGTTGACGTGGTTTACACCTTCACCCCCCTCTGGGGTGGCACTATACCGACATTTGGCTACGGCACCGATATTGATGTCAGCTTTCCGCTAAGCAGCAGCTTGATTATGAGAGCGTTATGAGGTGATTAGGATGAAATTCGGATTAAAGCGCAAACAATCCGGCATGCATAGCGTAGAGCTGGCCATCGTCGCCACGGTGTTTTTTACACTGCTGTACGGGGTGCTGGAAGTGGGGCGGGCCTTATTTATCTGGAACCTGCTGGATGAGGGCGCTAGACGGGGTGCGCGGCTGGCCGCCGTGTGCCCGGTAACCAGCACCGCCACCCTGCAGAGTAAAGCGGTTTTTGGTGGCACCTATATTGACGGCCTCAACACGACGGATGCAACGATAGAGGTCCAGTATCTTAATACTAATGGAAGCGAGGTCAACCCGATAACGGAATCTGGCGCCATCAGATATGTGCGGGTGGTTATCAGCGACTTCGAATTCCGTCCCGTAGTGCAATTATTAGATGATCTGCATGTTACTGCGCCGGATTTTGTTGCCACGCTGCCCAGTGAAAGCCTGGGTGTTGCACCGTTTGGGTTTACTTCCCCATCCTGTTAGGAGCAAGGCGAATGAATAGACATCAATCAGCAAATGTAGCAGAGAGCTTCGGACAATTGCGCCAAGACCAGTCGCTTCATCTGTTGATCGCTAGTCGTAAACAACAGGATCTGGATCAGCTAACGTCCATTCTTGCGGGTACAGATGGACTGGTAGTCAGCAGCCGGCTTGTCTGTAACGGACACTGTGATCCCCTTTACGGGTTGGAGGAACTGCCTGATCTACTGTTATTTAGAGCCGGAGTGGCATGGCGGGAAGAGCTGGAAGCCATTAAGAATCGGGTACCACAGCAGGTGCCGATGATGTTAGTTTTTTCGGATCATTGTGATTCCGACCTGCTTACATCAGCCATGCGGGCAGGTGCTAGGGACTTTTTCATAGAACCTTTTGACGAACAGGCGGTGGTCAATTCGGTACAAAGCCTGATGACGGAGTTTCATAGCAGAGGCGAGCAGGTTGATGCCACCTTGACCGCGTTTATGAATGCCAAAGGGGGCGCCGGAGCCAGCCTGATCGCCACTAACGTGGCTCAAATCATGGCGCAGGTCTCGGAGTTGGACGTGGCCTTGATCGATCTTGATATACAGTTTGGTGGTCTGCCCTACTATTTGGATTTGTCTCCGAAGCACGGCTTAGTGGAGGCGATCCAGCGGGTCGATGAACTCGATGAAATGGCGTTGAAGGGGTTCTTCCTTAAACACGTCAGCGGCCTCGATGTGCTGGGCAACAACACGGATGAGCTGGCGATGCTCGATGACATCCCGTTCGATAAACTCGGCCAATTATTAGATCTCATCAGCCAATCCCATTCCCACCTGATTGTCGATCTTCCCCGCCATATCAATCTGTTGACAACCACGGTGCTGGAGCGTGCGGACCAGATAGTATTAGTCGTCCAGCAAAGCCTGACCAGCCTCCATGATGCCGTACGGTTGATTAGGTTCCTGAAACGGGACCTGGCTATCGACAGTGATCGTATTCTGGTGGTGGTTAACCGCTACGATAAAAAATCGGCCATCTCCCTGGCCGATATACAAAAATCACTTAAACACCCTTCTTCGCTAACACTGCCCAATGCCTACAAGGAGGTGTCTGAGAGCATTCAGACAGCGCTACCACTGCACTCGGTATCGAAACGGGGGGCTATAACCAAGGCCCTGATGAAATTGGAGACGGAGATCGGCGGACACTCAATGAATCGCCCTGGTCTGATATCGCGATTGTTCGCTCGAATGACGGGAGCTTAATGACATGTTTAGTAAACCAAGAAGCAACCTCCAGGCCGTGCCAAGCATAGAAAACCCACAGCCATCGTCTACCCTGTCCACAGTTGCCGCTGACTATGACCTCCTGTCCAGTGCCGAAGAGGAGTGCAAGCAGCAGGTCTTTGACCGCTTACTTACAATTTTGGACCTATCACTATTGGACAGCACCGATATCAGCGAAGCGAAGAACCAGATTAAAAACATCGGCATGCAGCAAATGGTTGAAATGGACGCGCGTTTTAATCACAAAGACCGACAGAAGATTCTTCAACATATCGAGTACGAAATCCTGGGTCTTGGCCCGTTGGAACCACTGCTTTCGGATCCAACCATCTCGGATATTCTGGTGAATGGTACCAACAGTGTTTATATCGAGCGTAGAGGGCTACTTGAAGCTTGTCCGATTCGTTTTAGCAGCGAACAGCATCTACGCAATATTATTGATCGAATCGTCTCTCGGGTTGGGCGGCGTATTGACGAATCCTCCCCCTTGGTGGATGCCCGTCTTGAGGACGGCTCCCGGGTCAATGTGATCATTCCGCCACTGGCCATTGATGGTCCGGCCCTTTCGATTCGTCGGTTCGCGATCGAACGGCTGACCATGGACAACCTAGTAGAGCTGGGGTCAGTGCCCAAGTTTATGGCACCGGTGCTGGAAGCCATCATTTTGGCCAAATTAAATGTGCTTATATCGGGGGGCACCGGTTCCGGTAAAACCACGCTGCTGAATATTCTCTCTGGATATATTCCTGAATCTGAACGAATCGTCACTATCGAAGACTCCGCTGAACTGCAGTTGCAGCAACCCCATACCGTGAGATTGGAGTCCCGTCCCGCTAATATCGAAAACAAGGGGGAGGTGTCGCAACGAGAGCTGGTGCGTAACAGCCTGAGGATGCGGCCAGACAGAATTATCCTTGGTGAGGTCCGAGGCTCCGAAGCGCTGGATATGCTGCAGGCGATGAATACCGGACATGATGGTTCGCTTTCAACTATTCATGCCAATACCCCAAGAGATGCGTTATCCAGGGTCGAGAATATGGTGGCGATGACGGGAATCAATTTCCCAACCAAGGCCCTGCGCGCTCAAGTGGCTTCGGCTATCCACGTTATCCTGCAAATTCAGCGTCATGAAGATGGTCGCCGGCGCCTGGTCAGTGTTCAGGAGGTTAACGGCATGGAAGGAGACATTATTACCATGTCCGAGCTGTTTAACTATGAGCGCCAGGGTATGGACGATGCGGGTGGCGTAGTGGGTAAGTTTCGGGCAACGGGTATCGTTCCGAGTTTCTTCCCGTCACTGAAACAACGAGGCATCGGGCTGCCGATAGAAGTGTTCTCCAATGAACAGAGGAGGGGAGATGACTAACCAAATATTGGTGTTTTTCGGTGTGGTATTTGCTGCCGTTTTTATACTGATGATCGGCATAACTGTGCCGGTTTTTGGTGAACGCAAACAGATTGAAAAACGCTTGCGACGACGGATCGGTCATCTGTCGGAATCTAATCGTCATCAGTCTCCGCAATCGCTTTTGCGGCAAAAGTATCTGAAAAAGCTGAGTCCACTAGAGCGTCAACTGGAATCCTTGCCGGTTATCGAACAACTATCGAGACTGCTAGAGCAAGCAGGACACAATAAACTGGCCTACCGCTTTGTGCTGTATAGCATGGTTTTTGCGTCGGCTGTGGGGACGCTGCTCTGGGTGCTGAGTAATATTATCTGGGTTGGCCTAGCGGCAGGGGTGATTATGCTGATTATGCCCTTTATCAAACTGCGCTATGACCGCCTTAAACGGGTAGAAGCATTCGAAGAACAGCTACCGGAAGCGTTGGATCTGATGACCCATTCTTTGCAGGCGGGACATCCCTTTAATGAATGTATTCAACTTGTTTCCGAAGAGTTCCCTGACCCGGTAGGAAAAGAGTTTGGCCTGGCCTATGCGGATCTGAACTACGGTAATGACTTGCGTTGGGCTTTGCTGGGGCTGCTTGAAAGGATTCCGAGTATAACTCTGGTGGCCTTTGTAACCTCAATCCTTATTCAGAAAGAAACCGGCGGTAATCTGGCTGAAGTGTTGAAAAATATCAGTGCGGTTATTCGTGGTCGTTTTCGCTTTCATCGCAAAGTCAAAACGCTCTCAGCCGAGGGCCGGTTGTCAGCATGGGTCCTTACCCTGGTGCCATTCGTGCTATTCGGCATTATCTGGTTGACTACGCCAGATTATATTGCGGTATTGACAGGAACCCCGGAGGGGCAAAAGTTAGTGATGTATGGCCTGGGGGGGATACTGCTGGGCATTCTCTGGATGCGGAAGTTACTGAATATCGAGGTGTAACATGTTTGACTATATTCTTGCTCTCCTTTCCAGTCAGATCGCCGATGACAACCAGCTCCGGCTTGTTTTCAGCACCCTGGCATTTGTCTCGGTGCTCTCTTTTCTGGTGGCGATCAATCTGTTGATATCCGGAGTCAACAGCCCATTCAGACGTAGGCTCAGAAGGTTAGACTCTCAAAATGTGGGTTCGACCGTCGGCAATGGCGAGAAAACGGGGGGCCATCCGTTCGTTTTGTTATTCGGCCATCTTCTTCCTAATAAAAAGTCTGATCGGCTGGAAACCTACAATAAATTGATTCTGGCCGGATATCGCAAGAAAGAACAGGTCTCGCTCTACTATGCTATGAAAATACTGCTGGCCTTGGCGCTGCCGTTAATCGGGGTAGTGCTTTCGCAGCTACGTCCGGAGGCGACGCCCAAAGAGGTTTTTCTGATAGCGATTGCTTTGGCACTGGTCGGTTTTATGTTGCCAAACTATATCCTTAAAAAGCTGGTTACCAAAAGGCAGAAATTGATTCGCAATGGCTTTCCAGATGCGCTGGATTTGCTGGTGGTTTGTGTTGAATCAGGGCTGGCGTTGACATCCGCCTTTCAACGGGTTGCAACGGAATTGGAGGTCAGTTATTACGAGTTGGCCGAGGAGATGCGCATCGTCAATGACGAGATCAGGGCGGGTATTAGCCGCCAGGAAGCGTTTCGGAATTTGGTCAGAAGAACGGGGCTCGATGAAATCAAAGGGCTTATCTCAAACTTGGAAAAAAGTATGCGTTTCGGTACCAGTATTGCAGATAGCCTGAGGGTATATTCGGAGGAGTTTCGTGATAAGCGCATGCAGAAGGCGGAAGAAGCTGCCGCCAAGATAGCCACCAAATTGATCTTTCCGATGGTGACTTGTCTGTGGCCCGGTTTTTTTATTATAGCGATGGGGCCGGCTGTATTGATGATATTTGCGGCGTTTGATGCTCAATAGACGACCGTCTGGAGAAAAATATGGATTTGTCTATATCTGTAGCTACGGCTAAAAGGGAGCAGCAGTGTTGCTTGCATGCCGGAAATGAGCTGTTGAGGTGCGCCCACAACGATAAGGTTGTCTGTTTTGATCGTTATGAAGCAGGCCGGCACAAAGGGTCATCAGTGCTTTTTTCAGTCAGAAAGAACGGCCAATGTTTTACGTATTTTATCTTGTTGATATTTTTAGTTTCTATTCAGGGATGCGTCACTAATCCTTCCAATATCAATTCTAAAGTAGATGAAGGTACTTTTATTGAGAAATCCTCATCATTACCTTTTTTAGGGCTGCCAGCTCCGACATCAGTCGAGGACGCCCTTAAAAACGGCGATCAAGCGTATAAGGCATCAGATTTCAACAGGGCGCTGTTCGAGTATGTGCGCGCGCTGGATTTGGATGACAAGAACCCAGCCATTTACGTCAAGATTGGCAATGCTCATGTGAAAATGAAAAATAATGGTGTTGCTCATTTAGCGTTTAACGAATCCCTGAAATTGGATGCTAACCATATCTCAGCGTTAGAGAGTATGGGTAACCTGTTCCTTAGGAACAATAAAATTCCCGAAGCGAAGGGCTATCTTGAAAAAGCCATCAATCTATATGAGGCAGGAATGCAGAAGGCCGATGCTGCGCTAGTCTTTCCTATTTCAGCTTACACATCCATGGGCATTGCAATGGATATGGAAAACGATACGCAGAAGGCTACAGATTACTATTATAAGGCGCTGGATAAGGCTCCCTACAGCTATTCAATACACAATAATATTGGCTATTCCTATTACCTTTCAGGAGCCTGGGCGGAAGCGGAGCGGTTCTACGCAAGGGCAATAGAGTTAAATAATAAATATGTTTTAGCCTGGAAAAATCTTGGCTTACTTTATGCCAGGCAGGATCGATTTATGGAATCCATGAACGCCTTTGAGCAGGTGATGGAAAAATCGCAGGCTTATAACGATATTGGTTATATTTGTCTGATCGATGGTAAGTATGAGGAGGCGGAGGTTTTCTTGATTAAGGCGATAGACTTAAATACCCGTTACTACAAAATCGCTGAACAAAATCTGGAGAAAGTCCGTTGGCATAAACAACTGGCAGAGATTGAGAAAGTCGACTCCAAAAGCAGCAGACCTAAACGAGTGGTCTACAAACCGAAAAAGATGGTGAAACCCATCGCGAAAAAGATCGAGAAGTCGGTAGCCAAAAAGATCGAAAAGCCCATCGCGAAGAAAGCGCCTTCAAAGGTAAAATCACCTGAGCCTGTTTTAGAGTCACCCCAAAAGGTTACCGAATCAGACGTTATTAAATCTACCCAAACCCAACCTCTGTATCTAAAGGAAAATGAGACCGAACAGATTTCTAGTGTTAATGCCCCGTCGTCGTATGGCTCTCTAGACACAGATCTTACGGTCACTAATAGATCAGCAGCCGTTTTCCTGCCTGAGGGGGCGGAAGTCAGTGAATCAGCCCTGAGAAAACACTGGAGCAATAAAAGGAATAATGCAGATAATGAGCCTGAAACCGCCGCCAATTCCGAAGAGTAGCCGGGCATCTCTGAAAGAGTGACCGATATGGGTCTAACCTGAAGTGGAGACTGGCAATAGCCATTCTTGAGTTGGAGGTTCGATGTGCTCCGTATAACGATCCAGCCCAAGCCGCTGATGGTTTTTTGTCTCTGTTTCCTGTCGCTAGTTCTGTTGTCAGCGTTGGGACTTTACATCTTCTTTGGGCGGTTGAGTGCTGAACCACTGCCGTTCATGGTGTCGGTTCACTATAGTGTGATGTTTCTCACCTACTTACTCAGTTGGATTGTTATTCCTTTACTGGCTCTTCGCGTGCTCTATTTTTTGGTGATGATGATAAGGCATGGGCGCCGGCAGGGGGTCGGTATGTTTAGCATTAAGTTCTTATTTAATCCGATTAATTTGTTGTTATTCCCGAGTCTGTTAACTGACCAGGGGCGCAGCCATCGCCGGCGCTGTTTAATCGCAGCCTTCCTCTACTTCTTTATGTTGATGGTGATGTTGGCAAGCAGTCGATTAGGCGTTCAGTTGGAGAATAGGGTTAAGGAACCCACAACACAGTCTCAACTGAAAACCTCCTACTTAGCCACTGTCGGCGCGGATCAGTTTTTCGTTGTTCTATTTTGCCAGCTCCCGGGTTTTCTCAATCAAGATATTAGCGGCGATATCTAATGCTCCAAATTGCTCGGTAAAGTTAAGCCCATTGGCTGCCTCAATCATTTTTCCCATATCCGATGAGATCAGCCAGGCATCCCCCCGTGGGTTGGTTTCCAGCACATAAAGCTCTCCGGTTTCGGCATCGCGAATAATATCGGTACCCAGCAGTGGCTGCTCCGGGAATGCTTGATGGGCTTTCTCCGCCAAGGCAATGACATCCTGATCGAAGGCGAGGCTGTAGTGAGACGTCTTCTTGTTGGAGACGATGGATACGCCGGTAAAAGCGTTCTTTGATTCCAACGCAGGGTTGCTGTTATCGGCCTCACATTTCCAACACAGAAGTGTCTTTCCGAACAGGGTGACAACACGGTAGTTGATGGGCCAGGGGCCGGTATAGATAAAGCGCTGGACGATCATTGGTGCTTTCTGAATGGGGTGCTCTTGGTCGTATTCCAGTTTAGATTTGTAGCGCACACGCCCCGTTCGCTTGATGACAATTTCAGCTCCCTTACGGCCTAATTCTGGCTTTACCACCACAAATGGTCCCCAGAACTCGGGGTCTAAGTGAGTTTCTGGTGTCAGTTCAGCCCAGTCTGGAACTGCTACACCGATATCTCTGAGGCGCTGGTTCTGTTGTCCTTTTCGATACTCGAAGCCTTGGCAGATATGACCAAAGGGCGGCACGAATTTTTTGATCGGCATGGGTGAAACAGTCAGAGCCCGTGGCTGATCTAACTGGTTAGCCTCGGGCCAACAGGTTTCCTTAGTATTGACGATATAAGTGTTGATGTCCGGTGCTCGGGTACGGATAAGCTCAGCGATGATTTGATAATCAGATAATGACTGTTTGCTCTGTTGGTGGACCAATATCAGGTTCGCCATTGATGAGTCCTTGAATAAGTAAACGTTTCAGGGCAAGGGGTTTTGGCCTATCGGTCGACGTTACTATAAATGGCAGCAGCCCCCGATGCCAGGGTATCCATTAGGTTGAGGGTAGTTGATATTTCTAACAGTTATAACAACCCGATTGTCTTCAGACGATAGATAATCATGGTTTCAGTCATGCGAGGCTCGATAACCCGATATGCCAAGATTATCGGGGGAAAAACCAAGATAGTTTCAACGTATTACCGAGGTCGACTATATCCTTTAATTAAGTGGTGTTATTCAGCGGCTCCTTAACACTTGGAGTGCACTGCAAGGACCGTTATGCAGTCACAACATCGGGCAGACTTTCGGGTAAAAGAAAATGGTGGCACAACTCAAACTCAATCGACTATTGAAATTTGTTCACTTACACCAGGAGTTTCAGTCTAAATATAGCATCGAACCGGCGTTATCTCAGGCATTGCGGCAAGAGGCGTTAAGGGTTCGACATCAGGTTTATTGCACGGAGCTGAATTGGGAAGAAGAAAACCAATATGAGCAGGAAATTGATAGTTATGATGCTCAGTCATTACACTGTTTGCTTCGGGACCAGCAGACAGGAGACTGTATTGGTTGCGTACGGATTATCTATCCATTGAGTGAATATGAGGGAAAAAATCTTCCATTTATGCTCGCTTGCGGACGAAAATTGAAAGAAAATCATCCCAATGTAGCTATACCATTTGCTGAAGTCTCTCGCCTTGCCATTCTTAAAGAGTACCGTAAATCTGCTAGCAATGTCCGGGAGCTTAATTGCCCGCTGATGGTCACCAGCCTTTACTTAGGTGTTCTTCACCTGGCCCGACGCAGTGATATTGAACATCTGTATATTCTCGCCGCTCCAGCGCTGATTTTACAGCTAAAATTGCTGGGTGCCAGAGTTGAGCAGATAGGCGACCCCATTGATTGCAACGGACTTAGGGCCCCTTATGTTATCCGGGTCAGTCTCATCATCCAGGATATGCACATTTATCTGCGTCCTATATTTCAAGCTATTGCTGAGCAGATTGATCAGGCATTTTCCCAGCAGCCTTCAGCGGTTTCTTTACATTGACGCTTCGGTGGGTGTGTTGATTCGGGTTGCTAATGCTTAGAAATGACACCGGACACTGAAGCCAGTTTCTTTTCATGTTTGATGTTGAACATCAGACGGTCAACTTCGTGAAGCATCGTGCCAATGTCCAGGTCGGTATCAGCCTGATAACACTTAGCGCCGACGCTGGTGGTGATGGGGGGAAGGCTGTCTCGGTACTGTTTTAGCAAATTCAGTTTCTTCTGAATGCGGATCGCTAGATTTTCCAAGTCACCGGCTTCGCGAACAAATACCAGGGCCGCGAATTCATCGTCACCAATGCGGGCAGCGATATCGGAATCACGTAATTCGCTGTGCAGTGCGTTGGCTAGGGCGATAATAGCCTGATCACCGGTCTCATGGCCTAACTGGTCATTGATTGAATGCAGGTTGTCGAGGTCAAAATACATTAAACCAAAGGTGTGGCCATAGCGTTTGGCAACACTGAGCTTGTGTTGGGCCAAGGCGTCGAAGCCACGGCGGTTATAGATACCGGTCAGCTCATCGGTGAGGCTCAGTTCATTGAGTTCTTGTTCGATGAGTAATAACTGAAGATCAGCTTCGAGCTGAGTTTTGAAGGCAGAGACTAATTCAAAATAGGGTTCCCGATAGTCCGTTGGGATGTAATCCATAATGCAAAGCAGCCCGAAAGGAACTCCGTTGGACCACATCAATGGCAGGCCTAAATATGAAACGACTCCTTCGCCGGACACTTCCGGGAATTCAGCCCAGCATGACTGCTCTGTGGCATTGGGGATATAGAGATCACGACGTAGATCAACTACCTGGCTGTGTAGGGTGACTCCGTCATTGGGAATAAATCCCCCCGCCAAATACGGTTCTGATTCTTGATTACTGCCCACCACTACCTGATAACCCTTATGGTTATGTTGCAGAACGTAACAGGAAGGTGCCCGAAATAGGCGGGCCGCTAGATTGACGATTTTTTGCCATTTTTCGAGGGACACAGCGCTTAGATCCGCGCCTAAAATCCAGTGGTCACTATCTAACATGTAGTATCCAGTGCAGGAGAAATTGCCGAGTTATATAGATCTGTTGAAGTTTAGAAGATAAAGCGGGTAAATGCTCTTAATCGACCTATCTAATCGTTGTATTAAAATGCTACGAAATCAAACTGGACGTACTAATCAATGCTAAGTCGGTACAGAAATCCTTGGTTTTGTTAAACCAAGAGAGGGAGTGCCTGCCTCACCCGCCAAGGGGGAGGTGTTTCAATAGAGCGGGATGGGCGCAAGTGATCCGTCCCACCATTTCTGGACACCTAACTAAGTGAGTAAAATCGCTTAACGAAGTGAACCTTGAAATCCAAGGTTAAACGTAAGTAGTATTCCCCTGAGTTCAAGTCAGAAGCGTTGAAGCTTGCTGCAAAAACTAGCGTTGCTTCAACGGCCAAAGAACTCGGCATTTATTAGTCAATTGATGCGGAGGTAAGCACTTCTGTTCGGCCATAGCGCTTTACGACACTGCACCAGTAACAAAGCCATGGTAATAACGGGCGCATAAGCAAAACCAGAAGATGCTGAAGACATCGCGAAAAATGGCGTTAACCAGGCGATTATAAGAATTGTTTGTTCGGCCTTCACAAAGCCCTTAGTCAGCCCTCGCTCAACCAGCAAAACAATCGCCACACTCAGAGCCGCCATATCATAATTGTGCATATACGGACTGACCAGATAAGTGGCCACAACTAACACGGCTAACTTAAGCACTGGATCTTTTGATTTTGTAAAAACCGCCAATACAGCGGCCAGTGCTATCAACCCGGTGATGATTTGAGTGATCCAAGAAATTCCCAGATCCCCGACAAGCAGCCGGGTACTGATAAACGGGGACACCTGCATCATGGTTCCTGCCCCCGTGCCACGTTCCAGATATTCTCTGGCATAGACCCAGGGGGCGTTCTGGAACCATGCCTGCCAAGCATCAGGGCCTAGTATCAAAACACTGGCTGCGAAAACCCCCAGTGTTGAAAGTGACGCCCAAAACAACGCCTGCCAATGCTTGCCTGCGATTAACGCAAAAGGAATCAAAATGCCTAAATGAGGCTTAATAGTCAAAAGCCCAAACAGTACACCAGCAAGCCTTGGATACTGGTCTAACGCACGCAGCCCTCCAACCAAAAGCGCCCCGGTAAGCAAGCCGTTCTGACCGGAACTTAGATTAAGAAACGTCGTCGGCGCCAACATTAACAACCAAATTCTGTTATAGCGTCCAGACCCCAGAGTAGCGGCGAAGATATAGAGTGCGACACACAGAACACTCCAAACGACTAAGGCCAAAAAATAACCAAGATTGCGAAATGGTAGCAATAAGGTGAGTACATGGGGTGGATAGGCAAAATAGAAGGTGGCACCAGACTCGTTGACGTTGTCGGGGAAGTGGGTGCGCAGCAAGGTAGGATCATAGATATCATTAAATGCCGCCCCGCCCGCCAATTTTGCTGCGGTCCAGCTATTGAGAAAGTCACGGCCAACGATCTGCCCCCTGGATAGTTCACCGTCAATAAAAGACAGATTATCTGCATATAAAAATTTTGCAGCCAGCATTATCCCGAGTAAAAAGCCAAGGCTTAAAAGCATGCTAGAAACTGCCGGGTCCGGTTTAGTCAAGGACTATTTCTCCATTACATAAGGCAGCATTTAAAGGAATTATATTTTTTTATTATCACCTCTGTATAAACCAAAGTTATTCCCTATCTCAGAAGGAACCTCAAGATGCACTGATATCACGGGTATCGTTTCCCTTCGGTCAACTGCTGATATTTCATGGTGATACACTTCGGCTTTGGCGAGAAGAAGAGAACCACTGTCAGTAGTTGGCTACCTCTCGCCCTTCATCCAAAAGTGTCGCACTTATTATATGAATCCCCGCTTCCTTACTACTATCGTTGGAACTATTCTTACCGCGAAATAAACGCTAAGTGTGAATATAGCCCAGCTTTGGAGAAGCCGCGTGCAATAACGTTGAATACGCTTCATGCCAGTTAACTTGCTGAAGAGCATGTTTCTTGCTGGTGTTGCGTTGATCAGTTGAATCCACACCGGATAGCAGACATTCGAGCATCGCAATCAATTTATCGCTACGGAGCAGTCCTAATTGTCATTGCTGTAGCGGCAACTGAGGGGAACATTTTCCCTAACGCCCTTGCTCGGGAATATGGTGAATGGGTTTGAGTTATTCAGCCCCGAGCTGCAGCCGCTGCTGCATCCATGGCTATTTTTGATTGAGGCAGGCCTGAACAGATAGGCTACGCAGGGAGTAGCCGGGACCGGCGGGTTCACATCTGGCGGCCAATGGAACATCTGACACCATAGAATTTACGATTTACCGTTAGCATCTTCTGTTTTTATGGGGGATTCCATTTCCAGCGACAAGGTGCTTTTCGGTTGTTCTTTAGGGGCTGCCTGTTTTTGCTGATCTGAGGTACTGGCCTTGCTCTTTTGGCTTTGATCTTTAGCCAAGCGCATTTTAAGGGCTAAGTTGTTTTTGGAATCGGCATTTTTCAAAGCTTCATCTGCTTTGATTTTACCTTTGCGCCAGAGCTCAAACAGCGCCATATCAAAGGTTTGCATGCCCTGGTTGCCAGACTTTTCCATGACTTCTTTAATTTCGTCAATTTTTCCGTTCTTCATCAGATCCGCAATTCGCGGGGTTCCGGTAAGGACTTCAATGGCAGCAGCACGCTTGCCATCTATGGTAGGGAGTAAGCGTTGAGAAATGACGCCTTTCATATTAAGCGACAGGTCCAACAATATTTGTTTATGGCGCTCTTCTGGGAAGAAGTTGATGATACGCCCCAGGGCTTGGTTGGCGTTGTTAGCATGCAGGGTGGATAGGCAAAGATGACCGGTCTCGGCAAAGGCGAGGGCATATTCCATGGTTTCAGCACTGCGTATCTCGCCGATAAGAATCACATCCGGGGCTTGGCGCAGAGTGTTCTCCAGAGCATCTTCGTAGCATAGAGTATCGACCCCTACTTCCCGCTGATTGACGATCGATTCCTTGTGGGAATGCACGAACTCAACTGGATCTTCGATGGTAATGATATGCCCAGCATGGTTACGATTGCGGTAATCGATAAGTGACGCCAGGGAGGTAGATTTACCTGAGCCGGTGCCTCCCACAAAGAGGATTAGGCCGCGTTTTTCCATGATCAGACTAGTTAGTACTTCCGGTAGCCCCAGGGATTTATAGTCGGGAATATCTGTGGAAATCGAACGTATGACCATCGAGAGTTCGTTACGCTGACGGAATATATTTACTCTGAAGCGGCCTAACCCTGGTTTGGATAGAGCTAGGTTCATTTCCGGTCGGTCTTCAAACTCGCCGATCTGCTTTTCATTCATGATGGCGTAGGCGATCTCTTTGACGCGGCCGCGAGGCATTACTTGATCAGAGAGAGAGATAATTTTGCCATGCACTTTAGAGCTAGGTCTTGCGTTGGTGGAGAGGAACAGGTCCGCGCCCTCCAGTTCCACCATTTTCTCGAGGTACTTATCGAGTTCTTCAGGCATATCCGTTCCATGTAATCAATCAGGCGAAGTGAATGTAAGTCTATTCTGTTTGTCGCCTGTATCTCTAGTGCAAATGCAGAATTTTATGTCGAGCTCCTCCAAATAATGTATTTTATACCGTTATCTTTGGCGACGCTTGAAATTAGTTGGGTGAATAGATAGGTCGAACCACTCATTAATTGGGAACTGCCACTATGTTGTTGGGTCGGTATAACAGGGTGCTTAGCTTGTGCACCCCCTACAATCGGCTGCTTCAGGTCATGGCTTTTTGCTCTGTTTTGAGGGTAATCTGGATGAATTACAAAGTTTGCCCCTCTTACGATACTGCTAGTCCTCAGACAGGAGTCCTTATGCTTAACGGGAGCCAACCTCAGTCCGGGGTGAGCGCAAAATTTCCCGGCAGCCAAGAGCACCAATTGATTGACGCCATACTCGAGCAGGTGGAAAAGGTTGTATTGGGTAAAAATCACCAGATACGTCTGGCTCTTGCCTGCCTCTTCTCTGAAGGTCATCTGTTGATTGAGGACCTGCCGGGTATGGGAAAGACCACGCTGGCCCATACTCTGGCCGCGGTGTTGGGTTTTAGTTTTAAGCGTATTCAGTTCACCAGCGACCTATTGCCAGTAGATATTATCGGTGCGGCAATATTTGATGCCAATAAGCAAACGTTTCAGTTCCAGCCGGGGCCGGTTTTTTCTCAGGTCTTGTTAGCTGATGAGATTAACCGCGCCACACCCAAAGCCCAGAGTGCGTTATTAGAAGCCATGGAAGAGCGTCAAGTCTCAGTTGATGGTGTGACTCATCCTTTACCAGCGCCTTTCTTTGTTATAGCGACTCAGAACCCTGTTAGTCAGACCGGTACTTTTCCGTTACCGGAATCACAGCTGGATCGTTTTCTGATGAGAATTGAACTGGGATACCCGGATCCACGGGCAGAACGCAAGATGATGAAGGGCTCTGATCCTAGACGCAAAATCGAACAGATTAAGCCGGTGATTAACCTGCAACAACTAAAGAGCATTCAGCAGAAGGTCGAGGCTATTCACCTGTCTGAACCGCTACTGGATTATCTGCAGCGACTCTTACAATTTAGCCGCCAGAGCAGTGATTTTGAACTAGGGCTGTCTCCTCGGGGAGCACTAGCGTTGATTAGGAGCGCTAAGGCTTGGGCGTTGATGGAAGGGCGGGACTATGTGATCCCTGAAGATGTGCAGACGGTACTTCCCTGTGTTGCCGAACACCGTTTGCGCGGCGGTGCCGGCCATAGCTTGCACCGTGGGCTCAGTCTGACTCGTCAGTTAATCGATGCTGTTGATGTGCTGGAATAATTAGGATGATCCCGCTGTTGCAGCGCCCCCGCACAATCCTGCTGTTATGGTACGACGGCTGGCTGCGACGAAGGTTGCCTAGAACCCGCTCTCTGACCCTCAATCAAAAACGAATATTTATACTACCTAGCCGTGATGGCATCGGTTTTCTGATGATGACTGGGGCCATCTTTATCGGTGGTATCAACTATGCCAACAGTTTGATGCTGGCTGTCTCCTTTCTGTTGATTAGCTTGTTTCTGGTTTCTATTCTGCATACCTATGGAAACCTGTCGGGATTGCAGATCAACGCGGGTCGAACAGAAAACGCTTTTGTTGGCGAAGACGCGGTTTTCTCGATTAATCTGCGAGGGATGAATCATCAACAACACGAAGCGATCGGCTTGCAGTGGGGTGACGGAAAAGCTGAGCTTGTTGATCTGATTGAAGTGGATGAGCTGCAAGTACGGATGCTGTTACCCGTTAGCCAGCGTGGGCGCTATCGCCCAACCCGTCTTAAAATCGAAACTCGATTCCCGTTAGGTCTGCTCAGAGCTTGGAGCTGGGTCGAGCTGGATATGAGTTGTCTGGTTTACCCGCAACCCAACGTCAATGAATATCCGGGCGCGCTCCTCAGTAGTGGCGCTGAAGGAGACCAGCTCACTCATGAAGGCAGTGATGATTTTGATGGCCTGAAGAATTATGTGGCTGGCGATAACCCGCGGCATATTGCCTGGAAAAACTATGCCCGCACAGGTGAGCTTTATTCCAAAGTATTTATTGGTTACGAAGATCACGAACGCTGGCTTGACTGGCAGTCGTATAGAGGGATTTCGGTCGAGCAAAGGCTGTCGAAACTCTGTTTTTGGGTACTGCAGTTCCGTGATCGGGATTCTCGTTACGGCTTGAAACTACCCGGCGTTGAAATTGCCCCGGGGCAGGGTGAGCAGCATGCCCGGCGCTGCCTTGAAGCCTTAAGCCTGTTTGCTTTGCCTGACGATCAGGAGGGCACTCATGGATAGTGGTTATCAGATTCCTCGTAATAGCCTGATTTGGCTGTTGGCCGCGATGTTTGCCGGTATTGCACCTCACTTGTCGCGCTTGCCGTTGTGGTTGATTGCAGTCTGTCTGCTAAGCGGTGGCTGGCGGGTGATGGTTTACCGCAGCCGTTGGCGGCTACCGAACCGATGGGTAAAAGCGGTTTTGGTGCTCTCCGGTATTGCCGCAGTGCTCGGCCATTATGGCACTTTACTGGGGCCCGAGGCGGGTACCGCACTGCTGATTTTGGGATTTTGTTTTAAGCTGTTGGAAACTCACAGTCGTCGGGATGCATTTGTAGTCGTAGTATTAGGTTTTTTCGTCGTGGCGACAGCTTTTTTCTTCACTCAGTCCATGGCCATTACTGCCTACCTGATGTTGGTTTGTTTTATGGTCACTGCGGCCTTAATCGGATTAAATCAGACACCGCTGCAGACCCATCCTGGCCGCACCGCCAAGCGAGCGTTGAAACTAATCGCACAAAGTCTGCCGTTAATGTTGGTGTTGTTTATCTTTGTGCCCAGAGTCTCCCCGCTGTGGTCATTGGATCTTGGCAGTAGTCAGGCCAGAACAGGGCTTAGCGATCGCATCACTCCAGGGGATATAGCGCAACTTAGTCGCTCTCCGGAACTGGCTTTCCGAGTGGAATTCGATGGCCCTATGCCACCCCAGCACAAGCTCTATTGGCGTGCTCTAGTGATGGATCATTATGATGGTGCTACGTGGAGCCGGGGTTCGGTTGATATGGATAAGGAACCCCTAGTAGCAGTATTTGGAGGCAAGCAGCTCCCTTGGCAATCGCAACTGCGCCGGTTAAGCGATTCCTATCGCTATCGCATTATTATGGAGCCTACTGACCAGCGCTGGCTATTCGCCTTGCCAGCAGCCACGAGCAGCAATATTAAAGTCGGGCAGAGTCGTGATTTTCGTCTGCTGACTGCTAATCCTATCAGGCAGCCATTCAGTTATAACGTCGAATCCTATTTGAATTATAAGCTGGATGAAAACCTTCCAGGTTGGCTCGCTCGTCAAAACACCCAACTGCCCGGTAGCGGAAACCCACGCAGTCGAGCACTGGCGCAGCAATTGAAAAACCAGTCCACGGACACTGAAGATTTGGTTCGACGGATGATGGATATGTTCCGAAACCAGCCCTTCAGCTATACCTTAAGGCCCCCGCGTCTGCAGGGAGATCGTATTGATCAGTTTATGTTCGAAAGCCGCCAAGGATTTTGCAGTCATTATGCCGGTGCGTTTGTCTTTATGATGCGTGCCGCTGGCGTGCCTGCCCGCGTGGTTGCTGGCTATCAGGGCGGAGAGCTGAACCCGATGGGTGATTATCTGCTAGTGCATCAGTTTGACGCCCATGCTTGGGCGGAGGTGTGGATGCCGAATCGAGGCTGGACGCGAGTGGACCCGACTGCTGCCATTGCCCCTTCACGGGTGGAGCAGGGGGTTGAAGAGGCGCTGGCAGGAGAACAGAGTTTCTTAGAAGACAGTCTGTTTTCGCCGGTGCGTTATAGACGTATTGCCTGGCTTAGCCAACTGCGGTTTGCAATGGACTATATCAACTTCGCTTGGCATCGATCGGTATTGGGCTACAACGAAAAGTTTCAGTCTGAATTTTTAGCGAATTTCCTGGGGCCTATAAACTTTCGAAAACTCGGCATCTGGATGGTAGTCGGGGTGATGTCGACGCTGCTGTTGATAGCCTTATTGTTGTTCTGGAAGCGCATGGGGGCACCTAGAGATCCACTGCTGGCGCTCTATATGAAATTTTGCACAAAGATGGCTAAGCGAGACATGGCACGCCGTACCGGTGAGAGTGAAGTGGAATATCTTGGCCGTTTAAAGCAACGCTGGCCTGAAAAAACAGCCCTGATGGAGGAACTGACAAAGTTGTATCTGCAGGGCAGATACGATCGTCATGGTAAGCAGGGCGCTAGCAGTCGAGGGCAACGCTTGTTAAGAATTAAACAGCTGATTCGTACAATCTGACTAATGATGCAAAGTTTAGTCGGGGCTGATGCACGGATAGCGCCGCGATGGGTGCCACCCTGTATCAGAGTCTGAAAGAGTCGCCTTTAACTGAGCTTTTCGATATCGGTTCTTAAATCCCGAATCTTATTGGCCATGACCTTCTCGAGGTGTTCGAGATCCGTCAGCAGTCGCGCTTTGATATCGGTGATTTCATGTTCATGCTGAACCAGCTTGTGTAGTTCGTCGATCGCTCGCATTAGAAACGGCGACATCTCGGAGAACTCTTGGTACTTGTTTTGGCTGCTATCGACACGGTGAGTCTGCGCAGCACGACCAAATTTGAATTTTTTACTTTTCGGAAGCAGGGAGCCCTTTTCGCGCTTGAAGTATATTTTCAACACATCTTCTTCAGTTTCCTGACGCAGGCTGTACTTGTAAATATCATTAATATTTTGTTCGGCGACACCCATTTCGGTCAATGTCGGATAATCAGACATGGCAAGATCCTTATATTCTCACATCAGGGTTTAGGTATGTTCAGTACGCTGTTTTTAATCACTCAACTTTAGTTCAGAGGCGATCAAAAAGATAATGCTTTTTTAGTCTTTGTGCTCAAAATAATTGACGCCAATAGACGGTTCTTTTAATGGGTCTAAATGGATATTAGACCCAGAATTATAGAACCACTGGTTAGATTTTGTCCGAGCCGCATACTTGGTTATAATAGATCTCCTTTCCTATGCGGTATCTCCATGCAAGCTGTGCAGTCTCTAATCGCCAATAAGCGATCCAAGTCCTTTAAACCGGCGCCATTTCTGCCGATGTCTCGTGCCGAAATGGAACAGTTGGGCTGGGATGCCTGTGATGTCATCTTGGTGACCGGGGATGCGTATGTGGATCACCCCAGTTTTGGTATGGCGGTGATTGGCCGTTTGCTGGAATCGGAAGGTTATCGCGTGGGAATTATTTCCCAGCCGGAATGGAAGGATAAGCAGGATTTTATGACGCTGGGACGACCGAAGCTGTTCTTCGGCGTGACTGCCGGCAATATGGACAGCATGATCAACCGCTACACTGCGGAACGGCGTTTGCGTCATGATGATGCTTACACGCCCGATGCTGAAGGCGGGAAACGTCCTGACCATGCGGTTGTTGTTTATGCCCAACGCTGCCGCGAAGCTTATAAAGGCATTCCCCTCATTATCGGCGGTATCGAAGCCAGTCTGCGGCGTATTGCTCATTACGATTATTGGTCTGACAAAGTTCGCCGCTCAGTACTGCCCGATTCGAAAGCGGATCTGCTGCTTTATGGCAATGCAGAACGGGCGCTGCTGGAAGTTACCCATCGTCTGGCCGCCGGCGAGAGCATTGATCAGCTAACGATGATTCGTGGTACGGCAGTGATGCGTTCCGAGTTACCGGCAGACTGGGGCATGATTGATTCTACCGATGTAGATCTTCCCGGTGTGGTTGCGCCCATACTTAATCCTTATGAATATAAGGATGAGGGCTGCGAGTCTGGTGAGGGGCCACAGAAAGTGGAAGCAGAGGAACCTCAGCCGCTGCGAATTGAGCCCCATATGGCGCGACGGGACAACATCTGTATTCGCCTGCCGGCCTATGAGCAGGTGAAGGATGATCCGGTGTTATATGCCCATGCCTCCCGAGTGATGCATCTGGAAACCAATCCCGGCAATGCCCGAGCCTTGGTGCAGCGCCACGGGCCACGTGATTTGTGGGTTAATCCGCCGCCAATCCCGTTATCGACCCCAGAAATGGATCGGGTTTTTGATTTTGCCTACGCCCGTGTACCTCATCCGAGCTATGGTAAGGCGAAAATACCTGCCTACGAGATGATTCGTTTCTCCATCAATATTATGCGCGGCTGCTTTGGCGGCTGCACCTTTTGTTCGATTACCGAGCATGAGGGCCGGATCATCCAGAATCGCTCCGAAGGTTCCATTATCAAGGAAGTTGAAGCGATCCGAGATAAGGTGCCTGGCTTTACCGGCACTATCTCCGATCTTGGTGGCCCCACCGCCAATATGTACCGGTTGGCCTGTAAAGACGAAAAAATAGAGGCCGCCTGTCGCCGTCTGTCCTGCGTCTATCCGAGTATTTGCGTGAATATGGGAACTGATCATGGACCCCTGACCAAGTTGTACAGACGCGCTCGCAAGATTCCCGGAGTTAAACGCATACTTATCGCTTCAGGGCTGCGTTATGACCTGGCGGTGGAAGATCCAGAGTATATGCGTGAACTGATTACCCATCACATCGGTGGCTATCTGAAAATCGCACCAGAGCATACCGAAGACGGGCCCCTGAATAAGATGATGAAACCGGGAATGGGCAGTTATTACCGGTTTAAGACGATGTTTGAACGCTTCTCTAAAGAAGCGGGTAAGCAGCAATATTTGATTCCTTATTTTATTTCGGCGCATCCGGGAACCGAAGATAGCGATATGCTGAATCTGGCGTTGTGGCTAAAGGAAAACAACTTAAAATTGGACCAAGTGCAAAACTTTATTCCTTCCCCAATGTGTAACGCTACCACCATGTATCACAGCGGTAAAAATCCCTTGAAGCGGATTAACCGCAGCAGTGAGCAGGTGGTGATTCCGAAAGGCACCATACAGCGCCGGTTACATAAGGCGATCCTGCGTTACCATGACCCGGAGAACTGGCCGTTGATCCGTGAAGCGCTGATTCGTATGGGGCGTCGTGAACTGATTGGTCGCGGGCCTAATGCATTAGTGCCACCGGGGGCTATTGGAAAAAATGCCAGAGGTAATTTGGAACGAAATAATCGCGCCCCAGATCGTTCCAGTAACGGTGGCGCTAATAAAGGCCGAAGTTCCAGAAGTCATTCAGTTAAAAATAATGCTGCCAGTGAGTCGTTATCTGATAACAGCTCCGCTCAGAATCCTTCAGAGCACAGCCGTTCTACTAGGAAAAGCCCTATCCGCGCTAAGAACGCTAAAGGCAAACCGCCAAGTCGACATCAGGGGGCTGGCCCAAACTCCCCGGCTAAGCCTTCTAGCCAGCGTAGAAGCCCTCGTAGACAGAGTTCATCCCGCTAAAGCAAGGTTACCAGGGGCAAGGGTTTGTTCGCTTGCCTGTGGAGGCTGTTACTTGAGTGTTGTCAGTGATCTTTTTGCATGCTTTCGATCAACTGCTGGAGTGTCTTCAACGCCTCGTCATAATCGTAAGCCCTGAGTTGCTGAACCAACAGGGTCATGATGTCTGGATATAGGGTATTAGCCATCTGTTGTTCAAGCGCATCGATGCAGGCACTTTCCACCAAGTCGTGAGATAACAACGCGCTATGAAGTTGTTGCAGATGTGCGTTAATGACGGCGTCATCTGCTTGTTCCAGAATCGTTTCTTCAGCGTTATGTTGAGCACAGGACAATAATTTAGAGAGCGCGGGGATGTGGGTGATTAGTTGATCCAGCGCTTTTTCCAGTGTTAGATAGTCTTTTTTCAGCTGCTCAATATCTCCTGCGGCGAGGGTGGATTCGATGGCATCGCATTGGTTGTAAATTGGCAGAGCGTTCATGTTTCCCGCCGCTCCCTTGAGTTGATGAGCGGCGTTGGCTAAGTCCTGCCACTGCTGCTGATCCAGCGCTTCTCTGATTTTCTTAAGATCAGACTGGAAACTGTGTTCCGCCTGGAGCAGCAAACGCAGCACTCTGGGTTTGTCATCGTCAAACTGTTCCAGTAGTTTTGCTATATCGATACAGAGCTGTTGTTCTGGAGGTAACGCGGCAGCGTTAACACTGCCGTCGCCGAGGTGATTCTCAATTTTCATGGCCTGCTGTAGAACCCGGATCAGCTCCGTACGCCTGATGGGCTTAGTCAGATAGTCATCCATTCCGGCAGCCAAGCACTGTTCACGGGCACCCAGCATGGCGTTGGCGGTCATGGCAACGATGGGGATCTGTTGTATTTGTGGGTTTTTTCGAATCTGTCGGGTTGTTTCAATGCCATCCATAAGCGGCATATGCATATCCATCAGCACTACATCAAAAGTTGAAGCCCCCTGCATTTCGAGGACAGTCAGAGCCTCTTGGCCATTGTTGGCCAGCTCTACGGTCATCCCCAACTGATCTAGTAACTCAATCAACACTTGTTGGTTTAGCGGCGTATCTTCTGCTAGCAGGGCATGTTTTCCTGATAGCTGTTCCAGGTGATCAAGTGGGGTTTGAAACGTTCTTAGGTTAGCGTCTAAGGGATTGATTAGTTCGCTCATTGCCGCGAATACACGATCCCGTGTCAAGGGCTTGTGGAGCCATAGGGCGTTGCTCAACTCCTCGTTACGATTATCTTCATGGTGGTAGAGAACCAAGGTTGTTGCGGTTTGCGGCAACAGGGTTTTGGCAATGTCTTTAAGATCTTGTAAATGATTATAGGGCAGCGCGCTGGTATCGATGATTAAGGCGTCATAAAAAGGGGCTTTGTCAGGGTCTGTGCTAGCCGTTAGGAGTTGCTGAAAGTCTTTGAATATAGTCGTCTCGCATTGGACGGTATCGAGTTCCCGCTGCAGCGTAGTGGTGATAATCGGGTCGCCGCATAACAGGGCGAAATGCTTCCCCCGCAGACCTCGTGCGGGCATATCGGCTGTCTTTTTTGGCTTATCCAATCGACCCAGAGAGGCGGTGAATGTGAATCGGCTGCCGCCTTCAGGCGTGGATGTGACCCTTATCTCGCCTCCCATCCCGGCAACCAAACGGTTACAGATACTCAATCCCAGGCCGCTGCCGCCAAAGCATCGTGTGTTAGATGCATCGGCTTGGGTGAACGGGCGAAAAAGGTTCTCAACTTCATCCTCCGGGATTCCCTGTCCAGAATCCTCAACCGTGAACTCAGGCACTATATATTTATCATCCCAGCGCAGTGGCGCGACTCGTACAAGAACATAACCCTGTTGTGTGAACTTAACGGCATTGTTCATCAGATTAGTGAGGACCTGCTTTAGGCGCAGGCTGTCACCGAGCATCTCGTTATCTAAGTCTGGAGAAATGTCGTAGATCAGTTGCAAGTTTTTCTTTTCGATAGCCGGTAGCAGCAGGTCGGCGATCTCCTCTAATACCGGAGTCAGACGAAACGGAGATACTTCGAATTTCAGCTCACCGGCTTCAATTTTGGAAAAATCGAGAATGTCGTTGATGATCACCAGCAATGAATTGGCAGCCGTATTGATGGTGTTAAGGTAGTTTTGTTGTTTCGGGTTAAGAGGGGTGGACTCCAGCAGCTGGCACATGCCCAGTACACCATTCATTGGCGTGCGTATCTCGTGGGACATATTGGCCAGGAATTCCCCTTTCGCCTGGTTGGCCGCCTCGGCGATCTCCTTCGCCCCGCGCAGATCACTGGTTTGTTGCGCTACCCGTTGTTCCAGATTAGAGACCAGATCATTTAGCTTGTAAGCCATGCTGTTGATGCCGGTCTGTACTTCTCCCAATTCATCCGGGTCAGGATTGACAATCTGAGTAGCCAGTTTTCCCTCTTCGATGGACTTTAAGGCAACCAACATACGGTTAATTTGGCGGTGAAAGCGGCCGTAGAAGAGCGATGAGAGTAGCAGCACCGCAATCAGTGGAACGGTGGTTAATACCAGCGCCAATAAGGCAAAAAGGTTACGTTGCTCAAACATTTCTGCTTGCGTGATGCTGAGAATCAGCAGCCAGCCCCACTCCGATTGGGTGCATACAGCAAACAGGCGCTCGCCATTATTATCAAAAGTGAAGCTGCCTCCGTCTTTATTGTTGAGCAGTTGTTGGATCAAGGCAGGATCGTTGATCGCGGCCGAGTCGCGCGTGGCGTTATTTAAAGGGTTTCCCGTAGGATCTAAAATGGTCAGTCGCCCGGTCTTCCCAAAGCGGTATTTTTGTAACTCCCTTATCAAGCGATTTTGTTCTGCACTGACATAGGCTTGCAGTGATATCAGACCTGCACTTTTTAGTTCCTCGACACTTTCTTTGATGGCGATATCAATGTTGTTTATCTCGCGATTAAAACTCTGTTCCTGTTGGTTATTGACGATGCTGTTGATGATCCAAAAACCACCAGCCGCCAACGGCAGCATCAGCATGATCACCATGCTGAGGGTAAAGAGGCTGAACTTCTGGCGGATGTTCATTCGATAATTCTTGCTCTGGAATAAAGGGCCTTATCGATAACCAAATTTAGACGTTTTAGCAGCTGCCCATTGAGCACCAATTCAAATTCGCTGTTTTTTACCATGGGGACCCTGTCGGGGCTGGTGCCATCGATAATGCGCAGGGCGGTTTTTGCGGCCCATGATCCTTGTTCTTGAGGGGACTTAATGTAGCCGATCAGAGCGTGTTGCATCGTCCAAGGTACGATGGCGCCAACCGGTACTTTTATTTCGCGGCTAGCATGCTCGACGGAAGCCTTTTGGTCCCAGTTGCTAATACCGATGAAATTTAGGACCAAGACCATGTCGGTTTCATGTTGGAGTGCGCTATAGGCTGTTTGCCATTGTTCAAAGGTTTCCACCAGGTATTGTTTTTCGATGGAGATCTTTAATTGATTACGGATAAAAGCAACAATTTTGCGTGCACTTGTCCGGTTGACACCCAGAATACCGATGCGATCACCCTTGGCGTATTTCTTCAATTGGCTAAGTAATAGCTCAATGGCATCAACTTCAATCATTCCTGTGGTGTTTTTGTATGGCAAGCCATAAACAGAGGCGTCCCAGTTGATGCCACAGAACACCACAGGCGTCTTAGCGTCTTTAAAGAAAGGCTGGACCAGGTATTTCATGGCATTGTCATCACAAGCAATAATCAAATCGGGTTTGAACTGCTCTATATGGCTCAGGGCGTTTTCTACTGCGGCTTTTATGTCGCTCTCAAGTGGCTTCAATTTGGTGTTCAGTCTGATTGTTTTTAGGTCGATACCTGAATGTTTTAGTACTGATTGAATTCCCTCCAGCAGTCCGTCACTCCATGTGTAGCCCTGATGATAGGAGTCGATAAAGAGGATGCGTTTGTTGCCATAGGGGTAGATGATGTCCGCATGTCTGACCAGGCTAGGGTTAAATGTGATTCCTTGGGCGTCAGCTAAACCCAGGTTTATAATTAGGCGCCCCTCTTTGTTTTGCACCACGGGGATTTCAGAAGCAGGGGTTCCGTCGAGAATTTTTAAGGCGGTAGTTGCGGCATAACGGCCTTGTTCTTCGGCGATGCGAATGTAGGCAATCAGAGAGAAACGCGTGCGCCAGGATGCAGTGGTGCCAGAGGGAATGCGTGCCTCGCGCTGAACCATTTGAATAAAGTCACTTTCATCCCAGCCGGACATGCCTTGCGGATTGCCCAGTACCAGCATATCCACTTCATTTTGTAGTTGCCGGTAGCGCTGTTTCCATTCGCTATAGCTTTCAACGAAATAGAGTTTATCGAGCGTAATGCCAAATTTTTTCTGATAATGGTCAGTGACTTTTCTACCGCTCAATGACTTGATCGACAGGTAACCAATGCGCTCACCCAAAGCAAGTTTACGGAGTTGTGCTATCAGTGGTTCAATCATTTCAACTTCAATCATGCCGGTGATATTACTGGCTGGGAATCCATACTCAGCGGCGTCCCAGTTGATGCCGCAAAATACGATAGGCAGATTGCTGTCTTTGTAATAGGGCGCGATTAGGTATTTTGCGGCGTTGTCATCACAGGCGATAACCACATCGGGCTGAAACTCTGTGATAACCTCGCGAGCTTTTTGGGCGGCGGCCTGTTTAAATTTCTCATCACGATTGCGCTTGGTATCCATGTGGTGGATTTTCAGGTTCACCGCCTGGTCGGCCAATATCTCTAAAACACCCTGAGTTACGCCATCACTCCAGGTATAACCTTGGTGGTAGGAGTCGATGAAGAGTATGCGTTTTTTTTCCTCGGCGGATAGTCCAAAAC
>JBALWH010000007.1:0-122635 GCA_036960175.1 Motiliproteus sp. | reverse complement strand
GTTTGTCTAACTGCATGGTAAGGCTCCTTTCGTGCTGAAGGGACCTATAGTTTGGACCAAAGCCAGAGGGCGCTTACCGACACATCCCTGCCTCCTAGATTGTGGTCAGGAGCTTGGAGCGCGATGCGAGGTATGATCCTTTTGCTTGTTGTTTGCTTCTATACTGAAGAGGTCAATCCTTGTGGGAAGATCTACCATGAAAGTACAACTGTTGGTAACTAAGACAGACTTCAACCTGCCTAACCTTGAAAGAGAGTTTCAGGGCCTGGGGGTTGATTACAAGGTGGAGTATGTGGAAGAGCAGCCGGAGATGGTGTCTGCGCTGAATATTCGCCACTCCCCCAATATTATTGTGGATGGGGAACTCGTATTTCAGCGGCAACCTTCCGAGTCCGAGCTGAGGGCTTTTTTCATGGAGTACGCTTAATTCCTGACCTTGCTGTCGTTCAGCAGGGTCAAATAAATAATCGTGAGATAGAGCTGCTGAGGAGTAAAACGTAGCCAGAATATAATGCGATATGGAAACCCGGTGTCCAGGAACCTTTATTAGCGGTTAATTCGCTGAGGCAACCCTGTAGGACGTCGTTCTGCATGTTTGATGCTTCCCCGGCGTCTTCGAGTTTTTTTCTGTCACTAGACACTTTTTCTAACATGGCTTTTACACTTTCGATTGTCCGTCCTTGTTCATTTATGCGGATGGTCGGGATTGACAGTGCTGCAATGCCCAGAGCACTGATGAGATTAGTAATTTGGTGATTCGAAAACCAAATCAGTAACGCCGTTATAACTACCATGATGACGGCATAACGAATCAGTTCTTTGGTGGTTTTCGTCATGAGTCAGGTTGTCCTTATCCTGTGGCAGGGGTTAGCTATCCTTTGGCAACGGCTTCTGCGTTTACGCCTATGACGGCATCATGAACTTTTTCAATTTGTGAGGTACGTTCATCAAGCGGGCCGATGGGCTGAAGTTCATGTATCAGCAGCTGAGCTTCTGTTGGGGCGTTGTCGATGAACGCGAAGGCCACTGAATAGCCGCAGTGTCGCTTATTGGTTAAGTCAGAGTCTGTAGTGGTCAGGTCCAAAGCAGCCCCCCTTGAAGCCACACTGGCGTTTCAATTTGGGGGGCGATAACGGTGGGTTATAGGCGCTATAAGAGAGCTTCATTGGGACGCCTTACATGATTTGATTATTCTGATACCAAATCATAAGAGGTCCTATCCATGTCTAGTATCGTGCCGCTACAGAGTACACACCATCTGGTTTTTCAAGTGCCGGCCGCGGTACATACCGTTGCCGATGTGCAGACACCGGAGCCTCGCCTCTCCGAGCGCCCTGCGATGTCGCTCACCCAGACTTCAGTAAGCCTCAGCCCGGAGGCCCGTGCTCTGAGCGGAGACGGGACCGAAACGATTCCCACCGAGGCAAAAGAAGTCGTGTTTGCGAGCCGCCGCAGCCAAATGGCTATGGACCTTTATACTCGCATCGACGAGACCACCGAAGAGATGCTGGATATCGGAGCCGAGGCCAGTACTGACGAAGATAGCATCGGCGACACTGACCGCTATGTCGCCGGTCCTGCCGTTATCAAACGCTCAGAACAGTAAAATTAGCGTCTGCTTCCGTGCTTCTAGAGAGCTGGGATGGTTGCAGTGTTCGCAGACCTTCAGAGGCAGCAATGGGCCGACAGGGGCCGCTCAGGTTATGGGGCTATGAGTGTCCGCTCTGTCGCAACCGCAGTCAGGATTGAGCCGTGTTGGTCGCAACAGTTAACTCATACATAGCCTATAAAAAAACCTCCGATATGATCGATAAACGTACACACATCAGAGAAAACACTGCGCGAGATCAATAAACCCATTTTTCTGCGACCAACGTCTAGCCCTCATATATTGATCCTTACATTTAATAGGGGTATTTATACACAGGTAGAGTCAACAACGGGTGCACACACCCGATGGATGTTTGATTTAGCAGGAACGCTAATACTAATAAATAAAAATTGGCGTTTTTCTGCATCTACCCTGATATCAACGTGGATACTTCGGGCCTGATCTGGCAACGCACTGGATAAGATCACTGGAGTTAATTCATGTTTCTAAGACGTTTCAACATCCCCCTTCGCCTCTGGTTTATCCTGGCAATATCTTTAGTCGGACTAATCATTGTTACAGCCATTTCGGTGACTAACCTAAAGGCCACCCAACTCAAAGAAAAACAGACCAAGACCCGTCATCTGGTAGAAAGCGCTCATAGCCTGATCAGCCATTACTATGCCCTGTCAAAAAACGGCGAGCTATCTGAAGATGACGCCAAAACAGCAGCGATGGCTGCCGTCAAAGGATTGCGTTACGACGGCAAAGATTACTTCTGGATCAACGATATGAAACCGGCCATGATCATGCACCCGATCAAGCCGAGCTTGGATGGCAAAGATCTATCCGGCGTCAAAGACCCTAAGGGCAAGCACCTCTTTGTTGAGTTTGCCAACACCGTCCGCCGTGAGGGTGCCGGTTTTGTGGATTACTACTGGCCCAAGCCCGGTTTAGAAGACCCTGTTGCAAAACTGTCCTATGTTAAGGGCTTCAAACCCTGGGGTTGGATTGTCGGTAGCGGCATCTATATCGACGATGTCGAGCATGCATTTATCGACAACGCTAAATATTTGGGTGGGATTTCTGCTGCTATCATTCTGGTTATTCTGGCCGTTTGTTCACTGATCGCTCGCAGTATCACGGTGCCATTGGAAGAAACCGTAGAGGCGCTGGAAAACATCAGTGCCGGAGACGGCGACCTTACGGTGCGTTTGGATATTAACGCCAAGGATGAAATCTCCCGTTTAAGAGGCAGCTTTAACCGCTTCGTCGATAAGATTCATGGGGTTGTTGTAGAGGTTGCTGATGCCAGTGAAAAACTAGCTGACTCTGCCGAACAACTGGCAACTGTCACCCAAAACAGTTCGCAAAACATTGTTAAGCAGAGTGATGAAACTGATCTAGTCTCTCAGGCAGTTTCCCATCTCGCAGCCTCAATTCAGGAAGTTGCCAGCAACGCAGGGTTGGTTTCTGAAGCCGCAGAGCAGGCAGATAAAGAGGCCGATCGCAGCCAAGAAACCCTGAACACTACCGTCGCCTCTATTAATGGGGTTGCCGACAGACTTGAGAATGCGGTCACCGTTACCCACCAACTAGAGAGCGATAGCGAAAATATCGGTTCTATTCTGGACGTTATTCGTGGCATTGCCGATCAGACCAACTTACTGGCCTTGAACGCGGCGATTGAAGCTGCCCGGGCCGGCGAGCAAGGCCGCGGCTTTGCGGTGGTGGCAGACGAAGTTCGCTCCCTGGCACAACGTACGCAGGAGTCGACTCAGGAGATCCAGCAGATGATAGAACAGCTGCAGGCCGGATCTAACCAGGCCGCAGTGGTGATGAACGAAAGTCGAGGGGAGACCCAGAGCACGGCAGACAATGCCGCAAAAACGATGGAATCACTGCAAACCATCAACGACTCCATCTCTAGCATCAAATCCATGTGTGTAGAAGTGGCATCTGCCGCCCAGGAAGAATCTACGGTGGCCGATGATATCAACAAGAACCTGGATAATATGCGCGAGCTTGCGCACCAAACCAGCGTAGCGACCCAACAGATTGACGGTTCCAGCCATGAATTGGCTGGGCACGCTGAGCAACTACGTCAAGTCGTAGGACAGTTTAAGATCTAACGGGATTCGACAATAAAAAGGATAGCTTTAGATGGCGTTGGCAAGGATTGCTAAACGCTTATCTAAAACTTAAATCAAGTTCAACTCACACCCTTCAATTTTAGAAAATCAGCTAACTCAACATCGACCACCTTGATGTGGTTGTCTAACCAGTCGGTTAGAAACGCGAGAAACGCTTCCATTTCTTTGGCATCATTAGCCAATAGACGCAAATCGAAATCAAATAACTCCGTGGCAGTTTCAGTATGTTGCTGCTTGTGGTCCTGATAACACGGATAGTCGTGTTCCACCATTAACATCTCTTCGCAGGTGAAATGTTCAACGGCGTGGTCCAACAATTTATTCAGGATATGAAGGAATTCATCGCTACTGTCTCACCGCTCCAAGACATCCCGGGAATCATTGGTGTAACCTATAAAACGGCCATGCTGCTCATCGAGCATGGCGATATCCAAACGCAAACTGTCATCGAATACGAACTTATTCATCGAGACCGATTCCCAAGCTGAGTTGTAACTACTCCTAGACTTAAATACCTACGTTCTTAGGTACTTTTGGCCACATTTTCTTTAACAACGCTTGAAGATCGGGGTGCTCCGGTGTCGGTACTAATGCAACCACACCATAGCCCTTACTACAGGTATCCCGATATTCCGCCCTTTTCATCGGATGACCTGCCGCATTGATAATAACCTCAACATCGGGGCTGGCAGCATTGGCACCAGGACCTGTCGCAATACCGACTTCGCCGGTTGCCAGCTGGCAGGCACTACCTGGAGGAAACATCCCCAGCTCCTTAATAAAAAACTGTGCCAGGGTGCCATCAATTTCTTCTCCTCGAGAAAGAAAGATATCCCGTAACGCATCTTTCGGCATCCGCTGCGCCCGGTCTCCTCTGGGCCGGACCATTGCCGCAAAAGTATCGGCAATGGCCAAAATACGAGCAGGCTGACCTATATCCTTTTCTTTTAAACCGCGACTATAACCACTGCCATTGAGGCGTTCGTGATGACACCAGACCGCCTGCACCCAAGTACGGTCTGCAGCACCCATTTTCTGCAGTATCTTGATACCGTCAGAAGGGTGGGACTTGATTTTCTGCCATTGCTCTTCAGTTAGCGGTTCTTCTCGTGTCTGGATTTCATCCTGTAACTGCCACATGGCTGCATCATGAGTCAGACCCGCGCAGATCAATGAAATGCGCTCATCGCGACCAATCCCGGCACGTTTTCCCAAGGCATCACACAAGGTAGCAACATGAAAGGCTTTAATATGAGAGTAGGATTCGCCTTGCCATAGATGAATCGCGGCTAACAAACCATCGTGATATTTATCGCCTATGCGGTAAATACGCTCGGCTAATAATTTAATTTTACCTGCGGTTCGATGATCAGGATTATCTGAGATCTCCTGATAAATAGTTTCCAGCAGCTGATACTGCCCTCCCAACCACTCAAACGGGGTACATAATTGCTTTTCAGACGCTAGATGATAATCCAGGTTCGTTTTTTCAGAGGAAGTACTGCGCTGGTTGGTACCCGCACGGACGTAGACCTTTTTGTTTACCAGGCGAATACATAGGGCCTCACTCGGAACAACGTAGCCCTTTTCCAATACCAAGGTACCGCCCGCATCATGGACAGTGAATGATATGGGTTCACCGATTTCTATATCAGACTTCCTTAAGCGCCGGAAGCTAGCATCTACTTTATCTAGCACCATCTACTACCTACTGTGTGCCCATGTGTAGCTAACCGTCTAGGACCTGGTTTAAATTAATTCAAAAAGAAGCCATGCTAAGCACGGTAAATCTTCCATTTTTCTACGCGTCGCCTACTAATTATTAATGACAATTCATCAAAAAACATCATTTAGCACTTAATATGTAAGACAATTAGTAAAGAATAGCCAAGCAAATGGCATACCGCACAAAAACACGCGTATTTGCGTAACGGACTGCTGATTATTGACCCTCATCAGCTCCGTTGTGAGAAGCGGTTACGACTATTCTCTGCAAAAATAAGTTCAGCAAACCACCCAACCCCAATAGGCCGCTTGATTTTAATCAGTTGCATTTGAGCGCTATCGTTATATTCTTCTATACATTACGCTATCGAATACTATAACCAGGCTAAGTATTGCCGATGAATAACAGTTACCAGTTACGGGGACGACTATGGATAGAGGGGCCAGAAGGCACCTTTCTCGGATATGGTCGGGTGATATTGCTGGAGCGTATTCGCGAGCATGGATCCATCAGCGCTGCAGCTCGCTCCATGGAAATGTCCTATCGCCACGCCTGGAAACTAGTGGATTCGATGAATCGCCAAAGCCAGCAGCCAGTGGTTGAGAAAAAGACCGGAGGCAAAGGCGGAGGGGGTGCGTTAGTCACCGAATCCGGTAATTTAGCTATCGAATGTTTTTGGGCGGCTTACAAGGATTACAAAGAATTCTTGGCTCTGCGCACCGAGAAATTAGAGATCCAAGCTTCGGAAGCATACCAACAATGATCATTGGCCTCAGACCCCGAATACAGATCACTCAAACAAACATCACAGCGATGCCAAAGAGTATTCGACTACTGATAAAAACACTTGTTAGCTTACTGCTGTTGATCTCCATCGAAGCCCGGGGAGACCAGATCCTCGTGGCCGCCGCCAGTAATTTCTCCGACGCCATCAAGGCCGTGGTTAAAGATTTTGAGCAACAGTCCGAACACCGGGTAACGCTGATTTTGGGGTCCACCGGTAAGCACTACGCACAGATCATTAATGGAGCCCCCTTCGATGCTTTTTTTGCCGCCGACAGCAAACGTCCTGCGCTGCTGGAACAACAGAAGATCGCCCTGGACGGTAGTCGTTTTACCTATGCGCAAGGTAAAGTCGTACTCTGGAGTCCAAAACAGCATGCGAATATTGTCGATGCCCAAATACTGAATACCGGGGAGTTTAGGCACCTGGCTATCGCCAACCCTAAATTGGCACCCTATGGCAAAGCGGCTCAGCAGTTTCTGCAGGCCAGACAACTATGGCAACCACTGATAAGAAAGATGGTCCGTGGTGAAAACATCGCCCAGACCTACCAGTTTGTGAAAAGTGGCAATGCCGAACTGGGCTTTGTCGCCTACTCACAGGTAAAGCGCCCCGGACACTCCCTGGAAGGCTCGATGTGGGAAGTACCTCAATCACTCTACACTCCGATTAAACAACAAGCCGTTGTACTCACAGATAAGCCCTCCGTGAAACAGTTTATCGACTTTATCCGGAGCCCTACCGCAACGGCAATTATCAACGCCCATGGATATACGACACCATGAATTTTAGCGATGCGGATATCACCGCGTTACTGCTCACCCTGAAGCTGGCCGGCCTCAGCACTCTAATTCTACTGCTGATAGGTACCCCGCTGGCCTGGTGGCTAGCCCGCAGTCGCTGGCGCCTGAAGTTTTTGCTCGAAGGTCTAATCGCATTGCCGCTGGTGTTGCCACCCACGGTATTGGGGTTCTATCTGTTAATCGCTCTGGGGCCCAACGGCGCTATGGGAGGGTTAATGGAGTGGCTTGGCGGCCGGCCACTGGCTTTTACCTTCACTGGCCTAGTCATCGGCTCGGTGTTCTATTCGATGCCCTTTGTAGTGCAACCCCTGCAACACGCCTTTACCGCTGTTGGCCGCCGACCCATGGAAGTGGCCGCAACCTTGGGTGCGTCACCGCTGGATCGTTTCTTCACCGTTGCGGTGCCCTTGGCACGATCTGGATTTCTGACGGCGGCAGTACTGGGTTTTGCCCATACCGTCGGCGAATTCGGCGTGGTACTGATGATCGGTGGCAATATTCCCGGTGAGACTCAGGTACTCTCCATCGCTATCTATGACCACGTTGAAGCCCTGGAATATGGCCAGGCACACTGGCTATCCGGTGGCCTGTTATTACTGTCATTTGTAATGCTATTGACGGTCTATGGACTAAACCGCCGCTATACGGGGATTCAGCCGTGACCATTGATGCACGTTTTCGACTGCAGCGAGGGGACTTCACTCTGGATGCCGAGTTACAGATTCCCAATCGCGGTATCACTGCTCTGTTTGGCCCATCCGGTTGTGGCAAGACCACGTTACTCAGGGCTATCGCCGGACTGGAAAAAAGTAACGACGGCTACCTGAAGGTCGGCGACCAGCTCTGGCAAAATAAGGACCTGTTTGTGCCGACCCACCAACGCCCGTTGGGTTATGTATTTCAGGAAGCCAGCCTGTTTGACCACCTGAGTGTCCGTGGAAATCTGGAATATGGGCTAAAGCGAGTACCGGCGGCAGAGCAGAAAGTATCCCTTGAAAAAGCCATCGAACTCCTGGATATCGGGCCTTTACTAAAACGCCGGTCAGAAAAACTTTCTGGCGGAGAACGCCAGCGGGTAGCCATCGCCCGTGCCATTGCGGTCAGTCCCCGAATTTTGCTGATGGATGAGCCACTGTCGGCGCTGGACTACAACCGAAAACGAGAGATCATGCCCTATCTGGAATCGTTACAGCGGCAACTGGATATTCCAATCCTCTATGTCAGCCATTCGCCCGACGAAGTAACCCGTCTGGCCGACCAACTGGTGTTAATGGATGGCGGACAAATACAAGCAACGGGACCTGTAGCAGACATACTGACCCGGCTCGACCTGCCCCTGGCCCATTACGATAAAGCGGGAGCACTGATTGAAGCGGTAGTGGCTGGCCATGATGAGGATTATCACCTCACCTATCTGGATTTCCCCGGCGGACGTTTTAGCGTCACCCACGAGCAACTGCAAGTTGGGCAAACAGTACGTATGCGCGTCACCGCCCGGGATGTTAGCCTCACCCTGGAGCAACAGACCGGCACCAGCATTCTCAACGTTTTTCCGGCCAGGATCGAAGAGTTACTGCCTGAAAGCAATGCCCGTATCACCGTCCGGCTAAGCGCAGGAGGCATACCTATTCTTTCGCGGGTCACCCGTAAATCGGCAACTTTGTTAGATCTAAAACCCGGCAAGCAGGTCTATGCCCAGATCAAATCGGTGGCATTGCTATCCTGATGAACGTCGGATAACCCCGTCAAAACGACAGCGCCACTATGTTAACGAACAAAGCCTCTATGTTAACGAATAGTGCGCGATAACATACGCCGGCGATGGATGCCTCTCGGTAAGGAACAACAGCCATGAACGAACAGCTCGATCGCCGCCAGGTTCTTACTCTGTTTGCCGCTACCATGGCGCTGTTTGCCCTTTTCGCCTATTTCACCGACACCCACAGCTTGGGGCTTGGGAATGCCGGGATGCCTGACGTCTGGGCCATCAGCCGCTATGCCATCGTTGCGGGGTGGCTAGCGATTGCAGCGCTAATTTACCTGTTACGGGGACGCATCGCCTACGCTAAGAGTCTCAATCATGCGTTGCTGTGCGCAGGAATATTAGCCATTATGTTGGCCTCCACCTGGGCGGAAACAATCGGCAGCTATGGCATCTTTGGTAGCGCCATCTGCTACTCGGTGATCAGCGGCTTACTGTGCATGACCGTTAAGAGCCGTCGCTGGGCTGCGGCTCTAGGGCCGCTATTGTGTATCGTGCAAATCCTCAGCGATTTTTTGTTGCTGTTTATTGCCGGTGAGTTCCGCATGCACTAAACCAATATCTGTAGGGTCGAGCAACGGTCTATGGCAAAGCGCTTCTTGCTGATATCCGGCCTCTACGGCCTGCTGTTTCTACCCTATCTGTTCTGGCCAGAATATGGCAACAGCCCCGTCGCTTGGCTGGCCCTGCTACCGATGCTTTCTATTTATATTTTTCACCGTTTTGGCATCCCAGGTTTACTGGAACATAACGGTCTATGCGGTTGGGGATGGTGCAGCCCGACTCTGGCAGGATGGATACTGGCGGTGGTTTTCACGCTACTGGTCTTTTGGCTATTGGCCTGGTTAATGACCAAAGGTTCCAAGCACTAGGAAAATAACCGCTGGGTAACCTTAGAATTTAATGTGCAGGCCGCAATAGATGAAGCAGTTTTTTCAGCAAGACCGCTAAATCAAACCCGGCTGTTCCAACTGCTGCTGACTGAAAATGCTCTGTCGCTGCGTCCGCACCAGCCTCAACGTCGGCTTGCTTTTTAGCCGCTAACTTACGCTGACGTCGTTCATAGGCCAGATTAGATCGCTGCACCATGTCGGTATACTGTTCCGAGGATAGGGATGAAGAAACACTGCCTACTGAAATTTTCGCTCGCGCCTGACCACTGGAACCCTTGGGTGTACTGCACATAACCGAACCTCATCGACGTGTTTACCTTACCTTTGTTATTAGATAGCCGATGAGGCCCTTTTGTTACATTTATGTCTGAACAGGTGCGCCTAGCCACACAAAACCTGATGTACAAATGAAAGCCCCACAGATCTGATCTAACAGTCCCCCAAATATTTCCTGCTCAAATACTTTTCGGCATCGGCCACGCTCAGTGGCCGACTAAACAGGAAGCCTTGTTGATTGTCACAGCCGAACACTTGTAGCAAATCACTTTGCTCCAGAGTTTCCACCCCTTCGGCAACAATATTCAAATTCAAACGCTTACCCAGATGAATGATGGTTTCGACGATAGCCGCAACTTTGTCATCCTGATTTATTTTTGCAGTAAAACCACGATCCACCTTGAGGGTGTCTACCGGTAGTTTTCTCAGGTAACTCAGAGAAGAAAAGCCCGTACCAAAATCATCGATGGCCACGGAAATCCCGGTCTCACGAATTTTATTCAGGGTTGATACGGCCTCATCGATATCATCAATCATCACGCTCTCTGTTACTTCCAGCTCAATCCGTTGAGGGGGTAAACCGGACTCTTTTAGTGCAGACATGATTTTCTGCAGCAACTCCGGATCCTTAAACTGCCGGGCAGACAGGTTTACTGCCAATTTAATGTCCGGTGAAATGGTCCGATTCCAGTGCATGACCTGCTTGCAGGAATTGAGGAAAACCCACTCGCCGATCGCCACGATCAGCCCAGTGTCTTCAGCCACCTGAATAAAATCTCCCGGCGGTATCAATCCTTTATCGGGATGCTGCCAGCGAATCAGGGTTTCTACGCTGGTTACCAGGCCACTGCCGACATCAATCTGAGGCTGATAGTGCAGGATAAAGTTTTCTTCACTCAGGGCCTTTCGTAATCCAGACTCAAGCTCTATACGACGGTTGGCGATGCTGTCCATCTCAGCCGAGAAAAAATTAAACTGATTGCGCCCGCCCTTTTTCGAACGATACATGGCCTTATCGGCATTTTTCACCAACTGCTCGTAACTGCTGCCATCATCTGGATAAATAGAAACACCTATACTGGCAGAGACAAACACATCCTGATCATCTATCACCACTGGCGCTTCAAGAGCATTGCGTAACCGCTCTATAACCACCGCTACACTTTCAGTGCTTTCGATACAATCCAGGGCAACGGTAAACTCGTCACCACCCATACGAGCAACGACATGATCGCCTTCACCACCGGCGCAACGACCGACCGCGTCGCTGCTACGCAAACAGTGGTTGATACGGTTAGCCACCTCCACCAGCAGGTGGTCTCCCGCAGCATGACCCAGAGAGTCATTAACGTGCTTAAAGTGGTCTAGGTCGATAAATAACAGCGCCGTTCTTTTAGCCGCATCACGCTCAGCCCCGACCATTTTTCGCTTCACCCGCTCTTTAAACAGCAGCCGGTTAGGAAGTCCGGTCAGCGGGTCATAATGGGCCAAACGTTCTAGTCGCTCTTGCTGATCCTTACGGTCGGTGATGTCAGAGAAGACCCCGACGAAATGGCTGGTGCTGGCGTTATCATCTTTGACCGCGCTGATAGACAACCATTTGGGATAAATTTGCCCGTTTTTTCTGCGATCCCAAACTTCACCACGCCAATGATCATCTTGAATCAACGCTGACCACATATCCTCATAGAACTTTTTATCATGGCGACCGGATTTATGGATTCTGGGATTACTACCCAGCATCTGTTCACGGCTATAACCCGTTAACTGACAATAGGCTTCATTAACGTATTCGACGGAGCCGTTCTTATCAGTAATGACTACCGCCTCGCTGGTACTGTTGAGAACCTCATGACTTAAACGCAGTTGCTGCTGTGCCTGTTCGTGTTGCCGAACTTCATCACTCAAGGCAAGATTGGAATTTCCTAACTCGTGGGTCCGTTCAAGGACACGTTGCTCCAACAGGTTTCTCGTCTCTTGTAGCTCGCGCTGGACCTTCAGCCTATCGGTAATATCCTCCAACATCGTACAGACGGCACTTCCCCCTTCCCATTCAATCCGAAACGAGCGATTGAACAGTTGTCGTTGAGGGCCAAAATCCGGATGACTGGCCAGGGTATATTCCTTGGCAGCATTTTCGCCACGCAAGCGGGCCTCATGATAGTTTTTCACCCGCTTCTGATCTTTTTCCGACCAAAGGTCCAGAGTACTATCCAGCGCTTCAATTTGCGCAAATGAGTCCATATTAAACAATGCTAACAGGGCTGGATTGGCATACAACGGCTGACCATGTCGGTGTACCAGAATACCCGATGGCGCTTCATTGGTGAGTGTCTGAAATATATATTCGGTTTTAATCAGCTCCTGTTCTGCCTGCTTTCGTTGTTCTATTTCTTCTTTCAAGGCAAGGGTGCGTTGTTCAACCCTCCCCTCCATCTGGTCATAAGCTTGCTGGAGTTTAGCGCGCGCGTTTGTCAGCGCCTCTTTTTCCGATTCGATGGTGGCATTCAGCTTCGATACTTTGGCAATAATCGTCGTCGACAAGAAAAACAGCAGCAAAAAGATCAGCGTCAGCCCCAGCATCGGCCCAATCATTCTTTCCAGTAACGCCTCACCCGGTCGCGGGGCCCGAAAGGGTAGCACCGCCAGCGGTTTATTAAGAACAGACTTTAGAATCAAACCATTGGATTTAAAGGAATAATCCATCACTCCTAGCTGCAATCCAAAATCCTTAGCATGTTGCTGGATAAACTCATCGTTCAAGCGCTGCATCAGCACCAATACCGATAGATAGATATCACTGCGCCGCTCACCAGCGCTACGTTCTGGGGTAAAAGGAAAAGCACCTATGATGTGGAGCTGACCATCAATCATGGCCAATCCCGACACTGGCTGCGGCTTATCCAGTGACATGCGTCGGGCAGAATCAATCAACCACTGTAACGAAACATTTCCATTAAAACGGCTAAGATCGGTCACCTGTTCACTATCGATAAAGCCAAACGCGAATTGATTATCAGGCAGCACCACCAAACTGACAGATATATTAAATTTGTCTTGTAAGTAGGAACCTATATTGTTGTCGGCCCAATCCGCATCCGGCTTTTTCAGCAGGTGCTCAATGGATTGGTCCCACCATGCGTAATCAAGGGCCTGCTGACCCAGAGATTTGGCTTGCTGCTGCAAAGAAGATTCAACAAAGGAGCCATAGACCTCCTCTGTCTGCCTATCTAACTCCTCGGATGCTTCAGTGATAATAATAGCGACGATCATCATCGCGATTACCAACAGCACCAGAGGTATTATCAGCCTCTTGTTTCGGACCATGATCTATACATTTTTTTATTTTTACCCACCCTTAGAAATCCAACCAGGTTTTATCGTTACCCTGTCTAATCAGGGAGTCTAGTGCAACTACAATCTAATAGGCCTCGATAACGTGAGAAACCTGATATCAACAACGCCAAGCACCCCAAAAAAACCAATAATAGTCTACTTTGTATCACTTTAATGACCACCTTGATCTTGCCTAACAATTCTTATAATGATATAAATCGTATCACTACAGGCCTTAACGACTATGATTAAGAGTGATCAATGACTGCCAAGAGAATTTTTAACCTTAATTCATTGCTATCTCTGATGACCGGAAATCTAGGAGCTAATATGTCGACCCAAGTAATTCTCCCCCGCATTATGCAAATTGGTGAGGGTGCCTGCGATAATATCGCCGAAATACTATCCAGCCTCGGCTGCCAACAACCGCTGATTATTACCGACAAAACGATGGTCCAGCTGGGTTATGTCAGCCGTATTCAGGACTCTCTGTCACGTCATATGGTCAGTAGTGATGTCTTCGACGACACTGTTCCTGAACCTACTGTTGCTTCTATTCAATCTGGTGTAGATAAGGCCCGCGATGGCGATTACGACTGCATTATCGCCATCGGTGGCGGCAGCCCTATCGACAGCGCCAAAGCCATTTCAATTCTCGCCAAGCACGGCGGCGTAATGCGTGATTACAAATTCCCGCGCATTGTTAACGAAGCCGGATTGCCGGTAATAGCAATCCCGACCACGGCAGGAACGGGCTCTGAAGCAACTCGTTTCACCATCATTACCGATGAAATCAGTGACGAGAAGATGCTTTGCGTGGGTATCGGTTTTATGCCAATAGCCGCCTTAATCGACTTCAGCCTGACCCTGAGCTTACCGGGTCGCATTACTGCCGACACCGGGATTGATGCGCTAACCCATGCGATGGAAGCGTACGTCAGCCAGAAGGCCAACCCCTACAGTGATTCACAAGCATTAGAAGCCATGAAACTGCTTGCACCTAATCTGCGTCGCGCCTATCACAATGGCAACGACAAAGAGGCCAGAGAAGCGATGATGCTAGGCTCAACCCTGGCAGGGATCGCCTTTTCCAATGCTTCCGTTGCCCTGGTGCATGGCATGAGCCGCCCTATCGGTGCCGCCTTTCATGTTCCTCACGGACTCTCTAACGCCATGCTATTACCGACGGTGACAGAATTCTCCATTCCTGCCGCTCCCGAACGTTACGCAGATTGCGCAAGGGCCATGGCTGTCGCCAGCGAACAAGACAGTGATGAAACGGCCAATCAAAAATTATTGGCCGAACTAATCACCCTGAACGATGAGCTACAGGTGCCTTCTCCCGCACAATTTGGCATTGATAAACAACAGTTCTTCGAGCTACTACCCACCATGGCCACACAGGCTCTGGCCTCTGGATCACCGAATAACAATCCTCGCGTTCCCAGCGCTGAAGAGGTTATCGAGCTCTACAAAAAACTGTGGTAACCCGACGAAGAAACACTGGTAGTGGTAGCTACCCAAGCAATCATTTTTAGGAGAACAACCTCATGAGCACCGTAGGACATCTGATCAACGGCGAAATCATCATCGAAGGCACCCGCAGCCAGGACGTCTTTAATCCGTCTACTGGCGAAGTAAGCAAGCAGGTAGACCTAGCGTCAAAGACGACGGTAGAACAGGCCATCGCTGCGGCCCAAGCCGCTTACCCAGAGTGGCGCAACACTCCAGCCATCAAACGGGCACGAGTGATGTTCAAATTCAAAGAGTTGCTTGAACAACACTCTGATAAAATCTGCGCAATGATCGGTGAAGAACACGGAAAAATATCCCATGATGCCGCGGGCGAATTGCAGCGCGGTATCGAAAATGTTGAGTACGCCTGTGGCGCCCCCGAATTACTCAAGGGTGAACACAGCAAAAACGTTGGCCCTAATATTGATTCCTGGAGCGAGTTTCAACCTCTGGGCGTTGTAGCGGGCATCACACCATTCAACTTCCCGGCGATGGTACCGCTGTGGATGTACCCAATGGCTATCGTCTGCGGAAACTGTTTCGTATTAAAGCCCTCCGAGCGTGACCCCAGCTCAACCCTGTTTATCGCCCAATTACTGCAAGAGGCAGGACTACCTAACGGCGTCATGACCGTCATCAATGGCGACAAGGAAGCCGTTGATACGCTGCTGACTGATGAACGAGTCAAGGCGGTGAGTTTTGTAGGCTCTACTCCGATTGCCGAATACATCTACACTACCGCCAATGCAAACGGTAAGCGTTGCCAAGCCTTAGGCGGCGCCAAAAACCACGCTATCGTGATGCCTGATGCCGATATGGACAATGCCGTAAATCAGCTACTGGGAGCCGCTTTTGGTTCATCCGGCGAGCGCTGTATGGCGCTGTCTGTTGCAGTTGCCGTCGGCGACGATGCGGCAGATGCGCTAGTCGCAAAAATGTCTGAAGCCATGAAGAACCTGAAAGTCGGTGCCTTCTGTGACAGCGCAAATGATTTCGGGCCCGTGATCACCAAAGCACACCAAGAAAAGGTCCTGGGTTATATCAATAGTGCCGAACAACAAGGTGCTGAAGTGGTGGTTGATGGCCGTAATCCTGAAGTCAGCGGTTATGCCAACGGCTTCTTTGTCGGTGGCACCCTGATCGATAAAGTGACGCCAGAAATGGTCAGCTACAAAGAAGAAATCTTCGGCCCCGTACTGCAGGTTGTTCGTGTTAACAGCATGCAGGACGCCATGAATCTGATTGATGATCACGAATATGGCAACGGTACCTGTATCTTTACCCGTGATGGCGAAGCCGCCCGTTATTTCTCCGACAATATCCAAGTGGGCATGGTCGGCATTAACGTACCGCTGCCGGTACCCGTGGCCTATCACAGCTTTGGTGGCTGGAAACGCTCACTGTTCGGTGATCTACATGCCTATGGTCCTGATGCTGTACGTTTCTATACCAAACGTAAAACTATCACCCAACGCTGGCCATCAGCGGGCGTGCGCGAAGGTGTCACTTTCTCCATGCCGACCATGAAATAAGGTTATTGCTACAACGGCTCCGTTATCGAAGACCGTTCAGGCCCTATTAACCACGCTTTTACATTTGTATCAGCGTGGCCTTTTTTCAGCTGCATGGGCAACCTATAATGGCTTTCGGTTTTGATAACAGGAAATAAAATGGCCACCCCGCGCAGAGAGAAAGGTTCTTCTATTGCCCGAGTTCTTGAAATTATTGAGGCCGTATCTAAGGCTGAGCGCCCTCTGAGCCCCGGTGATTTAGCACTGCAACTGGACATCCCCAAACCAAGTATCCATCGGCTGTTACAGCAACTAGAGGCAGACAATTACCTGCAGACTAATATGCGCGGACTGCTAGTCCCTGCCGATCGCTTGCATAGCATCGCTCTGGGCGTTCTTTACAGCAGCCGTTTTAAAGCCCTTCGTCAAGCCATTCTAAAAAGCTTGGCCGACAAGATTGGTGAAACTTGCGGTATCTCCATCCCTGATGGTACCGAGATGATTTATTACGATCGCGTCCAAACCAACTGGCCACTTCAGGTACACCTTCCGGTGGGTAGTCATACCCCAGTTTGGTGCACGGCCAGTGGAAAACTCTACCTAAGCTCTCTCCCCGACGAGCGCCGGCATCGTATTATTCAGAATCTTCCGCTAACCAAAAGCGCCCGCAATACACTGACCGATCCAGAATCTTTAGAATCATCGCTGCTACAAATTCGGAAAAATAATCTCGGCGTCGATAATGAAGAATTTGTCGACGGCATGGTGGCTTGCGCGGTCCCCATCAAAGACAAAGATGGCCGCCTGTTTGCCTGCCTGTTCACCCATGCTCCGGTGATCAGGAAAAGTCTTCAAGAACTAATGAATTACGAACCTTTACTGCGCCTGGCTGCGATAGAACTAGGCGAACTAATAGGCGAGAGTTCCTCCGACGCCAGCTAACCCACCACCCTCAATAATCATCAGGCCGCGAATTGTAGCAATTAAACGCCCACGGCCGTTGCGGTAAATTGTCGTAGTTCTTCAGGCTGATCGATATCGATGGCCGCCGACGGCAGAGGCACTTCGACAATATCGAAAGCACCACTATAGAGCAGTTTTTTAGCGCCGCTATCACCACTCAATTGCTGCAATTGAGTAAAACACTGACTGGGGAAAAGGGCAGGAACCCCTCGCCTCCCCTGGTATAAACTGCAGATAATGTGATTAGGGTCATAGGCAAAAACAAAGGGCTGCAGCTCGGATGCACTAACCGCCACCTGGTCTGCCAGCATAATCAGAATGCCCTCATAGTCTGCGGCCAGTGCCGCGACACCTCGAGCAATTGAGTTACCCAAACCATGCTGCCAATCATCGCTGTACAACAACTGCGCATCGGCCAGATCGCCCTTTTCAAAAGCCTCGGTCAGGGCCTGATGCCAGCCGCCGCTAACCACAAAAACATTGCCCGGACAGAGTTGATTGGCGGTATAGATACTTCGCTGCAACATCGGCTTACCGGCGACATCCGCAAGCTGTTTACAACCGCCAAAGCGCGTACTCTGGCCCGCCGCCATAATCATCACCGCCAGTCGACTCATACCTTTAACACCCCACTCAAAGAAGCACCACTGCGCTGCTGCAACGCTGCATGACACTCCGATAAAATCGATAAGGCAATACTCTCCGGCAGCTCAGCACCCAGATCCAGCCCGGCAGGGCCAGCCACCGACTGCGTCAATTGTTGCTGCGTCAGGCCTGCCTGTTGCAGTACGCGCTGCTGGCGGCTGGGCGGCCCTAACATGGCCAGATACTGCAGCGGCACCCCTTGCAAAACTTTTAACGCTTGCGCATCCATAGCGACGTTATGAGCCATCAATACAGCGGCGTCGACACTGTGATCGATGGCGTAGCGGTGTAACTCTTCTACGCCCACATCGAGGATATGATCCGCCTCCATAAAAAACTCCCGCCGGGCATTCGCCGGTCGCGGATCCCACAGACTCAGTTGCCAGCCTAACTGATGAGCCATACTGACCAGAGGCCGGGCATCCAGGCCGCCTCCCACCACTAGCAGATGAGGGTCCGGCAACACCGGTGTGAGCAACCACTGTTGCTCGGCCTCACTCAGCAGTTTTGCCTGCCGTAATAGCGGCCGACTGGATTGAGTTGCGGCAATCACAAAGCGCCCTTCAACCTCACCGTCCTGGCTGGGAATACGCTGATAAAAATATCCTGATTGGCGCTCTTTCAGTGCCAGATACAACTGCTCTAGTTGCAGATAATCGTCTTCCCCCCGGATCGGCTGCAACAGAATATAAACGGTTCCGCCACAGCCAATACCTAGCTGAAAAGACAGATCGTCCTCGTCACTGCCGTCATAGCACAGCGTTAGCGCCTGTCGGTTTTGCATCACGCGCCGGGCATGCTGCTGGATATCAGATTCCAGACAGCCGCCACTGAGCATACCGAACTGCTGACCGAGGCTGTTAAACAGCATCATCGCCCCGGCCTTACGATAGCTGGGCCCTTCGGTGCGATACACTGTTCCCAGCACCCATTCGGCCTCATCCCGTTGCGGATGCCACTGCTTCAGTAACTGCGATAATTGGTTGGCCATGATGACCGCTAACCCAGCTTCAAGGGTAGCTTATGGAAACGCTTTCCCGTCAGCGCTGACAACGCATTGGCCACCGCCGGCGCAATAGGCGGAACCCCGGGCTCCCCTACCCCGGTGGGCGGTTCTGCCGATGGCACAATATGCACTTCTACTTCCGGCATCTGGCCGATGCGCAGCACCGCATAGTCATGGAAATTAGACTGCACTACCTTGCCCTCATCAAGGCGTATCTCACTCATCAAGGCCGGTGACAGGCCATATCCGATCCCCCCTTCCATCTGTGCCCGGATCACGTCGGGATTCACCGCCACTCCGCAATCCACCGCACAGACCACACGCTCCACCTTAAACCGGCCATCGTCCTGCAAAGAGACTTCGGCCACCTGCGCCACATAGCTATTGAAGGATTTATGCACCGCCACACCACGGCCCCAGCCCTTTGGCAACGGTTCGCCCCAGTTAGCTTTTTCCGCAGCCAGTTTCAGCACGCCATAGTGACGGGGAAAGCCACCCAGCAAGCCCAGGCGAAATTGCACCGGATCTTTACCGGCAGCACGAGCCAGCTCATCGATCATCACCTCAGTGGAGAAACCAGTATGGGTATGCCCCACCGAACGCCACCACTGCACCGGCACTGGCAGATCCACAGTATGCAGATCGACCTGCAGATTGGGGATGCCGTAGGGCAAGGTCGAGGCCCCTTCGACCGACGTAGAATCGATACCGTCCTTGACCATAAAGCCTTCGAAAGGGGTTCCGGTGATAATTGACTGACCGACAACACGCTGCTGCCAGGCCACCGGCACACCATTTTTATCCAACCCGGCCCGAACCTTGTGCAGATACATCGGCCGGTAATAGCCACCCCGGGTATCGTCTTCACGGCTCCACACCAATTTCACCGGCAGCCCGGGTTTGGCTTTAGCAATATGCACCGCTTCCAACACATAGTCAGAATGGGGATTAGCACGACGACCGAAGCTACCACCGGCAAACAGCATATTGATCTTCACCTGCTCCGGCGCCAATCCCAACAACGCTGCTACATTAGCTTGATCCAGGGTCTGCACCTGCTCGCCATTCCAGATCTCACAACCCTGATCATTAACCAGGACCACGCAATTCATCGGTTCCATCGGCGAGTGGGCCAGATAAGGAAACTCAAAGTTAGCCTCAATCACTGTCTCAGCAGCAGCCAATGCCGCCGCCGTATCGCCATCATCGCGTGCTAACAGTCCGGGTTTTTCTGCCAGCTGATAAAACTCCTCCAGCAGCTGATCCGAGCCCTTCTTGAAGGCCTGACTCTCATCCCAATCGATCTGCAACAGATCCCGACCTTGCTTCGCAGACCAGTAGTCTTTAGCCAGCACCGCCACCCCACTGGGGATCTCAATGACATCCACCACCGCTTCAATAGCACGGGTTTTATCGGCATTGAAACTGACCACCTTGGCTCCGAACCGGGGCGCGTGAGCCACCAGGGCGGTGAGCATGCCCGGCAGTTTTATATCCTGAGTGAAAATAGCGCTGCCATCGGTTTTGCCTCGGTCTTTACGAGGCATGGAGCGACCAATCAATACAAAATCTTTTGGATCCTTCAGCGACACGCTGTCCTCTTCTGGCATCGGCAAACTGGCGGCAGCTTCAGCTAACTCACCAAACTGGGCTGATTTTCCCGAGAGGTGATGACTGACAATTCCTTTGCTAACGGTTATTTCAGCCACTGGAACTTGCCATTGGTTGGCTGCAGCGGTAACCAGCATCAGTTTCGCCGTAGCTCCCGCCAAACGCATCTGCTCGAAGGAATTAGCAATAGCCGAACTGCCGCCAGTACCCTGAGAACCCCAGTGCAGGTTCTTGTATCGCGCGGTGTCGGCCGGTGCGCCGACGGTTTCGATCTGCGCCCAATCGGCATCCAGCTCTTCCGCCACCAGAGTGGCCAGGCCGGTGAAGGTGCCTTGCCCCATTTCCAGATGTTTAATCACTACTGTCACAGTGTTATCACTGGCAATACGGATAAAGGCGTTAGGCTCAAAACGCCCTTCTGCATCTTGCATAGGCTCAGTATTGACAACCGATTTAGCTAAACTGACCGGTGCATTCATCGCCAATGTCAGTCCGGCTCCCACACCTCCGATTAGCTTTAAAAAGCCACGCCTGTCCGTAGTGGCTGCCGCGCCTGGATTGCTCAATTCGCCACCCTGAGAAAATCTGTTATGCATCATGTTGCAGCCCTCAACTCAGTTGCTCAGCGGCCTGTTTAATGGCCTTACGAATACGGGTATAAGTGGCACAACGGCAGATATTGCCGGCCATGGCCGCTTCGATCTGCTGGTCACTGGGGCTGCTATTGGTTTCCAGCAGAGCCGTGGCCGACATAATCTGACCGGACTGACAGTAACCACACTGTGGCACTTCCAGTTCGGTCCAGGCTTGCTGCACGGCTTTGGCAGCCGCGGATTCAAGCCCTTCGATAGTGGTGATCGACTTCCCCAGCGCCGCAGACAATGGCGTCACGCAGGAACGTACCGGCTGGCCATCGAGATGCACTGTGCAGGCACCGCAGAGCGACATGCCGCAGCCAAACTTGGTGCCGGTCAGTTCGATATGATCCCGGATCACCCACAATAAGGGGGTATCGGGAGCGGCATCGAGCTGATGCTCAACACCATTAACATTGAGAGTGACGGACATAGATCTCTCCTGAAACTTTTTATAAATACGGTAAAGCCCATTACCCGGAAATGAGCGTTATAGAAATATGGACCCGTTTGCGCAGAATAGTTAGCCGAATCCTCCTGACTACTTGCACAAAACTACAAACTATTCGATCAATGCTGGAGACAAGCCCAGTCTCAATGCCATAATTCTCCGGCACTTATGATTCAGGAAAGCGTGATGAGATACCGATCCAAGCTTGCAGAAGTAATTGCCCGTTTCAGCACTCTGCAGGGGGCCAACCCTACGCCGGTGGAAGGGCTGACACTGTATCGCTCCGAAACCACCATGCCCCGTATGCCAGTGGTTTATGAACCCGCAATATGCATTGTCGCTCAAGGCCGGAAGCAACTTTTCTTCGGTGATCAATCCCGCAGTTATGATCCTGACAACTACCTGATCAATTCCCTGACCATGCCGATGGAAGCGGAAATACAGCAAGTGGGGCCAGAGCAGCCGTACCTGGGGTTAGCCATCAAAGCAGATCGCACCGTGGTCAGCCAACTGATGCTGGAAATGGGGCAGACGGGGAATTCCATCGCGCCGCCGGAAAGCACCGACATCATTATGTCCAGCGCTTTAACGACACGGCTCAGCGACTGCCTGATTCGTTTGCTTGAGTGTATTGAGCAACCCCTGGATCGGCAGATCCTGGGACCCAGTCTGCAACGGGAGATATTTTACGAAGTCCTAAAAGGCCCCAATGGACACCTGCTCAGAAACTGCGTCACCAATCATGTCGGTGCCAACCGCATAGCGCCGGTGGTACATTTTATAGAAACCAATTTTCAGCAATCCCTGGATATAAACGCCATCGCCGACGTAGCCAGCATGAGCCCCTCATCCCTACACGAACACTTCAAACAGGCTACCTCTATGTCGCCGATGCAGTTCGTCAAAAACCTGCGCCTGCACCGGGCTCACTCCATGTTGCTCAATGGTCACCAAGCCAGCGAAGCCTGTTATCAGGTCGGTTACAGCAGCCCGTCACAGTTCAGCCGCGAATTTAAACGCTTTTTCGGTGATACACCACGGGAAGTCCAAGCAGCAGCATTACGCTGATTCGATTATTGGCCTGCACTTAGGCGGGAACTCACGCCACCTGCAGCACTATTCATAGCGCCTCCCCCGAGCGGCATAAACAGACCAAAGCCATAGAAAATTGGCGCGTTTAAATAATAAGCAGCCGCGATACCAATTAAGACTTAATTCGATAGCCGGTACGGAAAATCCACCAGATAGTCCCCAAACACAACATCAGAAACAGCATTGTCATCCCCAGACTGACAACGACATTCACGTCGGCGACGCCATAAAAGGCCCAACGAAAGCCGCTGATCAGATAGACCACTGGGTTGAATAAAGTCAGTGTCTGCCAGGGCTCTGGCAACATGCTGATGGAATAGAAAGCTCCGCCCAGAAAAGTCAGCGGAGTGATCACCATCAACGGGATGATCTGCAGCTTCTGGAAGTCATCGGCCCAGATGCCGACGATAAATCCAAACAGACTGAAGGTCACCGCAGTCAGTATCAGGAAGGCCAGCATCCACAGCGGATGGGCAATACTGTAGTCGACAAATAGCCGTGCCGTGGCGAGAATCAATAAGCCCAGTAACACCGACTTGGAGGCCGCTGCGCCAACATAGCCAGTAACGATCTCGAAGGGCGATACCGGTGCCGACAGCACTTCATAGATAGTGCCGGAAAACTTCGGGAAGAAGATACCAAAAGAGGCATTGGACATACTCTCACTAAGCAAAGACAGCATCACCAGACCGGGAATAATAAAAGCCCCGTAGCTGATGCCGTCGATCTCCCCCATGCGTGAACCTATGGCGGTGCCGAAGACGATAAAATAGAGCGACGTAGACAGCACCGGTGAGGCAATGCTCTGCATCAGCGTGCGCCAGGTGCGGGCCATTTCGAATTTGTAAATGGCCTGAATACCGTAGAAATTCATCTTAAGCCTCCCTCACCAGATTAACGAAGATATCTTCAAGAGAGCTCTCACTGGAGTGCAGATCTTTCACCTCCAACCCCAGTTCACCGAGCTTGCGTAATAGCTCAGCGATACCATTTTGGTGTTGCTGAATATCGTAGCTGTAGACCAGCACATGGCCATCATCATCGAGTTGCAGATTATAGGGCTGCAAGTCCACCGGCAGTTCCGACAACGGCGTTTGCAGATGCACGTTAAGCTGCTTCTTACCCAGTTTCGCCATCAGCTCAACCTTATCCTGCACCAGAATCAGTTCGCCTTTATTGATCACACCGATGCGATCCGCCATCTCTTCGGCTTCTTCGATGTAATGGGTGGTCAGAATAATAGTGACGCCGCGCTCGCGCAGCTCTCGCACCATGTCCCACATATCCCGACGTAGCTCGACATCGACCCCGGCGGTGGGTTCATCCAGGAACAGGATTTCAGGCTCATGGGACAGTGCCTTGGCGATCATCACCCGACGTTTCATGCCACCGGACAACTCGCGGATCTTGGCGTCTTTCTTATCCCACAGTGACAGTTGTCGCAGCAGCTGTTGGATATACTCCGGATTAGGCGCTTTACCAAACAGGCCGCGACTAAAAGTCACGGTGGCCCAGACGCTTTCAAAAGCGTCGGTAGAGAGCTCTTGCGGCACCAGCCCAATCTTGCTGCGGGCGGACCGGTAGGCACTGATAATGTCATGGCCATCTGCGGTCACACGCCCTTGGCTGGGATTAACGATACCGCAGATGATACTGATCAGTGTGGTTTTGCCCGCACCGTTCGGGCCCAGCAGCGCAAAGATCTCACCCCGCTGAATATCCAGATTGATATTGCGCAACGCCGTGAATCCGGAATCGTAGGTCTTGCTAATATCCTTAACGGAGATAATGCTTTGCATTCTGTATCCTTGTTCCCAATGGCTGGGAGCTATTGTTGCCCCACATGCTAGTCGCTCTCACCGATAAGGAATAGCCCTGCACAAGGGAAATCATTGTTCACAATAGGCGAACAATCAGACAGCAAACGCTATTTTTTTGTTGTACATCATTAGATAACGATTAATTCATCTCTTCTGGCGCCGGCCCTTGCTAGACTCTGTCTTCAGTGCGTATCAGGCTTGAATGCAGGGTGATACAAAGCTGTCACAGGCCCGCGCACCCGATGAAGAGATAAACTGTTGAAAAGAAAATTTGTACTGCACCTGGATGCACTTGTTGTTATCGCACTGCTTTTTGTCCTGACGCTGGGGATGAATTATGCGCAGTACCGTATCTACGCTGAATTAGCGGCAGAGAACAGAGCACTGCAAGTCCAGGGGCTCGAAGACAGGTTCAATTTAGATTCGATGCAGTCATATATCGATCGGCTGAACAATAAGCAGCAGCTGACTTCCGTGGTTTCAAGCGAGTAAATAAGTAGTATTCCCATGAGAGTTTCAGTTCGCCCGTCCCAGAAACGAGGCCATTAGCTCACAACACCTCGTTGCTCCGTGATTAACTGTGTAGCAGTCGCTGCTGTAGCTGCTTTACGCCATGCTCTAGATCACCTTCAGGCGTCCCGGAGAATCCCAACAACAGCCCTTGCTCTGACGTCATTTGCTCGTCGAAAGCGTAGTGCCGGGACAACGCTGGCGCATAAATCCCCTGCTTAGCCAGCTGCTGCTCCAAGCCGCGATCATCCACATGACTACCTCCGCTCTTCAACCGAGCCAGCAGGTGCATGCCGCCATCGGGTAACTCAGTTTGCACATAATCGCCCAGGTGCTCTTGCAACAAACCGTGCAGGTAATCTCGCCGTTGCTGGTAACAACGCCGCATTCGCCGCAAGTGGCTGGCAAAACGACGGTGACCGAGAAAATCGGCCAAGGCCGGCTGGACCGGTACCGACGCCAGAGTTCCCAACCGATTTTGTACTTCAATAGCCGGTTCGACTAAGACTTCAGGCAGGATCAGGTAACCGATCCGCAGGGTTCTGAACATTAGCTTAGAAAAGCTTCCCACGAAAACCACCCGTTGCTGCTCTGGCGCGTAAAGCTGAGAGGCCATACTGAACAGCGTTGCCAGCGGCGCTTTGCGGTAATGAAACTCAGCGTCATAGTCATCTTCCAGCAGCCAGCACTGCTGCTGCCTACTGTAATCTAACCAATCTAAACGCCGTTGGGTGGTCATGGTCATCGCCAACGGATACTGTCGCGCTGGCGTCATCCAAGCCAACGTTGCGCTGCCCTTTGGTAATCCCATACCTTCGGCATCCACATCACAATGTTGCAGCTTCGCCCCTTGTCCCAGCAGGCCATGTCGCAAGGGTGGATAACAGGGATTTTCCAGCACCACTGTATCGCCCTGTTGCAATAACAACTGCCCAATCAGGCTCAGAGCATCACGATTACCGGCGGTGATAATCACCTGCTGCGGACGACAATCAACGCCTCTGACGGCCTTAACAAAACGACAAACAGCTTGCCGTAATGGCCAGTAGCCACCGGGATGACGGTCCCGCAGCAGCGCCGGGTCGGGACGGCGCCAGACCTTGGCTAAAGAGCGAGACCATTCACTAAATGGAAACTGCTCAACGTCAGGTCCGCCATCGAAGATACCGCCTGCCTCGACGGAAGCTATTTGCTGGATTGCTTGATCATCGCCACTAACGGGGTCGCTTACCACCGCAACGCTGGTGTTTGCCGCATCCGCCAATGCAGACACAAATACGCCGGATGCCGGACGGGTAATCAGCAAGCCTTCGGCCACCAGTTGGTCATAGGCATTGAGGGTAGAGGTACGGGATATACCCAGCTGCAAAGCCAATTTGCGGCTGGAGGGAAGACGCTCCTGAGGGGAAAGCCGGGCAGATTTGATCAGCTGCCGAAGATGGCTCGCCAACTGCTGATAGATAGGCCGCCCTTCGGCACTGTCGGTATTAAAACTGAGGGTAGCCAGATCATCTTCAAGACTCACAACTGGTATCTCCAAAACAATAAAAACTGGATATTTATGAAATACCAGACGAGTCCTAGTATAGCAATAGTGGTCGCCATTAGAGCGCGGCCGTTAATGCGATATTGAAGGACCAAGCAGATGAGCCAACAGCCCCCTGAGAAGTTGCGGATCACCCCCCAATCCAAGATCAAACGCGGCCGCAAGCGCGCCAGTTATGATCGCAAGCTGGTGTACCAGATTATCGATGAAGCCATGGTGGCGTATCTGGGTCTGAGCATGGATGGTCGCCCCTTTGTGCTCCCCACTTCACACTGGCGTGATGGCGATCGTATTTACTGGCATGGAGCATCCACCGGCCGCATGACGGCGGGCGTAACCAGCCAACCGGTGTGTTTAACGCTGACATTACTGGATGGCTTGGTGCTGGCCCGTTCCGCCTTTCACCACTCGGTTAACTACCGCTCGGTCATGCTATTCGGTGAGCCTGAACTGTTAACCGACCCAGAGCAGAAAGCCCGTCAGCTGGAGATTTTTATAGAACGCATTGCACCTGGGCGCTGGCCTCACTTGCGGCCAATGCAGGACAACGAATTAAAGGCCACCGGTATCATGTCGATGGCCATTGATGAAGGATCGGCCAAGGTCCGGGCAGCCCCTCCCAGTGACGACGAAGCAGATTACGATTGGCCTATTTGGGCGGGAGTACTGCCCCTGCAGAGACACTGGGGAGATCCTGAAGCTTGTCCGCGGTTAGCAAGCAATCACTCTGCCCCTGAGGTTCCGTTAACCTAGGACGACAGAGATCAAGCGTCAATCAGGGCGTATCCGCGCCCTGCTTTTTTGCCTGACGGCCAGCAGAAAAGAGATTAAACCTGAGACCAAGGAAATGCCTTGGCTCAGACTGAATAGGAGAGTGTCGCCCTTAGGAGTTGAATTCGTGCGCCCTAGGGATTGGTTTTTATAGGCCGACCTTAACCAAAAGTTCAGAGACTGTTTTCTCTATTTGATGATTGAGAGAGCCTTCCACTAAATGCTTTTGTTCTTCAGTAAGCATTTCCCATTTTTTGGGTAGATTTTCTATATTAACCTGCTGAATACCTTCGTGATAAAACGAGTCACCCTGACTAACACCGTTAAGATATGGCCCAATATTCAACGCGACATAAACAATAGGGTTGCTTTTCTCATCCGTAAAAGAGCGCTGATTCACACCATAGCCATATGTTCCTGGCATGCTGTCCATATCTCGAGGGGTCAGCTCCAGTAAAAGATCTACGCTCTCTTTCCCTGCTTCGTCTTTATCTTTTAAGACAACCGTATCAAAGCCTTTTTTTTGCAAATAGCCTAGAACAACGTCAAGCAGTTTTTCATTGTATCGGTGATCTCTAATGACATCATAATCATTGTTATACGCAGTTGTGCGGACAATTGAGAAGTGCGGATAATTCGGAAAATTATTCACGATGCCGACAGTGTTTATCTCACCAACGTCAACTTTCGTCATCGGAGCAGTGCAAGCATTGCAAAAAACAAACAACACCATGACCACAACTACTTTTACTTTCCTGTACATCCCCATCTCCTTATGTAATGGATATAGCGTTTTTAACGTCGTAATGACGCGTTAAAACACATAGGAAAGGCGCATACAGGAGGCAAAAGGATTTTAGAATTAAGAAAAATCCCTTTTCCCAATAGAAGACGACCGACTTTCCTCGATAACCGTAGTAGTTAAACCCACCACAGCTTGATAACCACCGATAATACCTTACAGACAATAAAAACCCATGGTTAGGTTGATGCTAAATTACATTAATACGAAAGACCGATTCAGCTAGAGCATCCTTATCAGAAAATAAACAAGGACACCCTGTTCGCTTAGGATCAGCCAGAGACCGTAAAGCGTTCCGACATGGATTTCAGATGCTCTGCCAGCTTCGCCAGTTCGTTACTGGATTGAGCGATTTGTGCGGCACCGGCTACACTCTGTTCCGATATCGAGCTGATATTCACGACGTTGCCATTAATCTCTTCTGCGACGGAGGATTGCTGCTCTGAGGCGCTGGCAATCTGTGCGGTCATGGAATCGATATGTGCGACCGCATCGGTAATCTCATCCAATGAATCTCGTGCTTGCTGAACTTGGGTCACCACTTGTTCGGCGGCTTCCTTACTATCTAGCATGGCTGTGGCTGCGTCTCTGGAACCGGACTGCAGATTCTGAATAAGCTCGCTGATTTCATTGGTGGATTGATGCGTGCGACTAGACAGGCTACGAACCTCATCGGCAACCACAGCAAAGCCACGGCCCTGCTCACCAGCCCGGGCGGCTTCAATAGCAGCGTTCAAAGCAAGTAAATTGGTTTGCTCGGCAATGCCGTTGATCACTTCGATAATGGCGGAGATGTCAGAACTCTGCGACTCCAACGTGTGGGTCAGGTTTTCGGCCTGCTGTAGCTTATTGGAGAGGCCGGTTACCGAATCCATGGTGGTATGTATGATGTCCTTACCCTTGTTGGCGGCGATCGCCGCGTTATGGGAGGCATCCGCTGCATCGCCAATATTTCTGGCAACATCCTGCACCGTAGCAGACATTTCAGTCATGGCGGAGGCAACCAGGTGAGTCTCATCTTTCTGACTTTCCATGCCAGCACGAGTTTGGTCGGTGGTCACCGACAGCTCTGTTGAGGCGCTGGCAACTTGCGCAGTCGCGGCGGACATTTCATGCAGCACGGCGTTGAAACTTTCCAGCATATCGTCAAAAGCCTTACCCATTTCGGCGAACTCATCAGCGCCGGTAATTTTTGATTTCAGAGTAAGGTTACGTGTCTCGGCCACTTCGAGCATTTGTCGGCGCAGCGCTTGTACGGGAGTAATGATGGAGCTACCAACAGCAATAACCGCAACCAAGGTGATAACCAGAGTAATCAGCGTATTAATGCTGGCGGTCCAGAACTCACTCCAGAATGCAGAGCGTATATCATCGGTATAAACCCCAGTAGCCAGAACCCAGCCCCAGGTAGAGAAATTGCGCACATAAGAGAGTTTACTGACGGGATCGGCTTCGCCAGGTCGCGCCCAATAGTAATCTACATAGCCATCGCCCTGACTCCGAGCGACGCTGACCATCTCGGTAAACAGCTTTTTACCCTTAGCATCCTTAGTGGCTGACATATCTTTGCCTTCCAGAGAAGGCTTGATGGGATGCATGACCATCTGTTTCTGCTTATCAAGCACAAAGAAGTATTCGTCGCCGGCATAGCGTAAGGCGCGTAAAACCGCCTTGGATTCGGTCTTGGCCTGCTCTTCGGTAATCTCTCCGGAAGCAACCAACTGGGCTTCTCGTTCCAAAGCCGAGTAGGCAATGTCGACATAATGTTTTAACTGTAATTCTTTGGTTTTATGCAAGTCTTTCCAGAGTTCAGTGAGCGATAGCGCCTGACTGCCCATGATCCCCAATAACGCGATAATAACCACTAACATCAGCTTGGCGCGAACATTAAACTGGCTCAATACACTGCTCATTCGTTATACCTCTAATACAAACATCCATTTACAAGCAATCGATAATATTGCATTGCAGCATGCATTACAATTTGAACAGCGCAAGCGTTGATCGAAGTCTCCTTTTGCACACCGAAAGCGACATAAATCAACTGTGGCCATTATTTGCCAACGCCCATAGGACGGCAGTGTTATGATTCCGGCTCACTTACCTGTATTCGAGTTACGCATTCCCATGAAGAAAAAAGGTTTCCTGCAAAAAACCGCCCTGGTTTCAGGGGTTATCAGTGAAGTCATCTCGATTATCTGTCTGATAATATTGGTGATTAAGTCTCAGGAACTGGGCATAGAACATATAATATCTGCTAGTTTTCTGGCCAGCACCTTTTTCTTCTTCACCTGCGGGCTTGTGCTTATTTTCATCGGCTACGCTGATGTGCCCAGCCTTAGCTTTGAAGAGCCTGAAAAAAATATCGAGTAACTTCGCCTAGCCCAATAGCTACAAAAAGGTACCAAGGTACCATTGCCGTCAACCCCTCGTCGTTTTCTACTCAGCAGATACTTACTCCATACAGGTATCTGTCATGCGCTGTCTAAACGCCTTTATCGCGGGTCTGCTGCTATCCAGTCTCGCTAATGCATCCGAGCCCCTACCCGACGACTTCCTGTCTGCCCGCCCGTCCGTCCAACTGTTTAAAGCCTATGCAGAATTTAAGATGGCAAACTACGATATGGCCCAACGAATGTGGTTAAACATCAAGGACAGTGCTCGACCGGAAGCCCTGTTTAATCTCGGCATCCTCTACGATCAGGGACTAGGGGTTGAAGAAGATATCAACCAGGCTATTTACTACTATGAACAGGCAGCCCGCGGCGGTAGCCGTTCTGCCGCCTACCAGCTGGGATTAATTTATCGACATGACAAACGTATAGAAACGAACCCTCGGCAAGCTGAACGCTGGCTCACCGTTGCCGCCCATGATGGTGACGAAGATGCAGCCCTATTACTAAAACAGATGGCAGGAGAGGCTCCTGATGACCCGATGTTTCGAGTACAGCGTTTGCTGGCCGAAGGCGAGGTAGAAACTGCTGTTTCCGAACTACAACAATTAGCCAAATCTGGAAATATTCGAGCCGTCACCCGCCTAGCATGGCTGCATGAATCCGGGCTCGGGGTAGAGCAAGACCTGGATAGGGCCGCTACGTTGTTCCGTCAGGCCGCTGAAGCCGGCGACGCCGAAGCCCAGTATGCACTGGCGGTGATGCTGATGACCGGGTCTGGCCAAACCAAGGACACCAAGGCCGCACAAGAGTGGCTAAAAAAATCCGCCGTCCAGGGGCACCGTTCCGCAAAACAGGCACTGGACGCCTATTCGCGCTGACACCAACCTTTAGGTCTCATGCGGTGACTGCTTGGCCATTACAGCGACCGAAAAAACACCTATGCTGATTAATGTAATCGGTAATAGGAACTCGCACATGGCCCGAAACTTTCACCCTCTACTGCTGACGAGCCTCATCTCAATCATCAGTCCATGGCTGTTGGCTGGGCCGTTGAATGTCCCACGTGTTGATGGTGATACTCAGTTTCGATTGGAAGAAGTGGCCAGCGGTCTAGCCACCCCCTGGGGCATGGCTTTTATCAGTGCAACTGAAATTCTGATCACCGAACGACAAGGCAGCATCAAGAAGCTGGATCTTCGACAAAACAGCATCACCGCCATTACCGGCGTTGCCCCAGTGCTGATTGAAGGCCAGGGGGGATTGCTGGATGTGGCCGTGCCACCTGGGTTCAGCGATGGCGACTGGATCTACTTCACTTACAGTAAACCCCAACAGGGTCAGGGCGTCACGACTTTGGCTCGAGCCCGGCTCAAAGGTGATCGCTTACGGCTATGGCAGGACTTGCTAATCACTCTCTCCGGCAGCGATACCAGCCGCCACTTCGGCAGTCGTATCGCCTTTGACGATGAAGGGCATCTGTTCTTCGGCGTCGGTGACCGCGGCGTACGACCCAATGCTCAGGATCGCTCCAACCATGCCGGCAGTATTCTGCGGCTGAATCTCGACGGCAGCCTTGCGCTAGGCAACCCCTTTATCGGTAGCGCCACTATTGGCGAGAAAAAGGTATTACCGGAGATCTGGAGTTACGGTCATCGCAACCCCCAAGGCATCAGCTACGATCCGGTCAATAAACGTCTGTGGGTCATCGAACATGGTCCTCGCGGTGGTGACGAGATCAACCTGATCGAACCTGGCAGCAATTATGGCTGGCCGGTCATATCCTACGGCAAGGAATACTGGGGTCCGGTGTCCGTGGGCGAAGGCACCGAGAAAGCAGGCATGGAACAACCCAGCGTGGTCTACATCCCCTCCATAGCCCCTGGCAGTCTATTGATCTACTCCGGCAAAGCCTTCCCGAAATGGAGAGGGAGTCTCTTTAGCGGCGCCCTGAAGCTGCGCCACCTGAATCGTATTCAGCTCAACAACAACGCCGAAGCGATCGCTGAAGAGTGGCTATTAACCCGCTTACAATCCCGCATTAGAGCCTTGGTAGAAAGCCCGGAAGGCTGGATCTACCTATCCACTGATAGCGGCAGGATCCTACGCATCAGGCCTGAGGAAAAAGACTGATGAAGGCTGTTTATCCGCTACAGTCCTGCCCTCTGTTCGGCGGGGTCAGCGATCAGCAGCTGCCGTTAATAAAGCGTTTTCTGAACACGCAGTCCTATGCCCCGGGTAGCTATCTGTTTCACCAAGGCGACAGCGGTGACCAGCTATTTCTGATTACGCAGGGCCAGGTTGAAGTGTTGGAGCAGTCCAACGGCCACCCTCAGGTTCGCCTAGCCATCCGCGAGGCCGGAGACAGTATCGGAGAGATGTGCTTGATCGACAACCAGAATCGATCAGCGTCCGTGAAAGCGCTGGACGCGGTAGAAGTACTGAGCCTTTCCAACGCCGACATCCATCGGCTCTATCAGCATGATGCGCAACTCTACTTGCTAATCATTATGAATATTGCGCGGGAGATAAGCCGCCGCTTACGTTCGATGGATGCCCTGCTAGGCAGCACTCTTTATGCCAAGAAAAGCTAAATCACGCAGGCTGCTTCGATGCGGCTGTCGCCGTGAGCAGCCAGCGAGTAATTGCAGAACCTATTAGATAGGATATGACCAGCACCACAACAGCACCATCAGCAAAACTCAGCGACGTAAGCGCCGGGCCCGGACAGTACCCTGCAAGCCCCCAGCCGATGCCAAATAACGCAGCGCCCGCCAGCAACTGCCAATCAAAACCCTGCTTTTTAGGTAGATGAAAGTGCCCATCGAAGAGCGGTTGTGGCTGCTTCAGAATGATGCGGGTCGCCGGTATATTCACCAGCAAGGCGCCCACCATCACCAGCGCCAAGGTAGGATCCCAGGCACCCGCCAGATTGAGAAAACCCAATACTCGAGCGGGATCAATCATCTGTGCCAGAGATAAACCCAGTCCGAATAAAATACCGGCCGTTAATGCGGCAATCTGCTTTTTCATCCCATCCACCCCTGCACCGCGACTGTGGTGGCAGTAACCGCCCCCGCCGCCATAAACACCATGGTCGCCACCAGCGATCTGGGGGAAAATCGAGCCAGACCGCAAACCCCATGACCGCTAGTACAACCGGAGCCTAGCGTGGTGCCAATACCCACCAGCAAACCGGCAACTATCAACATGGGCTCGCTAACCAGTGGCCGAATATCCATCACAGCACCGCCCAGTATCTGATAAATCACGCCACCACTGACCATCCCCAGCACAAACATCAAGCGCCAGCTGACACCCAGCCCCGAGAGTAAGCCACCCACCACACCCGATACCCCCGCCACGCGACCATTACAGAGCAATAAAACGGCAGCCGCCAAACCAATAAGCGCACCACCAGCAAGGGACTGCCAAAGAGAAAAATCGGTTATCAGCATCATCAAATCCAGACTCAAACATTAGATAAGACTAATCTTACAGCATTAGATTAGAATCTGCTAATTAATGATTGTTAATTTGTTTTCGAACTGCCGAATGGCGCCTGCCAAGGTTTTTTGAACCCTAACTCCCAGCGTTGCCACTTACCTGCTAAATATCACTAAAAGGTGTCAAAGCTCATGTTGAATGTCGTCTTACCCTATCCAAGAAGCCAGTGGTGGCTCGATGATTACAGCCGCCCAAAGACAGTGTGTGCCCTGCTGCAAGTCGACGATCTGGGAACTATCACGGTATTTGATGATGAAGGGCAGCTACACAATTTCACTACCGTGCGCGAGGCTGAAGTCTGGCTGACCCTCAGTGGCTTCGACCGTATCGATGATATTCTGAATTCAACATCAGCGTCCCTGGAGCCCAGCTGGGGCTGCGACGATCTGTTCAATGAGTTAATCAACGGCATACCAACACCGAAAATACGTTTAGTGAAGTAGCTGCACATCACCCTCCATTAGGGTTCCTGATCTACACTCTGGAATAACAGTTGCTGCAGGTTGCCCTAGCCGATGGACCAAAACAGCTTTTTCAGCGAACACTTGGGATATATTATCCAGACCCTAATCCTCATCTCTGCCACGGTGATTGCGGCCGTCTGGGGCAATGCCTTCCTGCGCAAAAAAGCCACCATCGATTACATCCTCAGCTTGCAGCGAGACAAACGCCTGCGACAGGCAAAGCGGCACCTGCTGGGGATGAAGACCGATGAAATTGAGCGCCATGCCAACAACCTGTCCGAACCCGACCCGGTGCGTGATGACCTACTCTATGTGCTGAACTGTTATGAATATTTTGCGGTGGGCATTCATGAAAAGTGTTTCCACGAAAAGCTGGCGAAAAAGCTAAATCGTTCGCTGATGATTCTGATCTGGAGCCGCTACCAGCCCTTTATCGATGCCCTCAGGACTGATAAGAACATCCCCTCCTTGTATTCAGAATTGGAAAAGCTGGTACTGCATTGGCAACAATCCACAGACCAATAAAAAGGGCAGGACTTTTTGTGTCCTGCCCTGTCGGCAAAGTCTGTAGCCTTAGGCTATTCCTTCAGATTCTGCCCCTCTAATCAGTCGCCGGCACCACTCCCTGGGCGGCGACCCGACTACCCCCCGGCTCCCTTAAGTTCAGTCTGGTAGTGCTTCTCAGCCAATGCAGCCGTTTCCTCGGCAGCATTCTCAAAAGAGGATACTAAAGGCGCCTGGCGAGTGGATAAAACACGTCCGCCTTCCAGCTTAAGACCCATATCTTCCAACAGGTAAGCGTCAAGCCCGCTGAGTTTATGGTACAGCGCTCCCTCGGCATGAACGGCACGGCTGCGATCAAAGGCAGTTTTAAACAAGCTTATTAAAGTCATGGTCAATCTCCGATAGAAGGCCGGGGATCAAATCGCGGGAGGAGTTTTTTGGAATTTCTTACTCAGGCCGCGAGGGGATCCGCGGCCAGTAGGTTTAAATAATCACCGGGCGCACGGACAGGCACAAATTCGTACCCAGTTCGATTTGGGTGCGTAAGTTCGGTGTGTGCATGTCATAAACAGTGTTTGCATAGTGGCAATATCAGTTCGTGCTGTGATTATTAATATAAGTGCCCAAACAGGACCGGATCATTAGAACGCGAATCAGCTTTATCGGTCAATAGGTAACCAGCTTTTAAATTTGATAAATGTCAGCATCGTCACGGAGCTGAAATCAAACCGCCATTGATTTTAAATTAGAGTCCAACAATGACATCCTAAACTAGAGTTCTAACCATAAGGTTTCACGCCAAGCCAGCAGACGTCACAGCAGGAAAACAAACGATGGCCAGCCATGAGTTCAAACCCAAGCACCCTGCTAATCACATCGACAGCACCTCTGACTTCAGCCGCCTGATTGATAACGCCATGAGTCGTCGCCAGTTTGTGACCCGTACTGCGGCGCTAGGAGCTGGCCTTGCCGCGTTTCTGGCATCGAATCCAGTCGACAAGCTAATGGCCGCAACCGCAACCGATCAAACACCTCTGCCGTTGATGGGATTTAAACCCGTTGCGGCCAGCACCGCAGACCAGGTCATCGTGCCTAAGGGCTACCGTGCCGAGCCATTGATATCCTGGGGTGACCCACTGTTTTCGGAGGCACCCGCATTCGATCCCAGCGGCAACGGCAGCTCCGCCAGTCAGCGCCTGCAATTTGGTGATAACAATGATGGCATGAGCCTGTTTCCGCTGTCTGAAAATCGCGCGGTGCTGGCGATCAAAACGAGTACAGCAGTTACCAGCAGCTGTTCCAGCATGGCGGCAAACCGCAGAATCAGGAAGAGGTTGAAAAAGCCCAGGCCGCTCAGGGTGTTTCCATTGTTGAAATTAAAAAACAGGGCTCGAGTTGGTCTGTGGTTATCGATTCCCCTTACAATCGCCGCATTACCGCCAACACCCCAATGCAGCTGAGCGGTCCGGTGGCGGGACATGAGCTGGTAAAAACCCGTGCTGATCCAGAAGGCCGCAGCGTCTATGGCACCTTTAGCAACTGTGCCAACAGCCAGACCCCCTGGGGCACCTACCTGACCTGTGAAGAAAACTTTAACGGCTATTTTGGCAGTGACGACAGTTTTAGCCCGGACCCCAATCAGCAGCGTTACGGCATTGGCAGCAACAGCCGCGCCCACTGGCATCAGTTCGACTCCCGTTTCGACCTGGCCAAGAATCCCAACGAAGCCAATCGTTTTGGCTGGGTGGTCGAGATCGACCCTCTGAACCCTGATTCCATTCCCAAAAAGCGGACCGCTCTGGGCCGTTTCAAACATGAAAATGCCGCCCTCACTCTAAATGAGGACGGTCACGTGGTGATCTATATGGGTGACGATGAGGGTGGCGAGCATCTATATAAGTTTGTCTCCGAAAGACGCTTTGATCCCAACAACAGCCATATCAATAGAGAACTACTCGCTGAAGGCAGCCTCTATGTCGCTCGTTTTGACGCCAAAGACGGCGAGCTTAAGGGTAACGGTCAATGGCTGGAACTCAGTCATGGAAAAAACGGTTTAACCGCAAAAAACGGTTTTGCTGATCAGGCCGAAGTACTGACCTTTATTCGCCGCGCCGCCACTCAGGTGGGAGCCACCAGCATGGATCGCCCGGAATGGGTGGCAGTGCATCCCAGCGGTACTCAGGTGTACTGCACTCTTACTAACAATATGGCTAGAGGCGTCAAGTACAACCAACCGCTAAACGGCGTAAATCCACGGGCCAACAACAACTACGGCCAGATCGTTCGCTGGATGCCCCGTAACGGTGACCATCGCAGCAAGCATTTCAACTGGGATCTGTATCTGCTTGCCGGTAATCCTGAAGTGCATAAAGACACGCTTTACGCTGGCAGTGACAACATCAAGCGCGACAATATGTTCAATAGCCCGGACGGGATAGGGTTTGATGCGGAAGGCAGGCTATGGATTCAGACCGATGGCAACTATTCCAACAAAGGTGATTTTGCTGGCATGGGCAACAACCAGATGCTCTGCAGTGATCCAACCACCGGCGAAGTCAGGCGTTTTCTCACCGGCCCCGTCGCCTGCGAAATCACCGGCCTGTGCTTCAGCTCCGACTACCGAACTATGTTTATCGGCATCCAGCATCCAGGAGAGAGATCACAGCCGTCTCATTTCCCGGCAGGAGAGAATAGTAAGCCACGCTCCAGCGTCATGGCGATCAGCCGCGACAACGGCGGCATCATAGGTCGCTAACAGATGATTGCGCCCGACATACTTTAATCACTCCAAAACCCACGATGCTAAGATAATTCTCTATACTTTCATTGTCACTTTCTATTTAAATTGACGACGATAGGGAGGTGCCATCGTGAAGAACGATGCTCGAAAAGAAGGGGAAATAAGCTGGGACGGCTGTGAACATCGTGACGGCAAGGACCGGCGTTCCAAGGAAGACCGCCGCGAGGACATTCGTTACGAACCTAGCAAAGACAATCGCCGACACAATGATGGTCGTCGCAAGAAAGACGACAATCTTTGGAAGCGTCGCTCCTAAGCCCCTCCGAATAAGCTAAATACCTACATTCTGAAAGAAAGCTTACACCGATAACTCTAGCAACAAGCTGGACGATAAATTCAATAAAAAACCTCAGCGCCACTTAATATTACAGCCGATACTGGGTTTCTGATCGGAACTCACGGCTGTTTGATTAAGCAGTGCATCCATGGCGGCGACCAGATCATCTCCGCTGACGGGGATATCGTTACCCGGACGTGAACTATCAAACTGGCCGCGATAGACACAACCCAGATCAGCCCCAAACAGGAAAAAATCCGGCGTGCACTCTGCGCCATAGGTTTTCGCGACCTGCTGGCTCTGATCATAGAGATAGGGGAAGGGATAGTTCTTTGCCGCCATCTGTTCTGGGCCATCCTGAGGATGGGTGTCTGCATCGTTGGCGCTGATGGCGACAATACTGACACCCGTGTTTTGAAACCGCCCACCAAGATCTACCAATTTAGATTCAATATGTTTCACATAGGGACAGTGGTTGCAGATAAACATAACCAGAGTTCCCTTCTTACCCCGCAGGCTGTCTAAAGAATATTCCCTGCCATCGTCAGGAGCCGGCAAGGTAAAATTCGGTGCCTTGGTACCCAAGGGCATCATTCGAGATTCGATCAGGGCCATAAAGGCTATCTCCTAACTATATTGATTGTCTCTGCTTTGTTGTTGACGGTGCCGAGAAATACAGCCATCGGCAAAAAAGCGCCTACTTGGGTTACTAAACCACACAATTATGGCACTGCAATCGGCGACACAGGATGAAAACCACCTGCCAAGATAAAACTTTAGCCTAATGAGCCGTGAATTGCCTATTCAACCGAAGAGCATCGGCAAAAATCCGCCCGAGCATCAAACCAGCCAACAATAAAAACCCATATGCATTTGTTATACAGGCTCTTTTAAGACGAACAACTGTCATGGCACTGGGATTGCTTACGCTCTATTACTAAAACTCCCGAAGCTGTCGGCCAGTGGATTTCCCCAAAAACCGTCCACCGTTCCAGCCCTTCCTATAATAATATTCTGGAGCACCTCATGTTGAAATCTCTGCTAATGAGCTTTAAAAGCCGCTTACTCCTACCCTTCTTTATCGCCGTCATACTGATCACCCTGGTGCAGGGTGCAATGGTGATGGGCATCACCGAAATCAGTGTCGGCCAGTTGGTTGGCAGCACCGTTGAAAAGCTAAAAAAGCAAAATAAGAATGCCAGCGATCAGCTGCAGTCCAGCAGCAAACAGGTAAAACAAACCATGACCTCGCTGGCATACAGCACCGAGGAAAGCCTGACACAGACACTGACCATGTCACTGGCGATGGAACAGATGAAGGCTGCTAGTTTGCTGGACAGCGCCTTAGTCAGCACTGCAGACTCTCTCACCGCACTACTGGCCCGGATTACCGCAGAGCCGCTGTATGACGGTGATATCGCATCTATTAAGGCAACCCTGGGGGCGCTCAGCGATACTGAAAACCTGCTATTTGCCGCCGTTGTGGATAGCAGCGGCGAATTGATTGGCCACTACAGCGACACAGACAATCAACAGATGACGCGACTGCTGAAGGGAGCCGATGCTCGGCAAGCACTTCCTGAGTTACTGAAAAAAGGCCTTAATGACGACGGCCTAGTGCTCAGTGAACAACCGATCAGCCTTAACGACCAGACTCTGGGTCGTGTGGTACTGGGGCTGTCCAACCAACAAGCCCGGGAAGCTGCGGCCGGATTACAAGTCAGTTTTGGTGAGCTAACCACTTCCACCAACAGTCAGGTCCGACAGGCCATCGTGCAGGAGGCCGCCGCCACGTCGACACGGTTATCCGCCAATCTGGAGAAGATCCAGCAGGATATGGAAACCACCCTCAGTCAGGCCGAAGCACTCATTGAATCGGGATCATCCCATCTTATGACCTCTTTGCTAATGACCCTTCTGGGCATGGCAGTCGCTATGGTCATAGGGATTCTGGTGGTGATGCGCATCAGTATTATCAGCAAATTGCAGCTGCTCACCGCATCATTGAAATGCCTGAGCGAAGGTGAAGGCAACCTCACCCATCGCATCGACATTAACAGCAAAGATGAAATCGGCGATATGGCCAGAGTCATCAACCTGTTTATTGAAAAGATCCAGGGCATTGTTAGAGACGCCAACCAAGCGGCCAGCGAGACATCCAGTCAGAGCGATAGCCTCAGCAATCTATGCCAGGATATGGAAAATCGAGCAGAACAACAAAACAACGATATCAGCCAGGTCAGCATGGCCATGAACGAAATGGTTAAGGCAGTGCAAAGTGTTACTGAGGAAACCCAGAATAATCTGGAGCATGTCAGCAGCATCCAACAATCCGCCGAAAGCAGCCTGGAGACCTCTAATGAAGTACGCATGCTAATTCAAAAACTGGTCAATGATCTGCAGAACGCTTCTGCAGTGGTCAATGAAGTGTCCAAGCAAAGCAGTGAAATCAGCCTAGTCCTGGATGTCATCAAGGAGATCGCCGGACAGACCAATCTGCTGGCCCTCAACGCCGCCATTGAAGCCGCTCGGGCCGGTGAGAGCGGTCGTGGCTTTGCCGTGGTTGCCGATGAGGTCCGCACCCTGGCCAGCAAGACCCAGCAATCCACTGAGAACATTCAACTGAGCATTGAGAAGCTACAGGCTGGCACTCGTGAAGCCGTGAATGTCACTCATAATGTCTGTGAACAGGCGGGTATCGGCATCGAGGCCATTGCCCAGACCGACCAGCAGCTGAATAGCATCAGCAGCTCGATTAAGCATCTCAGCGACATGACCACCAGTATCGCTGCCATGACCGAACAACAAACCCAGGTGGCTAACGATGTGAACAATAATCTACTAAGCATCAGCGACGCGGCACACATCACGGTATCTTCGGTGCAGGAAGGCCGCCGCAGCTCCCTGGCATTGGTCACCGTGGCCGATGGCCTCAAAACAGCGATGAGTCGGTTCCGGGTTTAATAGCCAATCGGTTATTTCCTGGAGTCTGATATCGGAGACGCTGTTATGAAAACCATCATAAATTCATTACTAATATTGTTGCTGCTAATACCACAAGTACTGCAGAATAGTGCTGCGGGGCCCATTGCGCTGGACGTAACCATGGTGCTTTGGCGCGGAGAGACAGAGGCCGAGCGTGGTTTTCGCGATGGCCTTAAAGCCCGTGGTTATCAAGTCAATTACCATCTTCTCAACGCTAACCAACAACGCAAAGATCTCGCTAACTTGCTGCGAAGTGATCTCGATAACCTCAGAAAAAGCGACTATATCTACTCTTTTGGCACCACCGCCACCAAGATGGTCAAGCAGATCATTAGCAACCACACCCCGCACCTGTTCAATATTGTGCTGGACCCGGTGGGCTCAGGCATTGTCGACTCGTTGCAACACAGCGGCGGTAACCTCAGCGGTGTCAGCCATCAACTGCCCTTGCAGTCGCAACTGCAGGCAGCGCTAAAAATGGGGGCGATTAAACGTCTAGGCTTTTTCTTCAACCCCCGGGAACGCAATTCCGAGCTTACCCGGATCAAATTAATAGAAGTTGCCAAGCAGTTTGACATAGCGGTTATCGAACTGCGCTGCCCGCCGGAATCCAACCGCCTAGACCACTATCTACAGCAACTGAGTAGCCATGCCATTGCGGTCGATGCCGTGTATCTACCCATGGATAGCTATCTGATATCCCAGGCCGCTAAGATTGGTCAGGCGCTACAGCAGACCCGGTTAATCAGCATTGGCGCCCAGCGAACATACATTGATAACGGCGTGCTGATCGGCTTCGTGCCGGACTACTACGACCTCGGGCGCGTGGCCGCCAGCCTGCTGGATCGCCACTATAAGGGCGAGTCACTGCAACAAATGGGCATCTATGAGGCCAAGACCAGCCGTTTATTGATCAATGAGCGTACTCTGGATCATCTCAAATCCTCCCTTCCAGCGGTCGACTTTGCCAATGCGGTAATAGTGCCTTAAGGATTCAGGAATTGCTGACTGCTTTGCCAAAACGATCTCTATCCTCAAGGCTTTATCCTATTGTCATCGCACATATTTAGGCGTCAAATCGCGCCTATTATTGCTTTATGCAGCGTTAGAGCGTTCGCGTATGCACATCTATGTGGCTAGCTACCGAACATTTGTAGTCGTCCAATAAGCCCTCTCTACCTGTAAAGAGAAACTGCTACACTAGATCCATCGCTGACCGCAAAGAAGACTTGTCCTATAGTTCGGTCTTGCATCTGCCTTAGATTACCCTGATGGACAAACTGGAGACATGGTTATGGATAACCGTATTCCGGGGCTTAGACCTCGTTCCCGTGATTTAATACATGCACTTAAAACCCGCTTCGAATACCAATGGATAGCTGCTGACAACTACGAGATGTGGGAGCTGCGGTTTCTGTTCCAATTGATAGAGCTGGGGAGTAACCGGTTCAAAATCAATATTTCGATGGTTGCCAACCGCAACGGTAGCGCTCAGGACCTCCAGCATGTGGCTTATCTGGAACTGAACTACAACAACGAGAAATCAACCCTGTGCTGGTCTGATGGGGTAAATAGCACCCTTGAGCGAGCGCTCCAGGCGTTTCAAACCCTCTACCCCTTAGAAGAGCTCATCATGGAGATCCGCAGGGTATTGGCACCGTTACCGATAGAGGTGATGATGCCGGGTATCGATGTGCAAAAGCTAAAAGTCATTTCGAGCTGAAAGCCCTATGTCATCTTGCGCGGCACTTACCAAGCTCAGCGTTTCTGCAGAGCCTTAATATCTAAACTGAGTCCAAAAAAAAGCCCCGGTGACTTTCATCACCGGGGCTTCAGAACAGCTAGCCTAAGTAAAACTTACTTTTTGGCTTTAGCTGCTTTGCGTTCCAGCTCAGCTGCTACTACTTTCTCAGAAACCGAGTTAGGACATGGCAGATAGTGAGCAAATTCCATCGAGAATTGACCGCGACCAGAAGTCATGGTGCGCAGGGTTCCGATGTAACCGAACATCTCTGACAGTGGTACGTCAGCTTTGATACGAACGCCGCTTGTACCAGCCATTTGATCTTTGATCATGCCGCGACGACGGTTTAAGTCACCGATAACATCACCAACGTGATCGTCTGGAGTGAAAACGTCAACGTGCATGATCGGCTCGATCAGCTGAGGTCCAGCCTTAGGCATGGATTGACGGAAGGCACCACGAGCAGCCAGCTCAAACGCAATAGCCGAGGAGTCAACCGCGTGGAAACCACCGTCGTACAGTTCGAATTCAACATCAAGAACCGGGAAGCCAGCCACAGGGCCAGTGTCCATCATGCTCTTGAAGCCTTTCTCAACGGCTGGGAAGAATTCCTTAGGAACGTTACCGCCCACAACCTTTGAAGTGAATACGAAACCAGTGCCTGGCTCGCCTGGCTTGATAGTGTAATCGATCTTACCGAACTGACCAGAACCACCAGACTGCTTCTTGTGGGTGTAAGAGTCTTCAAGAGGCTGAGTGATAGTCTCACGGTAAGCCACCTGAGGCGCCCCTACCATCAACTCAACGCCGTAAGTACGCTTAAGGATGTCGACTTTGATATCAAGGTGCAGCTCGCCCATACCCTTAAGGATGGTTTCACCCGAATCGATATCAGTTTCAACCCGGAACGTGGGGTCTTCGGCGATCATTTTGCCGATCGCGACACCCATCTTCTCAGAACCCTGCTTATCTTTCGGTGCAACCGCGATAGAGATTACCGGCTGAGGGAAAACCATCGCTTCCAAGGTGCATGGGAACTTAGGATCACACAGAGTGTGACCAGTCTGCACATTCTTCATACCCACGATGGCGATGATGTCGCCCGCTTGGGCGCGATGAATCTCGTTGCGGTCATCGGCGTGCATCTCGACCATACGGCCGATACGCTCGGTCTTGCCGGTGAAGCTGTTAAGAATAGAGTTGCCTTTCTCAAGCACACCCGAGTAGATACGTACGAAAGTCAGGGCGCCAAAACGGTCGTCCATGATCTTAAACGCCAGCGCACGCAATGGCTCGTCGATAGATACCAGCGCAGTTTCACCGTTAGGCTCGCCTTCTTCGTCGGTCAACGGCTGCGGCGTTACATCAGTCGGGCACGGTAGGTAGTCAACAACCGCGTCCAGAATCAGCTGAACACCTTTGTTCTTGAACGCAGAACCACAGTACGTCGGGAAGAAGTCCAGAGCGATAGTACCCTTACGGATGCAACGCTTGATATCGTCGATAGAAGGCTCTTCGCCTTCCATGTACGCCATCATCAGATCATCGTCCTGCTCAACCGCTTTCTCTATCATCATCTCGCGGTATTCTTCGACCTGCTCCACCATATCAGCAGGAATATCAACGATTTCGAAGTTTTCTGGCAGACCAGAGTTGTCCCAAACAAACGCTTGACGCGTCAGCAGATCAACCATGCCGACAAAATTTTCTTCAACGCCAATTGGCAGAACCATAACCAGCGGGTTAGCACCCAGAACCTTTTCAACCTGATCAACAACGCGCAGGAAGTCGGCACCCATACGGTCCAGCTTGTTAACAAAGATGATCCGAGCAACTTCGGAATCGTTAGCATAACGCCAGTTAGTTTCTGACTGCGGCTCAACACCACCCGAACCACAGAATACGCCAACACCACCATCCAATACTTTTAGTGAGCGGTAAACTTCAACAGTGAAGTCAACGTGTCCTGGAGTATCGATGATATTGAAACGGTGGTCTTTCCAGTAGCAAGTCGTGGCTGCAGACTGGATAGTAATACCACGCTCTTGTTCCTGATCCATGAAGTCAGTCGTAGCAGCACCGTCATGCACTTCACCGGTCTTATGGATCTTACCGGTAAGCTTCAGAATACGTTCAGTAGTGGTAGTCTTACCCGCATCAACGTGAGCGAAGATACCGATGTTTCTGTAAAGGGATAGGTCTGTCATTGTGTCACTCGATAGGTCAGGTAATACCGGGGGAATAAATAGCGCGTAAGGGTACAGGAAAGCCAAGACATTTGCATCCCTTTTGAGGTCTAAGGGGATGGCTATCCGATAAAACAGGGGGGTGCCGCTCAGGTCTACTATCTAACGTTCTGCATCGACACGGGTCTGGAGGCTGCGAAATACTTGACCAAGCCTGCAGTCATCGCTGACTTCAGGCGTTCTTCCGTTTTCAATTAGACGATAAAACATTTTCCCCGACTCCTGCCCAGAGAGAGGGGGGAACCCCTATGGTTCTACAATCAAGCGGCCTGTCATACCCTCTATACGATGATTGGGGACAAAGCAGCTTAGCGGGTATTCTCCCGGCTTCTTAATATACAGATAAAGATCGCGGGTGACGTAGGGTGATGCCGGGACATGCTGCTGGGACGGTATTTTGCTGCCGAGAATATTGACTATATCCGCACCTTCGGCGAAGAACTCCTTGCCACCGAAATAATGGGTCACCCAAGCCACGTTCTTTAGACGAATACGAGTTACGGTACCGGATTTAAAACGAAACTCGTTGGGTGAAAAATTAAAGTCGGACAAATAAACAACGGTGGTCTCGCCGATATACTCTTCGACGCCTGTCTCTTTATTTCGGACTATTACCGCGGCGATCGCATCAGTTTTAGCTGACTGATAGCGACTATCTTCAGCTTTAGCTAACCGACTATCATCAACCCCCACCTCCGGCACAACGGAACAACCGGACAGCAGCAGCACGCACAGCAACCAGGGTGTTCTATCCCACATAAGCGACGACCCGTTCAGAAATTTATATTAGGGACTTAATCTATATCCCACAGACAAGCCAAAATCAAACATACTTACAGCCTAACGCCTAGACCAACATAGCTATAGCTTTTAATCCCCCCATAAGCCATATTCTCAATAACCTTAACTATCAAGCTGTTAATAAGAACAGACCGGAGTATTACTTAGAGCCGCGAGCCTGAGTGATCAATTGACGAGAGCAAACTGTCACTGCGATCCCAGGCACATCGCCGCTATCACCGCCTCTACAACCCCTCAGCAAGGACGACTGAATATGCCAAAAAATGCCAACACATCCGCAGCTCACTCAAGAAACGCTTTTGCCCTCGGCGGCTTAGGAGGATTTAACGCTCATGGTGTTGGCTTTTTGCAGGCCTCGCTGGATTCGAATGTAGAGCCTGAGATAATCAGCTGCACCTCAGGTCAGATCTACTGGAGCTGGCGTTATCTATTGCAGAAAAACAACGAAGCAGACCCCTTTAGCGGTGAAGCAGTCGACATGCGTACCGAGCTGGATCAGGAAATTGCCAAGAGTAATATTTTCCCAGAGCCACTGCAGTGGCTGGATGCTTCAGCCATGGCCATGCGCGGCGACCCCGGCATTTTTTCACCAGCAATCGAACCCTTTTGGAAAAACCTACTAAGCCCCTATATGCCGCAATCCTTCGATAACCTTTGGAAACAATTTGGTGACGAAATACTTAATCGACTAATGCCCGCACAGATATTTGTCTCTGAGCGATCACCTGAGTCGCTAACGGAAATCGGCCGCCGTTTTGCAGCCGAGAGCAAAATCGGGATTGTCTTTAATGCCTTTGATGCCCCAAAGGGCCAGGAAATTCTGTACATCAATAAGCGTGCGCAAGAACTGCTAAAGACCCATAAGCCTGATAAGTACCAACACGACCAGATCCATAATGATGTGCGTATCCAAGTGCTTGATCCGGAAAATCCGCAACAGTTGCTTGAGGCTGTTGATGGCGCGCTCTGGCTTTACCTCTATGGCTTTCAGGGTCGTAATGGCAAAGAACGTACTATCTTGGATGGCGCCTATCACCGTCAATTCGTGATTCGCGAGCTCGCACCGGCGGCTGATCGAATCTTTTCTGTACGCCCGCAAAGTCTGGAGTGGAATGCCAAGATGCCCCGCAACAGACTGCAGGTTTCTAACCTTGAAACACAGCTCTGGTTCAATGCCTCTTACTCTGGGGAGGTCGCCCACATTGAGCTGATCAACGAGCTACTGAAAAAAGGTCACCTCCCCTCACAATACCGCCCAATTGACCTTAAGCCGGTAGAGTACGAGACACATATTCGTTTTTTTGATTATTTTGTTGAACGTAAAAATGTCTATCAGGATGCCTACGATCACTCCACAAAATTATTTAAAAGCATCAAGGAGTAAGATAGTCATGGCCGTTTTAGTGTATTTTAAAAACAGCAATTGGCGCAGGGAAAACGCCTCGTCAGCGTCTCATCAAGGAGCGAGACATAATAGCGAATAATCGCAGTACAGGACTCCAATAACGATGGCCACTTTTTACACCAAAGACAACATCAGCATCCGTACGCTGGAGGATATCGTTAATCGTCCCCACTTTGAGGCAACCGTCCTCCCTAGAAAATCATTATTTCGCTATGTCCTGGCGGCCTATTCCCTCCCCCGCAAGATTGCCAGCTGTAGCGTCAGTGACTGCTATCAAAATCACAAAAAAGGCTATCTGGTGCGTGTCGACAAAGAGAGCGAATGCAGTATCTGCGAAGCCTGCGCCAAGCGCTTTATGGACCCGAGCGCACTAAAACCGCCAAAAGTCTCTCGCAGCAGAACTGGCGGTAGTTCTGCGACCCGAACAGCCTCATCAACGACTCCAGCCTTAACCCGGGACATGGACCTGGATACTTTCATCAACGAAAGCACCCAAATAAAACAACGAGTAAAAGAACTCAAACAAGCAAACCAAGGCGCTAACTGGCTGTTCCAATCCCTCAGCCAATTTCAAAAGGCCTATCCACTGGAGCTGGTAAATGCTCTGCAAGAGCTGCAGGCGAGTAAAGACAACAGTTCCATTTTCGAACGACTTATAGAAAACAACGCCAGCGACCAGCAACTTCAAGATGTAGAACAACTACAGGGACTGGGCATTTTTTGCGCAGACATTCGCCAACTGCTAATTGAAAACGTACTTAAACCCTTGACGAAACTGGATGAAAAGGCAAAGAAGGCCGAACCCGAGGGGAGCATCCGCATAGCCGTTGACTGGGCAGAGCAGATTGAACGCAACTTAGTGATGGCCGAAAATCTGATCGCTGAAGCGCAGCTATTTTTCTGCGACGACAATATAAAGCGCCTGCAAAGCGTCCCCCTGTCCGAAACAGCCGCGAAAAAGGTTCGCAGCCTAGATTGGAATTGTGACCAGGGCGCAGCAAAAACCCGTTGATATCGCTGTGCATAGCCAGCGACCTCAACAGACCTAATCAGTTTTTCTGTAACGCCAGATAGTTATCAATCCCCTTGATGCGGTCTTCAGGGTGGTGGTTTACATAAAGAACAGAGGTCTCGCTGCTGGCACAGATTTTTTCGATCAGTGCCAGTACCAGCTGACGATTCATATCATCCAGTCCCAGGCAAGGCTCATCCAGGATCAGCAAAGGCGGATGTTTAACCATCGCCCGGGCAATCAACAGCAGACGCTGATCGCCGTAAGAGAGTTTATTAAAGGGCTGGTCGGCGCGGTCCTTCATACCCAGCAACTCCAACCATTGATCGGCGATCTGGCGCTGCTGATCGGTACATTTGCTATACAAGCCAATGCTGTCGTAAAAGCCCGAAATAATCACATTACGCAGGCCGGTACCGACTCGATACTCCCACTGCAATGCCGTTGAGACATAACCGATAAACTGCTTTATCTGCCAGATACTCTCACCGTTACCACGTTGAAATCCAAAGACAAAAATATCGTTAACGTAACACTGAGGGTGGTCACCCGTAATCAACGAAAGCAGTGCAGTTTTGCCGCTGCCATTAGGGCCACTCAATTGCCAATGCTGATTGGCTTCAATGGTCCAGTCCAGGCTGTCGATGAGCTTATGCTCATCGTATTTAATGCTGATACCATTGAGCCGCACTAGCGGTTGCTGACTATCCAGACGAGGAATTTCAGTGTCAGGATCCGCCGGAGGCACGTCAAGATCGGTGCTTTTCAGATGCAGTAATTGATACAGCTCAGCATAGGCTTTTTCATCACTGCGCTGCACTTGATGCTGCAGTGCGCCCTGATCGACATAGGCGATATGACTGATAAAATCAGGAAACTCATCGAAGCGGTTTAACACCATAACCATGGGAATGCTATCGATAAGCGATGCCAGATATTGCTGCAACATTAATAAGGCATTGGCATCCAGACCATCGAAAGGCTCATCCAGCACCAGCAGATCTGGCTTGCTGGCCAAGGCGCGAATTAACATCACCTTGCGTGACTCTCCGGTGGAGAGCTTTCTGAAGGCCCTGTCTAACAGGTACTCGAGCTCAAACCTTGCCACTAAATCATTGGCTGTTTCGATATCAGCGCAGTCTACAAACAAGATCTCTCTGACCGGTGTTCCTGCAGAGATAACATCAAGAATATCGGCGTCATCTTTTTTGCGCTCGGCTTCGATCAACTCCGCCTGGGCTTCAAAAGACACTACGCCTACCCGAGCAGGCAGACCTTCGATAGCTCCAGACAGGCATTCGCCCACACCGGCAAGCACTGCTGCCAGGGCGGACTTACCCGCACCGTTGGTGCCAGTGATCACCCAATGCTGATCAGCTTCAATCTGCCAGTTGATATTATGCAGCTGAAAACTCTCATCAAACTGAACCGTCAGATCTTTTAGATGAATAGTCATAGAGGCCTACCCGTTTATTGAATCGATAAAGTCTGGACTCATCAAAGTCCGGATATAAAAAAGCCAGGATGCAGATCCCGGCTTTCTTAGGTCATAAAGCCTGCAAACAGATGCAGACTTTAATCACACAGATCGATTAAACGATCTTCTTCATGTCAGCCATGTGACCACGAAGAATGCCGCCAATCGCTTCAACCGGGTGGCTGCGCAGGGCTTCGTTTACTTCGATCAGACGAGCGTTATCAACACCGTTGTCATCAACCGGCAGACCACGACCGATCACATCAGTCTTGATGTTCTTCATGAAATCAGCAAGCAGAGGCAGACAAGCGTGGTTATACAGGTAGCAACCGTACTCAGCTGTATCTGAAATGGTAGCGTTCATTTCGTACAGCTTCTTACGGGCGATGGTGTTAGCGATCAGCGGAGTTTCATGCAGAGACTCGTAGTAAGCAGACTCAGCGATGATGCCAGCAGCTGTCATCGTTTCGAATGCCAGCTCAACACCGGCTTTAACCATAGCAACCATGAGGATGCCGTGATCGAAGAATTCCTGCTCGGAGATTTCAACATCGCCAGCCGGAGTCTTTTCGAAGGCTGTCTCAGCCGTTTCTGCACGCCAGCCCAGCAGGTTAACGTCATCATTAGCCCAATCTGCCATCATAGTGCGAGAGAAGGTGCCATCGATGATGTCATCCTGATGCTTGTTGTACAGCGGACGCATGATCACTTTCAGCTCTTCAGACAGATCAAAAGCTTTGATCTTGGCAGGGTTGGACAGACGATCCAACATGTTGGTTACGCCGCCATATTTCAGTGCTTCGGTGACAGTTTCCCAACCGAATTGAATCAGCTTAGAGGCGTAACCAGCGTCGACACCTTCTGCGACCATCTTGTCGAAACACAGCAAAGAACCAGTCTGCAGCATACCGCAAAGGATAGTCTGCTCGCCCATCAGGTCAGACTTAACTTCAGCGATGAAAGAAGACATCAATACGCCGGCTTTGTGACCGCCAGTACCAACAGCATATGCCTTGGCCAGAGCCAGACCTTGACCTTGAGGATCGTTATCTTCGTGAACAGCGATCAGGGTAGGAACGCCGAAACCACGCACGTATTCTGCACGTACTTCAGAACCTGGGCACTTAGGCGCAACCATGATAACGGTCAGGTCTTCACGGATCTTCATGCCTTCTTCAACGATGTTGAAGCCATGAGAGTAAGACAAACAAGAGTCTTTCTTCATAAGCGGCATGATTTCAGTGACTACAGGGGTGTGCTGCTTATCAGGAGTCAGGTTCAATACGACATCAGCAGTCGGAATCAGCTCTTCGTAAGTACCCACGGTGAAACCGTTCTCAGTCGCGTTTTTCCAGGATTGACGCTTTTCAGCAATCGCTGCTGCACGCAGGGTGTAGGAAACATCCAGACCACTGTCACGCAGGTTCAAACCCTGGTTAAGGCCCTGGGCGCCACAACCGATGATAACCATCTTCTTGCCTTTCAGTGCAGCAACACCGTCTGAAAACTCAGAGATGTTCATGAAGCGGCACTTAGCCAGTTGCTCGAGCTGCTCGCGCAGCGGCAGGGTATTGAAATAATTATTAGGCATATCTGCGATTTCCGTTTATTTAGGTCGTTACCAAAGCAGTAAAAACAATAAGTTAATCGAGTTTTAGCGAACAAGGCTGTGAATAAGCACTGTCCGCTGAAATTAGTGACAAACTGACCTGCGATGCAGGGCTCAGAACAACCTGATTAAGCTTGCGCTCTGAGAATTTAGGGCACTAGTTTATAGCAGCCTAAGTCTTTCGTATATTGATATATATGCACTTTGGTATTGCACGATATGCAACACGATAATACCGGGGAACGGCCGTAAGCACCGACAAACCTGCCCAACACTTAAACCCGTAGATAGCAAAAACCCCGCAACTTTAGGCGAGGGTCTTATCTCTATTACCGGTGATATTGTAAAATGTGGTGTATGGGAAAATTCAAAAGAGGGCATGATGGGGGAAGGGAATAAGTTCTGAATTAACGCTCAAACCACCAGATCAATCTGCTGCACCGTGCCGCTACCGCCTTCTTCACCGATATAAACTCCACTGGCACGAATGCGGCCCTGTAATTCATTCTCACTATCTTTAAGATCAAAGGGAGTTTCCACCGAGCCCAGATAAATAGCACCAACGTTGCGATCACCCAGAGCTAGCAGCTGATCAGAGCCATCCGGGGTTTTAACCCAGATCCGCAGACTGTCGTAGATAGCGTCGCCCTCATCGATAAAGCCATTGCCATCCTCATCGTATTCCAACAGGTCAGCAAAGCCGTTACCACTGAGGGCGCCGAATAACTCGGTACCATCATTGATCTCGCCATCGTTATTGCGGTCCAGAGCTAATAGCCCACTATGCTCCCCGACAAAGCTGACCTGGTCAGCGCTGCCATCGGCATCAATATCGAACTGATATTTCTGCTGCGTCAGTTCCGCAGCGCGGCCATCGAAATTGATCACCAGGGGGTCTTTTAGCCTAGCACCTGCTTCGATCTCCAGATGATTATGCTCCACAAAACTGCGGGACATATTCAGCTCGAGGTCGATACTAATGGTGCGACCATCGGCGGTCTGAACCTGGCCTTCGGCACTAAAGCTTGTGTGTTCCTGCTCATGACGAAGTTCCGTGTACTGGTAACGCAGCCCCACACGACTAGGCCCCTGCTGGTCAACATTTTCTTCACCGGCAACGACTTCCAGAGTAGATGATGATTTAGGTTCTTCGCCGCCCCGCATCGCTGTAGCGGGATCATAGAGATCAATGGATTTGCCAATCATCGCTTCAATAATGCCCTTGATCATCAATGTGCGGGCATCTAAAGAAACTGTCTCGGTGTCGCCATCTGTCAGAGGGACGTAGCCCACTACTGGATTCGTACGTATGGACAGACCTTCGCTTTGTTGCTCAGAACGACTTTCCAGTGCGGAAAACTCTTCCTCAACGCGACCATCGCCGCGCTCAATGCGCTGCGCCAGGGATCTGGCCTCAGCGGACAAGCTGACCCGAGTTTGGTCAAGCTGCACAGACTCCTGCACCTGACCCTCTGCCGAGACTTTAAACAGCAAAAGAGATTCTTGTTGTGCTACCGAATTGGATGCCTGGTGGTGACTTTCCAGATCCAACCAGCTTTGAGTGATAAACATGACCTGATTACCTGCATCATGAGAAAATTGGCTGGGGGTAACCTATGCTATCGGCCAAGCTGATCAAAAATTAAGCAGCAAATCGTAAGAGCCTGAAGATATGGATAATATTTTTGCAGACATACCCGAGCAGCTTCCTGAAGAGCTGATAACCAGGGTTCTGGATAAACCCGGCATCAGAATTGAGCGCATTGTTTCTCAGGGGCACCGATCAGAACCGGGATTTTGGTATGAACAGGATGAAAACGAATGGCTAGTGCTGATTCAGGGGCAGGCGAGATTACGCTTTGCAGATGAACAGCAGGACCGACAGCTAATAGCCGGTGACACCTTGCTTATTCCTGCAGCAGTCCGGCACCGGGTTGCATGGACCAGTGAGCAGCCGCCCTGCATCTGGATCTGCCTGTTTTATCCAGCTGAGCCGAGCGGCTAGTATCGATTGTTAAATCGCTATTTCGCCAGCTGAGCGCCAACGATCTTGCTCTGGTAACGACGAACCAACTTAGGATTAATCAACATTCGGGTGTTAAGGCGCTGACTGGCGCCGGGCTCAATAGTCACATTTAAGCGCTTCGTCACACGCCGGGTTTCACCGTATTTATCCGGATACTCTAGCATTAGGGTGACACCTTTTATCGCCCTTGGGGTAGGGTTTTGAACCTCAATAAACCAACGCCCCAGAGAATCGCTGATATTCTTAATCTTGATATATTTCTGCGGATTCGCCGGCAGATCCATCTCTACCAATGAGCCGAAGGCAGCCTTACCAATATCACCCTGCTGCTCAGCGGCCAGAGCATAATAGCCCTTTGCCGCACTCAGGTCCCCGGCCTGACGGGATAGATCCCCAAGGGCATTATGGGCATTAGCAGTCGGCAGTAGCTGATTACTACGCTCCAGATCTACTCGGGCCTGCTTACCGTTATCCAGCTTCTCATTGGCCAGCCCGCGACGCAGGTGATAATAGAAAAATTCTTCGTTCAGGGAGATGGCTTTGCTGTATTGGGTACGGGCCGTTTTGAAGTGCTCGCGTTTGTATTCAATATCTCCTAGCAGGGAATAAAAATGTCCCTCTTTAGGTTCGATTCTAATGGCTTTCTTAATCAGGCTCCGCGCCGTTTTAGTGTCTTTCTTAGCCAGTGCCTTCTGAGCTTTATCGTAATTCTCGTATGCGGGCTCTGATTTTTTCAGACGCGCCATCATCTTCTGATACTTATCCCGCCCCATATCTCCGCCTTTGGGGAGTCCGTTGGCATTCTTAATATTATTATCGACCCGCTGCTGAGACGGCGGGTGACTGGAAAATAATCCTTCCAACCAATTTGCCTTCTTTCCGTCCTTCATCTTCACGAAAGTCTTCTGCAGCTCAACAGCGCCCTGAGGGTCATAGCCGGCCCGGGACATATAGGTCATGCCGTAGTTATCAGATTCAGTTTCCGCATCACGACCATATTTGGTACCAACCAACTTAGCACCGAGACCCGCTCCCAAACGGGCCACATTAGCGTAATCTTCACCCTGGGTGGCGATAGCAGTTCCGAGCATCACGCCCTGCAATAACACGCCTCGTTGCATACCCTGAGCGCCATGACGAGCAGCAGCATGGACAATCTCGTGCCCCAGAACAGCAGCCAGCTCCGCTTCAGATTCCAACTCAGTGAGCAAGCCCCTGTTAATGGCGATTTTACCTCCGGGAAGCGCCCAGGCATTGGGAACGGAACTATTGAGCACATTAAATTCATAGGGCAGCTTACGATCACTGACGGCAGCCAGGCGTTGACCGACTTCTTTGACATAGGCTTCAACGACGGGGTCGACCACATAGTCACCGCCCTGAGATTGCCGTAATGGCAAGTACTGCTTCTTACCCGTATTCAGCTCCCACTGCTCGGAAATAAGATTCAGTTCCTGCTTACCGGTCACCGGGTTGGTCGAGCAACCCGCCACCGTCAGCAATATAAAAACAACCCAAAAACTCTTAAATCTCATTGCCTTGTCCATTAGCAGCATTCCCACAATCTATTCACACCAGAGCCGACACTCAGTTATAGTCAATTAAACCCTTTGAGCACAGTTAGATCCAGAAGGTTTCACCATTTTAGAACCAACAGCTTAATCTATCCTGAACCCAGCGAGGGATCTCAGTGGCGAAGCAAAGCTCCCGCTACTAATTTTGTCAGGCTTATCTACACTAAAAGCTGTAACCCCCGAACAATCCGTTAACCTATGAGGAATTAAACAATGGGCATTATTTCTTGGATTATCCTGGGGTTGATCGCTGGAATGCTGGCCAAATGGCTGATGCCTGGTAAAGACGGCGGTGGCATGCTGATAACCATGGTCCTCGGTATTGTTGGCGCCTTTGTGGGTGGCTGGGCGGGATCTTTTTTCGGCTTGGGAACCACCGGAGGACTAAGCCTAGGCAGTATCGCTACGGCAACAGCAGGCGCGTTCGCAGTACTGTTTGTTTATAAGCAAATCAAAAGCTGACAAACGGCAAAAGCAACCTCCGCAAGAATGGCCTCCAGCTGGTGCCAGTAACGCGGGCTGGATCGCTCCGATCAAAGCTATGATCAGGCACGGTTATTGATGCTGTTATTACGCGCCCGCTGACATTTTTATGGTTACATCGTTACAGACTTATCGGCAACTGGCCGAAGTCGGTTTAGTATCACCTTGCTTAAATGAGAGTGGCGTACCCTCAGCGCCGGCATAAAAAACGATCAGCTCGGTATCATCCACAAACACGCCTTTGTGCCAGCTGTTCACCACCTCTATCAAACCTTCCCCGGCCTGAAAAGTCTTCTCTTCCCCGCTTAGCTTGACTACCTTGACGCTGCCGCTGACGACGTAGGCAGCCAGGGGGATTGTATGGCAATGAATGCTTAGCTCCAGCGGCTCAGACCCGGCCTTAATACTGATTTTCTGCACCGTCAGCTGCGGTTTCCCGGCAGGATACTGAAAACCACCGCTATCCCAGCTGGCTGATCCTTGCGCCAGAATTTCAGCAGAGACATCCGCAGCCATCAGGGTCGAAGTATTCAGCAACAAGGTTGCAGCGAGCAGAGCATATAGGGTTTTCATCAATTTCAGTCCTTTCCGACTCAGTTCAAAAAGCGTTTCAAATTCGACTCAGCAGGCATGATGAAAGAAATTGGCATTCTGAACAAGCCCCGCCAGCGCTTACAAACTCCTTACAAAACCCAAAAACTCATCTGACCTTTGAACCTTAGTACTGGCATACAGTGACATACAGAAGCCTGGGGAAAGACCGGTTTTCGGAAACACCCCGCTCCCCTATACTCACTGAACAAGGAATATCATCATGAACGCACCCAACGTGTCTCAGCCAATGAAGCAACTGCTAGGCGGCGCCCTGCTGGCACTGCTGGCCTGCAGCGCCAACGCCAGCCTGAAAGTGCCCAATGAGATTGATCTAAATATCAATCTGGCCACCCCGGTCATGGCCGCCGACAAAGTCCACAAGGCGTTTATCAAGATATCCTTGGAAGGCTTCAAGCAACATAACAAGCAGGAGCGCATACCCGCCAACATCGCCATCGTCCTGGATAAATCTGGGTCTATGGCTGGCGATAAAATTGAACAGGCCCGTGAAGCCGCGATAATGGCCATTCGTCGCCTCGACAACAGAGACATCGTCTCGGTGATCAGTTATGACTCTCGGGTCAAGGTTGTGGTGCCCGCCACTAAGGTCAGCGATAAACCAAGCATCTACAACGCCATCCGCCATATTCGTGCCAACGGCAACACCGCTCTTTTTGCCGGTGTCAGCAAAGGGGCTCAGGAACTGCGTAAGTTCCTCGATCAAAACAAGGTTAATCGCGTTATTCTGCTATCGGATGGCCTTGCTAACGTTGGCCCACAGTCTCCCAGAGAGCTAGGACAACTGGGTGCATCACTGGCCAAAGAAGGTATGAGCGTCACCACTATCGGCCTCGGCTTGGGATATAACGAAGACCTGATGACACGCTTGGCAGGTTTCAGCGATGGCAACCATGCCTTTGTAGAAAATGCCGAGGATCTGGCCAGCATATTCCAATATGAGTTTGGCGACGTGTTATCCGTGGTCGCCCAGGGTGTCACCATCGAGATCAACTGCGGCAAGGGCATCAAACCCATTCGCTTGCTTGGACGAGAAAGCGATATCATTGGCGGCCGTGTTCGCGCTCGCCTCAACCAGCTCTATAGCGAGCAGGAAAAATTCGTCATCCTTGAGGTCGAAGTACCGGCCCAACAGGCAGGCAGTGACCTGGAACTGGCCACTATCGATATTGACTATTACAACCTCTACACCCGCAAGAACCAGCAAGTACGGGAGCGAGTCAGCGCCTCTTTCAGCCAGTCTAAAGAAGAAGTTGAAGCCGCCATCGACAGTAACGCCTATGAGTCAGCCGTTGAACAGGTCGCCAATGAATATGGTCGTCAGGCCCTGGAAAAAAGGGATCAGGGTGATATTCAGGGTGCCCAAACAATCCTGAAACAAAGCGCGACTTACCTGGGTTCACAGGGCGCGGCATTAAGCTCTCCAAAGCTGATGGAACAGAAGGCCGAAGCCTTGAAAGATGCTGATGAGCTGGGCGATGAGCAGCAGTGGAACAAAAAACGCAAGGAACTCAAAGCCCGTCAGTATAAACGCGCAACCCAACAGAAATACTGATAGCCTGAGCCGTGGCTCGGTAAACCCATACACAGGATGCTGTCGCTGACCATGACTCTGAAAAAACGAACTCCGATCCTGCTAGCCGTCATTATCCTCTTGCCAGTATTGCTGCTGGCCTGGTTCGGAGTCCGTCATCAACAGAACCAGCAGCAATTACTGGAACACCAGTTCAGCAACCTGATCGAACACCGCCTGCAGACTGTCGACCAGCTGCTTCAGGACCACTTCCTCGCGCTACAAAGGCGCCTGATCCCTGACGCCAGAACCCTGCAGCAACAGCGTGATGGCACCTACTCTCCAGAACCCCTGCGACAATACATTAAACAGTCACCCTGGCTATCCCAACTGTTTGTCCTGACCCCGCAGGGGGAGCGACAATTCCCACCCTCAAACCAGCAAAGCAATCGCCTGGAGCAGGCTTTTGTCGAACGCACCAAAGCACTATTCGCAACGCCAGAGCTATTTAACAGCCCAGAGCTGGATCCGATTAACCAGCCAATAAAAAGAACCGGGCAACGCAGCCAGCTGCAATCGTCCTCAGCAGCCACTGATCAATATGAAGACTCCGTTCTCAGTTCAACCTTATACAGTGGTCAACTATCCCAACAGGCACAGCCAGAACGCTTAGAGTCACCGACCCAAAAGACTGACATTCTGGCTGACAACCCGCATGGCTGGATCGCCTGGTACGCCGATACCGGTCTGCAGCATATATTCTGGTGGCGAGATGACCTGGATAACGTTATCGGCTTTGTACTGAATGGCCCCCGCCTAGTGTCAGACCTGCTAAACCGGTTGCCAGAGGGTGACAGTCAAAGCAGCTCTCTCGGACGGGCAGAAATACGCCTGATCAATGACCGTGATGAGGTCGTCTATGCCTGGGGCGAATACCGCCCCCAGGCCAATAGCCAGCCACAAAGAGTCCTGCCCCTCAGCCACCCTATCGGCAGCTGGCGTCTGGCTTATTATGCACCGGCGCTGCAAGCCGGAGACAGTGGCTGGATGTCACTGGTCAGCTGGCTAATTTTGCTTACCAGCGGCCTTTCTGCCCTAGCCTGGCTGCTGTACCGGGAACACAATCGAGAAATAAGAAATGCCGAGCAGCGGGTGAATTTTGTTAATCAGGTGTCCCATGAGTTGAAAACACCGCTGACCAACGTCCGACTTTATGCAGAGATGCTGGAGCAGCACCTGCCAACCGAAGAAGAAGACCCCGTACCACAACGCTATCTACGGGTTATTGCCAGCGAAAGCCAGCGTCTATCCCGGCTGATCGAAAACGTCCTGAGCTTCTCCCGCATCAAACGTGGCGGTTTAAAGATCAGCCCCAAGCAAGACCAGATAGACCGCTGCATTGAGCAGATTATCGAGAACTTCACCCCGGCCCTTAATGATCACAATTTGCAGATCCGCTTTGACGGCAACGCCAACGAAATACGCCTGTTTGACTGTCAGGCGCTGGAGCAAATTCTTAACAACCTAATCAGTAACTGTGAAAAATACGCTGCGGATGGCCGCTTTATCGATATCAGCAGCTGGCAGGAGGCGCAGAGCAGCTATATCAGAATCAGAGATTACGGGCCCGGTATTGCACCTGGCGAATCCGAGGCTATTTTCACGCCCTTCTACCGAATCAGTAACAAGCTCACCGATGGCGTCAGCGGCACCGGTATTGGCCTTGGTCTGGCAAGAGATCTGGCCCGGGCCCAAGATGGTGATCTGATGCTGGAAACCCTGACAGATACTGCTGCAGATCACCCCCTCTCTGGCGCTAGTTTTTTGTTGCAAATTAACACGCCCGAAGACGCTATCCCACGCGGAGATCTTCCATGAAGTTACTCATTGCCGAAGACGATCTGCATATCCGCCAAGGGCTGAAAGCACTGTTGGAAGCGGAAGGCTATGACTGTATTGAAGCCGCCGATGGCGATCAGGCCTGGCAGCTCTATCAGCAGTTTCAGCCCGATGCGGTGCTTTTGGATATCATGATGCCGAAGCAGGATGGTTACAGTATCTGCCGGCAGATACGCCAGCAGAATCAAACCGTACCGGTCATTTTCATTACCGCCAAATCCGAAGAGATAGATCAGGTGCTGGGCCTTGAATTAGGTGCCGACGACTACATCAAAAAACCTTTCGGCAGCCGCGAAGTCATCGCCCGTATTCGCGCCGTGACCCGCCGTTGTTTGCAGATTCAGGCCAACAGCGAAAATGACCACGCCTTCGTGATGAAAGACCTGCAGGTCATGCCCGAGCAGTTAAGGGCCCAGCGCGGCTCCACAGTTTACGAACTCAGTCTTCGGGATATGAAAATACTGCGCCTGCTGCATGACAATTGCGGCAAAGTGGTGGATCGCGAGTCGCTGTTTAATCATTGCTGGGGTCGCAACTATCTGGCCAACAGTCGCAGCCTCGATCAACATATATCGAAGCTGCGTAAAACCCTTGAGCTAGATCCAAGAGTGCCTGAAATAATTCAGACCGTGCATGGCATTGGCTATCGCTTTGAGGACTGATTAACTAGCGCAGGGTGAGACCATGCAGGTGTCCGGTCTTCACAAAGATCAGACAGCCCTCAGCAGAAAACGGCTGATGCGCACTGCCACTGGGACTGCGAATCCAGCTACCCGCCGGATAGCGACCAAACTCATCTTCAAACACCCCTTCCAGCACCAGAATCTCTTCGCCGCCAGGGTGAGAGTGAGGCTGGAACTTAGTTCCCGGCTGCCAACGCACCAAGGCAGTGCTCTCGTTGTAGCGACCATCGGAATAGTTATGCAGCGGCAGCACTGACAGCCCCGCAACCAACCCCGGTTGCCACTGCGTCTGTTTAGTATCAACATTGAGACTCTGCAGATCTTCAGCATCAAACATATTCAGCTTAACCAGCAGCTCACAACCTGCTGAACTGGCCGGACTATGACTGGAGCCGGGAGGATTGCGCAGATAGCTGCCTGCGGGATAACGGCCTTGGTCATCCTCGAAGACGCCGCTGAGCACCAAAATCTCCTCGCCATGGGGATGGCTATGGGCGGAAAACCGAGCACCGGGCTGATAGCGCACGATACTGGTGACCTGCCCGGATTCGGCCGCCTCGCGCTCCAGGGGTTTACGCAACACGCCAGCGGCAGGGGAGTCCTGCCACTGCATCTCTGCGGTATCGATCACCAGCCGTTGACTGCGATCCATATTCATCATCATGCTTATCCTCAGTTCCTTCCTGCCATGACACCACCGTCTACATCCCAGATGGCACCGGTGACCCAGGATGCTTTATCCGATAGCAAAAAGCTGATGCTGTTAGCCACATCCTCGGCACTGCCTATGCGTCCCAATGGATGGAAACTATCAAAGCTGGCCAGGGTTGCATCGATCTGATCCGCTTCAATAAAAGAAGCGTAAATAGGCGTTTTCACCACGGCGGGCGATACCGCATTAACGCGGATATTAAACTCCGCCAGCTCCATGGCCAGATGCTGGGTCATGGCATGGAGTCCCGCCTTAGCCATCGAGTAAGCAGATGATGGCGTGGCTTTGATTGCTTGCAGTGCCCACATAGAACCAATATTGACGATACTGCCACCACCACGCTGCTTCATTTTCTCCGCAACGCATTGGCTGATAAAAAATAACGCCCGATTCAGATCCATATAGACATCATAGTCCGCTTCGTTATGGTCAAGGAACGCTTTAGGGCTGAAGTAACCCGCAGCATTCACCAATTGCTCAATATTGATGTCGCTTGCCAGCAGCTCATCGCAGAGCTGCTGTCGTTGATCGCGACTATAGAGATCACACTTAATGCTAGCGACCTCGCCGAACTCCGACAACAGCTGCTCTGCATCCTTCAGCTTGGAACCATTACGGCCAACAATAATAACCGCCCGTCCCTGCAGTAGTAGCTGCTTTGCGGTAGCATAGCCAATGCCGCTGGAGCCTCCGATAATCAGTGAATAGCGCGTTTCATTAGATGAATTAAGATCGAACTTTAGCGTGCTTATCATGGTCTGCTCTCCTGAATAATTTGATCACACTTGCATGTCTGTGATGAACTACTCTAAGAGCGGGTTAAGCCGCTGAAAACCAGGCACAAATCGGTACACTAGGCACCTATTGGTACATCTTTATGATTACTAACGAGAAAAAAGTTCAGAGAAAGTCATCACCGGAGCGCGCAGCACGCATGGTAGAGACCATTTTCGGCTGTAAATGGTCGTTAACCGTATTCAACCTACTGGCCAATGACATCAACCGCCCCGGCGAAATGGTCCGTTGCGTTGAAGGACTCAGCACAAAAGTGCTGAATGATTGCCTACGAAAAAATATGGAATTCGGTATTCTGGAAAAACGCTCTTATCCAGAGCTTCCCCCCCGGGTCGAGTACGCCGTTACGCCTTTTGGTGAAAAATTTCTGCAGGTGCTGCAACAAATCGAAGATCTTCAGGGTGACCTAGCGATCAGTAACAGCGATGAGAATAAGGATAGCAATCAACAATGCTAAGTAATCAATCCAACCTCAAAGCAGCACTTTGGATGAGCAGTTTTCTGGCGGTACTGACTTGGTCGGCAATCGACCCCAAAGACAGTTTTACCTGGTTTCTGGAGGTGCTCCCCGCACTGATCGGTGCCGCTGTGTTGCTGGCAACGCGGCGTAGCTTTCCGCTAACCCCCCTGGTGTATGTACTGATTCTGATTCACTGCCTGATTCTGATGGTCGGCGGCCACTACACCTACGCCGAAGTGCCACTATTCGACTGGATACGAGATAGCTTTGATCTTGAGCGCAATAACTACGACAAAGTAGGACACTTTGTTCAAGGCTTGGTACCGGCTTTGATCGCCCGGGAGCTGCTAATTCGTAAACAGGTAATCAGTACCGCAGCTTGGCGTAACTTCCTTATCGTCTGCTTCTGTCTGGCCTTCAGCGCCTTCTACGAACTAATTGAATGGTGGGTCGCCATCGGCTCCGGCGAATCTGCAGAAGCCTTTCTTGGCACCCAAGGATACGTCTGGGATACCCAATCCGACATGGCCTTGGCACTGCTCGGCGCCATCGTAGGATTAGCCACCTTAAACCGAGCACACCAGCGCCAACTCGAGCGCATTATGCAACCAAATAATGCATAGATATGAAGCACAAAACAAAACATAGCTAATTTATTATATTTAATTAGCTATAATCTCCAATAGCAACGAGAAAAAAAGCTAACTTTGCAGACATTCACTAAGCCGCAGTTGTTAATCTAACTGCGGATGGTTGGTTAGGCCCCAAAAGGGCCGAATCCGCTAAAGCCCAAAAGGCTACCGCTATGATTCACAAGATCATAACCCCGACGACCATAAGCATGACCTGCTGCCATGGCACTGAAACTCGGCAAAGAAACCATCCTTTTTCTCTCTCCAACCATGCACAGACTTACCCATTCATTCCCCCACTAAGCTGACTGGCTGCTATGAACCGAACCCTGGATCGCATTGATCGTAATATTTTAGAAATTCTGCAGCAGGATGCCCGCATCAGCGTCAGCGATATCGCCGAACAGGTCGGACTATCGGCGACCCCCTGCGGTCGACGTATCAAACAGCTAGAGGAATCTGGACTGATCGCTCGCCAGGTGGTGCTGCTGGATCAGAAACAAGCAGGGTTACCAATGACGGTGCTGGTACAGATCAGCCTGGAAGCTCAAACCAAAGATAAGCTAGATGCCTTTGAGGCCGAGATTGTCAAAATTCCGGAGGTGCTGGAGTGCTTCCTGATCACCGGCAGTGCCGCCGACTATATCGTAAAAATCGTGATGCCCAGCCTTGATCACTACCAGCAGCTACTTCTGGATAAGCTCACCGCCATACCCGGAATTCGTTCAATCATTTCCAATTTCGTGATACGCCAACCGGTGCAGAAAACGGCACTACCGTTGCGACAGCTGAGCAAAGATTAGCGCTTGGGCAGCAGCACTAAGAATTAGGACAGGGACAGCAGCTGCTGCTCCGGCACCATAAAACAGAGTTGCGTATCGCTATTGGGACAGCGAAACTTCAGCAAAAAGGACTGCAACTGCAGGTCCACCCCATCGGCAACCCCCTGCCCATAGAGACGGTCACCAACGATGGGAAATCCCATGCCCGACAGATGCTGGCGAATCTGATGCTTGCGACCCGTTTCCAGCAAAATTTCAATCAAGGATTGCTGCTTGTCTGCATCAACAGCCAAGGTAGTCATGCGACTGCGGGCAGACTTGCCATTAACCGGCTCATCAACCAACTCATCCTGAAATTCTAGAATTCCATGAACACGAGCTCGATAGCGTTTTTCAACCTCACGGTTTTCAAACTGAGAGGCTAAGGCCGTGGTGGTGGCTTTGTCGTGAGCCAATAGAATTAAGCCCTCGGTGGCACGATCCAGGCGGTGCACGGTGTAAGCGGTGCGCTCGGGTTCCATATGGCTTTCGGCCCAACGGTAAAGGGTGCAGTGATCACCATATTTGGAACCCTGACAGCGCATTCCAAAAGGCTTGTACCAGACTGAATAGTTTCCTTGGTCACTAATCAACTGGGCCGCCTGCGGCTCCTCTTCCAACACTTTGGGATCATAGTAGAGGTGTAATTGATCACCGTATTTCAGGATTTTGTTGCTACGACGTATGCGCGAAGTTTTTCCACGGGTCAGCCAAACCGCGCCTTTGTGCATCACGGTTTTCAGCTCGGCTCGGCTCAAGCAACAGCCCTCTGCCAGCCAATCCAGAGCCTTTTTGCCCCCTTCACGAATATCAATATGGCGCTCGATGCGCGAATCTTCATGTACAGTCATGGACGGTTTGTTCCTTTACCACCCGGCGGTCACGACATCAGCGCCGCAACTGGTATAAGGCGCGCCGATCTCAAGCCGACACCTGCATAAGGTAAATACAGCAGGTGCTTCTAAAATCCAATAAAAAACGGGCCTAAGCCCGTTTTTTCGTTAGCCTACAGGTTAGTCCTGCTCAACACCTTCGTCTTCACGAAGGTCTTTCATGCTCAGCTTGATGCGACCGCGAGGATCAACATCCAGAACCTTGACCTTAACCATCTGACCTTCTTTCAGGAAGTCGGTCACTTTCTCAACACGCTCTTGGGCGATTTGAGAAATATGTACCAGACCATCCTTACCAGGCAGGATGTTAACGAACGCGCCAAAATCAACGATACGCTCGACCTTACCTTCGTAGATCTTACCGACTTCGGCTTCAGCAGTGATCGCCAGGACAGTATCAATAGCCGCTTGAGCAGCAGCCTTGTCGGCAGCGAAGATCTTGATAGTACCGTCGTCTTCGATATCGATAGATGCACCGGTCTGTTCGGTAATAGAACGGATAGTTGCGCCGCCCTTACCGATAACGTCACGGATCTTGTCAGGATTGATCTTCAACTGAGTCATAGCTGGAGCGTTGTCGTTCAGCTCAGGGCGAGCGTAACCGATAACCTTAGCCATCTCACGAAGGATATGCTGACGCGCTTCCAGAGCTTGCTCCAGAGCCTGCTCCATGATCTCTTCAGTGATACCTTCGATCTTGATATCCATCTGCAAGGCAGTAATACCATTCTCGGAACCGGCTACCTTAAAGTCCATGTCGCCCAGATGATCTTCGTCACCCAAGATGTCTGTCAGTACCGCGAACTTTTCGCCTTCTTTAACCAGACCCATGGCAATACCAGCAACCGGACGCTTAACCGGAACACCGGCATCCATCAACGCCAAAGAAGCACCACAAACGGAAGCCATAGAGCTGGAACCGTTAGATTCAGTGATCTCAGATACGACACGGATAGTGTAAGGGAAATCATCCTGGCTAGGCATCATTGCCTGGATACCACGACGCGCCAGTCGGCCATGACCAATCTCACGACGATTGGTACCCATCATGCGAGTACACTCACCAACCGAGTAGCCTGGGAAGTTGTAGTGGAACAGGAACGGATCTTTACGCTCGCCTTCCAGTGCATCGATGATCTGCTGATCACGGCTGGTGCCCAGCGTGGCGGTAACGATGGCTTGAGTTTCACCACGGGTGAACAAAGCAGAACCGTGGGTCTTACCCAGTACGCCAACTTCAACTTCGATTGGACGAACAGTCTTGGTATCACGACCGTCGATACGTGGCTCGCCGTTAACGACGCGGCTACGTACGATATTTTTCTCAACCGAGGCAAACAGCTTCTCAACGTCTTTGCCATCGATTTCTTCGCTAGCTAACTTTGCAACAGCTTCGGATTTCACTTCACCCAGACGGCCGTAACGGGCCAGCTTGTCGCCGATCGCGTAGGCTTCGGTGATTGCAGCGCCGTAACCATCAACAATTTGTTGTTTCACCTCTTCGTTAACCGCTGGAGCGGCCCAGTCCCAAATCGGCTTGGCGTTTACAGCGGCGAACTCGACGATCGCGTCGACGGCAACTTGCATCTCGTCATGGGCGAACAGTACCGCACCCAGCATCTCGTCTTCGGACAGCTCTTGTGCCTCGGACTCAACCATCAACACAGCGTCTTTGGTACCAGCAACAACCATGTCCAACAGCGAGCTTTGCATCGCTTCGAAAGATGGGTTGAGGATGTAACCAGCCTCTTCATCAAAACCAACACGCGCACAACCGATAGGACCGCTGAACGGGATACCGGAGATAGCCAGTGCTGCTGAAGTACCGATCATCGCGGCAACATCAGGGCAGTTCTTCTTGTCGGCAGACATAACGGTACAGACAACCTGTACTTCGTTCATGAAGCCTTTCGGGAACAGCGGACGAATCGGACGATCGATCAGACGCGAGGTCAGTGTTTCAAATTCGCTGGGACGCGCTTCACGCTTGAAGAAACCACCGGGGATCTTACCAACCGAGTAAGTCTTCTGCTGGTAGTGAACCGACAGCGGGAAGAACGGCTGATCAGCACGGGCTTTCTTGTTACCGACAACGGTACACAGCACCTGATTTTCACCCATGGTGATCAATACAGCACCAGAAGCTTGACGTGCAACACGGCCGGTTTCCAGCGTGACTTGCTGATCGCCATACTGGAATGTTTTGGTATTTGGAGTTGGACTCACAGTGAATTCCTCTATTGGTTTTTCTCTGTGCTCCGGCCGCAGGGTCATCTGATATCCCGCAGGCCTACTGTTGTGCCTTCAAAGCCGTACTTTTTTGTATTCTTTTGCACATTAATCTCGCGCGTGGAAAACACAAAAAAGTACGGGCTATTCAACAGACTAAGAGCACCTATTTACAATCAATTTACTATTAACGCTGCTGTTAGCGATGCTTGCTAGCAACAGTAAATGTCAAACAACCGATGCGGCTATTCAACCTCAGATCCCAGAAAGTCAAAGGCCATAGCAATTGCTATGGCCTTTGGGAGGATCAGCTTAGCGACGCAGACCCAGACGACCGATCAGCGTGGTGTAACGCGTGACGTTCTTAGACTTCAAGTAATCCAGCAACTTACGACGCTGGTTAACCATACGAATCAGACCACGACGAGAATGGTGATCTTTCTTGTTAGACTTGAAGTGGGACTGCAGGCCTTCGATGTTTGCGGTCAACAGAGCAACTTGAACTTCAGGAGAACCAGTGTCTCCTTCAGCAGTTTGATAATCCGCAACAACGACTGCTTTCTGTTCGGCAGAGAGTGCCATAATACTTCTCCATTACTAATATGCATGCGGCGGGTGCATTGACCTCAACCACACTGGTTAAATAAACGTCTGTACCGTGCATATTTACAGTACGACGCATCAGCTATGAAAAACCCGCCGAAAGGCTATTGGGTTTTCATCAGTCGACGGGGTGTCAACACACCATCTTCCGATACTTCTCCGAGTCCGAGAAACGCTTCCTCAGCCCCAGCAATAATTCTAATTAAAGCCAACTCGGAAAAATCGAGCGGCTCTTCTAAAGCGACTGGACGGCCATTTTTGATCAACTGCGCCTGGTCATCATTCACCTTTAATATCGGCAGATGGGCCACTGCTGTCCAGGGCGGTAATAATACCTGATCCAAGGCCCATTGTACGTCCTTATTTTCGCCCTCAACGCCCTCACCTTCAGGGGTCAATGCCGCCGCCTGAACGGCTATATCCTGCATCTGCTCAACGGTTCTCATCATATCCGCTTTATAAGGACCAGAGTCTAGTCGCCTAAGCGCACTGACATAAGCACCGCAGCCGAGCAACTCACCTAAATCTTCGACGATTGAGCGGATATAGGTTCCTTTGCTGCACTGAATATCCAGGTCCAGTTCATCGCCGCGAAAATCAAGCAACTCGATCCGATAGATGGTGACTTGCCGTTTTTTGACCTCGACTGTGATCCCTTGCCGCGCCAACTTATACAGAGGCTGCCCCTGATGCTTCAGGGCGGAGTACATGGAGGGGGTCTGGGTAATTTCACCGTTGAAATGCTGTTCTAGCAACTGACAGACTCGATCAGCCGTCACATCGACGATAGGACGTTGCTCAATGACCTCGCCTTCAGCATCACCAGAAGCGGTTTTAACACCCAGCTTGGCGGTGGTCTGATAGTGTTTATCAGCCTCTAACAGGAACTGCGAGAACTTGGTTGCTTCACCAAAACAGATTGGCAGCATGCCGGTAGCCAGCGGATCAAGCGCTCCTGTATGACCCGCCTTAGCGGCACCGTAGAGGCGCTTCATCTGCTGCAGAACATAGTTGGAACTCGCCCCTAGAGGCTTATCCAACAGTAGTATTCCATCTACTTCACGACCTCGTCGACGTCTTGCCAACTTAGTCGTCCTCTTTATCCTGAGCGGGCTTGGAATCGTCTTCATCAGCCGCTCGCTGACGATCTTCCGATACCGCCTTGTTAATCAAAGAGGACAGATAGTTACCGCGAGAGACACTGCTGTCATAGTGAAACCTCAACTGAGGCACTATTCGCAGCTTAATCAACTTGGCAATCCGGCCACGGAGAAAACCGGCCGCACTGTTAAGAATCTTAATCGTAAGAGCGATCTCTTCTGCTGTTTCTTCTTTGCCCATTACAGTGACATAGATATCCGCATAGCAGAGATCTCTTGATACTTTGGCTTCATTGACTGTGACAAAGCCCAGACGGGGGTCTTTGACCTCCTGCTGAATCAACTGCGCCAGGTCGCGTTGCAGCTGCTCCGCGACCCTGTGTGTACGACTAAATTCTCTTGCCATATTGTTTTATCAGCGATTACAGCTGACGTGCTACCTCGGTAATTTCGAATACTTCAATCTGATCGCCGACCTTAACGTCGTAGTTCTTCACACCGACACCACATTCCATACCGTTACGAACGTCAGCAACGTTATCCTTAAAGCGGCGTAAGGAATCCAGCTCACCTTCGTGAACAACCACGTTGTCACGCAGAACACGCACTTTCTTGCTGCGATGGATGACACCTTCAACAACCATACAACCAGCAACCTGACCGAACTTCGGCGAACGGAACACCTCACGAACGTCAGCAATACCGAGAATGGTTTCACGCAGTTCCGGAGCCAACATACCTGACAGCGCCTGCCTCACGTCATCAATGATGTCGTAAATAACGCTGTAGTAACGCATGTCAATCTGTTCTTTCTCGACCAACGCTTTAGCCGGGCCATCAGCACGCACGTTAAAGCCGAAGATAACCGCACTAGAAGCCATTGCGAGGTTGGCATCAGTTTCGGTAATACCACCAACACCGCTAGAAACGACGCAGACTTTAACTTCGTCGTTTGACAACTCAGTCAGAGAAGAGGTCAGTGCTTCAAGGGAACCACGAACGTCAGTTTTCAACACTACATTGAGGATTGAAGGCTGACCAGAACCGATATATTCGAAAACGTTATCCAGCTTGGCTGCCTGTTGGCGAGCCAATTTCACGTCACGGAATTTGCCCTGACGGAACAACGCGACTTCACGAGCTTTCTTATCACTCTCTACCACGGCAAACTCGTCACCGGCATTTGGCGTACCATCAAGGCCCAGAATTTCTACTGGAATAGAAGGACCCGCTTCTTTAACAGGCCTTCCATTCTCATCCAGCATGGCACGAACACGACCATAGTTCTGGCCAGCCAGCACGATCTGACCTACTTGCAGCGTCCCGTTCTGAACTAACAGAGTAGCAACCGGACCACGACCTTTATCAAGACGGGATTCGATAACCAGACCAACACCAGGAGCGGCAGGAACTGCTTTTAGTTCCAGTATCTCAGACTGCAGCAGTATTGCGTCTAGAAGCTGGTCGATACCTTGGCCAGTTTTAGCAGAAACTTCGATAAACTGGACGTCACCGCCCCAGTCTTCGGGTATGACTTCTTTGGCAGCCAGCTCGTTTTTAACACGATCAGGGTCGGCCGCTTCTTTATCGACTTTATTGATAGCAACAACCAGAGGAACGCCAGCAGCACGAGCATGTTGAATTGCTTCTTCGGTCTGCGGCATAACACCGTCGTCGGCAGCAACAACCAAAATTACAATATCGGTTGCCTTGGCACCACGGGCACGCATAGCAGTAAACGCCGCATGTCCAGGAGTATCCAAAAAGCTAATCATGCCATGACCGGTTTCTACATGGTAAGCCCCGATGTGCTGAGTAATGCCACCGGATTCACCAGCAGTAACACGAGTATCACGGATATAATCCAGCAGCGATGTTTTACCGTGGTCAACGTGACCCATAACAGTCACTACTGGAGCTCGCGCTACCAGCTCACCTTCGTAGCTAATACCGTCCAATAGCCGCTCTTCAACCGTGACACTGCCGGCAAGGCTAACTTTGTGCCCCATCTCTTCAACGACGATGGTGGCGGTATCCCGGTCAATAACCTGATTAATGGTTGCCGCAGCACCCATCTTAAACATGACCTTGATAACTTCGGCCGCTTTAACCGACATTTTCTTAGCCAGTTCTGCAACGGTAATTGTTTCTGGAAGCTCTACTTCATGAATAGTCCGCTCCGTTGGACGAGCAAAACCGTGCTGCTTAAGATGCTCAGGCATCTTAAGCTTATTACGCGACTTGGGTGCCTTACCACCACGGCGACGACCGCCACGATCATCAAAGGAGGCATCAAAGCCCTGTCCTTTACGGACACCGCGACCTGGCTTATTGCGATCAGTTTTACTCTTATCATCAGCGGCTTTTTTGGCAGCTGGCTTGGGAGCTGGCTTAGTACGCTTAGGGGTATCTTTGGAAGCGTCATCAGGATTACGCTTCTCTGCCGTAGCAAGAGCTTGCTCAGCTTTAATACGGTCTGCCTCGGCCTTTCTACGAACAGCGTCTTCTTCCTTAGATTTCACATCGCTAATTTGCTTTTTCGCAGCGACTGCCGCTTCAGTTTCGATGCGAGACTTCGCCTCGGCCTCAGCCTTCAGACGAGTTTCTTCCGCCTGTTGCTCTACAGCCTTTAAGTCCACTTCAGGTTCGGTATCAGACGTTTCTTCACGCTTTACATAAGTGCGCTTCTTACGAACTTCTACACTAACCGTCTTTCTGCGACCACTGTTGTCAACTTTAAGCGTACTTGTCTTCTTACGATTCAAAGTGATTTTTCGAGGGGCTTCTTCTGTCTCACCACTATCGCCATGACTGCGCTTAAGGTGGGACAATAAATTCTGACGCTCTTGTTCAGAAACTGCGTCATCAGCACCTTGGTGGGACAACCCGGCATCTTTCATTTGTTGTAGTAAACGCTCAGTAGGAACGCCAACCACATCGGCAAGCTGACTTACGGTAACTTCTGCCATTTTGGTTCTCCTTTATTCCGCACCCTGTTGTGACTCTTCAAACCAAGGGGCACGGGCGGTCATTATGAGCTGACCCGCTGTCTCTTCGTCCATATCTTCGATATCCATCAGATCGTCGACGGATTGTTCCGCGAGATCTTCCATGGTGATAATACCTTTGCTCGCTAATATCAGCGCCAGGTGCCGTTCCATACCATCCATATCCAGCAGATCTTGAGCAGGCTGGGAACTTTCCAACTGCTCTTCAGATGCGATAGCGATGTTCAACAGCGCATCTTTAGCCCGAATTCTCAACTCGTTAACGAGATCTTCATCAAGGCCTTCAATTTCCAACATCTCTTCCATTGGCACATAGGCAACCTCTTCAACCGAAGTAAAGCCTTGATCTACCAATAATCCAGCGAACTCTTCATCGATATCCAAGTACTTAACGAACTCTTCGATAACGCCGCTAACTTCCTGCTCCTGCTTCTCAGCAGCAGCATCTTCCGTCATCACGTTCAGCTCCCAGCCAGTCAACTCGCTGGCCAAGCGCACGTTCTGGCCGCCACGACCGATAGCCATTGCCAGGTTGTCTGCTGCAACAGCAACGTCCATTGAGTGAGTATCCTCATCAACAACAATGGAGGCCACTTCTGCTGGTGACATAGCGTTGATAACCAACTGCGCAGGATTGTCATCCCAGAGAATAATGTCAACACGCTCATTATCCAACTCGCCAGACACTGCCTGAACGCGAGAACCGCGCATACCAACACAGGCACCGACCGGATCGATACGACCATCATTAGTTTTGACGGCAATTTTTGCACGCGAACCTGGATCACGAGCAGCGGCTCGAATTTCGATCACTTCCTCATAGATCTCAGGCACTTCAATTTTAAACAGCTCGATCAGCATTTCAGAGCAGCTTCGGCTCAAAAACAGCTGAGGGCCCCGAGATTCACTACGAACTTCCTGAAGAATGGCTCGAACCCGATCACCCATGCGGAAAGTCTCACGACCGACCAGCTGATCACGACCCAACAAAGCTTCGGCGTTATTACCCAGATCGACAATCACGTTGTCACGAGTAACTTTCTTTACCGTACCGCTCACCAGCTCGCCGATGCGGGGCAGGTATTCCTGAACCACTTTGGCACGCTCAGCATCGCGAACTTTTTGAACGATGACCTGCTTAGCGGTCTGAGCAGCAATGCGCCCAAAGCCGATGGATTCCACCATCTCTTCGAAGACATCACCAGCCACTAATGCCGCATCTTTCTCGGCCGCCTCTTCGAGGGTAAATTCAGTACCCAGCAAAGCTAACTGATCATCGCCGACCACAGCCCAACGCCTAAAGGTTTCATAGCCACCGGTATTGCGGTCAATTACTACGCGAATATCGGCTTCTTCTTCATAACGTTTCTTGGTTGCTGTTGCCAACGCGACTTCGATAGCTTCGAAGATAACGTCCTTGGGTACTTCCTTTTCGTTGGAAACCGCTTCTACTACCAGAAGAATCTCTTTGTTCATTCCACTGCCTCGTTTGTGAACCAGACCCAGCCATTTAGAACTGGGGAACGATATTCGCTTTATCAATAGAGTCGATAGGTAACAGGTATTCCTGGTCATCGACCTGAACAATTACCTCGTCACCTTCAACTGCCTTCAGTAATCCGTTGAATCTACGTCGTCCTTCGAAGGGCACCCGCAACTTCAGCTGCACCCGCTGACCGACGTGAGCCTTATAATGCTCAAGAGTAAACAATGGCCGATCCATTCCAGGAGAAGAAACTTCTAAGCTATATTCTCCAGCGATGGGGTCTTCCACATCAAAAACACTGCTTAATTGACGACTTACCGCCGCACAGTCTTGTATAAAGACACCTTTCTCAGCGTCAATAAAAATACGCAGCACGGTATGACGCCCTTGCGACATATATTCTATGCCCCAAAGATCAAAACCCAGGCCAGTTACCACTGGCGTGATTAGCAATTCGAGTTGTTCTCGCTTGGTAGCCACTTACTGCCTCTTACCACAAATAAAAAATGGGTCTAAGACCCATTCAATTCCACCAGAACGATACTGATGCAGAAGAAATACAGGTGCAAAATACGCACCTAACAAAAAGCCCCTATACAGGGGCTTCTTAAAAAATTCAGTCCTGAATCCTGGAAAGCACCCCAGATTCGGATCCGAATTATAGATCTTAAGCACGACCAGATCAAGGCCCATGCCAGAACTATTGGTGCAGATAGGGAGACTCGAACTCCCACGCCCATAGGACACTACCCCCTCAAGGTAGCGCGTCTACCAATTCCGCCATATCTGCAAATCAAATCACGGAGAAAACACCCGCCCCAGCTTACTCAGCCGGAGGCACATCTCCATCAACAGCCGCCTTAGGAGAAACACCAAGAACCGGCGCCTCTTCCAACAAAGCCTTAGACTCTTCTACAACCGCCGTAGGAATACCCTGATCCCCAACCGCTTCAGCTTTCTGCTTAGAAAACACAGCCAAACCAAAGCTAGTCAGAAAAATACCCGCCGCAATAATTGCCGTCATCCGGCTAAGGAAGTTACCACTACCCTGACTGCCAAACATTGTCTGAGAAGCGCCGCTACCAAAGGAAGCACCCGCTTCCGCACCCTTACCCTGCTGCAGCAATACCAAAGCCACCAACGCAATCGCCAGGACAACGTGTACGATAAGTACTAATGTTTCTGTAATTTCCATGTTCTACTTCGCCCTTGCCAATTAGCGGCATCCCGCCTGACAAATTGCTAAAAAATCATCTGCTTTCAGAGATGCACCACCGACCAAACCACCATCAATGTCGCGCATTGCAAACAGCGCTTCGGCACTACCGGCATTCACGCTGCCACCGTATAAAATCTGTAAATTTTCCGCCACTTCAGCATTAGCTTCAGCGACTTGAGCCCGGATTGCAGCATGTACTTCCTGAGCCTGCTCAGGAGTTGCCGTCTTACCCGTTCCGATAGCCCATACTGGCTCATAGGCTATAACCGCATCCGCAAAAGCTTGCTTGCCCATGCGCTCAATCACTGCAGCAATTTGACTGGAGACCACTTTCAGCGTCTCTCCCGCCTCACGCTCAGCTAATGTTTCACCTACGCAAAGAATAGGAACCAACCCAACCACTTTAGCAGCGTCGAACTTGGCAGCTATCTGCTTATCGGCCTCAGAAAAAACCGCTCGCCGCTCAGAGTGGCCGACAATAGCATACCTGCAACCCAAGTCCAGCAACATACCAACCGATACTTCACCGGTATACGCTCCAGCTTGGTGCTCGCTGCTGTTTTGCGAACCTAGCTGAATAGCGCTACCTTTAACCAAGCCAGACACATAGTCCAGATAAGGCGCGGGGGGGCATATTGCCATATCAACCCGTCTGCTTGCATCGAAACCCTGAACCAAGGCCGAAACCAACTGTTTCGCCTGCTCTTTCGAGCCATTCATTTTCCAGTTTCCAGCAACTAGCAACCTACGCATGGAACTCTCCTGTAATCCAAGCGGAGCGGAATGTTATACAAGTTATTAACAACTTACAAGACCGCTCCGCAATTATCTTAATCTAATGAATAGAAGACTCGACAACCGCTGCCAATTCCTTCGCTAATTCTTCAACCAACACGGAATCCTCCCCTTCGACCATCACCCGAACAACCGGCTCAGTCCCTGAAGGACGCAGCAGCACGCGCCCCCTACCCTGCAACCGATCTTCTACCGAACGAACTGCCTCTTGCACTTTCGGCAACAGGGTAGGATCAACCTTTTCTTTAAGACGAACATTGATCATTATTTGCGGCAACTTAGCCATCTGAGACTTCAGCTCAGACAGAGACTTACCCTCACCCACCAACATATGCAGCACCTGCAGCGCCGCTACAATGCCATCACCAGTGGTAGTTAGATTACGGCAAATGATATGACCAGAGGACTCACCTCCGATCGCCCAATCATTCTTAATTAACTCCTCCAGCACATAGCGATCACCAACATTGGCACGCACAAAAGGAATATCATTTTCCTTTAAGGCCAGCTCCATACCAAAGTTACTCATCAAGGTACCAACAACCCCTCCACCAAGCTGACCCGCGGACTTCATCGCCATCGCAATAATAAGAATCAACTCATCTCCATCAACTTCTTCGCCACTATGATCAACCATAATCACGCGATCACCATCACCGTCGAAGGCGATCCCTAGATCAGCGCCTTCGGCAACAACAACCCGCTGTAGCGCCTTAGTATCAGTCGCTCCACAGCCTTCGTTGATATTGATACCATCCGGGGACGAGCCGATCTCCAGCACCGTAGCACCAAGCTCTGAAAAAACTTTCGGGGCAATATGATAAGTCGCCCCATTGGCACAATCCAGAACGATTTTGAGCCCTTTAAGACCCATATTCCGAGGAACAGTACCTTTACAAAACTCGATATATCGCCCTGCCGCATCATCAAGACGACGAGCCTTACCCAACTGCGCAGACTCCACAGTGGTCATAGCAATATCCATCTGTGCTTCAATTGCCGACTCTATTTCGTCGGGTAGCTTGGTACCATTCGCCGAGAAAAACTTGATGCCATTATCCTGAAAGGGATTATGAGAGGCGCTGATAACAATACCGGCGTCCGCCCTGAAAGTGCGGGTCAGATAAGCGATTGCTGGCGTTGGCATAGGACCAAGCATTAGCGAGTCGACACCAGCAGCAGCCAAACCCGCCTCCAGTGCCGCTTCAAACATATAACCAGAGATACGAGTATCCTTGCCGATCAGAATTTTACTTCTACCTTTTCGAGCAAAGACCTTGCCCGCCGCCCAGCCCAGCTTGAGAACAAAATCGGGTGTGACAGGATAAGTCCCTACCTGCCCACGAATACCATCGGTTCCGAAATACTTTTTACTCACGTTTTATACACTCCCTATAATTCGTGCTCTCATTGACTACCGCTAGCGCCATATTTACCGCATCAGCGGTTGCTGCTACGTCATGAACTCTTATTACCCAAGCGCCCTTGAGAACTGCAAGAACGGCGGTAGCAAGACTACCAAACAAACGCTCATCCACCGGCCGATCAAGCACTTGGCCAATCATGCTTTTACGAGAAGTCCCCACCAGCAACGGCAAGCCCAACGATTCCAACCGCTGCAACTGATTCAGCAGCTGCAGATTATGCTCCAGCGTCTTACCAAAACCAAAACCTGGATCCAGAAGAATTCTCTGCCTCTGGATGCCGGCCGCCTCACAAGCCTCAACTCGACCAAGCAAGTAATCACTTACTTCGACGATCACATCCCGATAGCAAGGGTCGTCCTGCATAGAATCAGGCTGCCCCTGCATATGCATCAAACAGACCGGCAAGCCCGTAGCTGCTGCTGCTTGCAAAGCCCCTGTTCGCTCCAAAGCCCGAACATCGTTAATCAGCCCACAACCCGCTTTGGCAGCTTCCGCAATCACCTGAGGAGAACTACTATCGACAGAAATAACCACATTCAATTCGCTATTAATCCGCTCAACGGCTGGAACAACCCGATCCAACTCCTGCTGCACACTGACTGGCGCAGCGCCAGGTCGAGTCGATTCGCCACCGATATCTAACAGCGTAGCGCCAGCCTCTACCATGGATGCAGCCCTGTATAGCAGGCTATCCATATCGAGGCGACTATCGCACAACAACTGCCCGCCGTCCGAGAAAGAATCCGGCGTAACATTAAGAATCCCCATTATCTGCGGCAGGTCCCGCCTTAGCCGGCGGCAACCACAGAGCAAAGTATTGGCATCCAAATTCACTACCTGTTGATTTTATCCACTCTCCATAGGTACCGCACATAGCGCACGATTCCCCACTTAGCATAAAAAAGGCCAACCGTTATAGGTCAGCCTTTAGGTCTATCGACAAAACACCCTAATGTAGCGGCTTGTCCGTAGCGTCCGCGTCGGGATCATAATCATCTTGGTCGGAATTCTCGATATCATCCAGATCGACCTGCTCAGCATCATCATCTTCCTCAACCCCACCGCTACCGGCAGCTCCATCTTCATCTTCATCACTGTCAGACCAACCCTTGGGAGCACGCACTTCCTGGCGCGCCATCAAGTCATCAAGCTGACTCGCATCAATAGTCTCGTACTGCATTAATGCCTCAGTCATGGACTCAAGAACATCGCGATTATCCGTCAATATTTTCGAAGCCTGAGCGTAACAATCATCAATAATGGCACGAACTTCCTTGTCAATCAGCTTAGCTGTCTCACCAGACACACTCTTGCCCGCCGCACCTGGAGCACGCCCCCAAGGATCGGCATCCTCATCATCGTAGAGCAACGGCCCGAGAACCTCGGACAAGCCCCACTTGGTAACCATATTTCGGGCCAGCGAGGTTGCACGCTGAATATCATTCGAAGCGCCAGTGGTTACACCGTCACTCCCCAGCGTCATCTCTTCTGCAATGCGACCACCATAGAGACTGCAAATCTGACTAAGGATCGCCTGCTTGCTAAGACTATAACGGTCTTCCTCTGGCAGAAACATGGTGACACCCAAAGCCCGACCACGAGGAATAATAGAAACTTTATAAACAGGATCGTGATCTGGAACCATGCGACCAACGATGGCATGACCGGATTCATGATAGGCGGTATTCAAACGCTCAGCATGAGACATCACCATAGAACGACGCTCAGCACCCATCATCACTTTGTCTTTGGCCTTTTCGAACTGCTCCATCCCCACTACTCGCTTCTCTTCGCGAGCAGCAAACAGCGCAGCCTCGTTCACTAAATTAGCGAGATCAGCACCAGAAAAACCTGGCGTACCTCTCGCGATCACATCCGGCTTAACATCGTCTCCCAACGGAACCTTACGCATATGGACTTTAACGATCTGCTCACGGCCACGAATATCCGGCAAGCTAACGACGACCTGACGATCAAAACGCCCCGGACGCAGCAACGCCTTATCAAGCACATCCGGACGGTTGGTCGCGGCAATTACGATGATGCCTTCGTTACCCTCAAAACCATCCATCTCAACCAGCAACTGATTAAGAGTCTGCTCGCGCTCGTCATTACCACCGCCCATACCGGCGCCACGATGACGACCAACAGCATCGATCTCATCGATAAATATGATGCAGGGAGATTGCTTTTTAGCCTGCTCAAACATGTCCCGTACTCGGGAAGCACCGACACCCACAAACATCTCGACGAAGTCAGAACCGGAAATGGAGAAAAACGGCACTTTCGCCTCACCCGCTATCGCTTTGGCAAGCAATGTTTTACCGGTACCCGGAGCGCCAGACAACAACACCCCTCTAGGGATATGACCACCTAAGCGCAAAAATTTACCGGGATCTTTAAGAAACTCCACCAACTCCTGCACTTCTTCCTTGGCCTCTTCGACGCCAGCCACATCGGCAAAAGTGGTCTTGATCTGATCTTCGCTCAACAGCCGGGCTTTACTCTTGCCAAAAGACATGGGACCACCCTTGCCTCCTCCGCCGCCCTGCATCTGCCGCATGAAAAACATGAACACAGCAATAATCACCAGAATCGGAAAGCTGGCCACCAGCAACTGACTCCAAATACTTTGTTGCTCTGGCTGTTTGCCCTCGATCGCCACTCCATGGTTATACAGATCATCGACCAGCTTTGGGTCCTGCAGCGCAGGCCGAACCGTTTCAAAACTATCTCCGCCCTTCAGCTCACCTTTAATGGTATAGCCTTCAACGATGACACTAGAGACCTGATCATCCCTTACCTTTTCAATAAACTGGGAATAGCTCAGTTTGTTTGTTTCCACCTCGGTGTTGAAGTTGTTAAAAACTGTTAACAACACTGCGGCGATTACCAACCACAGCACCAGGTTCTTTGCCATATCGTTCAAGAGACGCACCTCTGCAACCACATCATGGACCGCTACAATTATCGATGTTCAGACAACCACAACCGTTCTTAATTGTTCCATCGCGCTTTAACCTTTAAAGCCACGACAGAGCTGATAAATTTCCCGGGAACGCGCCCGAGAGGAATCCGGCTTACGAGACTGTACCTTAGTGAAGCTTTGCTTCATATCAGACAACAGCGGCTCGAAACCCTCGCCCTGAAATACTTTTGCTAAAAAAACCCCATCAGGTTTTAACACCTGTCGAGCCAAATCCAGCGCCAACTCAACCAGATACATCGCCTTCGGTTGATCAATCGACGCCACTCCACTCATATTGGGGGCCATATCGGAAATTACAAGATCTACCGGACGCCCATCCACGGCTTCCAGTATCGATTCATAAACTGATTCTTCGGTGAAATCGCCCTGCACAAAAGTCACACCCGCCAATGCATCCATAGGCAGGATATCCGAAGCGACCACCACTCCATGATCACCGACCATTTCGGCAGCCACCTGCGACCAACCTCCAGGGGCAGCCCCAAGGTCGACAACAGTCATTCCAGGGCGGAACAGCTGATCCTTCTGACCCAGCTCCAACAACTTGAAACTAGCCCGTGAACGGTAGCCTTCATCCTTCGCTTTTTGGACATAATGGTCATCGAAATGTTCCCTCAACCACTGCCCACTACTTTTTGATCGCGCCACCATTACCACTCAATTATGCTAATTACTTGATACCCAGTACAAAAGACTGCATAGACCACCATCCTTCAGTCGACCGCTACTTTAGTTGCGACAACTGGGGTAAAATGCGGAGCTTCAGATTTCCGAGACGGACTTCCGACTCCCCAGCATAAGGTCAACCATTCTATTATGAGCTTAACAGCCTCGCAAAAAAAGCAGTACCGGACCATCGGACACAAACTTAATCCGATCGTTACCATTGCCGGAAACGGCCTTTCTGAAGGGGTCCAGTTGGAAATAGACCGCGCCTTAGAAGATCATGAACTCGTAAAAGTAAAAGTAAACGTCGGCGACCGCGAAGTAAAAAACGCGCTGATTGGCGAACTTTGCGAACAGGTTCAGGCAGAACTAGTACAACAAATTGGCAATATCGCCCTGCTATTTCGGGAATCCGACAACCCCGATCCAAAATTATCCAACCTACTGCGATAGTATCTAGCACCCCGACAGCATAAAAGTACCGCTGCCGGGATTTTCGCGCCTGCTATTTAAACACACAGTGCTTAGCAAAATCTGCCACCTCGTTCCCACTCCATTCGCCTTTTGGCTTAGCCTTCAAATCCTTGCACCAATCTTCACTACCCACTTCTGGAGCACAACCAGAGACAAGCACAGCCCCAAGCAACAGCGCTGACAGAACACTAATTTTATTCTTCATATTGACCCCTCTCAGTTTAAACACCACTTTGGCAGTCCGACCGAATGATCATGATACCCAGCGACAGCAAATGCTAAAAAAGAGGCTATTAAAGCATATATTTCTAACGCTCGTCACAGCCCCAAACCACCAAACTCAAGAACGATTGAAGGTGAGGCACAAACACGGATTAAGGTATACTCGCTTCAAAACAACCTGATCCGGAACATACACACCCTTCCGGTCACTGATCTAGCGGATTGACAAGAGACTATGCACAACCATTCTGCAACCACCCAACTGGCCATGGACCTGATCGCACGCCGTTCAGTGACCCCAGAAGACGAAGGCTGCCAGGACATAATGATCGACCGGCTGCAGGCCCTCGGCTTTAAAATTGAGCGCCTGCCCTTTGCCGACGTGAGCAATTTTTGGGCTCGAAGAGGGTCCACCGGTCCAGTGTTTTGCTTTGCCGGTCATACTGATGTAGTCCCCAGCGGCCCGGAAGAGCGCTGGCAACACCCTCCTTTCACGCCCACCATCGAAAATGGCAACCTTTATGGTCGTGGCGCAGCCGATATGAAAGGCGGCCTGGCAGCCTTCATTACTGCACTGGAACGCTTTGTTGACAACCACCCCGACCACCAAGGCTCCATCGCGCTACTGATCACCTCTGACGAAGAAGGGGATTTTATCAACGGCACACCACGGGTCATCGAGGTACTTGAAGCGCGCAGCGAAAAAATCGACTGGTGCGTTATCGGCGAACCCTCCAGCACCAACCATGTCGGCGACACCATCAAAAACGGCCGACGCGGCTCGATCAGTGGCAACCTCACCGTACATGGAGTTCAGGGGCATGTTGCTTACCCTCATTTGGTAAAAAACCCCATCCATATGGCCGCACCAGCGTTGACCGAACTGGCCGCCGTGGAATGGGACCAGGGCAATGACTATTTCCCACCGACCAGCTTCCAGATTTCCAATATTCAGGGCGGCACGGGTGCCACCAACGTAGTACCCGGAGACATCAATGTGCTGTTTAATTTTCGTTTTTCCACGGAACTGACAGCAGAGAAAATCAAATTACAGACTCAACAGATACTTGATTCTCACCAGCTCGATTACGCACTGACCTGGACTCTTAGCGGCAATCCATTTATCACTGAGAAAGGCGAACTGATCGAAGCCTGCCAGCAAAGCATCAAGGTGATTACCGACATCGATACCGAACTTTCTACCTCTGGAGGTACCTCGGACGGTCGCTTTATTGCCCCTACCGGCGCACAGGTTGTCGAGCTTGGCCCTTGCAACGCCACCATCCACAAAGTCAACGAGCACGTCAGAATCAAAGATCTCGACACATTGTCAGAGCTTTACGAAAACATCATGGCAAGATTGCTGACCTAAGATGACAGTTTCCACACAACTTCGCTGCCCACTCTGCGCCCGAGCGTTGCACTACCAAGAGCGCGGACTGCGCTGTACTAGCAAACATAGTTTCGACCAGGCTCGTCAGGGGTATTTTCATCTGCTGCCGGTGCAGAACAAGCGTTCCAAAGCGCCTGGAGACAGTGCCGAGATGGTCCACAATCGGCGAGACTTCCTGAATCTTGGACACTACCTTCCAATAGCAGAAAAGATTAGTCAGCTCGCCCTTGCTGCAACAAACAAAGAAGCCACTGCTCTTCTAGACTGCGGTTGTGGCGAAGGCTATTACAGCCAGCATCTGGCTGCCAACCTACCCCCAGAAAGTGATTTAATTGGCCTGGATATATCCAAAGAAGCGGTAAAGGCCGCCTGCCAACGCAACAAGGAAAGCACCTGGATCGTAGCCTCTGGCGCCAACCTACCTATCGTTGACAGCAGCCTGGATCAAGTAGTCTGCCTATTCACCCCGATAGCGGCAAGTGAGTTCAAACGCGTACTAAAACCCGGCGGCCACTTAATCATTGCCAACACCGGGCCCGATCACCTGCTACAACTCAGAGAACAAATTTACGATCAGGTAAAACGCAACGCCTTTGACCCACTGCCACAGCTACGACAAAGCCTCGGCGAAATAACAGTAGAGCAGCACCGCCTACAGTTTGATTTTCAGCTCGATAACAATCAACAGATACTGCAATTGCTCGCCATGACGCCACACCAATGGCGAGCCTCAGCCAGCGCCCGCGAGGAACTTAAACAACTAGACCGGCTGACACTCAGCGCCGATGTATCCATCCACAGCATTAAACTGCCATGCTAAAACGGCTAAAAAAACTGCTGATCGATCAAGCAGGAAAAGAGCGTCAAAACCTGACGATTCTTTTGACTGGCGCTAGTATATTTTTCATGGGCATAGGACTGATCTACTACGCAGAGCACGCCTTCAACAGCTCATTAAAACAGGAATTCTGCGCCTTGGCTGGGCTGTTGTTTGCCACGATAGGCGGTATACTCGCAGCCATCGGCTATCTAAGCCTAAGCATTCTGAGAATATTTAAGTTTATTAATGATGATGATAAAAAGTGACTCCGCAGAAAACCATCCCGATATCGAAATCTATTTAAAGGCAGTTCCTGCCGCAGCCGTCGAGGCGTGGCTAAAGCAACGCTTCTCGCAGGTAGAGCTGTTAAAACAGAAGCGCCAGATACATCACTTTCTCGCTACCCATGACGGCCATGAAATACCCATTCTGGTTATCGAAAAAGCCGTGAAAAATTTTACCAGCGTACTCTTCGAGTCAGACCAGACGCCCTGGCAACAGGACATTCTTTGCGCTCGCGAAGCCTACAGCCATTTCAACAAAGAGATCCGCTGTATTGCCTCTAGCTGGAGCGAAGGAGAAGAACCTGATGAATGGATTGCTATTAACGAAGAGGGCGAAGAGCCCATTATCTGGCGCATTTAACGAGCTGCAGGTAAAGAAAAGACCAGTAGAAATTAAGCAGCGAGCCTCAGACGAGAATCACTGACTTCATCCAACATACTGTATTGGCGCGCCAGCAACGCTGCCTGAGCCACAGGAATACCGGTCGGGGCCTCGGATACGACCAACGGCAGCGTTCTGCCCTGTAAGGGAACCGTTTCCAGCCAACTAAGCAGCAGCTGTAACTCCCCCAACTGCCCACCCTTAAGTGATCGGTTTAAGCGCTCAACCACATCGCCGGTGTAAAGCTGATCTCGATTACTGATCTGAGCTGGCGGCGTATCAACGCCAACTCCCTCAGTCATCTGCTTAGCAAGCACCTGAGATTCCGAGATCATACTCAGCATCAACGCGAACTCAGCACCACCGGTCGCACGAACAGCGTTGCTCAAGCCTGCCGTTAAGGCATCAATCCGAGCATGAACGACTTCGTTAGTTTGCATGAAATATCCTAAAAAAGGGTATTGCTAGAATCGGCTAACTACTGCAAATCTTTAGCCTTAAAGGCAAAAATTGGAGTAAAATCCCTACTAAATCGAAGTCTGTTTAAAGACCACCCAAAAACAAGCCAAAAGCCGGAGCTACTTTCCATGGGCCGCTACCGTCCGCCACAACCCAGACGTTCAAACTACATCACCAGCGCCGGCGAACAAAAACTCCGAGCAGAGCTGAAATACCTATGGAAGGTCAAGCGCCCAGAAGTCACTCAATCCGTACAGGAAGCGGCTGCACAAGGTGATCGGTCTGAAAATGCCGAGTATATCTACGGTAAAAAACAACTCCGGGAAATAGACAGCCGAGTTCGATATCTAGATAAGCGACTGGAGGCCGCAACAGTAGTGCACCGAGCCCCCAGCGATCAGAGCAAAATATTTTTTGCCGCCTGGGTGTCCCTGGAAGACGAAGAGGGGCATGAATCCCGTTATCGCATAGTCGGCCCCGATGAAATTGATCTGGAAAACAGCATGATCAGCATCGACTCGCCGATGGCCAAAGCGCTACTGAAGAAAAGCATTGGTGATGAAATAGAAGTTCACACCCCCAAGGGCGGAAAATATTATGAAGTGATCAATATCGAGTACGAATAATCTGGATCAGCCCTTTACCAGCCACTCCTCCAACTGCTGCTCCTGCCAACACTGCAGCATATCCAAGCCCTGATTAACCACTCCGACATAAACATCGATAATCTGCGAGCCTAGCTCGAAAAACTGATGCTGATCGTCAACAATTACGTTTGAAGTCAGCACTTCTCGTTCCACTTTATCGATCATATACAGCAACTTAATGTCGTAGGTTTTGATCATAGGTAAGGAAGGAATTTGCTCTCTAGCCGTTTCACTCACGCGAATAATACCAAGATTGAGTTTTTCGCGCTGCGCCTTAGCACAACCAAGGAGGTATCGAAGTTTCTGCCCATAACGCGCTTCACAGCGGCCAACAATCATCGCATGAGTGGCCAAACCCCGAACCTTCGCCACCAATTCGATAAGGTCCGGCATCTGCTTACAGACGAAGGCCAGCAACCCCAGCTGCTTAATCAGGTGCTGGCCATTGCCCGTGGAGTTAACCCAAGATTCAGCTTTAAAACCGGAACCAGACTCCCGCAAATGATCCGACATAGGCCGCTCCAAACGCCTTGCCAGCTGATTCATCAGCAATAACAACTGGTCGATAAAGTGGCAATGAAGCTCAAAGTTATCCATCACCTGATCTTCCTGCCAACCACTCTTAAGTGTCATCCAGGCATTAACCAGATTAACTTGCTCGGTCTCAGTCAATAGATGGCTTGATTGTGCAGCAAAAGACTCTAGTACCGCGATACGCCGATCCAATTGCAATTGTAGCAACTCGAACTCTCGCTCAAATCCTGAGTCACCCGCCAAAACAGCCATACTGAGACCACGGTGCTGCTGCACCGCGATAGCCAATTGGCTCAGCTGCTTAATTAGAGAAATGACTTCCAAGCGCTGGCGATACAAAGAGCAACAGGCATAGTAAGGGGAGGCCGGTTCTTGACTGTTGATGGCAGAAACTTTAGCAGCACTGGTATTCATCAGCTGACTCTCAATTCAATACTTTTAGATTCAGATACCCTCTGATTTAGCAAGCATTGTGCCAGTTTAAAAAACGTTCACTAACCCCTAGTAATGACCAGAAACATACTCATTAGAGAAATACAGGCTGGGAAATCATTCAAACAACCTCAAATCAAAACAACCCTCGCCCCAGTCGAGTGCGCAAGAGTCACACCGCACCATATCAGAACATCCTACTTTGAAGCACACTCCTGTTTTTTACGTTAAAAAAAGTGCAGCTTTGATTGCCCTATCTTCTTATTGCAGTCACCTTCGGAAAACTCAAAATCATCTGCCAAATCGACACAAGCCCGCTCATCGTCCTCAGGCACAACCGTACTTTCACAGAGCTCCTTCTTTTTCTCCCCGTAGTAACAGACATAGTATTTATCTTTTACGTCAAAGACCGAAGCACAACCAGTTAGCAGCAAAATAGATACGACGAGAAAGAAGACTCTCATTACAGCCCCTCAACAGGATTCTATATAAAGGAAGTCAAATCTATCAATAGCCGCGGTTAGCCGCCAGCTTTGATAACCAAGAAAATGAAAAATGACGAGCACAGCCATGACTACCCCCAAAGGGAGAAAATAGCAGACCTAAAATAGGGAATCGGATTGAGTGGTGGGTCGTGGGCGACTCGAACGCCCGACCAATTGGTTAAAAGCCAACTGCTCTACCAACTGAGCTAACGACCCGCTCAATCCTCACTGCTCACACGCAGTAAGAAGACATTTGAAATTCGGATGGTGGGTCGTGGGCGACTCGAACGCCCGACCAATTGGTTAAAAGCCAACTGCTCTACCAACTGAGCTAACGACCCTAAACCGAATTTCAACTTGCGACGTTGGTATGTCGCATTTATTTTGATGGCTCCTCGAACAGGACTCGAACCTGTGACCAATAGATTAACAGTCTACTGCTCTACCAACTGAGCTATCGAGGATCTATCAAAATGGCGGAGGAGGAGAGATTCGAACTCTCGGCGGGCTATTAACCCGCGCCGGTTTTCAAGACCGGTGCATTCGGCCACTCTGCCACCCCTCCGCAGAGGCCGGCATATTACCCCATTGAGCGCTGGTGTCAATATTGATAAAGAAAAATCGGTCTATTTAACCGTTTTTTCCTCCCTCTTTGCCGCCAACACCCGAAACCGCATTTAAAGGCTCGATATAGACTACTGAATTAGCCTCAAAAAGCATTGCCAGCACTGAATACTATGGGGCAATTATTTAAACGCTTTTCCTGCTCCCATTCAAACAGCAGCGCCAAAGCATTAGACGTTACCGTTAAAAGGTGACCAGAAGTACTATTTATGCCTTCCAAGCAGCGCTCTAGACTATTTATATAATTGAGAAAAACCCCATACACCCCAGCAACAACAGATCACACATAATAATTTAATTTCGGAATGATGCAGGAAAAACACGTGCTGGCACATGATTTGAACAAAGCAGGGCCTATATTCACGGCCGTATCTAACAACATCGATCCTTCGCAGGCCGCGAAAGATCTGCATAGCGAACTTCAGCACGGCGATTTAAGCCTAGTTGTATTTTTCTGCTCCACGGACTATGAATTACAAGAACTTTCTCAAGCATTGCAACAGCGATTCGGAGACCTTCCTGTCGTCGGCTGCACCACTGCCGGAGAAATAACGCCCCTTGGATACAGCAGAGGCAGTATAACGGCCATCGGCTTTTGCAAGACGCAATTTTCTATCGAATTATCACTGTTCCGCAACCTTACCGAGACCACCTTTACTGAGGTACAAACCTTAGTCCACGGCATGTTGGATCGGTGCCAAAAGCATCAGGTCGCCCCGATCAGAGGCCACACCTTTGCGCTAGCACTGCTGGACGGCCTATCGGTCCGCGAAGAACAACTATTGAATGCCCTTAGCGCCAATTTAGGAAGTATTCCTTTACTGGGTGGATCAGCCGGTGATGATCTCTGCTTTAAAGACACCCACGTGTATTTTAACGGCACGTTCTATTCCGATGCCGCGATCCTGATTTTGGTGAACACCAGCTGTCAGTTTGAAGTATTCAGTATCGACCATCTGATGAATACCGATGAAAAACTAGTCATCACCCACGCCGATTGCGAGGCCCGCAGGGTCTATGAATTCAACGCTGCTCCTGCGGCCCTAGAATATGCGGAGTCGTTAGGATTAAGTGTCGAGCAACTGAATCCCTCGGTTTTTGCCCTAAATCCTCTTTCGGTTCGAATTGGCGAGCGTTACTACCCCCGCGCCATCCAAAAAGTTAACGATGACCAGAGCCTCGATTTTTACTGCGCGGTTGAAAACGGTATCGTACTCACTCGCTCTAAGGCCGCTAACATACTAGAAGGCCTGGAACACCTGTTCGACGATATCTGCCGGAAAATAGGCCCTCCGCAGCTGGTCATTGGCTGCGACTGCGTCTTCCGCCGTCTCGAAATCGAACACCTGGGATTAACGTCTCAAGCCTCCGAAATTCTCGAGCGCAACAAAGTAATCGGCTTTAACACTTATGGTGAACAATTTGACGGCCTGCATTTAAACCAGACGTTTACTGGTATTGCCATCGGGAGGTCCGGCGTTGGCTGAATCAGAGACCAAAATCCTGAAAGCCCAGCTTGCACAGCTCGAGCAGGAAAACAGCAAGCTTAAGAAAATAAATCAGGCACTGATAGAGCGGGTAGAAGCCGGATCCAACGATAAGTACGGCCCCTACGGAAACTTTGAACACGCGGTATTTCTGGCCGAGCAGGTCCACGAACGTACCGCCGCCCTGAACGCTGCACTGGCCGATCTTAAACACAGCAACCAGGCCCTGAAACATGCTAACAATGTCGCTCAGACCGCACACCAATATTTAATAGAAGCCATCGAAAGTATTTCCGATGCCTTTGTTCTTTATGACAAAGACCAGCGCATGCTGCTGTGTAACACCAAATTCAGCGAGTTCTGGCGCAATTCTGGCGTCAAAATCGAACCTGGAATTCATCAGCGGGAGATCAAGGAATTATCCCAGCGGATGAAGCTGATCGACTACCATTTTCAAGGAGCTGATGGTCAGCAACACTGGAAGAACAAGTCCCTGCAGAGTGACGGTAAAGTATACCGTTTAGCCAATGGCAACTGGCTGCAGATTAGCGAGCGCTATACCGGCGATGGCGGCATGGTGGTGCTGTACAAAGACATCACCACGCTGATGGAGAATGAGCGCGCAGTGCGAGAAAAAGCGCTGGCGAACAAATCCACCATTCTACAAAATACCCTCGACAACCTGTCCCAAGGCGTCATTCTGGTAAATGACCAGCAACAGCTCGAAACTTGGAACGAACGCTTTATCGAAATTGCGGGGCTTGATCGCAAAAACGTCACATCGGGACTGAGCATCAGCAAGCTGATGGCTGCCACCGAGGTAGAAGATCTAAAACCCGTCAGCAGTAATAAGCACGGAAAACGTAGCAGAGAAATGGAGCAGCAGCTGTCCAACGGCCGAGTCCTTGAAATCAAGACACACCCCATGCCCAATGGCCAGTATGTTAACACCTACACCGACATCACCGAACGCAGCCGGTCTGCCAAAGCACTAGCGGATAGCGAGCATAGAATTCGCCTGATCACCGATGCCGTACCGGCCCTTATCGCCTATGTCGATAGTGACCTGACCTTCAAGTTTACCAACCGCGCCTACGAGACTTGGTATCAGCTCGATCGCAAGAAGGTATTGGAACATAAGCTGGTGGATGTGCTGCCGGAAAAACAACTGAAACGCCTGCGCCCTTATGTCAAACGCGCCTTGAAAGGGGAGGCAGTCAGTTTTGAGATTGATGAACCCACACCGGACGGAAAAAAACGTTATGTACTGAAGTCCTATGTTCCACAGTTCGGTGACAATCAGCAGGTAGAGGGCTTCTATGTGCTGATTCAGGATATAACCGAACAACGTATTACTGCCGAAGAACTCCGCAATGCCTATCAGAACATGGAGCAACGAGTCACCGAGCGGACCGCTGAGCTGACGACACTCAATCTGCAGATGCTGGAAGATATCCAGGAACGCCGAAAGATCGAAGCGCGACTGCGAGAGGCCACCAAAGAAGCGGAGCACGCCAACACCAGCAAAACCAAATTCCTGGCCGCTGCTAGCCACGACCTATTGCAACCGATGAACGCAGCACGGCTATTCGCCGCCTCGCTGATGGAACATGACCTCTGTGATCGCACCCGACGACTGGTCAACTCTCTCAATTTCTCACTGGAAGACGTGGAATCGCTACTGGCCGCTCTGGTAGATATATCCAAACTGGATGCCGGTGCAGTAAAACCAGATATCACTGCCTTTAACGCCGGCGACCTGCTCGACAACCTAGCGAACGAATTCCAAACACTTGCTAACGATGCTGGACTGGAGTTTGAGTTCGTCTCCTCATCAGCAGTGATCGCATCCGATTCACAGCTACTGGCCCGCATCCTTAGGAACTTCCTCAGCAACGCCATACGCTACACCCCTGCCGGCAAGGTCATGCTAGGGTGCCGCAGACAGGCAGGCGTACTGGCTATCGAAGTCTGTGACACCGGTATCGGTATTCCCGAGGACAAACTGGAGGAAATTTTCCAGGAGTTTAATCGTATTCACGATGACAACTCCGCCCGCGACAAAGGCCTGGGACTTGGTCTGGCGATCGTTGAAAAAATGGCAAAAATCCTCAGCTGCAAGATATCCGTGCGCTCAGCACCCGGACGCGGATCTTGCTTCTCCGTGCAAATCCCTTACGGCACCTTACCCAGAACACAACCGCTGCCATCCAACAGCTATGACAGCTCGGCCCACTATAGCTTTGCAGGAAAACGCATACTAGTAGTCGACAACGAACTCAGTATTTGTGAAGCCATGGAAACACTTTTAACAAGTTGGAAGTGCATAGTCTTCACCGCCACCTCCTACGAGGAAGTAGCACAGCAGCCAGAACTGAAAGCGGGAATCGATATGCTGATCGCCGATTACCACCTGGATAACGGAAAAACCGGCTTAGAAGCCGCCCAGCGGATTCGCCAGGAGTTACGCCTAGACGCTCCGGTTCTAATGATCACAGCAAATTATAGCAATGAGTTAAAACAAGAAGTGCGCGCGCTGGGTTACAACATGATGAATAAACCTGTGCGCCCTGCAAAACTGAAAGCGTTAGTTCAGCACATGCTCAGCCAAGGAGCCAAAGACCAGTCAGAATAGAGTTGAAATAGCTAGAGAAAGGACCGCAAATGCAGCCCTTATCTAGCAAGGATATCAGCGTTTCAAATACTGATTAAAATCGATATTACCGGCGGCCAGTGCGGCCTGAATACGGTTATGAACTTTAAGCTTTCTTAGTATCGCAGACACATGAGCTTTAACCGTCGTTTCAGCAATATTCAGTTTATAGGCGATCTGCTTGTTGGATTCACCGCTAGCCATGCGTTCCAGCACCAACAGTTGACGACGAGTCAGACTATTTAACAATTCTGGCGGTAGCTGTTTATCATCAGACTGACGGTGAGAGCTGGAACGCGTGCTGGGCTGAGACGATCGTATAACATCGGAGGGTAGATAGACCTGACCCGCCAAAACTTGATCCAGAGCATCTGTCATCTTCTCTCGAGCTAAGGATTTGATAATAAATCCGACAGCGCCATACGTCATCGCCTGCAAAACAATGCTTTTCTCTTCTTCTGCAGAAACAATCACCACCGGAATGGAAGGTGCTTCATTACGAAGCTGCATCAGTCCGTTTAGCCCATTCATTCCGGGCATATTAAGATCCAGCAGAATTAGATCCAGATCATCGTAGCGCTGAGCAGTCTCCAGTGCCGACTCAAGAGTGTCCGACTCAAGGATTTCAGCATCAGGATAGCGACTGCAAATAACATCAGCAATAGCTTCACGAAAGAGCGGATGATCATCGGCAATTAGCAATTTATACACAGAAGGAAGCACCCCGTTCATTGTTGTAGTGTCCGCTTCATTAACGACGCCAGAAACACCTGGGACCAAGACTCCATCGTCACTCGCTACAGCATCCATACTCTGGGCTGCGTCATTCGAAGCTAACATGAAGCTACTCCTTTTATTATTGATACTCAAATCTATTAGAACCTCTTTTAGACATTTCGGCCATCCTACCTTTGAGCCCTCATAAGGACCCGAAAGTACTATACTTTCATCCTGCTGACCGCCTTATTGTAGAACAAAGCACCCTCCCCCGGACCTCCATTACACGAACCTGTCTCTGGTGCCGAGTAGCGGCTGTTTCAGGAGATGGAAATGAACACAGCAAACACGCTCAATAAGGTCTTTAGTGCCGGACTGCTAATCAGCATGCTGGTCTTCGGCGCCGTCCGCCCGGCCTGGTCAGATGAGTCACAACCACTGCCCGAAATACGAGTCGCGACCCTGAAGTTCGGCACCCTTAACTGGGAGCTCGACACCATGGCCCACCAGCACTTTGACGAGAAATCCGGTTTCCGACTGAAGACCATAGCCCTGGCCAGCATGACCGCTACCCGCACGGCGCTGATGAGCCGTAGTGCCGATGTCATTGTCGCGGATTGGATTTGGGTTTCCCAGCAGAGAAATCGAGGCATCCCGCTACAGTTCATTCCCTATTCATCCTCCATCGGTAAGCTAATGGTGCCTAAGGGCTCCGCCATCGAATCTTTGGCCGATCTTAAAGGCAAGCGCATTGGTATTGCCGGTGGACCGGCTGACAAAGGCTGGCTACTGTTACGCGCCGGTGCCCTGCAGCAAGGATTTGATCTTAAGCAAAGCAGCCAGCAGCAATTCGCCGCCCCGCCGCTATTGAATGCCGCTCTGGAACGGGGCCAAATAGATGCGGTGCTGACATTCTGGCACTACGCCGCCCGACTCGAAGGCAAAGGTCATAGAAGCCTGCTAGATCTAAAACAGATAAGCGCACAGCTGGGGCTGGATAACGACTTACCCATGCTAGGGCTGGTGTTCCATCAGCAGTGGGCACAACAATACCCCGACCGCGTCAAAGCCCTGCAAGCCGCCTCAATGCAAAGCAAATATCACCTTCGTGACCAGCCGGATGCCTGGCAACGACTCCGCCCGCTAATGGGTGCTAAAACCACGGCCGTATTTGAACGACTTAAGGCCGGCTATTTGGCCGGCATCCCAACCCCCCTGTCTGCTAAGCTCCAACAACAAGCACAGCAGATGTTTACCCTGCTTGCTGGCATCGGCGGCTCGGAGCTAATGGGCAAGCATCAACAGCTAGACCCAGATACTTTCTGGTCCGAACAGCAAACGCCAACCCAATAAGTAACGGCTGCAGGCAATAATGAAGATGCTTACCCGACCATGGCTAAAAAGCCTAAGGCAACAGTTGATCACCATGATGCTTTTGCTGCTTGCCTGGCAGCTGCTGGCCCAGTTTCTGCAAAACCCACTGCTGCCGGGACCGTTGGAAGTCGTGATGGCGATACACTCAGAGTGGCTCAAGGGCGACCTCAGTCTGCACCTGGGTGCGACCTTGCAGCGGGTGGTCATCACCTTCACCGTAGCGATGCTGATTGGCTCAATGATCGGCATTATCATGGGGCTCTACGACGGCTTCAACCGCCTAGCTGACCCCGTGCTGATACTGTTGCTAAATATTCCTGCACTGGTCATTATTCTGCTGTTTTATCTTTGGATCGGACTGTCTGAAACCGCCGCTATTATTGCGGTGGTGATCAACAAAGTTCCAAACGTCGTTATCACCCTGCGCCAAGGCACCCAGAATCTAAACCCTGATTACACCGACCTCGCCCACGTCTATCGACTCAATGCCTGGTGCCGATTTAAAGATCTGCTGCTGCCGCAACTCGCCCCTTACTTTCTGATCGCCGCCCGCAGCGGTCTGGCATTGATCTGGAAGATCGTATTAGTGGTGGAATTACTAGGCCGCAGCGATGGCGTTGGATTCCAGCTACACCTAGCATTTCAGATGTTTGATGTAGTCACTATCCTGGCCTACAGCCTAAGCTTTATAATAATCGTACAGCTAGTCGAATGGACCATTCTGCAGCCCTTGGAAAACCATCAACAACGCTGGCGGAGGCACCCAAGCACATGCTAAGCGTCAACATAGAACAAAAAGATTTCGGCTCTGCCACGCTGTTTGACGACTTTCAAATGTCATTGGCCAGCGGCGAATTACTGTGCCTATTAGGGCCCTCCGGCTGCGGCAAGACCACACTGCTGAATATGATCGCCGGCATCGACAACGACTACCAGGGTGCCATCGAACAATCCCAGAACTATCGCATCAGCTACATGTTTCAGGAACCCCGTTTACTACCATGGCGAACGGTACAGCAAAACCTCGAACTAGTCGTCAAGGGCTGCCAAGCAACCGCAGCAGATCCGTCACTCCGCGAAGGACTAGACACTAAGATCAATCATCTGCTCAAGCAGATGGGGCTGCAGAACTGCCTCGACCTTTACCCGGCCCAATTATCTCTGGGAATGGCGCGACGCGTGGCTTTAGCTCGCTGCCTGTTGATTGAACCGCAATTGATTCTGATGGATGAACCTTTCGTATCATTGGATGAGACCAACCTGAAAATACTCTATCAGCAGCTACAGCTACTGCGGGAAAAGCACCCGAAACTATCCATATTACTGGTGACTCACGATATCCGCGAGGCCCTGCGATTGGCGGATCGGATACTTATCTTTGATCGCCTGCCCATTCGCCAGAACAAAGAATATCGCCCTGCGCTGGCTCCCGCATTACGCACGCCCGAAGATATACAAAAAATGGAAGAAGAATTAAGGACGCTAAATACGTGTGACAAAGCCCCACCCCTGAGTACTAACCCCTCCATACAAATTTGCCCGACAGAGAAGCAACTGGCCTAAATCGCTGTGGCTTCCTAAGGGTTTTTCCAAGCCCCTGCTAAAGGCTAATCCAGATCATCAGGATAGCCCCACCGTCTAACCTATTTGCATGCTAAAATCAGACACTCTAAGGACAGAGTCTCAGCGACAGATAACAGACATCGTTATCTTTTTTACCAGCGAATCACTGAGTGACAACAACGAAGAACTATAACCAGGCCCGCCGTATGAGCACTGATTTCACCAACCTTAGAAAGTTTGTTTCCCCTGAAATTGTTTTCGGTGCTGGCGCCCGTAAGACCGTCGGCAACTTTGCCCGCACCTTTGGCGCCCAACGCGTGCTTATCGTATCTGACCCAGGAGTTCAGGCGGCTGGCTGGGTGAAGGATGTTGAAGACAGCCTCGCTGCTGTCGGCATCGACTATCGACTCTATACTCAGGTAAGTCCCAACCCACGGGCAGAAGAGGTGATGCGAGGCGCAGCATTTTATAAGCAGGAAGGCTGCAATATGATCGTTGCTATCGGCGGCGGCAGCCCCATGGATTGCGCTAAAGGCATCGGCATTATCAGCACCAACCCAAGACACATTTTGACTTTTGAAGGGGTCGACCAGATATCTGCACCGATTCCACCGCTGGTATTCATCCCCACCACCGCCGGCACCTCTGCAGATGTCTCACAATTCGCCATCATTACCGATCCTGAAACCCGCAATAAAATATCCATTATCAGCAAAGCCGTGGTACCCGACGTCTCTTTGATCGACCCTGAAACCACCCTCACCATGGACCCCTTCCTGACTGCCTGCACCGGTGTCGATGCGCTGGTTCACGCCGTTGAGGCTTATGTATCGACGGCCAGCGGCCCTATGACCGACATGCACGCCCTGCAGGCCATCAAATTGGTATCCAGCAATCTCACAGCGCTGGTGGCCGACCCCAGTGATATTCATCTTCGCGGCCAGGTAATGCTCGGCAGCATGCAAGCGGGCCTCGCATTCTCTAATGCGATTCTAGGTGCGGTTCATGCCATGTCTCACAGTCTCGGAGGCCACCTTGACCTGCCCCACGGCCTCTGCAACGCCATCTTGCTGGAACATGTCATCGACTATAACTTCCCATCGTCAGAAGAAAAGTTCCGCATTGTTGCCGAAACCGTCGGTATCGACGTCCGCGGCATGAGGCCAAAGCAGGTAAAACAACAGCTGCTGAAATCGGTACGCAAATTAAAGAGCGATGTTGGCTTAACCCAGCGACTGAAAGAAGCAGGAGTACGCAGCTCCGATATCCCGGAACTATCCAGAAAAGCAGTAAAGGACCCCTGCATCCTCACCAACCCCCGCAAATCCAACAAACGTGATGTCGAGGTCGTTTATGAGGAAGCACTTTAAGCCTTCCCAAAACCCACCATCGACGCCTTCCGATGACACTGCCCTGATCGAAAACCTGATCGGCCTGGGGGATTTCTCTGCACGTAAAAACTATTACCCTGAGCTGCAGCATAAGATCGATGAACTGACGCTGGAAAAAGATCGTTACAAGTGGCTATTTGAGAACGCCCTCCATGGTATTTTTCAGGCGGAGATCGATGGCACCATCACCAGTGCTAACCCAGCTATCGCAGCAATCTGCGGCTACGAATCCACTGACACCCTCTGCGCATCTATCGAGGATATCGGCTACCAGCTGTTCAATAGCCATCATGATTATCAGCAGCTGCTGAAAGAACTACTGCAAGAGGGTAAAAAACTGGCCTTTGAGACCCAGCTAAAAACCCCCTCCGGCGCTGCCGTTGATGTTTCGATGAACGTGTTACTGAAAAGCCGCAACCCCGCCCTGATCGAGGCCTTTGTACAGGATATTACCGAGCGCAGGAAAGCCCAAAATAGCTTGACCAACCTGAATGCGACGCTAGAACAACGAGTAAACCGTCGCACGAAAGAGCTGCGCTCAGCTAACACCCAGCTCCGCGGGGAAATCACCGATAGACAAGAGATTCAGCTAGCACTGCAAGCGGCCAAACAAGAGGCCGAACAGGCTAACCAGAGTAAAGATAAATACCTGGCGGCTGCCAGCCACGATCTGCTGCAACCACTCAATGCTGCCCGCCTTCTGGTTTCGACCCTGCAGGAACGGCAATTAGCGGAGCGCGATACTACTCTGGTACATCGAATTCACGTTGCCCTGCTAGGCGCCGAAGAACTACTGACCGACCTACTGGATATCTCCAAACTGGATGCCAACGCTATCACTCCTGATTATCGAGAGTTCGCCATCAATGATTTGCTGATAGCGTTACGCACCGAATTCAAACCTGTTGCTAAAAAGGCGGGGCTGCGATTAACAGTGGTCGCCAGCCAGGCCATCGTCCATTCCGATTCTCGCTTGCTGATGCGCATACTGCGCAATCTATTGAGCAATGCCATCCGCTATACCCCAAAGGGCAGGATTTTACTGGGTTGCCGTCGTCAGCAAGGGCGTCTGCGTATCATCATATGCGACACCGGCCCAGGGATACCCGAAGATCGCCAGCAGGATATTTTCCGAGAATTCCAACAGCTGGAGAATTTCGTTCGCGGCAGAGATAAGGGAGTCGGTTTAGGGCTGGCCATCGTCGAGCGCATTTCTCATATGCTCGAACACCCGGTAAGACTCTCCTCCGTGGTCGGCAAAGGCTCCTGTTTTTCCGTTATCGTTCCGCTAAGCGAGCAGCAATCCTTGGTGGCCAGCAATAACCAGCAACCAGCCATGGCATCAGATTTGACCGGAGCAAGAATCCTAGTCATCGACAACGAAGAGGCCATTACCCATAGCATGCAGGTATTACTGCAGGAATGGGGCGCGTTGACGACTGCGGCAGAAGACACGGCACAGGCCCTGTATGCTTGCCGTCAACAGTTACCCGACATCATTCTCGCCGACTACCATCTGGAGCATGACCTCACCGGTTTGCACGTACTAGACCAGATCTATGCAGATATAGGCCAGCTACCGCCGACCATCATGATTACCGCCGATCGCAGCGATGAGGTGCGGCAGCTGTTTCAACAGCGCGGCCTGGTCCGGCTGAACAAACCGGTTAAACCCGGAAAGTTACGAGCACTGATCAGCCATATGCTGAACGCTTCCCAACGATAACAGCCAAGCCTTGCACAAACCAAAGCTAACAACCCAATCAAATCCTGACCTAAATCACGGATAATAATCACTTGTTGATTTACAATCTAAACAGTCGTTTCATCCGTTTGGGTTATAGGTGCAAGCAATGTTATCTGCATTAATGTGTACGTTTAAGAAGCTATTCACCTCTTGTATTCGCGAGGTACCGGAAGAGAGCGGCCGCTGTGCCTTCATTTGTAATAGTGAAAAGTGCAGCACGACTAATTTTAAACACTGCATCAAACGTAAAGAGTATGTAGCGGGCAAGCGAGATAGCTAATCACCTGCTTCCTCTCGACCCGGAACTGCAGCCACTTAGTAATGAAACTGCTGCAACCATTGCCCCGGAGAAAGCCCGGTCTTTTTCCGAAACGCTCGAGCCAGACTGGACGGACTGGCGTAGCCTACCTGATTCGCAATCCAGCTTAACGGACGCCCCTGCTTCAGCAACAACTGCGCGCAACTGACCCGCCATTCCATCAGATAATCTCCAGGCGATTGCCCGACAACACGACGAAAATGTTCAGCAAAGGACGAGCGGGACATCGCCGCCATATTTGCCATCTGTGACAGATCCATCCCCGCTTCTGCATTGCTATGGATTGCATCCATAACCTTGACCAATAGCGGATCAGCCAACCCCGCTAACACTCCCGCTTTCACCGTTCCTTTCGCAATGAAGTGGCGGAATACTTGTATCAGAAAGAGCTCCACCAATCGATTTATCATCGCCCGGCTTCCTTGGCTGGGGTTGAAAGCCTCGGTAAATAGCAGCTCAGTAACAACATCCAAATCAGCACTTTCGGCAAGGGGAAGCACTACCGGCGATGGCAAACTTTGGGCAAAAGAATTCCCTGCGCCAATCCCATAGTTTAACGCGGCACAGACTAATTCCGCAGACTGCTCGGCACTGGATTGAATGCGATGAGGGGTGGGTTCCGGGTAAAACAAAATAGTGGGCTGATTCAGCTCCAATAACTCTTCCTGAGGATGACTGACGGTCATTCGCCCGGACCGCAGAATATGGATGTGCCCTACCTGACAGTCGGGATCCTCAAACCGGGACACCGCACATAAATTGCCACTGTAGAACACCGTCGCAGTCATCGAAAAATGGTTCAGCAATTCAGACAGCCGGTCCATAAAGTCTCCTTGGACGATTGGGTTCAGATTAAAGACGATCTAAAGACCCCCGCTATCGAGGTTTCGTTACATTGGTGATGGATAAGCAATCGAATGAGCCATCAAGGAGACCACCATGGCACGCTTTAACCTTAATTTTTCTAACAACAATATGCTGCTCATCGCTGGGTTTACCGCCAGCCTCGGTCTAACCCAAACGGCTACAGCAATGGAGCCCTTTAGCCCTTCCGTAGACGACAGCGGCAACATCACCCTTCCCCAGGACTTTCGTAAAAACATGGTCCACTTAGGATCCTGGTTTGTCCCTGAGGGTGGCGCCAACGGGTTTCATGACGTCTATAGCCAAGCCTCAACCGTAGAAGCCTACCGAAAAACCGGAAAGTTCCCTGATGGTGCCATCCTAATCAAAGAACTAAGAGTCCATAAATCGGGCGATTACACTACAGGCAAGGGCGTTAGCTACAGTACGGCAGGGGTCAAGCAAACCTTTGTCATGGTCAAAGACAGTCAAGGCCGCTTCGACAGTAAATCTTGGGGAGATGGCTGGGGGTGGGCGCTATTCAAATCGGGCCAACCAAAAAACAACGCCAGCAGTGATTATAAAAAAGATTGCCTGGGCTGCCACGTGCCAGCACAAGCCAATGACTGGGTTTATAGCGAGGGTTACCCCACACTCACCAACCCCTAATTTGATTTAACCATCTGTACCAAATAAGGAGAGCCTATTCTCTCCTTATTTTCGATTACCCTCTGATCACATCCATAAAACCCACCCCTACATTTTTCTAGTGCCAAAGTACCCTCTCTAGTGCTACTCAAGTACCATCGGCACAGTATGAAAATCTTCTAAGCTAAGTAAGCATCAGCTTTCGTGGGGCAGGCATTTATGAGCAAAGCTATACACTCGATGATCCGGGTCCTGGACTTGGAGCAATCAATCCAATTCTACCGCCAGGCGCTGGATCTTGAAGTCGAAGATCGTTATGAATTTGAGGGTTTCACCCTGGCTTATCTGCGCAATCAAGAAACCGATTTCGAACTGGAACTGACCCACAATCACGACCAATCCGAACCTTATAGCCACGGCAACGGATATGGCCACTTGGCCGTCGCTGTCGATGATCTGGAAGCCTGCCGGGAAAAACTAGTGGCTCAGTCACTGACACCCACCGACATAAAAGAATTCTTCCGTGACGGATCGTTGATGGCGAAGTTTTTTTTCATCCAAGATCCTGATGGCTACAAGATCGAATTTCTACAACGTCATGGACGTTACAAATAACACCTGGCCTGAGTTTCCAGGTTCAATCTGCATGCATGGAGAACAATAACTATGAGCACCACAGATACCGGCGTCACCATCGTCCCTTACTTCAAAGTTCAGCAAGGACAGCTAGAAAGCTTCAAAAAGTTATGCGAGCAATGTGTCGAGATCACCACTAGCGAAGATAAGTGCCTCTACTATGGATTCAGCTTCGACGACCACAACGCACATTGCCGAGAAGGTTACACCGACGCAGAAGGTCTGCTAATTCATCTCGACGCTATTGGCCCATTGCTAGGTGATTTACTACAGATCGCTGACCTAAGCAGCCTGGAAGTTCACGGTCCTGAAGGCGAGCTGGCTAAGCTTAGAGAACCGCTGGCAGAGCTAAACCCTACCTTTTTCACCCTGGAATACGGTTTCAGACGCTAACCAAGCGCTACCGACTCTGCCGTCGCCTTGTCATAACACTTGCCATAACACTTGTCATAACAAAGGTGGCGGCAGAGTTCTCATCGCTAAAGAATCTCAACCGAGACGGCGTTGATAGAAGGCAAACTCACGCTGCAGCACCTGCGCTCGGTTTTGCGCCTGTTTGAAGCCATGTCGCTCATCGGCAAAGGCCAAGTATTCCACCTCTAACTGTCGCTGCCTGAGCTTTTCAAACAAACCTCGGGTTTGCACAGCAGGCACCACCCGATCTAGCTCACCCTGAAAAAAGATCACCGGCTTATGGAAGTCTTCGGCATAGAATAGCGGCGAACGCTGTTGGTAACGCACCTGCTCTGTCTCAGCATCACCGATCAGCCAATGCAAATAATGGGATTCAAATTTATGCGTGTGCTGATTCAATCTGGCCAGATCACTAATGCCGTATAAACTGGCGCCACTGCAAAATCCCGACTCAAAGCCGCTAACCACCTGAGACTGATCACTAAGGGCCCGCAACACCGTATAACCGCCCGAACTATTACCCCGAATAAAGACCTTGTCAGGATCAACCCAACCCTCGCTGATACAGTAAGCTGCACCGTGGAAGGCATCTTCCATATCTGCGACGCCCCATTGCTGACAAAGGCTGTGACGATAGTCTCGACCATATCCGGTGCTGCCCCGATAATTCAGATCCAGGATTGAAAAACCGCGGGTCGTCCAATATTGCTTTAATGCATCAAAGGAGGAATTAGCCATGGCCGTCGGGCCACCGTGCACCTGAACCAACAGCGGCGGTTTTTCAGTCGTGTTCGACAGATTCTGTGCAGGGTAGAAAAAACCATAGGCTTCAAGACCCGCCGCCGTTTCAAAACGGATATGGCTAGGCTTGCTGATTGGCCAATCCACCTCGGCGCTGCTGGCTATTTCCGCCACCACGGCGGTTTTGATATCACCTCCAGCGGATCCCTGCATGAATTGCAGCAACTGTAATGGCCGCTCTGGAAACTCCGCCACCGCCAGCAAGCGGCCCTTTGCCGCCACAACAGACTGCAAAGAGGCCCAGCGCTCACTGCTGACCTCTATACGGCTCTGTTTAATATCGATGATGGCAAAACCAAAACGCCCCTCATCAATAAAACTGCAACCCAGCCGCTGCTCATCGATAAAGGCATAGCGACTCAGCCCTAGTTGCCACTGCGCTGCGCCGAACTCCTTATCGAGGGGCATTACCTCCTCAACATGGCCCTGCTGATAACGATAGAGATTCCACCAGCCATGGCGGTCAGAGACAAAATATAAAATACCCTCTGGAGAATATTCAGGCTGAAACACTGACTCTTGCTTACCCGCCAGCTGTCCCTGAGTGACTTGATTGACAACGAGTGGCTGACCGCCATCGTCAAGCCTAGCCTCCAGCAATGAACTAGATAACCAAGGCTGATTGGGGTGATCCCAGCTGACCCAGGCCAGGCGCTTGCCGTCAGGGCTCACTCTCGGAGAGGCATAAAAATCAGCCCCTTCGACCAGAACGCGGCGCAGCCCCTGGTGCAGTTCAATAGCTACTAAACGGTTAACCACCGCTCCCGACTGGTTTTCGCGGGGATGATATTCTTCGACAGCCAGCACGCGATGATGATGGCCGTCAAAAACCAGATCACCGTAACGGTAGCCCTCGCTTTGCCGCAGAACTCGCAGCGTTGCGGAATCACCCTTAGCCTCAGTCAGAGGCAGAGAACACAACGCCTGATCCCGCTCACGGACAAATACTACGGAGTCATCCGTTAGGCAGTAGGCACCTCCTCCGTATTCATGCACTCGGCTACGGACACAGACATCCTCAGGGCTGAGAAAATAAGCCTCGCCATCCCCCCTCTTGGCCTTGATCCGAGTCGCACCGCTACGGGGGTCGAACTGCAACCAGCACAGCAGCTCACCGCGAGCTCTGAGTTCGGACCATTCCAGTCCTTGCTGGGACGCGTCCAAGGCGCCGATAACAGGCACCTGATAATCACCCACCGACATCGCAGCTCCATCTATGCTCAGATAATTTTGTCCGGGTTACTCCGCGCTAGGGCCTTATCGATATTACGGGCATTGCGCAGAATCAACGGTTGCTCCGTGACGCCGGACTCGGCCCTGTCACGAGCCTGTTCGATAATGCCATGATGAGGGGATTTACTACACACAGGATCGGCATTAGCGGCATCGCCAGTGAGCATAAAGGCCTGACAGCGGCAGCCGCCAAAGTCCTTCTCCTTCTCGTCACAGGACAGGCAGGGCTCTTTCATCCATGAATAGCCACGGAAGTGGTTAAAGCCACTGGAGCCATACCATATCTCCTGCAGGGGCATATCCCGGACATTGGGGAAATCGATCGGTAGCTGGCGCGCGCTGTGGCAGGGTAACGCCGTGCCATCAGGAGTGATGGTCAAAAACATCTTGCCCCAGCCATCCATACAGCCTTTAGGGCGCTCCTCGTAATAATCCGGTACAACAAAGATTAACTTTGGCCCTTCACCCTGCATCTGCTGACGATAGCGATTAGTGACCGCCTCGGCTTTTTCCAGCTGCGCCTTGGTGGGTAATAGCTGATCACGATTCACCGCCGCCCAGCCGTAATACTGCGCGGTCGCTAGCTCTACGTAGTCAGCCTCGAGTTCGATGGAGAGTTCGATAATCTGATCGATCTGATCGATATTATCGCGATGGATAACGAAATTAAGCACCATCGGGTAACCTTGGGCTTTTACTTCCCGCGCCATTGCTAGCTTCTGCTTAAAGGCTTTATCACTACCGGCAAGGCGATTATTCAGTTCTGCATTGCTGGCCTGAAAGCTGATCTGTATATGGTCCAGACCGGCCTCTTTAAACGCTTCTATTCGCGCCGCGTCCATGCCCATGCCAGAGGTTATCAGGTTGGTGTAATAGCCCATCTTGCGGGCTTCGCCAATGAGAATTTCCAAATCTTTACGCAGCAACGGCTCACCGCCAGAAAAACCCAGCTGCGCGGATCCCAGCTTCCGCCCTTCGGCAAAAACAGAGATCCATTCTTCGGTACTCAGCTCGTCAGCACCGTTGCGAAAATCCAACGGATTGGAACAGTAACCACACTGCAATGGGCAGCTGTACGTCAGTTCGGCCAGCAACCAGAGGGGCTGGCCGGCCCGATTGGAGCCGTGTTCAGGGTTACTGCTGAAACTCGATCCAATGTTTACCATGGGCATCCTCCAAAAAATCGATCACATCTGCACTAACGCCCCCAGCCTCAGGAAATTTTTTGTCCAGCGCACTGATAATTCCAGCTATATCGGTTTTCCCATCACAGACATTAAGCACCTCTGAAGCGCTTGGATTCAGCTTTACCATGCCCTCTGGATACAACAACACATAAGCACCCTGCGCCGGCTCCCATTGCAAACGGAAGTGCCGGTTAATACTGGGGATGCTATTCAAAGCAAGCATTTAAACTATTCCTTGATGGTAACGCACTGGCTGATCGAGCTGATCCTTAACACTGTGATAAGGCTCGCGGCCCAGCTCATAAGCCATCGACATGGCATCCAGCATGGACCAGAGGATATCCAATTTAAACTGCAAAATATTCAGTGCATGCTCCTGTTGTTCACGGGTCTTGAAGTGGTCCAGGGTTATCTGCAGGCCATGCTGCACATCACGGCGCGCTTCAGTAAGACGATTCCGGAAATACTGATAGCCATCGGCCTCAATCCAAGGGTAATCGGTGGGCCAGGTATCCAGACGGGATTGATGAATGGTTGGTGCAAACAACTCTGTCAGGGACGAACTGGCCGCTTCCTGCCAGACAGCACGGCGAGCAAAGTTAACATAAGCATCCACTGCAAAGCGCACACCCGGCAGTACATGCTCCAGTGATAAAATCTCCTCGCGACTCATGCCACAAGCTTCGCCCAGACGCAGCCAAGCCTCGATACCCCCTTCGGCGCCTTCATAACCGTCATGATCCAGTATGCGCTGAACCCAGTGACGACGGACATCTCGTTCTTTACAGTTAGCTAAAATAGCCGCATCTTTGACCGGAATATTGATCTGGTAGTAAAAGCGATTGGCGACCCAGCCGCGAATCTGTTCAGGGCTGCAGCGACCTTCATGCATAGCCACATGATAGGGATGATGAATATGATAGAGAGCCCCCTTATCATGCAGTTTCTGTTCAAATTCTTCACGGCTCCAGGCGGGCAGGTCCATGGTCGCTACCTTGGCATCCTGACTATGCAATGGGTTGGCAGTCATAGCGCGTTCTCTTCTCAGTTCGTTATTGTTATAGGTTATTTTTGCTTGCGATGAGCACTATTTATTGGCTCAAAGTTCAATATCCATTCCATCCCAGGAAATCTCGATTCCATGACTTACCAGCTCGGCTCGCTCAGCAGAGTCTTCGTTCAAGATTGGGTTAGTATTATTTATATGAATCAACACTTTGCGCGATGCTTTCTGGCTGGCTAAAAACTCGATCATGCCACCCTCACCACTCTGCGGCATGTGCCCCATCTGCAGACCGTGCTGAGTACCCACTTCCTGCTGGATCATCTCATCATCACGCCACAGCGTACCGTCAACTAACAAGCAGTCTGCGCGTTCGGTCCAGGGCAACAGGTGCGGCTCGATGGCACCCAATCCGGGGGCGTAAAATAAGCTTCCACCCGTGGCCAGATCTTCGATGAAGATACCTATATTATCGCCCTCAACCGGATTATTACGGTGCGGTGAGTAAGGCGGGGCTTTACTGGTCAGCGGTATCGCCGTCAGACGAATATTTTTAATGGCCGGGATACTGAAGGGCGTCGCGTTGCTTGCTGAGGGAGACAGGGGAATCCCATGACGCCTGAGACCACCACCATTCCAACTCTTCAGCATTTCAAAGATCGGAAAACCAACGCTCAGGTCTTCGAACACTGGATCGGTACAATAGACATCGAAGGGGCAGCCTTCACGCAGCATCAGTAACCCAGTGCTGTGGTCAATCTGGGCATCTATCAACAACACGGCGGAAATTCCGGTATCTCGTAATGCCCGGGCAGGCTGCATGGCTGAAAAAGAAGCGAGCTGCGCACGAATATCGGGGGACGCATTAAACAACAACCAATGCTCACCATCAGAGCTCAGGGCAATGGATGATTGGGTTCGGGAATGCGCCCGAATTGATCCGTCTCTGAAACCTTTACAATTATTGCAGTTGCAGTTCCATTGCGGGAAGCCGCCACCAGCGGCAGAACCTAAAACTCGAATATGCATCGAAGGACCTCTTGGGCAATTGATTCGCTCAACCATCCGCACGGTCTATATCCTGGCTAATTCAGTGACAGCGTAGGCAGGCTATTTAATCTCGATATCGGGCGGATGGGAGGAAGGTATTCACTACCCCGCTGACGCGGGGTAGCAAGCTAACGACTAGCGGTTGCTGAAGTACATGGTTACTTCAAAGCCAATACGCATATCGATGTATCCAGGTTTAGTCCACATAACACTGTTCCTCATGATCTTATTTTAAAATCCGAAAACCGGCAGTTCCCGTACACCTATAATAATAGATGACAATTGTCATTAAATAGACAACCTTGGGCCGGATACCGGGGGTCAAAAGTAGTAGGCCTAAGGGAGCGATAGCCATTTTGCAGGAGCATTAAGCTGCCCCTCCTGACAATCGACGCTGCCACTACCCTTGTTCTCGCGCCAGGCCGCACCTCCTGTACATAAAAAAAAGCCCCGGCGGTTAGGCCAGGGCTTGAAAACATACAGACAACTTAAACAGTACGTATGGTGGAGCGAGACGTCCCCTTAAGGCTTAGAAGAAGCCCAGAGGGTTGATGTCGTAGCTGACCAGCAGGTTCTTGGTCTGCTGATAATGATCCAACATCATCTTGTGAGTTTCACGGCCAACACCAGACTTCTTGTAACCACCGAAGGCAGCGTGAGCTGGGTAGAGGTGGTAGCAGTTAGTCCAGACCCGACCGGATTGAATGCCACGACCCATACGATAGGCAGTGTTCATATCGCGAGTCCAGACGCCGGCACCCAGACCGAATTCAGTATCATTGGCAATAGCCAGTGCTTCTGCTTCATCTTTAAAGGTGGTAACAGCAACAACCGGACCAAAAATCTCTTCCTGGAAGATGCGCATGCTGTTGTCGCCCTTCATCAGAGTAGGCTCCACGTAGTAGCCCGTACCAAACTCACCTTCCATCTTGTGAGAATTACCACCGATCAGCACTTCAGCGCCTTCGGCCTTACCAATTTCGAGGTAAGACAGGATCTTTTCGTACTGCTGCTGAGACGCCTGAGCACCTACCTGAGTATCAGTATCCAGCGGATCGCCACGTTTGATAGTCTTGACACGCTCTAGAACGCGAGCGATGAATGCATCGTAAATATCTTCGTGAATCAGGGCACGAGAAGGGCAAGTACAGACTTCACCCTGGTTGAAGAAGGCCAGAACCATTCCTTCAGCAGCCTTGTTGATGTACTCGTCTTCCTGATTCATAACATCAGCAAAAAAGATATTTGGAGACTTGCCGCCGAGCTCAACGGTAGAAGGAATAATGTTTTCGGCAGCACACTTAAGGATATGAGAGCCAACAGGGGTAGAACCGGTAAAGGCAATCTTGGCGATACGCTTACTAGTAGCCAGCGCTTCACCTGCTTCCTTACCGAAACCATTAACAACGTTCAGCACACCCGGTGGCAACAGATCACCAATCACTTCCATCAAGATCAGGATTGAAACAGGGGTCTGCTCGGCAGGCTTAAGAACGACACAGTTACCGGCCACTATCGCTGGAGCAATTTTCCAGGCAGCCATCAACAGTGGGAAGTTCCAAGGAATGATCTGACCAACAACACCCAGAGGCTCATGGAAATGATAAGCAACAGTATTGCCATCGATTTCACCGACAGAACCTTCCTGTGCACGGATACAACCCGCATAGTAACGGAAATGGTCAATCGCTAAAGGAACGTCTGCAGCCAGCGTTTCACGTACCGCTTTACCGTTATCCCAAGTTTCAGCAACGGCCAGCTTTTCGAGATTCTCTTCCATGCGATCAGCAATTTTTAGCAGAAGATTGGAGCGCGCAGTAACCGAAGTACCACCCCAGGAATCCTTAGCCGCGTGAGCTGCATCTAAAGCCAGATTGATATCGGCTTCGCAAGAACGAGGAATTTCACAAAACTCCTCGCCAGTGATAGGGGTACTGTTAGAGAAGTACTGACCATTTACTGGTGCAACCCATTTGCCACCAATAAAGTTTCCATAACGTGGCTTGAAGGAAACAACGGATCCCTCTGTGCCTGGCTTTGCGTAAATCATGACGATACCTTTTATGTTTGTTGTCTGAAGGCGCCCTACCTATAGGCTCTCCCCTGCGGCTTTATCCCATCACACAGGTATGGACTCATATTAGCTCTCTCTGTTGCGAGCCAGGTATCGTTCTTTGGCATTCAAAAACTACTTACTTAGTAGTAACCACAGAGTTTGTAGAGCATAACCACCGCTCTGCAGCAGGCATGAACAAAAGGATATAGAGGATTACCACGTTTAAAAAACGGTACCAAAGACCTACACAAAGAGTACCTTTGAGGTGAAGATACCAAGGGCCTAGCTATCTTAAAATTTACCAAGAAGCTAAACGCACTACGGAAGGACGTCATCATGAAAATCAAAAACATCTTACTGGCTCCAGCACTAGCGCTGGCACTGGCACTGGTTAACTTCGTCCATGCTGGCGATCCCGACAATTATGCTGCGGAAAGCGAAGCCGCCATGGCCGCAGCAGGCGAGGTCATCTTCAATCATCACTGCCGTGCCTGCCACTCCGCCGACAGTTCCAAAAACACCTTTGGGCCACAACTACATGGCGTCCTTAACCGCAAGGCAGGCAGCCTGCCGCGCTATGTCTATTCCGATGCTCTGAAGAATTCCGGTATCACCTGGAATGATAAGAAGCTTCGTCAGTGGATCAACGCCAACGACCTGCTAGTCCCAGGCACCCGCATGCGCCACGTAAATATCAACGATGAAGCGGCCCAGGATTATCTGATCGCCTTTTTAAAGACGTTGAAGTAACCGGCTATTAGCCGAGTAAAGTGATTGATCAAATGATTTGACAGTAGCAGCTGCGCGGGCTTTGGCATTAACTCACCCACCAGCTTTGCTTGTCAGTTTATAGAGAACCCGGAGGAAGCGTTTAGATCCGTTCGCTTCCGGGCTCTCGCCTGTTCAAAAAGAGTAGTCGTCCTCTCAGGCAAGACAACTCAGAGCATCATCGATCAGTTGCTCGAGCTGAGCTTGATCCTTATTAGCACGCGCATAGGACCGCAACCCCATCACCTGCATCTGAATCAATCGCGCCAGACGGCGAGCATCTTTATCGGCATCTAGTTCGCCAGCATCAATAGCCTGCTGCAACAACTCAGCAAAAGCATCTTCAACTAAACGAATTAACTGCCGCGCTTCAGTCAGAAGCTCCGCATTGTCTTCCGTTAATTCCGCCAAGGTCTTTACCAACATACACAGATCACTGGGCACATCCTGGCGCTGATCTGTGATCAAACAGCGAACAAAAGATTTCAGCGCATCTAGCGGTGAGTCATGGGACTGCATCTGCTGACGAATCACCGCCAATGTGCCATCGGCATAATGGTGAAGCGCCTCCTTGAACAACCCCTCTTTACTGCCAAAACAGGCATAGATACTGCCCGGTCGCATATCCACCGCATCCTGAATGTTGCGCATAGAGGTCGCGTGAAAGCCTTTCTCCCAAAACAAATTGGTCGCTTTTGCTAATGCATCCTGCCGATCGTACTTGGCTGAATTAACCATCTTCCACCCTTTAATTTGAATGATCGTTCAATTTTATCTTGAACGACCGTTCATTTTCAACTAATGTAAGAATATAAATGCAAAACACCCCATCAAAACTAGACAATCAGGTGCCGAAATGACCCAGTTTCCTTTACATGATCTCGATACAGCTCCCGAACAGAGCAAGCCACTACTGCAAAATTCCATCAAAGGTTTCGGCATGATCCCAAGCCTTCATGCGGTGATGTCCAACTCCCCTCAGTTGCTGGAAGGCTATCAACTGCTGCACAAGCTTTTCCAAGAAACCACATTCAACAAAGAAGAGCTAACCGTAGTCTGGCAAACCATTAACGTTGAGCATGAGTGCCACTATTGCGTACCTGCCCACAGCGCGATTGCCCATATGATGGGCGTCGACCCCGCCCTAAACCAAGCATTGCGGGATAGAACCGAACTGCCAGATGCAAAACTACAAGTGTTGCACGACACCACCTTAGCCATGCTTCGCAGCCGCGGCCGCCTTAGCCAAGAGCAAACCGATGCCTTCTACAGTGCAGGATACGGCCAACAACAGATGCTAGAAATTGTCTTGGGATTGGCGCAGAAAGTGATGAGTAATTACGTCAACCATATCGCCGATACGCCGCTGGATGAACGCTTTAAGCCGTTTGCTTAAGTCACTCACTGAGTTCGATGCGCTGGAACATCAGCGCGTCGTTTGCCCTGCCATCTCGTAAATATCAATGCTGGCCATACTAAACACCCCTGGTGCGTGGGTATATCTAGAAACCTAAGCAATAAAACCTCCCTCAAAGCAAACCCTCACTCACCCGTTGGGAGCCAAAAAACGGCTATTACCAACTAAATCAGTCAGTTATTTCAACAAAATTTAGTCAAATAAAAGCTTCAATTAACAGCAGCAGAAGCTAGAGTATATTAGACTTAATTAATCAAACACTGGATGGTCAGATCAAGCAATGATCAGAACTACGCATCAGCAGTGGGTCGTCGCCTTAACCGTATTGTTTTTATCTGCAATATGGCTAGCTGCGGATTATCTGCAAATAGAGTCGGTACTGGTCACGGAAACTGATTTCCCCACGCTATCACCACACAGAATTATTTTCGCCACACTACTGGCTGCACTATTTTCACTTTTTATCTACGTTACTCATATCCGCTGGATGCCCTTCTTAACCAAGAAAAGGCGAGTGCAATTATCGCTTTTAAGCGGTTTAGCACTATTCTGCACCCTCCTGGTCAGCACTGCGTTCTTCCACACAGAACTCAGGCATGATATTGCCTCGAAACGTACCGCCGCATTGACCATCGCAGCCTCACACTCGGACTCCCTTCTCAGCCTGATCAACCAGTCGCGGGCAACCACTACAGCAATCGCTCTGCTAATAAAGAACCAACTCGGGCCTCCAGATAATTTTGAGAAAATCGTTTTCCAGTTACTAGATACGGCTCCTGGGATTAGTAATCTACAATTAGCTCCCAAAGGCATTATCAACGCGATCGTGCCACTCAAGGGCAACGAAAAAGCGATAGGTCATAACCTGTTGGCAGACGATGCGCGCAATAAAGAAGCCATTTATGCCAAAGAAACGAAACAGCTGACACTGGCCGGTCCCTTTACTTTGATCCAAGGCGGTGTCGCCGTTATCGCACGACAACCGGTGTTCCTCACCTCACCGGAAGGAAAGACATCATTTTGGGGTTTCACCAGTGCGCTGATGATTTTAGATAACCTATTAAACCAATCCCGAATCAGCACTCTAGAGTCAAAAAATTACTCCTGGACCTTGGAGCGTCTTCATCCAGACACCCAGGCTATAGATACATTTGCCCGTTCATCTTCTTCACTGGTCGGCGCACCAGTAATCCATCAGGTATTAGTACCCAATAGTACATGGGAGCTGAATATCACCCCGAAAGCAGGCTGGATTGCGATAAAATCCGCCACTGTTGATGGGATACTACTAATGGCGATTACCGTGGTCATCAGCCTATTAATTTACAACGGACTCAGGCACCCAATGGTACTTGCACAGGAATTGGAGGTTCGTACCCGCCATCTTAATCAGGACCGCTTACTGCTTAAGCAAACTCAAAGAGAACTTAAAGAGAGTCAGGAACGGTTGGAAATGGCGGTCAGCGGTGCCGAACTTGGCCTATGGGACGTGAATTTACAAACCGGAAAAGCCATATTTAATCCGCAATGGGCAGAGATGCTGGGATACAGCCTAGATGAACTGGAACAATCGTTAGAGCAATGGCAACAATTGGTCCATCCCGATGACCTGCCAGCAATGACCTTAAAACTAGACGCTCACATCTCTGGTAAAAGCAAGAATTATCAAGCTGATATCCGTATGCGGTCCAAATCCGGCGAATGGAAATGGATTCAGACAAGGGGGAAAATCTTTAAATATGACAATCAGGGTAACGCTATTCGCGCACTAGGAACCCATCAAGATATCAGTGAAAGAAAATTGCTTGAGCTGGAGTTGAAGACGCTCTCTTTAGCCATAGAGAACAGTCCCGTGGCAACAATCGTCACCACCCCCGAACCAAAAATACTCTATGTTAATCCCCGTTTCAGTGAGATCACAGGCTACGATGCTGAAGAGGTCATCGGCCAAAATCCACGCATGCTACAATCCGGCAAAACACCCACAGATACCTATAAAACACTTTGGAAAACAATCGCCTCGAAAAAAGTCTGGACAGGTGAATTATGGAACCGAAAGAAAAATGGCAGTCTTACGCTGGAAAGCGTATCAATCGCTCCGGTGGTGAATGATCAAAACGAAATCATCAATTACGTCGCTGTTAAACAGGATATTACCGAGCAACGTCAAATGGAGCAAACGATCTGGCATCAAGCTAATTACGACTTGCTCACCGACCTCTGTAACCGAGCACACTTTATTGAACGCGCTGAACTGGCGATACAAAGAGCCGCAAGGCATGGTGAAAAAGTATTAATTCTCTTTATCGACCTAGATGATTTCAAACCGGTCAACGATACCTATGGGCATGAGGCAGGAGATATTATTTTAATAGAATTCGCCCACCGATTAACTAAAGCGATTCGAAGCTCCGACACGGCAGCCCGAATTGGTGGTGACGAATTTACAGCTGTCATTGAAGATATACCCGAAAACCAGTCAATCGAGAGCATCATCGCCACCATCTACGCGGAACTAACCACCCAGCCGTTTCAACTGGCTCCTTCAGACACCATTGATTCAGCCATCGAGCTAACTATCGGAGCCAGCATTGGCTACGCCCTTTTCCCAGAGCATGGTACCGATATAAACAGGCTACTGAGCCATGCGGATTCTTCGATGTATAACACCAAAAATTCACGCCTTAACGCCTAAACTCCCCCAATGCCTGACACGTGACTGTGGAGCCCCGTTTACTTTTTTAGTAATGGGCAGGTGCATTACCTTGTGACAAAGGCGTCCAATTAAATCATCTACTTCAGCCTAGCAAGCCCCCTCTTGACGCCCTCTCTATCCCCAATCATTTCGACCCAACGACGCACATTGGGAAAACCACTATCGTCCACCTCTGCATACTTGGCATTGCGAGCCCATGTCCAGGTGGAAATATCGGCAATGCTAAAGCTATCACCAGCCAAATAGGTTGATTTTTTCAAGCGGGCATCCAGAACACCGTAGAGACGTAAGGTCTCTTGCTGATAACGCTCAACCGCTAATGGCATCTGCTCGGGGGCGGATCTCAAAAACCATCCTGCCTGTCCCATCATCGGACCTAAGGCACTCATCTGAAACATTAACCACTGCATCACCAAGCTACGGCCATTGCTATCGCTCGGCATCAGCTTGTCGAACTTTTCCGCCAGGTAAATCAATATGGCTCCGGATTCAAAAACCGCAAAACCATCATTACTCTGATCAACCAATGCTGGAATTCGGCCATTGGGGTTGATAGCCAAATAAGCGGGCTGCTTTTGATCACGAAGGCCTAGATTCAATTTGTTTAATTTGTAATCTAGCCCCAGCTCTTCAAGGGCGATGGTAATCTTTTGCCCATTGGGCGTATTGGCGCTGTATAACTCAAACATATGGAAATATTCTCTTCGCTGGAAACCAGCTTATATCCTAAAAACGCGGTGAATTTATCGCAGCTCGGTATTCACTAGAATCTTGTTATGAAGCGTTTTATGTACTGGACAACGATCGGCGATTTCTAGCAACCGTTGCCGCTGCTGCTGGTCAAGATCCCCCGTCAAAACAATGGTCCGGTCAATAACGTCAATCTGTGGGTGCTGCTCATCACAATGCAGGCAATCATCGCCATGCCGGCGGCCATGAGACAGACTAACGCTGACGTTTTCTAACGGCCAGCCCTTCCGGCTAGCGAACATACGCAAGGTCATATTGGTGCAAGCACCCAAGGCTGCCAACAGGTGTTCGTAGGGATCCGGCCCTAGGTTGTCACCGCCCACAGAGACCGGTTCATCGGCCAGCCAAAAATGCCCATCACTGGTCACTGTCTGCGTAAACGCCTGGTTTCTCTCGGTAACAACAACCTTCCCTCGCTCGATTCCAGAAGACTTGTGGTTAACCGTAGATTTCCGATCCAAATACCGGTTCGCCCATGAGGCGATGATATCTGCGACATATTCCGCATCTTCCTTTCGAGTCAACAGATGGTCGGCCTGATCCAGGCTTATAAAGTTTTTCGGGTGTTTGGCCTGCTGATATATTTTTTGCGCTTCCGCAATGGGCACAGTGGCATCCAGAGGGGAATGAAACACCAGCAATGCTTTTTTTAATGATTTCAAATGCGTCATATTCTGCTCTTGAATATCATCAATAAACTGCTTTTTGATAGTGAATTTACGTCCTGCCAGATCAACCTCTGCCTGTCCCTGCTGTTCAATCGCTTCGATATCACAGGCAAACTGTTTGCTCACATGGGCAGCATCTGCTGGTGCGCCTATAGTCACAACCGCCTGGCTTTCCGGGATTTTCTCCGCTGCCTTCAATATGGCCGCACCTCCCAGACTATGCCCGATGAGCAAAGCCGGTGCGCTATATTGCTGACGCAAAAAATCTGCAGCCGCTAACAGATCCTGAACATTCGACGAAAAATTAGTATTGGAAAAATCACCGTCGCTGTTGCCAAGCCCGGTGAAATCGAACCTCAAAACCGCATAGCCTCTTGCTACCAGTGATCTGGAAATTCTCGTGGCTGTGGCTAGGTCCTTTCCACAGGTAAAGCAATGGGCAAACAAGACATAAGCATTGGTTTCCTCTGCCGGAGTTTCTAACAGACCCGCCAATGTCTCATCGTGAGTATTATTGAACTCAACTTTAAAACGTCTTGAACTCATATCAACTAGACTCCGTTGTCTGGAATTTATACGTCAGGAAACTGATATACGCAGCGTTTATAGATGAGTATCCCGATTGTTAGGGGTTAGAAATAACGACTCAAGTTAAATGCCCTACCCCATCAGCTGAATGCACAGACAATCAACCCAATCAAATAGATGGCCCAGAGCACATTACGTTACAGTTCTCGTGCACCGGCATGAACGACGGCTCAAATTACGATGAACATGTTATTTTCTCGATCTGTGCTATTGATAAGAGCCAGCATTCGACATAATTTTGCTTACCTAGATCATCAATTATTTGGTTGAGCCTATGGAAACACTATTGCCTCTAATCGCCTTAGCTATCGTCGGCTTTGTTTTATATAAATTTTACAGAAAATGGGCTGTTTCAAAGCGTGAGAAACTGATTGATAGTTTTCGCTTTCCCGCTTCTGTGACGCAAAAAATCGCCGAGCAATACCCCCATCTGACGGAGCAGCAAGCCGCCGAGGTGATCCGTGGCCTTAGAGAGTATTTTCATCTCTGCAATATTGCCGGTAAACGGATGGTCTCGATGCCTTCTCAAGTAGTGGATGTGGCCTGGCATGAGTTCATCTTATTTACCCGCAAGTATGAGCATTTTTGCAGCAAAGCCCTCGGGCGTTTTTTACACCACACTCCCGCAGAGGCCATGAGCTCTCCTACCCTGGCCCAGAAAGGAATAAAAACCGCCTGGAAAATATCCTGTGGCCGTGAAAACATCTTGCCTAAATCACCGAGCAAGCTACCACTGCTATTTGCCATCGACGCAAAATTGAAAATCCCCGATGGCTTTAACTACCGACTTAACTGCAATAACCCTGGCAATGATGCCTATTGCGCAGGCCATATTGGTTGCAGCTCAGGCTGTGGAGGTAGCAGTTGTAGCGGTGACTCTGGTTGCAGTGGGGGGTGTGGCGGTGATTGAAACGACAGGCAAAGCGGCGGTATCTGCCCTTACCACTCACATTATTAAATGGATCAGCAACCTTGGCCGCGCGGGTAACAGCCGCAAAGAAGAATCACGTATCTGCCTTGAGAAAGTTATTTTGGCGGTTAGAAAAACATCGATCTATTGTCGCTCGCTAGATCAAGGGCAAGCCACCAACTACGACAAAGAAGCAGAAATCGCACTGGACTGGACACGCCTAGCATTGGAACTAGATCGACTTAAACTAGATAAGCTAGCCAAAAAATGTCGTGTTAACGGCTGGTACTGGGAAGACCAAGGTCGCTTTGATGAAGACTTCCTCCGTAAGGCTCAGGTCGGTTTTGATCATATTGAAAAGCTGGCAACACTGCTGCTTCAAAAAATTAATAAATAGATCTATTTAAATAGCGCTGTCACTCATATTGATTCGAAGGTCTATGCAAAAACTTGACGTAATCCCATAAGAAGCCTAAAACCGGTTACTCTGACCACATCCTTAATCGATGCTGTAGTGATTCAATAACCCCTACCGGAACCCCGATGAAAGAATTAAAAACATACCGACCTGCGGCCGGGTATCTAGCAGTATTGATAGCGGGAATGATCTTATTTGTGGGTTTCACCACCGTTCTATATCGGCTAGACGGCGTAAACATCATCACAATGCTGATGACCGTTTTCTCTATAGCCGCAATCGCCGCAGTCATTGACTCCTTCCGAGCAAAAATAGAACCCAACGAAACAACACTGACCGTCAGACACAATTTCCGCACTCTCATCTATGAAAAAGAAAAGATCACTGACATTAAAAAAGACGGAGGCAAGGTTTATCTAAAAAGCCACGATGACGAATGGCTGGAAGTACCCGACCTGGGGCAAAACAGCCAGTCAGTGTTCAACACATTACGGGGCTGGCTTGAACGCGAATAACACAACTGCCACGCCAAATAAGAAATACCTTCAACGACTCGCAAACATTCACACCATCGTCACAAATCCGGTCTATAGTTACAACAATTGCGCGACCCAGGCGGTTGTTCCAGCGGAGCAGCCATGCAAGGATTCAAGCGAGAGGATCGAAGATCCAGATGACGGTAGCCCCTTTCGGCTCTATCAACAAGGCTTCTGCAATCGCCACCCATATCCCCCGGCGACAAACTCTATCCCCCTCTGATATTTCACGCGCTTTATCCCTGAACCTCATCATTTCTCAGCTTTTAATTTCCGTCAGTCGGCTTAAGTCCCGGCTATTCATTCGCGTTACTTTCCAGTCGTCCAACAGGAGTGCCTATGGCCAGTCAACAGCTATCCAGAGCAGAACGTCGGCAACTGAAACAGGCTAAGAGAAAGGAGAAAAACCACACACAGCTATCCCGAAATCCTCAGGAGATGGAACACTCGCAACCGCTGTGGGCGAATTTCCAGCGCGGCCGTAACCGCCAGCCTTTTGCCCCTCTGAATCGGTCCCAACGCCAGTTTGTGGCATTGATCGAGTCAAAAAAAGTAGCGATTGCCACCGGTGCCGCTGGTACCGGTAAAAGCTACGTTGGCCTGTCTCTGGCCTGTGAAGCCCTCGAAGCCAGAGAGATAGAACGCATCATCGTAGTCAGGCCTCTGATCGACACCGAAGCAGGACGCATCGGTATTCTGCCGGGAGAACTGGCAGATAAGATCGGTCCTTATTTCCAACCCGCCCGAGATATTCTCGAAGAGCGCCTGGGTAGCGGCCAAGTGCGGGGGCTGATGGAATCCAAACGCATTGAATTCTCACCGCTGGCCTTTATGCGAGGAACCACCTTCAATGACTGCTGGATCATTATGGATGAAGGCCAGAATGCCTCCATTGGACAGATGAAAATGCTGCTAACGCGACTGGGACGCAACTGTAAATTGATTATTAACGGAGATACCCGCCAGTGCGACTTGCCCGCCGGAGCAGACAACGGCCTGGCAGATGTAGTGCATCGCTTCCGTCAGAGTCCGTCAGTGGGCGCTCAAAACTTTGTGCAGGCGGATATTGTTCGCGATGACTTCGTCAAAGAAGTAGTAATGGCTTACGAAGGTGATGATGGCAGTATCCAGAACAACAAACGGCAACCACCAAAACTGCAGCTTACGTCAGCGGCTCGCTCTATAGATCTGAAGATGCATTAAGAGACTGTGGGGACAGCGACGACTTCTCTGCTGTTCCCGTTTTTTACTTTGATTTTTTAGCGCCGGTTAGAGCTGAGTAACACTACTCTGCCGTAGTCGGATCAATAATAGTGCTGATTTCAGCCACACTGTTGGCCGGAAAACCGCCCTGGGAGGCATGTTCACGCACCTTCTCTTCATTAGGCGCGATATAGACACAGTAAACCTTGTCACCCGTCACATAGCTATGCAGCCATTGAATTTTAGGACCCAAATTTTCCAGTACGCCACAGGAGGTCTGAGAGATGCCCCGCAACTCCTCCGCCGTTAGCTTACCGGCACCCGGTATTTCTCTTTCAATCAGATATTTTGGCATAAGAATTATCCTTTTCGATGATGATTATTGTTCTTGCATCAGGATGGTACTGACCAATCCCAGAACGGGAAAAATCAATTCCAAAACGAAGAAAGGCCGCGAGTCTGTGAAGGGGGCAGAGTCGCGGCCAAGTTTAACTGCCCGTTTGGGGTGGCAGTTTATAACAACAAGAGATTACCAGCTCAGGACTGCACCAACCGCGATTTGGTCAATGTCCGCGCCAGTCGACGTTTCCTGAGTATCGTATTCAGCAACGACCTGCAGGTTGTCATTGATCTTGTGAAAATAGGCAATAGCGTCCAGCTTATTAGAGGTTTCTGTAGAAGCACCAAATACTTTGGTATCTGTTTCCGCTGTTGAAAGAACGATACGGCTGTTACCGAAGCTATAAGAGGCCTGCAACAAGTAACCGTCTGAATCATCTTCTGTAACAAGAGTGTCATCCGCAAGAGCACCTATGCCTTCGGAATCAAAGCCAGAAGCGGTAACTTGCAGACCACCAACAGTGACGCGCGCACCATAACCAACACCCGTAGCATCAACACCGGCAGTTGCAGATTCACCTGAAGCACCGTTGAGCCAAAGCACGAAGGAACCGCCATCAAACGCACCATTATAGGTTGCCTCTGCTTCAAAGCGAGCAGAGCGATTGGTATCAGAACCTACGGCCGCTTCACCGCTTTCAGGATCCATTATACCCACAGCAAGCTTAAAACCATTGATATCATTGGTACGGTAAGTCAACTGCGCAACAGGAGTGGCATAAGGATAACCAGTAGAAATATTACCAAAGGTTACCGTAGGCCCTTGAGGCTTTGGCAAACCCGTACCCAGCAGCAACTCATCGTTAAAGATATTGCTGCGAGCAAACAAGCCGAAATCCTTACCAAACAGGAACTGACCAAAATCACTATCCACGGTGCCGTAGAATTGACGAACATCGATAGCTGTATCAGTAGCGGCACTGCTGCCACCGTCGTTGATTGTTACCCAGAACGAAGAACGAGCGCCAAGCGTTAGACCATCAACCTGTTTACTGGTAGTAAAACCAATGTAATTAGGCAAGAACCCCATACGAACACGATCCTGTTCCAGACCGGTAACTTCATCATCGGTCTGTGTGTAGAACACGTTGATATGGCCGTCTGCAGCGAAAGTAGTGCCTGCATTGTCATACAACGTAATAGCAGCACTAGCTTGTGCACTAATACCCATCGCTACTGCAACTGCTAACAGCTTAACTTTATTGTTCTTCATCTCGCCCCCGGATTACGGTTTTTAATTTGATTTAAATCGATGGAGCAATTATCAGGAATGAGAGCAGCAAGGGGCATCCGGCAAAGGAAGGCTTTTAGGCCAACTTTATAACCATGATACTTTTAGGTATTTAGAACAGGGGTCAAGAAGAGGGGAAGGAGAATAGACCGAAGAACTAGTCCAGAAGTAGGACTAAAGCCACTGTTTTTACTCGCTAATCAAGATATCAGCAACAATACATCCAGAGGGTTACAGCCTAATGACTCTTCAGCTGGCTGTAACTGCTTCAGGTCAAAAACCCTCCAGTTACCTGTAACTTAATCGTGCAGAATAAACAGACCACATAAAGGCCAAAATAATTCCGCACACTATGAATCTTTTTTTGATTAGCCAGATGATTCAGAAAACCGAGCAGCGTTTGGCCGTTACATAGTGTGCCTTTCTAATATTTCTGTGTTCCCCTGATAGAATCTGGGCTCAGGTCTAATCTCTAGCGCCTTTGTGAACAATCCGGGTTAGGGGAGTTCAGTCGGTTTCTACCGGAAAAGAAAGTCTAAAATGAGCACCTGAAGCGGGACTCTCGATACACTCCAGGGTTCCTCCCAGAATTTCCGTACTCAGGTTGTATGAAATATGCAGACCCAGCCCCGTACCTCCCTCCCCGCGACGAGTGGTGTAGAAAGGCTCGAAGATATGACCGGTAACATCTTCACGTATACCTGTACCATTATCTGAAAAAATTAAGACCACCTGCCCAGGCTCTGGATAAAGGGCAATGCTGATACGACCCCCGACGCCCCCATCAAATGCATGGTCCAGCGAATTAACGACCAGATTCGTGATGATCTGCCCGATAACACCGGGGTAGCTGTTTATCTGCACGGGATGTTCGAGTTTTAAATCAACAGAGACATGTTGTTCCCGCAGCCTTGGCGCCAGACTGCCACAGATATCCCCGATCAACGCCCCCAGCTCAAATTTGCGCTTTTCATGGGTCGCCTGATCCACAGCCGTTTGTTTAAAGCGCTGGATCAGATCATTAGCTCGCATCAGGTTAGTTAGGATCAACCCGCAACCTTCTGCCATTTCACTCATGTACTGGGCCATTGCTGCCCGGGTAAGATTACCACCGGAAACCTCAACCTCAATATCGCGGGTGCGATCACACAGATGCGAGGTCGCGGTGACACTCACCCCCACAGGAGTATTGATTTCATGAGCGACACCGGCCACCAAGTGACCAAGGGCAGCCATCTTCTCCGACTCGATCAGCTGCTGCTGAGTCTGGTGCAGGGTTTGCAATGACTGCTCTAACACAACATTGGTGTCATCCAGCTGCAGCAATGCCTGCTGCAATTCTGCGGTACGTTGGCGAACCTTATCTTCCAACATGATGGTGGTCTGGAATAAGGAAAAATCGCTGGAATCAGCATTTATCCCGCGCTCTGCCTGATCCATCAAGATACTAATGATGTGATTCAGCCGCTCGACTTCAGCCCTCAGCTGCTCTGGATTACCGCTATCCTGAATCTCGGGAATCAAATCAGTCACGCTCATATCCAATCACTATCCCAGTACAGGTCTGATTCACATGAATGCCGTCAATCTGCTCGCCATAGGTACTAAAACCGATACTGCGGTTTTCTTTCAACAACTCCGACACTTGCTCTGATAACCCCTTTTGCTCAATTTCCAAGCGTCGCAAAATACAGTCACAGGTAATCATGGCCTGAGCAGGCCCCAGCGTTTCCTTTAAGCCCTTAAAGGTATTACTGAGATTGGTCACCAGATCCACCCCGGAAGCGATGCGCAAGACGATGCCCACATCGATGGCGCAGAAGAATGTCAAACTACCGTCGTCATTTACCTTTTGGATTGACCGAACATATTCCGAATCACCCATTTTCACCACCACCGGATGGGCTGCAAACACCATTGGCGTCAGCTGCTGAGCATCCACCCCCAACAGGCGAGCATACTCGGGACCGGCAAGCCGACCGTTGATTTCGGTGACGATACGCTGCTCTGGTAACGCTGCCGTCACCACCATGCGCTGGTCAGTGGAGACGAAATGCTGGGCTTTAAACGCCTTAAAAGGCAATGCTGTTGTGATAAGAATCAGTAGCGCACTATCCGCGTATAGCTTTCCCTGATGCAAAACATAGGTGCTCTCAAAGTGCAGATCATCTCCGGCAGAACCACCGATGATAGGGATGTGAGACATGACACTAGTGACCATTCGCACCAGCGGCTCCTCTCTGATAGACATCCCGTCCACCAACAGCAGACCAAAGGTGCCATCATCATCGATCAACTGATAACGCTGGTTATGCTTACCATGAAGCCGGGCGGCGGATTGCCTCCATGTCCCCAATGACAAGTCCTGCAGCCTAGAAAAGAGTCCGACACTGGCTGAAAAATCAGCTGCCGGAAAAGAAATACCACTGATACTGCCACGACTATAGCCAAGCGGGCCTATTTCTCCGGCTGTTGTGCAACCAACCACAGTAACGCCAGCAAAGGCACTTTCTAGCTCTGCAGCAATGGCAGGGAGATCGTAATCAATCGAAAAGAACACCAGCACCAGGCCCAAATCTGGCTGGTCCAACTGCTGTTTCAATTCCATAATAGCCTGCTGCGGCTGCTTTGCTGCCGAACAACCTATTTTTACGCGCTCAATCACAATAAGCTCCCGCGCATCGCAAAACCTGGAAGGATGCTATCTCTAAAGTTAGTCACGAATTGGCATGTACACAATGCTGTTTTAACTCCCGAAACAATAACGGCCCGCGATACACCAGCGCATTATGCACCTGCACCAATGCGGCTCCTGCTTGCAGGCGCATATGGGCCTCGGCCACATCCGCAATTGCCCCTACCGAGATCAGATCGACCTGCCCCCCCAGTTGCTGCTTGAGATAGCCAATTCGTTCACAAATCTGCTGTTGCAGTTGCTGTCGTTGAGGAGAGTCCTTACTGCTCAAGCGTTGCGCCGATTTACCGCCATCTTCCGCTGCGATCACACCATCAAACTGCATATCCCGTATTAGCTGCAGTATCGGTCGCATGTCCTCAGGATTAGCCGTCACTTTTAATTTGAACGCGATAGGCACTGTGCGA
>JBALWH010000081.1:0-10090 GCA_036960175.1 Motiliproteus sp. | reverse complement strand
AGGCAGAAGCCCATCTCTTGTGGCTCGAACGTGGGGCAGCCAAGAGTGAGGCGGGGACGGCTGGGATCGTGCGCCTGGTCATGCCGGAACTGCTGGGGCAATACCTCATCATCCCGCAACTTGCACCCCTACAGCAGCGCCACCCTGAAATCCAACTGGAGATCGTCACCGATGTCCGACCAAGCCTGCTAACCAAACGAGAAGCCGATATTGTCATCCGTCTGAGCCGCCCCACTAAGGGCGACTATACCGTCCAACGCATCGGTCAACTGTCACAGTCACTGTATGCCTCCGCAGAGTATTTGAAGGAAGTGGGTATTCCTGCCCAAGTAAGCGATCTCAGCCACCATCGGCTAATCGGCTGGGACTCTGAGCTGGCCTACCTACCGCTAGCGCGGTGGCTCGAAGAGCGTCCCAATTTAGCCGATGTCTATATGCGAACCGGCAACTTTCACGCCCAACTGATGGCGGTCAAAGCCCACCTAGGAGTCGCCGCATTACCCCGGTTTGCCGCTAAGATGTTCTCGCTTCAACGAGTATTTCCTAATGAAACCCCTCTACAATCAGAAATCTGGCTGATCAAGCAGTCCGACTCGCGACGATTGAAGCGCGTCAACATCGTTGCAGACCATATCGCCAGCATTATCACTGCAGCACAGGACCGGCTCGCCTAGTACCGACTTGATCTCGGCTCCCCGCGTTGTTGTTATTCTGAAACCGTTGCTATTCTGAAACCGTTGCTATCACGCCGCCTATCACTATTGATCACCCGCCAATTGTCCGCCGTATTTAAAAAGCCACATAGATTACTGCGACTCTATGGTATTTTTATATGCGTCCGTTCTAAACTTGGTGCTAACCTGCAGCGACTAATACAACAGAGTTGGGACGCACTACGACGACAGCTGCTGAAGGCTCCTAGCTCTCATATAAAATTTCCATAAGAACCAAGGCGCTTCGTTATGCTCAACCCTCACCAAACAGCACTCATACTTGTCGACGTCCAAGGTAATCTCGCGCGTGCCATGCCGGAAAATCAGCACCTAATAAAGAATATACAAAGCTGTATTAAAGCGGCTCAGGCACTCGATATCCCGACTGTTTGGATAGAGCAGTACCCTGAAGGACTGGGCGAAACCATCGCTGAATTGAAGGAGCTGCTACCCGAGCAGGTGCCATTAAGAAAAACAACCTTTGGCTGTATGAGTAATCCAGGTATCAGTGCAGCCTTGACTCAGCTCGGACGACAGCAGCTACTGGTCTGCGGTATCGAGACCCATGTCTGTGTTTATCAGTCGGTGATGCAAATGCTTGAGGCAGGGTATGAAGTTGAGTTAATCACTGACGCGGTAGGCTCCAGAGACCCGGCCAACAAACAACTAGCAATCGCTAAGATGCAAACCAAAGGCGCCAGCCTGACCAGTACCGAAATGTGGATTTTCGAAGCGACGAAAGATGCAAAATCACCATTATTTAAAGATATCTTAAAGATCGTTAAATAAGCTGTTTCTTCATTACTCTTACGGCCAATATCCACTCGGCCCATAATAACAACCGGGTTGTTTCTTTGTGGCGCAACGCCGCTACTCAACGTAGCACAAGTTAGGGGGCCGGACCTTGGAGCGCCTTGCGCGGCATCAGACCTGGATACTGGCAACTGCTAGCCAATTAGCGAGTGGGGCTTGCCTGGCTATAGTGAATAAGATTATGAAATACCACTGGGGCAGTCGTATTGTTACGATAACCATGGGGCTTATCAGCAGCAAAACGAATGCCAGATCCAGGCGTTAGCGGTATCCATTCATCATTGACCAGTAGCTCCATCTTTCCGCTCAATACAACCACATGCTCTGTAACCCCCTGTTCGTGGGGCTCAGAAAAACGCTCGTAACCCGGTAACAAGGTCAGCTCCAGCATCTCGAACCCAAAACGCTGTTCATAGGGAAACAGTGGAGCTACGAGCATTTCGTCACTGGCAGGCTGTTGACGAAGTGAAGATGCTGACCGGATAACGGTGTCTACCATTTTGACAGTCTGAGGGTTAAGGAATGTCGACATCTGTGTATGAAACCCTCCCGCTATTTTCCATAGAGTTGCTATTGTTGGGCTGGATTCTCCCCGCTCAATCTGCCCTAGCATCGCTTTGCTGACACCCGTTTCCTTAGCGGTACGATCCAAGCTCCAGCCTTTTTCTTTACGAAGAGTTTTGAGTGCTTTAGCGAGGTATTGATCAAGTTCTTGCATCAGGCGCCATCGTCTTAATATTTTGGATTAACAAACTCTCATGTACGTTATAGCGCACGAGTGATATCGTTGTCCATATTGTACGTTATAACGCACAGAGGCTGACAGAACATAGTGTCCGTCTGGTTCAGACGGGGAGATTTATTATGAAAGCAGCATTCAGTCTCTCGTATATATCGGCAGGCTTTGTGTCGGTGCTGGTGGGGTATACCAGTTCTGCTGTCATCATCTTCCAGGCTGCCGCATCAGCAGGTGCTTCCGCTGCCGAAATCAGCTCTTGGCTGTGGGCACTAGGCATCGGTATGGGCCTGACCAGTATCGGGCTGTCACTTCGTTATCGTACGCCGGTGTTGACCGCCTGGTCCACACCGGGGGCCGCACTATTGGTCACCGGGCTTTCGGAAAGCACTCTAGCTGAGGCCGTCGGCATCTTTATCTTCTGTTCCGGTCTGATCACAGTCTGCGGCGTTAGCGGTTGGTTCGAAAAGCTCATGCGGCATGTTCCCAAGCAGCTTGCCGCAGCGATGCTTAGAGGCGTACTGCTTCAGTTCGGTCTTAACCTGTTCGGAGTGCTCGAATCCCAATTATTATTGGTTGGGTTAATGCTGACAACCTACTTACTGATACGCCATTCGGTGCCTCGGTATGTCATTCCTCTAACACTGGCGGTAGGCGTTGGGATGGCTTACTGGCAGGGGCAATTGCAACTAGAGGCCCTTGACTGGACACTATCCAGGCCAGTGTGGATTACACCGGACTTCTCCCTACAAGCCTTGATCGGAGTTGGCATTCCCCTCTTTATTGTGACTATGGCATCCCAGAATGTTCCTGGCATCGCCGCGTTGCGTGCTAACGGGTATCAGGTTCCCGCCTCTCCTCTGATCGCCTGGACCGGGTTCACCGGCGTTGTATTGGCGCCTTTTGGTGGCTTTGCGTTCAACTTGGCAGCGATTACGGCAGCGATCTGTATGGGCAAGGAAGCCGGTGTCGATCCCCATAAACGCTACTTTGCCTCTGTCTGGGCGGGATTCTTCTATCTGCTGACGGGCCTGTTCGGCGCCACTGTCGCAGGGCTGTTTGCCGCGTTCCCATCGGAACTGGTTATGGCCATTGCAGGCCTTGCTCTGCTGGGAACTATCGGCAACAGTTTAGCCGCATCTCTTACGGAGGAGTCAGGACGGGAAGCGGCATTATTGACCTTTCTAATCACCGCATCGGGGGTCACCTTGGCGGGTATCGGCAGCGCTTTCTGGGGATTAGTTATTGGTTTGATCGCATATCATCTGCAACGGCATTACGGTTTAGGCGCTACCGGAACGCTAGTCAAGATGGTGAAGCAATGACACGAAACCAGAGTGACTGCGGTGTGGTTTTCGGCGTCCCCGACGCTCAATGGGTGTCCCTTCCTGGGCATGAATGCTTGAAACCGAAACGGCCTGCTTGGATTCGCTATCACGACCACACCCGCCTTCATCGCATTGGCTATTTCGAATACGACTACAATCATGAGAAAAGGAGGCCATGTCTTGTCTGACTTTGATACGAATTTACACGCGCTTAATCGTCATAACGTATGGGCCGGCTTTAAGCAGCTAGTCCCTCTTTCGCTTTTTGTTGTTGTGTTCGGGGTAGCTTTTGGGCTGGCGGCTGCGCAAGCAGGCTTGAATAACCCTTCGATTATTGCCATGAGCACTCTGGTCTTTGCCGGCGCCTCACAGTTTGCTGCTTTAGAATTATGGGGGGCTCAGGTATCGCTGCTACCCTTGGCTGTTACCGTATTTGCCATCAATGCTCGACACCTCCTAATGGGGGCCACCCTGTATCCCTGGTTGCGTCACCTACCACCAGCAAAACGTTATGGGGTGTTGCTTGTTGTCTCGGACGCCAACTGGGCAATGTCCATGCAAGCATTTAGCCGCGGTGAGTCGGGCATGGGGGTTTTATTCGGAGGTGGCCTTGCGATCTGGTCATTCTGGATATTGGGCACCTGGCTGGGTATCTATTTTGGCAGCGCCATCCACGATCCTATGAGCCTGGGTCTGGACATGGTGATGGGCTGTTTTTTATTGGCGATGGTTGTTGGCGGACAAAAGAGTTTACGTATGTTGATCATCTGGATAGTCGCCGCCCTTTCATCGCTGATGGCTTACAGGTATCTGCCTACCAATAGCCACGTTGTTGTGGGCGCCCTGGCGGGGGGCATTTTGGGTGCGATGTGGATGGAGAAAAAGCAATGAGTATAGAAACGACCGGCCTGGGCGCGCTTATCATCGTTTTGATCATGGCAGCAGTGACGCTGGCGACCCGCTGGGGTGGCGTTTTCGTGATGTCGTTTGTACCTATTAACTATCGGGTGCAACAGTTTATCAGTGCAATGTCCGGCTCGGTGCTGGTGGCACTGCTTACGCCATTGGCGATCAATGGTGACAACGGCGCACGACTGGCTTTGTTGACCACCGCTATTACCATGTTGCTGCTGAAAAAACCGTTGCCCGCGATCGCCGCCGGCATAATAGCAGCGGCCCTATTTCGACAAATCTGACAATCAGATCGATAGGTTGATCCGTTGAATCCACAGGACAAACCAGACCTACGTAAGGAAAGACAGCTGCAAAGAAGTCAGAACTATCCAGGCGACTCTTAATGTATTCGATTGCTACTTAATCGCCGTCGGCAGTGGAAGCTAGCAATTTAACAGCCAACCCAGCAAAGACGGTCCCCGCGATTCTATTCAAGTAAACCTGCACCTTCGGAGAGTTGTTAAACCAGCCGCCTAATACACCTGCCGCCGCTGCGATTGCGCTGAAAGTGACCAAAGCAACGAGAATAAAAAGCCCGCCTAATAGGAGTATCTGCGGTGCTAGAGGGCCATTATCAGGTGACGCAAATTGCGGTAAGAATGCTAAAAAGAAAACCGAGACCTTCGGATTGGTAATGTTCATGATGATGCCTCGGCGGTACAAAGCACCGCTCGAACGCGAATTCGACTCAGCGGTTTCAAGAGGTTGCGCGGTCGCTCGAAAGGCTTGCCAGGCCAGATATGCCAAGTACAACGCACCGACAATCTTTAGAACAGTGAATGCGACAATTGATGCTTGGAACACTGCTGCAATACCGAGGGCAACTGCGGTTGTGTGAACGATGAGCCCTGTACACAAACCTAGAGTAACTAGTACGCCAGATTTTTTGCCGTACAGTGCTGACTGCATAAGCACGAAAATATTATCGGGACCGGGGACGATGCTTAGCAAAGCTGAGACCGTGACAAACGCTATTATCGATTCGATTGGTAACATGTACTCTTTAACCTTTGCTGTATCTAACGCCCCCACCGTCTATTCATGTAGGTGGTCGCATGTATGGGCTTGTTATGTATAAATATTGAACTTACTTCTTAGAGATAATGTTTCTAACTCTTGAATGACTGAAGCTGGCGCAGCGATCCCAATTTGTAATGGAAATGACTCACTCGACTACTGGGTCAGGATGCTCTGCTCACTTTTAGTGAAAGGTAAGAGCAGTTTCCTGTGACACATTCAGTCATAGAGTAGCTGGACGGATATACCCCTGGACTCGTATGAAAAAGGGGATCAACTCTCAAGCCATTTACCTTTGGTGTGTAAGCTGGCAAAAATGATCCTTGATCACCGTTCCAACCACTGTGGGTCTACCGTTGCCTTTTGGTTCTCGCGAAGTTCAGCAAGATCGCTATCTAGCGCAAGTAGTTCATCAACAATATTTGGTGTTTCGATTTGATGCAGCGTCCGATAGCGGACCTCTAAACCACGATACGCTTGGACTAGCCTACGGCATTCAGTCTGATGTGCATCGCAATCGAGCCCCTTGTGGACAGCAGTCAGGAGTGCGGCAACAAGTATTCCTATACCCATCCAAATCGAACTGGTCGTTGCAAACAAGGCAGAGCCTGCGACAACTCCGAGCAAAGAAGGTACAAGTACGGTGATCCAGTTTGTCTTGGAAAAGAACCGCAGTCGGCTATCAAAAAAGACTGCTCGTTCACCACACTCGGCTTCGCGCTCTGCCGCGATGTTTCGGTAATCGTCTGCCATAGTGCCCAGTAACTCCGATGATCTGCCCCAATCAGTATAGGTTATAGGACGCTGAAGTAGGCATGACCCACTCACTATTTGCCCAACAGCGATCTTAGTGCTGATCACTTTCACCCAGGGTGACTGATGGTCGCTTTCTGCGACAATGTATGGACCCCTCCCTCCCAACGAGACGCTAGGCTTAGTGTCTACCAAAACGCTAAAAGAGGAATCCACACATGGCTAAAGTTAATACCATCGGCGTCGATCTGGCAAAGAATGTTATCCAGTCTTCAGTCGTATCCCCCTCTGGTAAAGAGCTCCAGAACAAAGAGCTGACGCGTATTAAATTTGCAGAGTTTCTGGCCAAGCAAAAACCTTCTCTGGTCGCTTTTGAAGCCTGCGCTACGGCGCACTACTGGTCGAGATATGCTCGGGAGCACGGCCATCAAACCAAAATCATTCCAGCTAAAGCGGTAGCGCCGTTTCGGCAAGGTCATAAGACAGACAAAAATGATGCTCTGGCGGTTTCCGAAGCGGCAAACCGTCCAAACATCAAACAAGCCCCATTGAAGACCATCGAACAGCAGGGCCTTCAATCCATACAGCGCTCAAGGGAGCTTTTGGTGCAGGATAGAACCGCAATCTCAAATCATATTCGCGGCCTACTGATGGAGTTTGGCGTCGTCATTCCTCAGGGTTGGGCTGCGTTAGAACAGCAGATTCCACGGGTATTGGAAGACGCTGAAAATGGTGTTCCTCATATGTATCGGCCGACGCTGCACCGAATGTTCGAGCGGTACCATCAGCTCAAGATGGATATCGCCTTTCTCAACGAACAGATCAAACAGCTCATCAAGCAAAACGACGCCTGCAGGCGCTTGATGGATCTGGAAGGAGTCGGCCCCATCAGCGCTATCCTATTATTCGCCACCCTAGGTACGGGTGAGGCGTTCCTGAATGGACGAGAGTTTTCTGCCTACGTTGGACTGACTCCCAAACAGTACAGCAGCGGTGGAAAAACCAACCTTATAGGCATCAGCAAACATGTTGCTAATCGACGGCTACGAGCTGTTCTTATCCAGGGAGCCAGAGCTTACGTGCATCGTGGATTAAAAGATCCGCAGACGCCGAAGCAGAAGTGGCTATGGGCCCTGATCGAGCGGGCAGGATGCGGAAAGGCTGCAGTTGCTCTTGCCAACAAAAATGTTCGTACCGCTTGGGCATTGCTGACCAAGGGCACCGCGTACAACAGGGCTCAAGGCTATGAAGCGTTAGCAGCGTAAACGAAGTTGATCAGAGAAGAAGGTAACGAGTTCAGTAAGCAAGCCAGGATCAGATAGAGATATCCGCCCCGATCAAACCTGTACCGCTTTGTGGCCTGCGAGGCCATTGCGACATTGAGGAATTGGGGTGCGCATACATAGAGGGCTGGGAGATAGCGTCTCCACTGAAAAGCCGAATATACATACGCGTCTTAACTCTGAAACAGTGCTTCCTTGCTAAACAGGAGGTGTCCATATACAAAGCCGCCATCTCTTGCTAGAAACAATCACCCCAAATGACTAATATTTAAGCATCCGGCATCGATAAGCGTGCCTGTGATGTTATCGCTTATGGCTTTTGCAAAAGCCCAGAGACGCAGCGACGGCCAGGAGGTAATCCTCATATTGCATTTGTTTACTCTCTTTGCCGTCTGGCTGGTATTGGAGCAATTAGGATTTGATAAATCCGAGCGTTTGGGTTGCGAGCTGAATTTTTTATCGAAAATACGACCAAAATATTCGCGCTATTGGTCATCACTCTCTACCTGAGAGTGTCCGGATAGCTCTATTCCGCCCGAGGGGGCGGAACAAAAGCGATAAAATAACGCCAGTAAATCAGAAAAGAATCTCGCCAGAAGGCTGGACTCCTACAGAAGATTCCCTTGTCACCGGTACTATTTATCAGGCTTCACCAACGACCCCTTTCGACGTAAGCGTGGCGATGACGTCGTGAATTTAGAGCTGATCAGTCATCACTTTCATATTCTTCCGGCAGTTGATGAGCGATACCCTTATGGCAATCGATACAGGTTTCATTTTGCTTGATTGCTAAGGGGTGCTTCTCGCGAGGGCGGCGTTGCTGCTTTTCAAAGTCCATCGCTTGATAATCATGGCAGTTGCGGCATTCCAACGAATCGGTGCTCTCCATTCTTTGCCATACACGCTCGGCAAGTACCATCCGCTTAGCTTCAAATTTTTCCAGAGTATCAATACTGCCAGCCAACTTGTGATAAAGCTCGTTGGTTGCGCGAATTTTGCGGATCATTTTTGGCAACCAGGCTCTGGGAACATGACAGTCGGCACAAGTGACACGTACCCCAGAACGGTTTTTGTAATGCACGGATTTTTTATATTCCTGATAAACGGTCTGTTCCATCTCATGGCAATTGATACAAAACCCGATGCTGTTGGTTGCCTCCAAGGCCGTGTTAAAACCACCCCATAAGATAATTCCGGCAACACCGCCGAGTAGTATGCCTATTGGGAAGCGACGGCTCGGCTGGAAGAATGTTGTCCATATGTTTTTTAGCACGATAGATCTCCCTGATTAGGAACCCTCTCTCGAAGGAGAGGGTGGACCGTCGTGATCACTTCTTCTGAGGCAGGGTTTGCGCATAGGCGAGTGTATCTACCGAGACCTGATGATCTAGGGCGATGAAGGCAGGCATGCCTTCACCGGGCTGACCATTGATGATTTTGTGCAGCCCTTCCCAGGGGTTTCCACTGACGACCTTGCCCATGGCTGGCATGTCTTTCACCTTTGTCCCTTCAATCCCATGACACTGGGCGCAAAGGGTGTTGTAGTAAATCTCTCCTTGGGCGATATTCCCCTTGGCTTTTTTGCTGGCTCTATCGATGTAACGATCCATATCCAATTGCCCCTTACTAACGAAAAGAGCCAAATCCTGAATATCCTTATCATCCATTAACCCCTGGTAACCATGGGTACTGTCTTTGAGGATATTAGAAATTTGCTGCGGAGGCTTGCCTGCCGTGGCTCGAATGCCACCAATTCCGGTATTGTGCTTGCCTTTGCTATAGGCGCCATCTTTACCCATGTAGTCCCAGCCATGGCACTCCTTGCAGCGCCAATCGGCTCCTTTTTTACCTCGGTATTTGCCTTCAACCGGATAACTGCTGTGGGGGCCTTTGGGGGCTTTGGCGTCGATAACCTTGAACCACTTGTCATAGAGTTGTCCACCTCGAGCAATAGACGAAACCTCTTCGGCGATTGCGGTGTGCGTACCTATCAATAATGACATCGCAAACATACAGGTGAGCGTGCTTTTATGCTTTTTTTGTTTGTTCATAGCAACATCTTCCTTGTGGGAGGAGGGAAGGGTAAAAATAGTACAGATAAAAATGACGCATAAAACTTAAGGTTTTATTAAATCAATCGTGATTCTTTACGCAGGGGGGAAGAAATCAGCGGGACCAGAGTGGAATTGAACTAACTTAAGCCTGTTTTGCACTGCATTTTGAAACTCAAGTGTGTTCTGCTAATTAAGGAATTACTCAATAGAATCAGCCCTTGGAAACCGCGAAGTGTCATCTATGCAAGGGGCGAACGGTATTCGCTTAGGGTCGGGAAGAGCAATAGCTAACAGCTCAACACAATATCCCGTCAACGACGCAATGTGTCGGCTTGTTGTCGTCCCGAGAGGTGAGTCACTCATTAGTGACATGGCAGCTTTGTAGTGTGGTCTCAACTGGTCAACGCAACACACTATCCTTTATTGAAAGATGGAGTGT
>JBALWH010000080.1:0-10507 GCA_036960175.1 Motiliproteus sp. | reverse complement strand
TTGTGCGCCGGGTTCGCGTTTGGGTATACCCTTGTCGCAGTTTCAGGATCAGAGCCTGGAAGGGATCAGTGGGCTGCATTTTCATACGCTTTGCGAGCACAAGTTTGCGCCATTGCAGCGTACCTTGGCTGTTGTGGAAGAGAAGTTCGGGCATCTTCTGGAGCAGATGGAATGGGTCAATTTTGGGGGTGGTCATCATATCAGTCATGCCGACTATGATGTTGATGGCTTGATAGCGCTGATCCAGGATTTTTCTCAGCGTCATCAGGTTCAGGTTTATCTGGAACCGGGAGAGGCGATGGCCATTAATACCGGCGTATTAGTCGCCGAAGTACTGGATGTGATTCATACCGACCGCGATCAGGCGATCCTTGATACCTCTGCTACCTGTCATATGCCGGATACCCTCGAGATGCCTTATCGTGCGGATATCTTTGGTGCCGCTAAGCCGGGACAGAAAAATCATAGCTATCGGCTAGGGGGGATGACTTGTCTGGCCGGGGATGTGATCGGCGATTATAGCTTTGACCTGTCTTTGCAGCCGGGACAGCGGCTAATGTTTGATGATATGTCTCATTATACAATGGTGAAAACGACGACCTTCAATGGTATTGGCTTGCCAGCCATCGCTATCTGGAATTCTGAAACAGATGCTTTGAAGGTGGTCAGAGAGTTTGGCTACGAAGATTTCAAATCCCGCCTGTCTTGATGGCGCTATCCTTTTTTGGGTGATTCTATAATGGAAGACTTAGACCAATTGGCGGCGCCAGGATACCCGGTATTTCTAGGCTCTGAGATTCAGCAACCAGAACCCGAGAATGCCCGCTTTCATGTCATTCCTGTGCCTTATGAGGAAAGCGTTTCTTATGGCGGCGGAACCGCTAAAGGTCCGGCAGAAATTCTTAAGGCTTCCTGGCAGTTGGAAACCTGGGATGGTCAGAGCAGTCCTTGCGATGAGGGTATCTATACCCACCCGCCAGTGATGGTGGATGCTAATGCGGAACAAGTGATTGAGCGTATTGCTGATGTTACTCGGCAGGTGGTTGGCTTAGGTAAGATGCCCGTCGCGCTGGGTGGTGAACATACGGTCACTTACGGCGTAATTAAAGGTTTGCTGGCTGCCGGAGAAGCTGATTTTGGCGTGGTGCAGATTGATGCCCATGCGGATCTTCGTGACGCATACGAAGGCAATCCCTATAGTCACGCCAGTGTGATGAAGCGTGTTGTTGATGAGGGTATCCCGCTGTTCCAGCTGGGTATTCGCGCCTATTGCCTGGAAGAGATAGAAGTTCGTAAACAGCATGCCGTGTATTACCTGGATGCTGACTACCTGGTTCCTAAGCAGATTGATCAGATTCAGTTACCGGAAGACTTTCCTTCTAAGGTTTATTTTACGGTTGATGTGGATGGGCTCGACCCCAGTGTTTTTCCTTCTACCGGGACGCCGGTTCCGGGTGGTTTAGGTTGGTACCAGACGTTAGCATTGTTTGAATCGGTGGCAAATCAGCGACAGATTATCGGTTTTGATTTGATGGAGCATGCGCCAATCCCAGGCTTTCATGCTTATGATTTCGCTGCCTCAATGCTGGTTTACAAACTCATGGGAATTATTCAACGTAATGGCTGATTTTGTCGGTGGAGGTGGTTTTGACGAACAATGAGCAGGATCGATACTGGATGGCTCAGGCATTGGCGCTATCAGACCATGCGGAATCTCTGGGAGAGGTTCCGGTTGGGGCTGTGATCGTGTTGGATAATGAGATTGTCGGTCAAGGCTGGAATCAGCCCATTTCCGGTCATGATCCGACCGCCCATGCGGAAATAGTCGCATTGCGTGATGCGGCCAGTCGAATCAGCAACTATCGTCTGGTCGGGGCTACGCTATATGTCACCATCGAACCCTGCTCCATGTGTGCCGGTGCTTTGGTTCATTCCCGTATTCAGCGGTTGGTATTTGGGGCGACTGAACCTAAAGCCGGTGCTGTGGGAAGTGCCAGTAATTTGCTGGAAAGTCCTTGGGTGAACTTCCGTATCGACTACCAGGGTGGAGTGATGGCCGCTGAATGCAGTGACAAGATCAGCGCGTTCTTTCAGCGTCGTCGTGAACAGAAGCGAGCGCTAAAGCGGCTGCTGAAAGGCTAGCACCAGAAAGCCCAGCGATGAGGGTGGTTTGGGCTTCTGTTTGTTTATCATTAAAGGGTTTCTGGCAGGTTTTCCGGTGTTTTAGTCGGTTGTTCTGCCTCTTCTTTTGCCTTGGCTTCCGCTTCTTCTATCTGCTTGGCCTGCTCTTGCTGGACCGCCTGTAAGCGCGTTTCTATATTTAGTTGTTCGACATAACGCTGAATATTGGCAACGTAGGTGACCGGCTCTCGGCCACGGGCGTAACCGTGCTTAACGGTTTTATACCATTTTGCTTGGCTTAATAGCGGTAAGTAATTGGCGACATCTGTCCATAAATCTGGGTTCTTTCCGGCGCGCTGGGTTAACAGTCGTGCATCCTCCAGATGGCCGCGGCCGACATTATAGGTGGCGAGGGCGAACCAGGTCCTGTCTGGCTCGGTAATCCGCTCAGGTATGCGTTTCTTTTGTTTTAGGAAATAGCGAGCGCCGCCCATGATGCTTTGCTCGGCATCGGTGCGTTTGGTAACTCCCATCTCCTTGGCGGTTTTACGGGTCAGCATCATCAAGCCGCGTACCCCGGTGGGGGATACTGCCTTTGGGTTCCAGTGAGACTCCTGGTAGCCCATAGCAGCAAGAAATGGCCAGTCCAGTCCGGTTTCACTGGCGGCTTGCTCAAACCAGGGTTGGTACTTATGCAGTCGTTCATTCAGATGTTTTCTGAAGGTTAGGTTGTCTACCAGATTGAGATGTTGGTTGTTGTTGAAGTATTTTTCCTCCAGGCGCAGGATTTCATTGCGGGTGTGAGGAATAGAGAAAAACTTTTCCAGGCTGCGCTTCAGACTGCCATCGCCGCGTTTTTTCAGCATCCAGGCAATCGGTTGTGGATCAGAGAACGAGAAGGCGATTTTCAGTCGTGGAAAGAAGGCTTGGTTAGCGGCAAATTCTGCCGAGTCCACCAGGGTGTAGTCCAGTTTTCCGGTGTGAACCGCTTCCAGTAGATCCAGAACTTCAACATCGGGCTCTGCCTGCCAAATCGGTAAGTCTGGACGTAAATTACGCAGTAGTTCGGCGTGGCTGCTGTTAGCGACCACTTGCAGGCTGCCGGTGCTGAACTGGTCATAAGATTTTGGTGGTTTACGGTCTTTGCCTGACACGTAAACGACATGTGTCTGGCCGCTTAGATAGGAAGGTGAGAAGTCGAAGCGAGCGTTGCGTTGTCGGGTGCGCGTTAGTCCAGCAGCGGCTATATGGCTGTTATTCAGTCTTAAGGATTCGTAGAGTTGGTTGAGCTCGCTGGAGGTGTTGAATGTCAGCTCAACACCCAGATGCGTGGCATACAGGCTGGCCAGTTCATACTCGAAGCCGCCGGCCTGCTCGTCGGCAACATAATAGGTGCTTGGGCTTAGGCGAGTGATGATTTTCAACACCCCTTGCTGCTTGATAATATCGACCTGAGAGCTGTTGTTATAGCTGGCTAAAATGGGAATGCAGAACAATACCAATCCGACTAATACAAAGAGGCCTTCTCGGGGCCTGAATAGGTTTCGGTTGAATATCAAAAACGTGGTATCCCCTGCTTGATTCCAGTATCATTCATGCTTCAAATTTCTAGTCAATTTCTTTCTCTGTCCTGCTTTTGAGAGGCTCATTTACGACATGCTTAAATTGCGTGGCGCCCCCGCCCTTTCCGCTTTCCGTCGCCAAAAGTTACTTTCTGCTCTGCAGGGGAAAGTGCCTGTAGTTTCAGGATTATATGCTGAATTCACCCACTTTGCCGAGCTTAATTCACCCCTTGACGACGAGGCTCTCAAGGTGCTTGAGGCCATTCTTCATTATGGTCCTAAGGCCGATGTGGAGGCTGCTGAAGGCTGTCTGGTTCTGGTTGTTCCTCGTCCGGGTACTATCTCTCCTTGGTCCAGTAAAGCAACAGATATTGCCAAAAATTGCGGTCTTAGCCAGATTCAACGGTTGGAGCGTGGTATCAGCTATTACATCAGCAGCAGCGATGCTCTGACTGAGTCAGACGCTACGCTGGTTCAGAGCGTGCTGCATGATCGCATGGTGGAAGTGGTGTTGGCCGATGCCGAGCAGGCCGCAAATTTATTCAGTCATGCAGAGCCGAAGCCTTTCAGCAGTGTCGATATACTCGGCGGTGGTCGTGAGGCGCTGGTGCAGGCTAACGGTAATTTGGGTCTGGCGTTGGCAGAAGATGAGATCGACTACCTGGTTGCAAGTTTCAAGGAACTTGGGCGTAACCCGGTCGATGTGGAGCTGATGATGTTTGCCCAGGCAAACTCAGAACATTGCCGTCATAAGATTTTTAATGCGTCTTGGGATATCGATGGTGAGGCTCAGGACAAGTCGCTGTTTCAGATGATCAAGAACACCAATGAAGTGGGGGGGCAAGGTGTGCTCTCTGCCTATTCGGATAATGCGGCTGTCGTGGTGGGCTCTAAGGCCGGGCGTTTTTACCCTGAACCGGAATCCCGAGAGTATGGTTACAATCAGGAAGATATTCAGATCCTGATTAAGGTCGAGACTCATAACCATCCTACGGCAATTGCTCCTCACTCCGGTGCTGCAACGGGTTCTGGTGGTGAGATTCGCGATGAAGGCGCTACGGGTCGTGGTAGTAAGCCGAAAGCGGGTTTGACTGGGTTTTCTGTTTCAGATCTGAATATTCCGGGATTCGTGCAGCCCTGGGAATCTCAGTACGGTAAGCCCGATCGTATTGTATCGGCTTTGGATATCATGCTCGAAGGTCCCATCGGTGGCGCTGCGTTTAACAATGAATTTGGTCGTCCGGCGCTCACCGGTTATTTCCGTTCCTTTGAACAACAGGTGAACGGCGTTAACGGTGAAGAAGTTCGCGGTTACCACAAGCCGATTATGATTGCCGGCGGTATGGGTAATATCAAAGATGACCACGTGGACAAGGGTAGTATCCCGGTCGGCGCTAAGCTGATTTGTCTGGGCGGTCCAGCGATGTTGATTGGTCTGGGCGGTGGTGCTGCGTCATCCATGTCTTCGGGCAGTAGCTCTGCTGATCTGGATTTTGCCTCGGTACAGCGCGATAACCCGGAAATGGAACGTCGTTGTCAGGAAGTTATCGATCAATGCTGGCAGCGTGGCGATCAGAACCCAATCACTTTTATCCATGATGTCGGTGCTGGTGGGCTGTCCAATGCTTTCCCTGAGCTGGTTAAAGACGGTGGCCGCGGAGGTCGCTTTGATCTGCGCACCATCAATAATGATGAGCCAGGTATGTCTCCGTTGGAGATCTGGTGTAACGAAGCTCAGGAGCGCTATGTGCTGGCTATCATGCCGCAAGAGATGGCGCTATTTGAGTCTATCTGTGGGCGTGAGCGTTGTCCTTACGCCGTCGTTGGCACTTCCACGGAAGAGCACCATCTGACGTTGGGCGATCAGCACTTCAAGAACAATCCTGTTGACCTGCCCATGAGCGTGTTGTTCGGCAAGCCGCCGAAAATGCACCGCAGTGTTGAGCGTAAAAGTTTTCAAGTACCTGCATTTGACAGTTCTGAAATCGATCTGGCAGAAGCCGCAGAGCGGGTGCTGAAGTTGCCTGCTGTGGCCAGTAAAAGCTTCCTGATTACTATTGGCGATCGCAGCATTACCGGTCAGGTAGTACGAGATCAGATGGTTGGTCCCTGGCAGGTGCCCGTTGCCGATTGTGCGGTAACCACGGCGTCTTACGATACCTATGCAGGTGAAGCCATGGCGATGGGTGAGCGCACTCCGTTGGCATTGGTTGATGGGCCGGTCTCTGGTCGAATGGCGATTGGCGAAGTTGTTACTAATATGGCCTGTGCCCGTATTGGCTCGCTGGAAGATATCAAGCTATCCGCTAACTGGATGTGTGCGGCCGGTTATGGTGGCGAAGATGAGCAACTCTATGACACCGTTAAAGCGGTAGGAATGGAACTTTGTCCTGAGTTGGGTATTACCATTCCGGTCGGTAAGGACTCGATGTCCATGCGCACTGTATGGACCGATGGCGCTGAAGAAAAAAGTGTCACATCTCCCATGTCTTTGATTATTACTGGTTTTGCGCCGGTCACTGATGTGCGTAAGAGTCTGACTCCGCAGCTATGTACGGATCAGGGTGAGACAGATCTGATTTTACTGGACCTGGGTAATGGTCAGAACCGTCTTGGCCTTTCGGCCTTGGCTCAGGTGTATAACCAGGTAGGGGCGGACGTTCCTGATGTTGATGATGGTGCGCAACTGAAGGTCTTCTTTGCTGCTATCCAGGCCTTGAATGAACAGGGCTTGATCCTGTCTTACCATGATCGCTCTGATGGCGGTCTCTTTACCACCGTGGTGGAAATGGCCTTTGCCGGGCGCACCGGTATCGATATAGATATTGATCTTCTGGCTGCTGATAGTTCCGAGTTTGCAGCCGCTCTGTTCGCTGAAGAGCTGGGTGCGGTGATCCAGGTTAAGCGCGAGCACACCGAAGAAGTGCTTACTGAGCTGAGTGCTGCGGGTCTGGGCGAGTGCACTAAAGTAATCGGCAGTCTCAACGTCGATGATCGCGTCAATATCTGTTTTGACGATGAAGAGATCTATAGCGAAAGCCGTGTGCAGCTACAACGCTGGTGGGCTGAGACCAGCTATCGGATTCAGTCACTGCGGGATAATCCTGATTGTGCCGAGCAAGAGTTTGATGCGCTGCTGGATGTTGAAGATCCGGGCCTCAATGCTGAGCTTACATTTGATCTAAATGAAGATGTTGCTGCGCCTTATATTAATACCGGTGTCCGTCCACAGATCGCGGTATTGCGTGAGCAGGGTGTGAATGGTCAGATTGAAATGGCTGCGGCCTTTGATCGCGCCGGTTTTGCTGCGGTTGATGTGCATATGAGTGACCTGATCGGCGGGCGTCAAACCCTTGATCAATTTAAAGGGTTAGTAGCCTGCGGTGGCTTCTCCTATGGTGATGTGCTCGGTGCTGGTGAGGGTTGGGCGAAATCAATTCTGTTTAATAATCGCACTCGTGATCAATTCGAGAATTTCTTCAATCGTGAAGATAGCTTTGCTCTGGGCGTCTGTAATGGCTGTCAGATGTTGTCAAACTTGCATGAGCTGATCCCCGGTTCTGAGCTTTGGCCGCATTTTGTTCGTAATATGTCGGAGCAATTTGAAGCTCGGGTTGCCATGGTAGAAGTGCAGGAGAGTGCTTCTATTTTGCTGCAGGGTATGGCGGGTTCAAAAATGCCAATTGCGGTGGCTCATGGTGAAGGTCGGGCGGAATTCTCTGGTGCCGAGCATTTGGCATCATTGCAAAGTTCTGCAGCAGTGGCACTGCGCTATGTGGACAACCGCGGCGCGCAAACAGAAAGCTATCCGGCTAACCCTAATGGCTCGCCAGCAGGTATTACCGGTGTCACTACGGCCGATGGCCGAATCACCATTATGATGCCTCATCCGGAGCGAGTGTTCCGTGCTGTACAAAACTCCTGGGCACCTGAAGCTTGGAAAGAAGACGGTACCTGGTTGCGGATGTTCCGTAATGCTCGGGTCTGGGTCGACTAGTCTGTTGATCTTGGCCATGAATGAATCATGGCTTGTCTTTAGATAAAAAAACGGGAAGCAATGCTTCCCGTTTTTTTATTTGCGGATCTACTGGTATTTGATTCTTTTTGAATTAGTACCACATAGAAAATGACAGGCTGAAGAAGTCGATGCCGTCGTTCGGATCTTCAAGTCCGGCATTAGAGTAGTGGAAATAGTTGGCCGATACTTCGAACTGCTGCTCTGCGCCAAATAGCAGGCCGGCAGAAATTTTATCTTCAAACTGAAAGTTTCCTCCAAGATCTGTACCGCGTGCGGTGTCGTTCTGGATCTTGTCTTCAGTCAGATATGCTAGGCCAATGCCCGCCTCTACAAAGGGGGCAATGCCGTTGCTGTAGGGATTGCGCTGATAGCGAAATACTGGAAGGATCGAAATTCCCTGAAGATTGTCAGCAGCACCGGTGGTGTTGGTAACGCTAGAATCGCTGTCCATGTGGGTGAGTCCAAGCTCATAATGGCCACCGAGGGACCAGTCGCCCTGATCGAACCATTTTTTATCCCAGTCGAGACGGGCTGCAACTCGGTAGAAGTCAACATCATCATCGCTGCTGCCAACACTGATCGTAAAGCCATCCACTGCCTGTACCGGCGCTGTAAAAGCTGTGGCTGATAAAGCCAGTGCAGCCATCAAAGGCTTGAATTTCATCGTTTTCCCCTTCCTTTGTTATTCGATAATATCGCAACTATTTAGAATAATTATTATGGTTTGCTGTGCTACTATATTTGCTATTTTTTGAAATTGCGAAAGGATTTTCTATGTCGGTCCGCAGTTCCCCGGCTTGGCAACAGTTGGATAAGCACTATCTGTCTGAAATAAAAGGAAAAACACTGCACCAGCTGTTTTCTGCTGACGACCAGCGCTTTGAGGAATTCTCCAGAGAAAAGGGTGAATTTCTGCTGGATTTCTCGAAACATAGGATCAATAGCCAGACCCTGAGGTTGCTCACAAAATTGGTTGAGCAACAGGGGCTTAGTGACTGGATTGAGCGTCTGTTTTGCGGTGCAAAAGTGAATGCCTCTGAAGGTCGTGCGGCCCTGCATACGGCCTTGCGTGCGCCTAGTGATTTAGCCACCGTTGTTGACGGTCGGATCATCGCCGAAGATATACATGCTAACTTGGCCAAGATGGCCAAGATGGTTGAGCGTATCCACTCTGGGCAATGGCGTGGATACAGCGGTAAGGCAATAACCGATGTGATTAATCTGGGCGTCGGCGGCTCTGATTTGGGCCCGCTAATGGCCTGTCATGCGCTAGAAGAATATCGCCATAGTAGTGCCGATAAACTCAATTTTCATTTTGTTTCCTCTATCGACGGTAGTCAGCTGGCCGAAAATTTAAAGCATCTCAGTCAGGAAACTACCCTTTTTATACTGTCGTCCAAGTCATTCACAACTATTGATACTCTTTCCAATGCTGAAGCCGCAAAGTGCTGGCTGGCAGAAAAAATCGATTCCACAGAAATCATATTAAATCAGCATTTTGTCGGTTGTTCGGCCAGTTCGGAAAAGATGACGGAGTTCGGGCTGTCAGCGGGTAATCAGCTGTTGTTCTGGGAGTGGGTGGGTGGTCGATATTCCCTTTGGTCTGTTATCGGATTCCCCATCGCGCTGTTACTGGGTATGGAGGGTTTTAGGGACTTTCTCGCCGGTGCCCATTGGATGGATAGACACTTCAAAGAAGAGTCTCCAGATCAAAATATCCCTGTTCTAATGGCATTGATGGGGGTCTGGAACAGCAATTTTCTGGGTGCCAAAGGCCATGCGGTATTGCCCTATGACGGACGCCTCAGATATTTTCCTGCCTATTTAGGGCAATTGGAAATGGAGAGTAATGGCAAGTCAGTGACTCGAGCCGGAAATCAGGTGGATTACGGCACTTGCCCTATTATATGGGGTGAGGTCGGTCCTAATGCCCAGCATGCCTTTTATCAATTACTGCATCAGGGTACTCAGCCCGTCAGCTGCGATTTTATTGCCCCAGTGCTTCGATATAAGCAAGCGCCAGCAAAAGGTACCGTGCAGCAGTTACAGTCTCAGCAGCAGCTTACATTGGCTAATTGTCTGGCGCAGTCAAGAGCGCTGATGTTGGGCGATCATGCTATGGATGAGGCCGCAAAAAAGGATCAGCGGCAGGATCAGCATTATGAGGGTAATCAACCCTCTTCAACGCTGTTAATGCGCGAGCTGACGCCCTTTACCCTGGGGGCTCTAATCGCCGCTTATGAGCACAAGGCCTTCGTACAATCGGTGATCTGGGAGATCAATCCTTTTGATCAATGGGGTGTTGAATTGGGTAAGAGTATTGCTAAAGAAACCTATAGGGCGATGCTTTCTGAAGACGTGAGTTTTGATGACTGTTCAACTCAGGGATTATTAGATTTCGTGCGAGCCCAGCAAGGAGCGGAGTAAACCGATGAAAGTTTCAGTTTATGGTTGCGGATTAACGGGTCTGGTCACCGCTTGGGCATTAGCCGATGTTGGCAACGATGTGGTCGCTATCTGCTGTGACTGTGAGAATATCGAACAAATAAAGCAGGGTGATGTAGGCTTTGAAGAGCCTGGATTGAGTCAAAAGTTACAAGCACAGCAACAGTCGGGTCGTTTAATCATCAGTGCTGATGTCAGCGATGGCTTTTCCCACGGACAGGTGCATTTTTTGGCCCTCGGCTCCAATCAGCTGGCATTAGCAGAGCAGCTATTGACAGATCTGGCAGTCACTCAGCCCAATGCTACTGTGGTTAATCAGAGTACGTTTCCGGTAGGAACGGCAGAGCGTCTGCGTAAGCAT
>JBALWH010000079.1:0-10534 GCA_036960175.1 Motiliproteus sp. | reverse complement strand
ATTTTAATTTTTCTTACCAGATCAATATGAGCATGCGTTTCAGCATTTCGAGCACAGAATTTTTATTTCATTAAATATACTGTATGTATAAACAGTTTTCCGCGCGTGTGAAATCAAGGGAAAGGGACCCGAGTTTCGACCCATTAAATCTTCTAAGAACGGGGTTAATTGATAACTTCTGAATGACCGCTTTATCGTGTAGCTACCGTGGCGAGGTAGGCCGCTTTCATCTACAAAGCACACATCGAATCACTGTAAAGTATCGAGCAAACAGATGGTGGTTCACACTCCGCTTCAGCCTAATGTTATCTGCTGCAAATACTCGCAGTGATTTAATAGGACGAGTTAGGCGTATTGTCCGGGTCAATTTCGCCATACACCTCTTCAGGGTCTACATCGTTTATCAGCAAGGTCTCTCTGACCTTGGCAATATCGCCTAGAACGACCTGATAGCGTTCACCATATTCGTATTGGGTCACCTCGATCGCTTTTGGCATATAAGTAAAAGCGATCTTTAGTGCCATCAAAGCGTCATCATTCATTTTTACGTTCATACAGTTCTCATTTAACTGGTGTTAATTCGGCGCTGCAAAGCAGGTCGTCCCTAGTGACAAGCGTGCCAGTCTGATCACCTGGTACCCTCACATTAGGATGAGAATTAAGAATAGCCGTAAATTTGAACCGAGTGAGGCTCGACAGCATCGCGATCGGCCATTCCTTACACCCTGTTAACTTTCGAACGCTACACCTGACCTGTTTGCCTCCATCAAACGGCTACTTTATCGGTAAACCCGTCACAGTCAGCTGCTGGATTAAGTGCAACTGCGCTGGATCAAGGCAAACTCGCCGGATAGTTTGTAGCATTATCACATGGCTATTTGGGTAAATAAAAAGTGCCTCCGCATACAGGCTCAACGCAAACTCTTCTCTATTTTTCTGGGGCTGTTGGTATTAAGTGGGTGCAGCCAGCAGACGCTTAAGACGCCCACCGCGTCTGTAAACACTGCCACAACGTCGCCCTCCATCAACGAGCATTTGTTCGCTCAATACTTAGACTGGAAAGGCACGCCTTACCGATTAGGCGGAGAGAGTCGCTCTGGGGTGGATTGCTCCAGCTTTGTGCAAATAACTTTTTCTGAAAAGCTAGGTATCCCCTTACCCAGAACTACGTCTGGGCAACATCGTGCCGGTGACCCGGTGCCGAGAAATGCGCTCAGAGCAGGTGATTTAGTATTCTTCAAGACCGATGTCAAAGTCCGTCATGTCGGTATCTATATGGGCAACCAGACCTTCCTACACGCCTCAACCAGTCAAGGGGTGATACTAAGCCGATTGGACAACCCATACTGGGATCCGCGTTACTGGAAAGCCAAGCGAATTATTAAACCCTAACTAACACTCAGTGAATCGCCACCGGTTAGCTATACTCATTTACTCCCGCAAGAACTCCCTATACAGGAAACCTCATCATGATCGGATATCTGACTATTGGCGTATCAGACATCGAGGCATCGAAATCCTTCTATACTGAATTACTTTCCGATTTCGGTGCTAAGGTGCTGCTCGATATGGGTCGCATTGCCATGATCGGTAAGTCGATGCAGGAGCCCATGCTGGCTGTTTGTATTCCGCACAACGAAGAAGCGCCAAGCCCGGGTAACGGCAATATGGTGGCTTTTCCTGCTGGCTCGAAAGAAAACGTGGATAAGCTCTACAATAAGGCGATTTCACTAGGCGCTAGTTGTGAAGGTGCTCCGGGGCAGCGCGTCCCAGATATATTTTACGGTGCCTATGTTCGCGATGTAGATGGCAACAAAATAGCCTTCTTCGAGTTTGGGTAGGAGGATGTAGTAGTCAAGTAAAACTGGTCACGGTTTTGTACACATCCGAGTACTGCTTTTCAGCAACACTTGATCGCAAAGTATCGTTATGACGATGCGGCCTGCCCTGTCTTTGAAGGAGGGGTTGGGCATTTGGCACCTATACCGATTACCATGCTCCTACCCGTTTGCTGATCAAGTCTCGAACCATGAATGCTAAGTTACCTATTCTGTATACTTTTCGGCGCTGTCCTTACGCAATACGCGCTCGCCTCGCTATCGCTTACAGTGGGCAGGCTGTTGTTTGGCGTGAAGTGCTACTCAAAGAAAAGCCTACAGAGTTATTGAGGCTTTCTCCGAAGGCAACTGTACCTGTTCTGCAACTAGTGGATGGAAGAGTCATCGACGAAAGCCGGGAGATAATGCTCTGGGCATTGGAGCAAAGTGATCCTGAAAAGTGGCTCGATGAAAATATAAATAAGCTAAACCAAATTAATGAACTGATACAGGAAAATGATTTCCATTTTAAGCCCAGTCTCGATCGTTATAAATATTCCGTTCGTTATCCAGAGCTCACAGCAGTAGATTATCGAAATCAAGGAGAGCGGTTTCTAGAACATTTAGAGCGACGCCTTACACTGACCACTTATTTGGCTGGAGAAAGAAAGACCTTAGCAGACGCAGCTATCTTTCCTTTTATCAGGCAGTTTTCTGGAGTGGATCCCGAGTGGTTTCAAGATGCACCTTATCCTAAATTGCGATACTGGTTGCAACAATGGGTTGAATCGGAACTATTCCAGAATGTGATGCCAAAATTTGCCCAATGGAAGGAAGGGAATACGCCGATAGTGTTTCCAACATTGAACTAATCCATACCTAACGCCCGCACGAAATGCGCCTTTAATGCTTTTGTTAGAATGCACGGGAGTCATGTTCAAACACCTCATAGTGATTCCAACGCAGAAAAAGTTGCCCGCTTTCAAGGAAGACATCGGCATCGTCGCTTGAGGGATAGCAGAAATCGTTCCAATACTCACAAAATACGGACCATGGCAGAGTTAGAGCTGTCTCCTGATCCCAGGAAATGGTTACCCGCTGTGCAAGGACAACAAGCTGCTTCAACCACTGACGTGTTGCCTCATCATTTCCAGACGAATCAAATCTAGTCGCGCCAGGGGGAAAATTACGCGGAGTGGAAATAGCTAGCCTCATTGCAGACTCAAGGCTCAGCGGACTGAGTTCACTGAGAATTTCCTTAGACAATTTCGCATGCGGCTATTTGACCCATCGCCATGCTAGTGGGAACTCTTCAATATCCATAGGCACCAATCTCCGCACTCTAACACTTCATTAACCGGCCGAAAAATGGTTGCGAAGCAACAGTTTTGTCGATCGGGCTGAATGGCTAGTTAGGTGTTTTTTCTCGTTTTTGAATAAGGCTTATCGTCATTATTTTCCCGCGGAGTAAAAGAGCACTTTGGCTGCCAATAATATACGTAAATCGGAGTTTGGTAGACATCGTTAAGTCTGATAACTTTTGTAGGCTGACACGAAGGTAAAGCGAATGTGTTACTCACAATGAGAACCTCATTAAATAGTTCGCATTTCAGTTTTTTATGAAGAGCAACCATACCTCCAGGGAAAAGATAACAGAATAGAATAGAAGCATTGCTGAGTTCAGCATTCTTGAAATCTTTGCGATAAATCGTAAGGTTATCCAGACGTAAGCTATATTTCCGAATTATTGAGACCAACCATGGAAACCATGACAGTTCGTAGCCTATCACTTGTTTACGAGGGTGCTCACGGGCGAGAGCGATGACGAGCGTTCCCCAGCCAGAACCGAGATCAATTAAAGGACCATTTGCAGGCCTATTTATTGAAGCAAGCATGGCTTGACAAGCCTTGCCTGAACTCATCATGGGGGAAATACCAGTTTGCAGCGTGGTCCAAACAATGGATAAGGCAACCAGAAGGACGAAAACAAGAAGTATTAGTTCAAGAAGAGCCATGTTAACGAGGATCTAGGATCTGTTGAAATTTCATTGTTTTATTTACACCTAACCTAGCATTAAAAGGCCGGAACAACCCTTGTATTGACGAAATTGAACCGAAGACAATTCATGGCTGAATCCCGCATTATTTGGGACGTAGTTTAGCCCTCTTGACGTAATTAAACCGAAGACTTTTGTAACCTACTGCTTTAAAACAACATTTCATAAGCGATCGATAAAGTAGTAATTCAAAGAGATATCCCAAGCTGAAGGTAATAGCCCCGTTCATAACACCTCCATTGTTCTTTCTACGGGTTAAGATTCGGCGCGATATAACCCAACTCAATTCGTTAATCGTTAATCGTTAATCGTTAATCGTTAGGAGCTAGCCCTTTGCAGTCGCCCAGGAGAGAGCCCTTGCGGGTGGTTTTAGGTACAAAACGGCAGTCGAGTTCCTGCACCATTGCAGCGCTGCAACTTGAAGACGATTCACTGAGAGCATCCCTGTCCGAAAATCGTGCTGGCACATCTATCTCGCCATATCAGAGCCAAAGTAATCATGCAGCACAGCCGAAGAAGAATGCTCATTTATCGACCTAGCAGACCTTTAGGCTCTGCTAATGTACTCGAATAAATTCAGGATTTTGATTTCTAGAAGTGAACAGTTGGTAACGGATTAAACCCTTCCGCTTCACCCTGACGATTCTCCACATAGTGAGTGTTGTAATTCAGAGCGGATACTATCTGATTCTAAATTTTGGCTAATCAAAAAATGCATCTTAGCAAAGGCGGCTTCCAGTGTGAGATCACTGCCAGGAACCACGCCAATCCTATTCAGGGTCGCCCCCGTGGCATAAGCACCTTGATTAACCGGTCCTTGTAAGCATTGAGTAATATTTAGGACAACAACGCCTCTGGCCGAGGCTTGCTCAAGTGTACTGATAAATTTCTGATTTGCGTCAGGGGGGTTGCCTACCCCGTAGCTTTGTAAAATAAGGCCTCTAACGTCATGCTGATCCAGTACGCGGTCCAAAATCCTTGCAGGTATCCCTGGATAGATAGGCATTATGCATACCGCACTCGGATTAAACTCCCGTATATAAAACTCAGGATCGCTTTTTTCCAGCAGTAGGTTTTCATGCAGATCGATATGGATACCGACCTGCCCTAGCCAGGGGAAATTAGGTGAATCAAAGGCATCGAACCCCATGCTTTTTAGCTTGCAGCTTCTGTTACCGCGCAACAGTCGACCGTTAAAGTAGATACAGACTTCTGGGATGGGGTAATTGCCAGCCAAGAACAAGGCCGTCACGAGATTATCGAGAGCGTCATTGCGCAGCTCTGCTAGAGGGATTTGAGACCCTGTTAGAATAACCGGTTTATCGGTGCCTTTGAGCATAAAGGAGAGGGCCGATGCTGTGTATGCCATGGTGTCGGTACCATGGAGGACGATAAAACCGTCGTAGTCGGCCCAGTGCTGCTCTATTTTTGTAGCGATCAGGGTCCAGTCAGCAGGAACCAAGTTGGCGCTATCGATCAAATTGTCAAACTCTAGCACCTCATAATCAGGCAGCTGCTGGGCAGCCCTTGAGCGAAGGAGCTTTTGCAATAGCCGATCGAAACCTGCTACCGGTACATAACCCTGCTCAGAGGGTTCCATACCGATAGTCCCGCCAGTATAGAGAATGAGTATTCGCTTTTTCATGCTATCCGGCTCTGTGGTGCTAGCATTGACTCGGGGCTTAGTAATTCACTCAGCAGCGCTTCGTCCAGCAAACCTTCATCGAGCACGAGGTCTTTTACCGTCGCGTTGGTCTTGAGGGCGATGTTGGCAATACGGGTGGCGTTTTCATAGCCAATATGGGGCACTAATGCTGTGACGATGCCAACACTGTTCTCAACATGGCGGGCACATTGTTCTCGGTCAGCCTTGATGCCTCGAATGCAACGTTTCTCCAACATGTTACAGGCCGACACCAGCATTTTTATCGATATCAATATGTTGTAAGCAATCAATGGCTCCATGGCATTCAATTGAAGCTGCCCAGCCTCTGCCGCTAGGGTTACGGCCAGGTCGTTGCCGATCACCTGGTATGCGGTTTGGTTGACTGCTTCGGGTATAACTGGATTGACTTTACCCGGCATGATGGATGAGCCCGGTTGCATCGGTGGTAGGTGGATCTCTCCGAAGCCGGTGCGTGGCCCGCTAGAGAGTAAGCGCAAATCATTTGATATCTTGGAGAGCTTTATCGAGAGGCGTTTCAACATGCTAGAAAATGTGACGAAGGCTCCCATATCAGAAGTGGCTTCGATTAAATTCGTCGCTAGTTTGATCGGCTGGTTCGAGCGTTCGGCGAGAGATTCGATGGCTAGCGGGGTGTAATCAGAGTGTGCATTGATCCCTGTACCAATTGCCGTCCCACCCAAATTGACTTCGCACAGCAGTAGAGTGCACTCTTTGATACGGTCTATATCTTCCTGGAGGGTCACCGCGAAGGCTTCAAACTCCTGCCCTAAGGCCATAGGAACAGCATCTTGTAGCTGGGTTCGCCCCATTTTCAACACATCGGAGAATTCCTCCGCTTTCTCATTCAGGGAAGTTTTCAATTCTTGAATGGCGGTGACCAGCGGTTGCGCCGCAAAGACGATTCCCAGCCGCACGGCAGTTGGATAGGCATCGTTGGTGGACTGTGACTGGTTGACATCATTGTTAGGGTGAAGTTTGTCGTACTGTCCTTTTTCATACCCTAACTTGTGCAACGCAAGGTTAGCGACTACCTCGTTAGCATTCATGTTGGTCGACGTACCTGCGCCCCCCTGGATCAGGTCTACCTTGAATTGGTCGTGCAGATCCCCAGCGATAATATCTTCGCAGGCAGCGATGATGGCATCTGCTTTTTCCGGCAGCATGCTGCCGGTGTTACGGTTGGCCTTGGCAGCCGCCTGTTTTACCATCGCCAGCGCGGTAATCAACGGTGGAAAGTGAGAGATAGGGACGCCTGTGATGGAAAAGTTATCGATTGCTCGCTGGGTTTGGATTCCGTACCAAGCCTCAGCAGGGATCTCCATGTCTCCTAGCAGATCATGTTCTGTGCGTGTGTTCATAATGTTCAATCTCAAAAAAAGGGGTCTGATAACAGACCCCAAGGGGATTAACAGTATGGAACCTGCTAATCCAGAGCTGATAGTGTTAGCCCTGCAATGATCGCAGTGCCAGCTGTTTGGCTACCAAATCGGTAACATCAACCAGGTTTTTCCTGCTATTAACAAGAATCAACGGCAGTTCGGTACAAGCCAGTAACACCGTGTCAGCGTTGAGGCTGCCTAAAAGGCGACTAAAACGTGTTCGGAGATTCGCGTGGTCACCACCATGTATCTTGACGTCGTAGATCAAGTTGTGGAGGTCAGCCGTGTCTTCAGGGACCTCTACCTCAACTACATCAACAAGTTTTCGGTAGGGCGACCAGTCGCCCAGATCTGTAACGGGCTTTGCGCCTAGTAAAGCGACTTTCTTAATACCCTCCCGCTTCACCATATCGATGACAACGTCAGAAAAAGAAACCAGTCGTGAGCGTAGATCTAATTCTTCCAACTGAGGCTGGTAATAGTTGAGCGTATTGCAGGCGATAGCGTAGTAATCGGTCTGATCGGCAATAGAGCGAGCCGTTACGGAAAGAGCATCCCAGACCTTTGCGTTATTGGCTTGCAACTCCATGGATAGACCGAGTTCTGGCACCGACATAATGCTTACATTGGGTGCATCGAGATCTCCTCGGTAGCCCCCTTCTAGCAAGTCTTTGTTGGCTTGCAGCACCTTCTTCCAGAGATCCAGCCCTGCTTCGGGACCGGATCCGGTTATGATGCCGATAGCACTGCGTGTCGCTTGTGTTTCGGTAAACATCGCTTGTTCCTGGTTCAATTAGCTAATTAGGACGACTGAACGGTAGGGTTCAAGCGATCGTGGGGAGCGAGCTCCATTTCGGTTTCAGGCGTATCGACAAAACGACGTCCCCAGCCTGTAATGATGGAGAAAGACATCACGGCCAGTAACACCCAGGAGTAGATTACCCAAGGGGTCATATCCAGCGGTTGAAGTGCAGGCACTCCAGGGAAAGTCTCCGCAGCTTTAGAGGACAACCCTGCGGCGAACAGCAGAGCGGCAGACCAAGGTAGTGAATAGACCAGAGTACAAGACATGCTGTCGATAATATTGGCACGACGATAAGGCGTAAGACCAAAACGTTCACCTACCGGTTTTGCATAGGACAGCCCCACTGCGAGGATAGCCGGTGCATTGATGCTCATCATCGAAGACATCAGCAGTGATAGACCAGCAGATGACGCTTCAGCAGCACGAGGCGTGTGTACGATACCCTTAAGGCTATTGATCAGTTTTTCACTCCCCCCCCCGTCTAGCATCAGGCGAATGCCACCAGCCAGTAGAAGTACTAGGATCGACAAATCAGCCATCCAGCCTGCAACGCCATTGATCAGCACTCCATTTTCAACCGAGACAAAGGCTTCCACGGTGTTCAAACCAGACGCGACAGCTACCAACATGCCTGACAAAATACCGACGGTGGTGGCAAAAATGACATCACCGCTTTTCATTGCAACGTAGATGGCCGCAAAAGCCGGGATAAGCATCAATAAACCCCTAGGGTCCATAAATTCAGCGAGTTGGTCATAAGGGACCACAGCACTAGTGCCGCTACTGGCCATACTGAACATAATTAATAACGCTAGGGTAATTCCCCCTGCGGTCAATGAATATTTCAGACGCGAGCGAACGACTCCACCGACATCACACCCTTGGCTTGCCGCCGAAGAAATGGTGGTATCGGAGATAGGAGCTAGATTATCGCCGAAGGCCCCTCCGCTAACGATGGCACCAGCCATAAGCAGAGGGTCGGCACCCAGCATCACACCCGCGGGATAGAGAACCCCCATGCCTGCGGCGATAGTGCCAAAACCTGTACCTGCCGCCGTAGCGAACAGCGCACTAGATAAAAAGGTAACTGCTATAAAGGCCGTGCCGGTAGCTCCGGTGTGATAGGCCGCCCAAAGGATGCCATCAACCAATCCGGATGAGCGAAGCACCGTGGCAAAAATCCCTGCAAAGATCCACGCGGCAACCGGGGCGATAGCCACTTTGCTTGCCATGCCCGTCATTATTGTTTCGCTGTAAGCGAGTTTGTTTTTGGCAAACAGGAAGGTGATCAATAGCCCTCCAAGGATACCAACCCACATACCTTGAATAGTCGCTTCTTCCAATGCTGTCGCTACATAAATGGCGACTCCGACAAAGCTTAAGATTGGTAGAAAAGAGACCCAGGCGCCTCCATAAAACTCCGGTTTTACTGCTGCTGTGTTCATTGTGAGACTCCTCGAAGAGTTCAATTATTTTTTTATCGTCACAAGATAGAGACAGAGCTATTTCAACACTCTTGCGGAAAGAGGAACATTTGATGCCCAGTAACACATAGGCGCACAAAGCAACATAAAGTGATCCATAGTGCGTCTGTACCACTCTGTGCCACTTAGTGGATATGAGTTAACCTAGGACATTGCGTCAAAGCACTGGAGTGGAGATATGAACGAAGATTTATCACAGAATTTGCGGTTGCTTTGTAGCTATTACAAATCTATCGCGGAGGTAAGCCGGAGACTGGGGATCAGCCGCCCACAATTCAACCGCTACCTGAGCGGGCGCTTTCGACCAGCGGCTAATACATTACGGAGAATTTGTGATTTTTTCGGATTGGAGGAGCATGAGATATTGCTGCCTCACAGTCAGTTCGAACGCTTGGTTCAGGTGCGGCCAAAACAGCAAAACAGAGCTGAGTCGCTCCCAGAGCACTCGCATTTAGAGCGTTTGAAACAACGGGGATCAGCTGAGCTTGATAAGTATTTAGGATATTATTTTGAGTATTATCTATCCATGGCAGCTCCCGGTAAAATCCTCAGAGCCTTGGTATGCTTTCAGCGAGAAGGCGATGGTATCTATTATCAGCGAACAGAGCGCTTAGTAGAAACCACTGAAGAAAAGGTTTGCCACTGTAAATATCTAGGCATGGCCTTCTTCCTGACTGACCGAATTTTCATGACGGATTACGAGTCGATTACAGCCAACGAGATCACTCAGACTATTTTGTTTCCCACCTTTAAAAGCCGAGTTACCAGATTACACGGGTTACGCATCGGAGCATCCGCTAGCGGCGAACGAATGCCCTGCAGTTCGAGAGTGATACTTGAATACTTAGGAGTTGAAGTGGACCTGCGCCGTGCGCTGAAAATGTGCAGTCTGTACGACTTTGAGTCCGAGGATATTGATGACTCTATTCGTCAAGCTGTCACGAATGATAACGCTCAGGGTCAATGGCACTTTCGGGCCAAGTAATGCCCAGCTCCCGCGATAAATGGAGAGAGTTATCGACACATGCAACTAGCATCCAAAGAGCTTTTTTCGAATGGCTACCGCTTTTCTTCGCTAGCGTGTAGATGCCCGTTTGGGGCGCATCACCTGAAGTCAGCGGTTCCCGAATTGATCATCCACCCTAGAGCGGTTGATCCCCCCACGGCCATCCTCAGATTGAATATCGCTCATATTCAGCGGTCAAAAGTGACCAGGTCTGCGGCCTAATATCCTGCTTGATGGTCGCTTACTGCGACAATGTATGGACCCCTCCCTCCCAGCGAGACGCTAGGCTTAGTGTCTAC